>MWDO01000014.1 GCA_002070605.1 Spirochaetes bacterium ADurb.Bin133
AAAAATAATTCTCAAACATAGATACGCCAAAAGTAAATTTGTCGTATTTTAGCCCCAACATAACTCTTCCGTTAAATCCGTCGCTTGCGTTTGAATACGACGGCTCAAAAACAAACGGATAAGCCCAAAAATCTATGATTGAAAAAAAAGAGACGCTCTTTCCCTTGTTAGCGCTCGGACTTTTGCTATCGATCAAAACGTTATTTATATTTGTATTTGTATTCCCTTCCGGAAAGATAAAATTGTTAAAAATTATTATTAAAGAGAATAAAATGAAATATTTCTTCATTAATAACCTCCGTTTAATAATCCCCATTTCTTATATAATTATTATGATATTGTAAAATATCTGTCAATATAAATCTTTAAATTTATGGTATTTCGCAATTTTTTTGAATTTTTTGGAAAATTAAAATTATTCCAAATACGTCTGCTAAATATACAAATAAAAAGCCGTCTCGAAAGAGACGGCTTATTTTAAACTCCATTAGGGCTACTGTTTTGTCCAAAGCGGAGTCGGTCCCCATATTACCGAGTTTTCGATTGCAGCTTTGGCTCTAAAAACATTTGGCTGATAAGCCGTTAAATATATTCCGCTTACCGGTTCGCCGGCTTGGCTAGGCTCCCAAGAAATTTTCATATTAAGACCGTTTATGGCGCTCCCGTTATATGTAAAATCGCTGTTGATTTTACATATAACGTATTGTTGTTCATTATCATACGAAACTATATCTCCGCCTATAAAAGTTGTAGTGCCATTATATTTAATAGTCAACTTTCCATCAGCTGATACGTCAAAACTCGCAGATATATCCCCTTGACCTCCCGTCTTGGGATTTAGATTCTCTATCTTCCAAGTTCCTAGTATATCAATATCATCGGGGATTGTTGTAGTTGTTGTCGCCGAAGTCGTAGCCGCCTTCGCAACCTTAACAGAAAATACCAACGGTATACTGTTGCTCTTGTCGCCTACCGATACGGTCGCCGTTAATGTTACGAATTTGTCTGAATTTTTATCGTGCGTTACAACGCCGGTCGTTGCAGATAATACCGAATTGTCGCCGGAGTTCCATGAAATATCTATCGTATTGTCAAGATACTTAAAGGAAGTCGGCAGATATATACGATCATACTCGTTAGACAGCGTAAAAGCTCCCGAAGCTTTAACGTCAACGGAATTTACCCCCGAAAAGCCCAACAATTTATCAAACAACAAAGAAACCGCGTCGGCTAAAATATCTGCGCTTAAGTCGGTCGGACCAAGCTGCGTAACGTCTACGCCGCCAACGCTACCTCTAATCGCGTCTGGATTAACCGCCGCCAAACTACCGACAAACCCGGTTATATTTAAAGTGATATCATTATCCGCTAACGCCGTTATCGCGTCAATTGTACTATCGATATTTAAAGATAAATCTGACGGTAATTGCAGGATATTAACATTTGTAGTCTTAACGTCGATTGTCATATTAGCCGCGCCGCCGGACGAAGCGACGTTTATAAAAATGGTAGTAACCTTGCCCTCGCCCGTATCGCCCGTCTGATCTAAGGAGCAATTTGCCGTTAACACAGCCTTATTGATACTAACCTGGGCGGACAATTTAACGCTTACGCCGGCTTTGTTCACCTTCATAACGCCCTTGACGTTACTTGTTCCGGATAAATAGACGCTGTTAGCTCCGCCGCCGTTAATTATAAACTGGTCGTTGATTGCGATATTCTGAATTTTACAATCTCCATCCCCTACTCCCGACGCAACCTCCACGGTATTTGCCGAAAACCCGTCTAACTCTACGCCGCTTCTATTTATAACTAGTCCGTTAACGGAAGTCCCCGAAGAGCCGTTAATCGCGACCGCGCTATTGACGCTATACGAACCGTTAAACGACGTTCCCGAAAGATTTATCGTTTCCAAATCCGTTCGAGCTAAAGCGGCTTTAAATCCGGCGTCGGTAGTAACGCTCGCGATTTTGCCGTCGACCTCTATACCGTCGTCGGTAGTCGGTATCTTCTTTATATCGCATCCTAAAAACAGAGCGAATATAACTATCGCCGAAATAATAAACCTAATTTTATACATTTTGACCTCCGAAAAAAAAGATTAACTATTAAGACATTATAGCGCCTTTTTCTACATTTTTCAATATAAAAAAGAATTTTATTCGATAAAATAAGAAAGCATAAAAAAATATTTTTTTTCTATTTTTTTATGCTTAAACAAATACTATTGGGCTAAATTTTTCAATAATATAGACGCGACTAACGCTAAAATAGCGTAGAATTCGGGTAGAGCTCCAAAAACTAACCCCTGTCCAAGAACCTCGTGTCCCGACCCTATAGCGGAAGCGCTCGAAGCGCAAATCTTCCCTTGATAAATCGCTGAAACCAACGCCACGATACCAAGCATCAATCCCGCTCCCAACACTAAACTTGCGTTAAACATAGAAATATCGGGCGTTACCAAATCTGAATATATAAAATACCCTACGAAGCCGTAAATACCTTGAGTAGACGGCAATATGGACGCTACAAGCAGCGCTCCAAACGCCTCCGGTCTTTTTTTAAGAGACCCCATCGCGCTGCTCCCGCTTATAACCAATCCGATAGCGCTGCCGGATCCGGATAGTCCTATCATCAATCCCAAACCTATAGCGGCTACTATAAAAGCCGAATTCATTTCCCCCATATAATTAATCTCCTTACTCTATTCTTAAAAACTATATACTAAACCCAATAACATTGGATTATTTCCCGTCGTTACGCCGCGCCCTTTCTAAACGGATCGTAAGCCTTGCCGCCGCCTACAAAACCGTACGCTTTATAAAATTCCAGCAATATCAAGCGCAAAGGGTGAACAAACGCGCTTAGCGCAGATAAACTAATATTTATTATATGCCCCGCTAAAAGTATCGCAATCATTCCGATATAATTGATCCCGATAGGAGCCGAATCTCTTACCATAAAAGCGATCATATTAAAAGCTCCGCCGAGTAGTCCTCCGGCAAGTCCCAGCGCAAATAGACGAATATACGATAATACGTCGCCCGGAATTCCCGTAACTATTCCATACATCTCCCAAAGTCCCAAAAAAGGGCGTACAAATATTTTTTTATCTATATTATTAAATAACAGTATCAACGCTACTCCGGCAATAATTAACGTTGCGCCTACGTTAAAACCGTGAGGGATAGACGTTATAATCTTTTTGACCGGCATAGGTCCTATTGAAAAATCCCCTTTCAGCCCATACCCTACTCCGAGAATAACCGTTCCGGTAATAAGAAGAAAAACGCCCAAAGGTTGTAGTCCCGCTTTTATTCCTCCAAATTTAATTTTACTAATCGTCTGTAAAAAATAACCAAACAAAATTTGAATAACTCCCAGCATAATCGCAAACGACATTTGGGTATTCATATCTGTAAATATAGCCGTTTTTTTTAAGGCTTTTGGAAGTAAAGTCATCTCCGTTATCTTAAAACCAAAAAAACTATCCAAGACTGCGCCGGCAATTATCGTCGATAAACTAAGAAAAAATCCCAAATATAAAATAGGACGTATTTTTTTATTTTTCCCAAATAAAATAGCGACTATTACGGTAATAAATAAAACCAGCCCGTATCCGGCGTCTCCCAAGCATAATCCGAAAAATGCGGCAAAAAACGGAGCAAAAAACGGAGTAGGATCCATCTCGCCGTAATTTGGCATACTGTGCATCTTGGTTATCGGCTCAAAAAGCCTGTTAAAAGCGTTGTTGCGCAACTTTATCGGAATCTCGTCCCCCTCTGCCGGATCGTCGACGATATAAGCGACGTCCTCCTTTTCCAAAAACTCCTCGACAAATTTTAATACTCTTTTTGGAACCCATCCCCGAATAAACAAAGCCTTCCCTTCGACCTCCGGACTTAAACTCGAATCTACCACATTATATTGCAAACTATCTTCAAGATCGACTCTATATTTATCAAATTCGTCCATTAATTCCGCGTAGGAACTTTTAGATTTTTCGAGAACGCCGATACTCTCTTCTATACGGGCGGCCTCTTTTTTCAAACGCTTCAAACTTTTAAGAGGAATTTTCTCCTCGGAAGCTCTAACGCTTTCTAACGACGCCGGGTTTTTGTAAAATACCGCGAAAAAAACCTTAGATTTCTCTTCGATAATCTTTTCAACAAAAACGTCGTTAGAAATACCTGAAACTATATCGTCGTAATCCTTATCTCTGGCGTAAAACAGTTTGAGTTTATAGCCGGATCTTTCCTCAATCGCTCTAATCGTATCGGGATCAAAATCGCCCCATTTAGTTAAAAGCTCTATCTCTTTTCTGATATTATCCAAACGAGATTTTTCCGCGCCAAGTCTATTTTCAATGTTCTCTATCTCGCTAAGATACTGTTCAATATCGCCGCCGTCGCGCGATTTTTGAACGACCTTACTATTTTTCGTTTTATTCGACAAAACTATCTTTTTACACTTATCCAGCTTGGACAATCTGTTTTTTATATCTTGAATAGCGTCGCTCTGAATATTATCGCCCGTATCTAAATGAACGACGCCGATCTTTTGAAGCCGCTCCAGAAACTCGTCTTTGGATTGATGATATATCAATAGATACAACTTCTTCATCTTCTCAATCATTCATACATCTCCTTAGACGCCTGAATATTTTTAGTGATTTTTTGAGCGGCTTTTTCAAGATTGTCGACGTCCTCAAGAAATCTTTTTATCTTCAAAATAGCTTCTGAATATTGAGGTATTTGCACTTTTTCGTAAAGATTAACCTTTTGCGTAGTTTTTTTTCTGGCGTATTCAAGTATCTCTATCTTTTCTCTCTCAATCTCAATTTTTGACAAAAATTCGGACAAAGTTTTAAGAATTTCTACCCCTTCGCTAAACCAAATCGGATTGTTAAATTTAGAAAAATTTTCAACTTTATAATCAATCTTTTCTAATTCGGGAGCTTTAATACCGGCTATTTTCTTTGTTTCCAAATGTATTTGACTTATCGTAAATATTGAGTCCGGAAATTCGCGCCACAATCTTACGGATTGTTTTATGCCCGTCTCAAACTCCCTATATTTCGCCTCCATCTCTTTAAGAATTTGCTTCTCTTTTTTCACGGTCAATCTCAACGCGGCTTCCTTACTTTTAAGAGTAGGCAGAGCCGCCGTTCTAATCTTTAACTGCTTCTGCAAGAACTGCATATCGACTTTGTTAAACTGATATTTTAAAGCCATAAATAATCCTCGTATCGCCTTCTTATCTCTACGTATAAAAGTCGCCCAAAATTCACTTTTCGCCGCCGACCCAATACTTATCCATAACAGACTTTTTGATCCCCACCTCCGACTGAGAAAAAAACTTCCCAAAAAGCGCCCACGCGGTATCAAGCATCTCGTCGACTTCGATGTTTACGTCGATAGCCAATAACTTATCCGAATATTCCGAGGAAAACTTAATCGCTCTCTCGTCGTATTCCGTTAAATCAAAACCGTTATCCCTTTTAGTTTTAGCGTTCGCCGCGTCCGCGTACAATCTTACCGCGGCGTTCATAACCTGAGGGTGATCTTCGCGAGTTTTTTTTCCTATAACCAACTGTTTCAACCTCGACAAAGACCTAAAAGGATCGACTATTACTTTATTAATTTCAGAATCCTTTCTCAAAAACAGTTGCCCCTCGGTAATATAACCGGTATTATCCGGTATTGCGTGAGTAATATCCCCCCCCGAAAGCGTAGTAACGGCTATAATGGTTATAGAGCCGCCGTCCGGAAACTGAACGGCTTTCTCATACAATTTCGCAAGGTCGGAATAAAGAGACCCAGGCATAGAGTCTTTCGAGGGAATCTGATCCATTTTATTGGAAACTATAGCCAAAGCGTCCGCAAACAGCGTCATATCGGTAAGAAGCACCAAAACTTTCTGTTTTTTATCCACCGCGTAATATTCCGCCGCAGTCAAAGCCATATCCGGAATCAAAAGTCTTTCAACAGGCGGATCTTCGGTCGTATTGATAAAGCAAACTATCTTATCCAACGCTCCCGCGTTATCAAAGAGATGTTTATAATACAGATAATCGTCGTTTGACAGCCCCATGCCGGCTAATATAATCTTATCGGCTTCGGCTCTAAGAGCTACGTCCGCCATAACCTGGTTGTAAGGCTGATCCGGATCGGCGAAAAAAGGAATTTTTTGCCCCGTTACTAAAGTATTATTCAGATCTATACCGGCGATTCCGGTTTTAATTAATTCGGAAGGTTGCTTCCTTCTGACGGGATTTACGGACGGTCCGCCAATCTCCCGCTCCTCCCCCTCTATATCGGGCCCGCCGTCGATAGGACGTCCGTAAGCGTTGAAAAATCTTCCCGAAAGTTGATCCGATACTTTTAAAGTCGGCGGCTTGCCGGTAAAAATCACCTCGGCGTCCGTCCCGATACCTTCCGTTCCCTGAAATATCTGTAGAGTTACCTCGTCGCCGGCAATTTTAACTACCTGAGCCGGACGTTCGTTTACGTAAGCCATCTCCTCGTTGCCGACGCCGACAGCTTTAATACTGCACGTAGCTTTCGTTATCTTTGTAATCTTTGTGTATATTTTCTGAAACGCTTCTGTCGTCATCTATCCCCTCCTCTCGCTTGAGATATTCTCCAGTTCCCTTTTGAAACTGTAGAAACTTTCCGATTCGTATTCGCTGTAATTCATCTGTTTTAAAACATTGATAATTTTTTTAAAAAACGGAGCTACCTTATCAAAAGATTCGAATTTATACTCGGCGTCGCATATCTGCATTACCAACTCCAGCATATATTTTTGACGCGACATTGGAGTTATAGAGTCGATTTTATCAAAAGCGTCCTGTTGCATAAGAACAAAATCGATAGTCTCGGATTTCCAGAACGTAGTGTGATAATCTATCGGAACTCCGTCGTCCCCCAAAATATTAATCTGATCGTACGCTTCTTTTCCTCTCAAATTCCAGTTTTTGGCTTTTAACACGCTTTTGACCCAATTTTCTCCAACATTCTTAGCCAAATACCGCTGAATCTCGGGATATTCAAGATATTTTGAATAACTGTCGATCGGATCGACGGCGGGGTATCTTTTTGAATCGGCTCTGGATTGAGCCAAAGCGTAAAAGCATCGAGCCGCTTTTTTGGTAGATTCGGTTACCGGCTCTTTCAAATTTCCTCCCGCGGGCGATACCGTGCCGATAAACGTAACCGAACCGGTTTGACCGTTATTTAGATACACTATGCCGGCTCTTGAATAGAAATTAGATATAATCGCAGTTAGATCCATAGGGAAAGCGTCGGGACCGGGAAGTTCTTCCAATCTATTAGACATCTCGCGGAGAGCCTGAGCCCATCGGGAAGTAGAGTCCGCAAGAAGCAACACCTTTAGCCCCATCGCTCTATAATATTCCGCTATAGTCATCGCCGTGTAGACCGACGCTTCTCTCGCCGCAACCGGCATATTTGAAGTATTGCATATTATAGTAGTTCTCTCCATGAGTTTTCGACCGGTTCGCGGATCTATCAATTCCGGGTACTCCGTAAATATCTCTACTACTTCGTTCGCCCGCTCTCCGCAAGCGGCGACTATAATCATATCCGCTTCCGCATTCTTAGATATAGCGTGCTGTAAAACCGTCTTACCGCAACCAAAAGGTCCCGGTATGAATCCCGTGCCGCCTTCAGCCATGGGATTGAAAGTATCAATTATTCGGACTCCCGTTTCCATTATTTTAAAAGGTCTCGGTTTATCTTTGTAACACTTGACAGCTCTTTTAACGGGCCATTTTTGCGTCATAGTAACGATTTGTTCTTCGCCGGCGTCGTTTGTCAAAACGCACAATTTATCATAAATTCCGTAGTTGCCGGAAGAGACTATAGATTTTATCTTCCATCTCCCCTCAAACTTGAACGGAACCATAATCTTGTGATCGATCCAGTTCTCTTTAACGCTTCCAATCCAGTCTCCGGCGGAAACTACGTCGCCCTCTTTTAATAAGGGCTTAAAATCAAATTTTTTATCCTTATCGAGCGGCGGAGTATAATCGCCCCTCTTCAGAAAAACGCCGACTTTTTTATCGAGATCGTTTTGCAATCCGTCAAAATTTTTTGACAAAAGCCCGGGTCCAAGCTCGACCTCCAGCATAGTTCCGACAAACTCGGCAGACATACCGACGGACAACCCCCTCGCGCTTTCAAAAACTTGAGCGTAAGCGACGTCCCCGACAATTTTTATAACCTCCGCCATCAGTTTTTCATCTTTGGCAATTATATAACAAATTTCATTTTGCGAAACAGTTCCTTCTACTTTAATCGTTATAAGATTACTTACAATACCGGTTATTATACCTTTAACCATATCGTTCTACCTCCAGTTTTGCATATCTCGAGAAAAATTAATTTTCTCTTTTATCTGCTCTATAAGTTTGTTAAAAATAAGTTCTCCGCTCTCCGGCGTCATAGAATACCATCTCTCCACGGAGGCAAGTTTTATTCCATAAACAAAGACCAGATTCTTTGTAAAAAAATCTTCTAAAGAGTACTGATCCAGCCAATCCCATCTTATCTCCTCGATTTTTTTCTCTATCAGCGCCAAATCGTTTAATTCGTAAACTTCGTTGAGCTTTTCTATAAAAGAGAACTCTTTTGACAATCCAAAATCAGAATTTGTATTTTTTAAGAGATTTTGGCAATAATCGCCGTTATTTATAATATAGTTAGACGCGTCTAGCTCTCTTTTTCTCATCGATATCGCAATCGAAATATTTCTAAGACTCAATTCAAAATTGAAATAATCGTATATAAAACCTTTTCCAAAAGTATCAAGATTTTGATAAAAATGATAAAGCAGTTCGTCCTCTTCCGTCGTTTCCGGAAACAGCCGCTTATCCTGCTTTTTGTAATAATAAAAATCGGATAAAAATTGAAAAAAGGAGTCGGTATCTTTCAAATTTTCATTAAATTCGTCAACCGAATAGTACGAAGGGGTTAAATATTTTTCGGTAATTTTATAATTAACAACGTTTTTAATATCGTTGAAAATATAAATTTTTTTTAACTCGTCAAAATCCTCGACGCTCAACTCCCCTTCGCATAGATCTAAAAACTCCCGACTCGTTGCCGGTATCTTTTCGCTATCAAGTATAAGATCGAATAATCCGGATATTAAAAAGTAGTATCGATTCACATTATTCTCCGCCAAAAAGAGCGTCTTTGATTTGCGGTTTTAAAAACGAGTAAAAAAATTGATAAAAATCTTTATCCGTAAAGGAAAGTATAAAGGTTTTATCCTTCGGTCCGATTTTAAATCCGTTTGTCATTCTGGATTCAAAGAAGACCTCGATCCCCTCTTTCAAAACGCTATTGGATTTTGATTTGAAAAAATCGACAAACTCCTCTTTTTTGTTTTCCGGAAGAATTATATTCAAATCAAGAGACCCGCTATTTGAATCCCACCTTGATACGATATCCTTAATGAGATTTTTTATAAAATCCGTTTCATTCAAACTTTTTTTCAAAGTTTCCGAAAAGACTTTATCAAAAATAACGTTTGTTATCTCCTGCTTCAACAAAGAGACGGACTGGGCGGCGGCCATTTTTAATTCCTGATTAGCGCGGCTTTTAAACTCCGCCGCCTCTTTTTGAGCGTTTTGGATAATTCTCTCGGCTTCTATTTTAGCGTTTCTCATTATCCCGTCGCTTTCGATCCGAGCCTTTTCTACAATCTCGGCGCCTTCCTTTTTAGATTTCTCGATCCCTTCGCTATATATCTTATTAGTTAATTCGCTGATTTTTGAGTCCATAAACTATCACCTCTTATTTTTGATGCGAAATATTAAAACGCAAGTTAAAGAATAAAATATTTTTTTAAAATTTCAAAGAGTTTTTTTTATTTTTTTTTATTTTTATTAATTATTTAATTTGTTTTTTATATCCGCAAAATAGTAAAATATTTTAAATTTGCGCCCGTCGGTTTTTTGGAAATTGACGCATATGTGTCAAAAATAAAAATCGACGCATATTGAACAGTTTTTTTTAGTTAGTAAATTATTCGTCTTAATCCAACGCATATACGTCATTCGTCTCAAAAGTTGTCATTCCCCAAAAAACCGACGGGGTTACGTAAAGAGTAATTAGAGACTATTGACTAATTATTAAATTTTTATTATATTACAAAGATATATGGGGTAAGATTATGGGGTATGCGCTAAAGAAAGAGATTGAAAAATATACGTATTACGACTATAAAAACTGGAACGACGGGGAGAGGTATGAACTTATAGACGGAGAGGTTTACAATATGAGCCCCGCGCCAAGAAAATCTCATCAAATAATTAGTATGAATTTATCAAGAATCTTTTCCAGTTATTTAAAAGGGAAGTCTTGTAAGGTATTTGCAGCCCCTTTCGACGTTCGCTTTCCGGAATATCAGGATCAGAACGACGACGATATAGAGACCGTCGTTCAGCCCGATATATCTATAATCTGCGATAATGACAAACTTGACGACGCGGGATGCAAAGGCGCGCCCGATCTAATTGTTGAGATTTTATCTCCCCATACTTCCCGAAAAGACCTTAACGAAAAGTTCTATCTCTATGAAAAACATAAAGTAAAAGAATATTGGGTAATCTACTCTTACGAACGGCTTCTTCACGTCTATAAACTTGGAGAAGACGGCAAATACGGCTCTTCGGTAATATACGGGCTCGACGATAAACTCAGCCCGACAATTTTTCCCGAACTTATTGTCGATATAAACGAAGTTTTTGAGGAATAAATTCTTAATTTCGGACGTCCTTGTCCTCAAAAGTCGTTGCGCCGCGCTTTAGACGCATATGTGTCAAAAAAAAATTGACACATATGGGACAGTTGCTCTTACCAAAAAACCGACGGGATACGCGCATCGCTTATTTTTGGAAAAACAGCGGAGGCGATACTTCATCGCTTATTTTTGGAAAAACAGCGGAGGCGATACTTCATCGCTTATTTTTGAAATAAATAGTGGAAGCGATACACGCATCGCCTTTTTTGAAATAAATATGGAAGCGATACTTGCTTTATTCTAAAAAATATAGTATTTTATAGAGGATAAAATCTTTTGACTCTTATCTTATTATCAAACTCAAAATGAGGAAAGGTTGAATGTTAGACCAGACGGCTTTAGACAACTTAATTAAGCAAAATATGACTCTTATTTTGATAATATCTTCAATAATCGGAATAATCCCGGCTCTTATTGCCAAAAAAAAGGGGAGAAACTTCTTTTTATGGTGGATATACGGCTTTATGATGTTTATCGTCGCTCTAATCCATTCGCTCCTAATTAAACCGCTTTATCAATCGTCCGATAGCGGGACCCCCGCTCAGGAGCGCGAGCTCCCCAAATTTGACGGCAAACAATTTTTTACCGGTATCAAAAGAAAACCCCTATCCGACCATAAAAATTATAACCTCTCTTTAATATTTATAATCGTAATGGTTACGATGTATATTTTTAACAAAATGTCCGCTACGGCGTTTATGAAATTATTTGTTATACATAGTCCCGATTTTTTTCACATTTTTCCTTGGCGGTTTATCACTTACGTTTTTTATTTTCCTGAAAATATATTCTTCTTTTTCTTTACGGTCTTGATTTTTTTTATGTTTTCTACAAATCTCGAAAATTTATGGGGATCTTTTCATTATACTCTGTTTCTTATAATAACGATTGTAGGGAAAAGTCTGGCGGTTTTCTTGTTTGGCGGAAATTTCCCTTTGGCCGATAATATGGCTTTATATACCGTTTTAATGGTAGCGTTCGGTTTTAATTATCCCGATCAAACGATCTATCTCTTCTTTGCGATACCTATAAGAATAAAAGTATTGGCGATAATATCTTTGGCGATTGCAGGAGTTCAAATAATCGTAAACTCATTATTTCCTATTTTAGATAATTTTCAGAGCGGAATAATAAAAATACACCCCAATTTAGCTCTATTTCTATCAAATATACTAAGTTACGTCTCGATACTTATTTATTTCAAAAAGATATTTGGCGAAGAAACTTTTAGAAAAATATTCAACTCGGTAAAAACGCATAAAAGCGATATAGAATACCAAAAAAACATCAAATCGATAAAATCAATGAATTTAGACGAAACGAAACAAAGCGACGATTTGGAAAAAAATCTAATCGGAAACAATTGTGATAATTTAAATAGCGCGTACCCTAAAAATTTAATTATGTGTCCTGAAGAAGATTTTGAACAAAACTCCGAATATTGTTTAACTTGCAGAAATTATAAAAAATGTTTGGATAGAAATTTGAAGATTTCAAATTAAAGTAATATTTTATATACAAAAAAATAAAAATTCATTATAATTCTTATTAATTATTTATAGATTTATTAGGATTGTATTATGCAAAAAGAGAGACCAATTGTGATTCCTATAGCAAGCGGCAAGGGCGGAGTAGGGAAGACTTTTGTATCGGTAAATATTTCTTACGCATTGGCGGAACTCGGTAAAAAAACGGTATTGCTCGATTTGGATTTTGGCGGAGCAAATATTCATACCTGTATGGGATACGATACCGCTCCGGACGGCGTGGGTAATTTCTTAAACCAAAGAAATATGAAATTACCTGATTATTTACTAACGACGACAAACGACAATCTAAAATTTATTCCCGGCGACGCCGAAATGGTAGGCATTGCGAATATCTCCGCGGCTCAAAAGCGGAAGTTGATAAATCAGATAATGAATCTTGACGCGGATTATGTAGTATTAGACCTTGGAGCCGGTTCGACTTACAACACGATAGATTTCTTTATGATGAGCTCTTTTGGAGTTATCGTCGCCACTCCGGAAATAACGTCTATATTAAACGCTTACGCCTTATTGAAAAACTCAATTTTCAGACTATTATTTGTGGGGTTAAAAAAGTACCCCGAAGCAAAAGAAGTTTTTACGGGTCTAATGAAAAAAGGGGGCGAGTCGGCATGGAAGATTAACGAATTGTTGGATATGTTATTTGAAATCGATCCCGAAATTCACGCAGAAACCGCTACGATAATTGATACTTTTAATCCAAAAATAATTATAAATATGGCAAATAAGCCGCAAGACCTCGCTATGGGGGAAAAATTGAGAAAAATTTCAAAAAATTACCTAAATATAGAGATGGAGTATATCGGTTTTCTATATAGAGATAAAATTGTCGAACGCTCTATTGAGGAGAGAAAACCGTTATATCAGATAGCTCCGGATAGTCAAACGTATCAGACGGTAGTCCGTATGGCTTATAAGATAGTTAACGCAAAAAAAATGCCGTATTTTTTACTTGATATTGATAGTTACGACGAGTCTTTGGAAATACTTATGGAAGAAGCTACCGACGATCTTGCGACAAAAATAGACGGATATAATGAGCTGGCTGATGAAAACCTTATCTCAATAAACGAACTCTTATCTATAGTAAAAAATCTGGAATACGAAAACATTAGTTTAAAAAGGAAAATTGAGGAGTTAGAACAAGCGTTGTTAAAAGTAAAAAGATAAATAATTATATTGATATTTTTGATAATTTTTGTTAATAAAATGGTATGATTGATAAAGAAGAACAGATCGCTATATCCCGGTTTATTAAAAATATGCCGCCTTTGCCGGTTTCGGTAAGCAAAATACTCGAAGTAACCAAAAACGCTAACGTAGACGCTAAAGAACTTAATAATATTATAAGTCTCGATCCCGTATTAACCGGAAGAGTGCTGAAACTCATTAATTCGGCTTATTATTCTTTAACTAATCAGGTAACCTCTATTGTTAGGGCGATCGTTATGTTGGGGATAAATACCGTTAAGAATCTGCTCCTCTCTACGGCGGTTCTCTCTACGGTAAACGATAAAAAAAATTTTAGTTCTTTAGATACGGACGCCTTTTGGAGGCACTCCATTTGCGTCGGAATCATGGCTAAAAGTTTTGCTTTAAAAGAGAATGTAGATCCCAAATTTGTCGAAGAGTACTTTGTCGCGGGGTTGCTTCACGATATTGGTAAAATTCCGTTGAATTCGGTAGTGTCGGAGAATTATTTGAAGGTAATGACCTATTCCAGACAAAATAAACTGCCGCTTTACAAGGTCGAAAAAAAATATTTTGGGTTTGATCATTGCGACTTGGGTATCAGGATTGCCGATTTGTGGCAGTTGAATAAAAACCTATCATGCGCTATCGGATATCATCACCGGTTAGACTCGGTCGAGCCGGAATACAAAAAATTTACCGCCACGATAGCTTTAGCCGATATTGTAACCAACAAACTTGAAATTGGCTTTAGCGGCAATAAAAATCCTGAAAACCTCGAAGAAGAGATTTTTAAAATCACGGGTTTGACTTGGGACGACGTCGATAGCGCGGAAGATAACGTCGAAGAGGGAATTAAGAAAGCCGAGGTTTTTTTAAAAGTTTCTTGAAAACTGAATGGAGCGTTATTTTTGTCCGATAAAATAATAAAACTTACCGAGCTTTCCAACCAAATATCTTCAGAATTAACGGATATTATTTTAGAGAATAATATAAAAGCGTATATTACTTCTATTATGGTAGGAGACGATCCTTCGAGTTTGAGCTATCTTTCGGGTATTGATAAACGTTCAAAGAAACTTGGCGTTGCTCTAAATATAGAAAATTTTGACGCGGACGTTTCCGAAGATACTTTGGTAAATTTGATTGATAGATTGAATAAGGATAACAATTGTATCGGTATTATTATTCAGATGCCCTTACCCAAACAGATCTCTGCGGACAAGTTATTGAACGCTATCGATTATAGAAAAGACATAGACGGTTTGAGCTATTTAAATCAAGGAAGGCTGTTTTCAGGCAATCCGTTCATCATTCCTGCGACCGCATGGGCGGTAGATATATTCCTCGCTAATTTTGAAAAAAAATATAATTTTAATCTTGCCGGTAAAACCGCCACGATAATAGGCAGATCAAATACGGTTGGTAAACCGACCTTTCATCTGGCGTTAAAAAGAAATATGACGATTAACGTCGTCCACACAAAAACGGTCGCCGCCGAAAAAGTATCGAGTCAATCGGATATAGTCGTCGCCGCTTGCGGAGTTCCTCAACTTATCGACGATAAATGGATAAAAAAAGAGGCTCTATTGATAGACGTGGGGATTCATTGCGTCGACGGTCAATGCAAATTATGCGGCGACGTTAACGTCGAAAAAGCTCTGGAAAAAGCGGCTTATATTACGGCGGTTCCGGGCGGCATAGGCTCGCTTACAAATTCGCTTTTATTTGCCAACTCAATTAAAAGTTTCTTTATGATAAATCGAAACAAAGAGTTCAAATTCAATTTTGAAACGTGATATTTTACGCCGGCCAAATTGGCTTGGGTTAAGCTCGGCGCGAATTGTCCGCCGACATAAATTTATCTCATTTTTACTACCGTTACGCCGTAATTTTTACCCTGTCTATCGTTTTCTTCGTATGCGAAACTCTTTGCCAGCGGATTGTTTTTCAGGTAGTTGTGTACAAAGTTCCTAAGAGCTCCCGCGCCCATACCGTGGATTATTCTTACGTCGGCAAAATTGTTTAGGAGCGAGTCTTCCAGAAATTTATCCAGCTTCGGTTCCGCCTCTACGCATTTATACCCTCTCAAATCCAACGTCATACTTTTTGAAGACGCGCTTACGTTATGATTTATGTTTTTGTTTTGATACTCTTTTTTTTCGTCGCCGGATAATTTTAAATCGTCCGCTTCGACAATCATTTTTAGAGTCCCGGTTTGAACGAGATACTTGTCCTGTTTGTTTTCTATTCTGATTATTTTACCTTTTACGTCCTTTGATATGATTTTTACAGAAGAACCCGCCTTGAACGTTTGGGGGTTTGCCGGGGCGTCGTTAAGATCGGAGACGGAGCCGTCTTTTTCAAGTTTATCGAAAAAATCTTTGCCGGATTTTATCGCCTCCTTAGAAGCGTCGGATGTTTTGATCTCTTTTATAATATTCTCAAACTCTTTTCTGGCTTCTTTGAGAAAATCGTATTTTTTGTCGGATATTATCTTTTTTAACTCCTTATCTTTTAAATCAATATCTTTTATCTTTTTATCGAGCTCTTCTCTCATTGTTTCAACTGCTTCTTTTGTTTTCTCGATTTCGTAGGATTTATCTTCCAACGCTTTTTTTTCAGAGTTTAAACTGTCGATCAATTTTTCAATCTGCAGATACCCCTTGTTTATTATTAATTTTGCTTCGTTTAATATCGACGCCGGCATACCCAATTGCGCCGCTATTTCAAACGCCTTACTGCTCCCCGAAGAGCCTATTTTTAATTTGTAAGTAGGTTTTAACAGAGCGTCGTCAAATTCCATAGCGGCGTTTTTAATCAAATCTTCCTGATTTGCAAAATATTTAAGTCCGTTAAAATGCGACGTTATCAAAGCGAGAGATTTATTTGCTTTAATATATTTGATTATACTTACCGCGAGGGCTTCGCCTTCGTTGGGGTCGGTGCCCGTTCCCATCTCGTCTATCAATATCAGAGAGTCTTTTCCGGAATTATTCAAGATATTAATTATGTTTTTGATATGACCTGAATACGTCGATAAAGAGTCCTGAATTGATTGAGAGTCGCCGATGTCGGCAAATATCTCCTGAAATACAAAAAATTTTGAATCGGCGTCCGCCGGAATTCCAATACCGCTCTGCGCCATTAAGCAAAACAGCCCGACGGTTTTGAGAACGACGGTTTTACCGCCGGTATTAGGACCTGTGATAACAAGAATATTATAATCTTCTCCAATATCAAGATTTAACGGAACGGCTTTATCGCCTAAGAACGGATGCCGTCCGTTTAAAATACGAAGCCCCTTAACGTCGGTTATGTCCGGGGAATTGGCGTTATGCGCGATAGACCACCTCGATTTGGAATTCGCAATATCAAATTGTATAAGTTCGTCGTCTATGGTCAAAAGAGAGTAATAATCGGAAAGAAGCCGTTCGGTATACTCTTTTCTGATCTTATACAACTCCTCCGCCTCTTTTTCCCGATAATTTTTTAGTTCGCCGTTCAGTTCGAGGACGATTTTTGGAATAATATAGACCGTCTGCCCCGTTTGAGAGGAGTCTAAGACTATCCCTTCGACAGAATTTTTGTAATTAGATTTAACTGCGACGCACGGAAGTCCGTCTCTGTAGGTAATAGAGTCAAAAGTCGAGTAATTTGATTTTTTTAGTTGATTCAGGTAATTATTTAGACTTGATACTATTTTTTCTTCAATTTTCGCAATATTATCTCTTATCTCGCGGAGTTCGCTTGAAGCCGAACTTTCCACGTATCCTTCGGCGTCTATGTATTTAAGGATTTTAGTATAGACGTCGTCGGAAAGCCGGTCTACTGTAAACATTTTTTTTAGGGTCGTCATTTTATCGTTATTATGAATAAGTTTAAAGAGATAAAAGTAGTATTTTATCGAGTTTGCGACATCATATAACTTTTTTGACTCTAATACGCTTCCTTTTTGCGACAATTCTATATCTTTTTTGAAATTATATATTATTTCGGATTTGATCTTACGATCGTCGTTTCTATAATGAGCGAGCAACTCTTTTAAAATATCGAGAGCTTCTTTAACCTTTTCAAATTCTTTACAGTAAGTAAGTTCAAGGAGAGCCGCTTTACCGGACTCGGACATAGCGTAAGACGCGACTTGATCGAGTATTTTATCGAATTCAAGTTTGTTGTAATAGTTTTTAATATTTATACTTTGCATTTTCTTTAATGACTTTTATTTTAACGTCGTCGCCGCTTGCAAGAACAAGTTTTTTTTCGGGACCTTTTGCGGTTACTTTGAAAGTATAATTACCGGGAGGGACGGGGATTTTTATCGAATACGAGTTTTTATCTATTTTATTTGAGGCAACGTTAGAATATTTTTTGAAAACGTAGTTATCTTTTTCTAAAACGAGCCCTTTTGAGCTGTTATTTAAGAAAATTTGTAAATTCTGCTTTGGCGAATAAACTTCTATAACCGCCGGCGTTTGAGTAAGAGTTATGTGAGTTACTACGCTTCTCTCCTCCAACTCAAAATCCAAAGCAAACTCCTTATTGAGATATTTGATATTTCCTCTTTTAAAGTCGTCTACTTTAAAATTATACGTATAACCGGAGTAAAAAGGCGCTCTTTTGTATGTTTTTCTTTCCTGATAAATAAAATCTTTTAGCCGGATATACTGCCCTTTAATCCGTATTTTAAGATTGTCTTCTTCTCTCTTAACCTCGTCGATTTTCATTTGAGTGTAATTATCGAAAAGAAATAGAAATTGTTTTGGATTGATCGAATCCCAAAATCTAAAATATACCGTTACATCTTGATGCCAGAGATTAGCAATCGGAATATCGCATAATTGTTCATTATTGGCGTTTTTTTCGCTTGTATGGGCGTTTAGGGGATATATATACATATATTTGCTATTTATATACGATCCCGATGAAACCGTAAATTTATGCTCCCCTTTTTTAAGATAAAAGATTTTTGAGTATCTTTCCGATTTGAAATTAGCTTTGAATTTACGGCTGTCTATTGTAATGTAGATGTTGTCCGGATCCATATTTTTTTTATCGAATACAAGGTTGACTTTACCGTACGAGGCGCGGGCGAACCATTCGTAAAATCTATTTGTATATAGAAAAGAACCAATCAATACCGCTAATAAAATACCCGCCGCGCAAAAAAACGCCGCTCTATACGACGCCTTTTTTTTGGCTTCATAGCGCCTTATAAACTGCGAATCAAGGAGATTTTTGTCAAAACCGACAAGTTTTTTGATAGCGTCTTTTATCTCAAAGACGTTGTAGGAAATAAAAAAAGCGTTAAGCGTCTTGATAAGAGGTAAAAGCGTTTTGTATCTTTTATTTTTATTGGGATTAAAAGTTTTTTTTAATATTTTTATAACCGTCGGAGGGACGTTTTTCACAATTTTTTTAACCGGCGTATATTTACCGTTTATTATGGAGGCTATAACTTCGGAGGAGTATTCGTTTTTAAACGGTCTAACTCCGGTAATCATCTCGTAAAAAACTACTCCAAGAGAGTAGATATCGGTTTGGATTGTTATATCTTTAGAAGCTCCGAATTGTTCGGGCGACATATACGCCGGCGTGCCGATTACCGTTCCCGGCTTAGTCAAATTACTTTCCCTGTCGGTTTTAGCGGCGATCCCAAAATCTACTAACTTTACCTCTCCGTATGTTGAAAGAAGTATATTATGAGGCTTGATATCTCTATGAATAACCTTCTTTTTGTGAGCGTGATGAAGCCCCAGAGCCGTTTGATACAAAATAAACAGCGCTAACGGAACGGGAATATTACCTTTGCCGTATATTTTTTCTCTCTCTTTTATTATAAAATTGAGATCGCGCCCTTTTACGTATTCCATAGCGATATAAGTAGATTTGCCCTCTTTAAAATGATCGAAAACTTGAGCTATATTTTCGTGTCTGAAATCCATCATTACGCCGGCTTCATGTAAAAATCGCTCCTGACTCTCTTTGTTTCTTATCAGCAAACTCTTGAGAATAACGTCCCTTTTCAGCGTGGGGTGCTTTGCGAGATAAACCGCCCCCATACCGCCTTTGCCTATGCGTTGAATAATGGGGTAGTCCTTGATCATTTTTGGCAAATTGCCGGAATTTTGAGCGCTCATAAAAAACCTTGAAACGTCTAATAAAATATAAATTAGATTTTAAATCTCTGCGATAATTTTAAAATAAATTTGACTAAAAATCAAGGGTTATTTATTGAGGATTAAATTTAACGCATGCGCGTCGCGTCGATTAAAGAACGCGCGACAATTGTCGCATAGAAATTCGACGCATATGCGTTAAAAAAAATTGACACATATGGAGGAGCTATATGCGCCGCGCCGCTTCCCGAGAGAATTTCGACGCATATGATATGCGTCGCAAGCGCTCCTCGATGAAAAATCGACATTTCGGACGTCCTTGTCCTCAAAAGTCGTTGCGCCGTCCGCGAAATTTATAATAATATAATTATTCATCCTTCGACAATTCCTTTTAAATCTCTACTCCGACGTCATCAGATCGGCGAATACTTTTGCGTCTTTGATAGTATTTTTGATAGAGGAGTATTCGTTAGGAGAGTGCATAGTATTATCGACGGTAGACCACAGCGCCGCCGGGAAGTTTTTCATTCTAAAGTAGGCGGCGACCGTCCCGCCTCCGATGCCGGTTAGTTCGGGCTCGGTTCCGGTAATTTTTTTTATTGAGTTTTTCAGTTTTACGACGACTTCGGCGTTTTCCGGCGTCGGAGGCGGGGCTTGTAAAAATTGCGGCGTCGTTATAGTTATTTTTACGCCGAATTCAGTTTCAACGGACGACGCAATTTTTTTCATCTCTTCCAATATTTCCAAAATATTATATTGCGGCAATATTCTACAATCAAAAGCGAGCGTCTCTTCGCCGGGAATAGTATTAATATTTGTTACCGCGCTCGCTCTTCTCGTAGGTTCAAAGGTCGAATACGGAACGTCGTAAAGATCGTCTATTCCGTTATATTTGAATCTCAAATTGTCTATTCTTATCGCCAGATGAGACGAAGCCCTCGCGGCGTTTATAGCTTTATCCGGCCTGGAACCGTGAGATTGCTCGCCGACTATTTTAAATTCTACCCATAAGATAGATTTCTCCGCTATCTCGATATATCGTCCGTCCGGATCGCCGACGTCCGGCGTAATAATCAAATCGTCTTTTTTAAACAGATCGACTCTGTTTTTTAAAATCCAATCTATACCGTAACCGCTGCCGACCTCTTCGTCCGCAACGAAAACCAGCTTGACGTCGTAATGCGGCTTTATACGATTATCCAATAAAGTTTTTGCCGCTAAAAGAGCGCTGACTAAACTTTGCTGATTATCTTCAGTCCCTCTGCCGAAAATTTTATCCCCGTCGACTACCGCCTCAAACGGTTCGGTATCCCAAAGAGCGATTTCTCCAACCGGCACAACGTCGAGATGAGTTATTAACCACAAAGTTTTTTCGGAACAAATTCCGTTTATGGTCGTTATAAGCGTCGGTCTGACCCCCGAAGCGATTCTCAAATCGGGAACGAGTATTTCTTCAGTCTTATCAAATCCCCAATCTTTTATATAGTTTTTTAGCCATATAAATTTGTCGTACTCCCCTTCTCCGCCGTTTTCCGGAGCAATCGCCGGTATCCGCGTGAGCCCTTTTTGAAGTTCGATGATAAAATCCCTTCCGTTCTCGATTTGATCTAATATCCTTTTCATAAAACACCTCGGTTATAAAAAACGTTTTAATATTTTTCTTTCCTTGTTTAAAGGATATTAAAAATTTATATATAAGTCAAGTTTGTTGTAAACTTGCGCCGTTAAACAAATTTTAGCGCGGCAATTGTCTAGGTTATTGCGCAACAAATGCGTCAATTTATGACAACAAATGTGTCAATTTACATTAACAAACGCGCGGATCTAAAATATGCGCGAGCGTCTGTCTTTAAAATGTTATGATTATATAATTTTTAAAAATATTGCGTTTTTTTCATTTTTTTTTCAACAAATTTAGACGCTATATTTGACTTTTTTTACAATATGCGCTAGAATATACGATAGGAAATCTTATGGATTTAATTAAAAAGATTGGTTGTTTTTTTATTTTTATCATTTTTCTTCTGGGATGTTCTACTAACGAGGACGATAAAGAAGCGCCTCTAGAGATAAAGGATATTAGCATTAATGAAGTTATCGATAGAGTTCCTAAAGCAGGCAAATATCAGGTCGACGTCGAGTTATTCGCTCAGCTTAACGAAAAAAATGTAGAGCAGGATATTTTTTACGAATGGTTTGTCGAATCGATAGAGCTTGATATTCGCGATTTGACCTCTATAGAAAATATTGCCGTAAAAGACCGACCGGCTACGACTATAAAAAAAATTGAGTCTAAAAATTACTTCCTTGAAGTGGGTAAAAACCCGTTAAACGTCCTTTTGTCTGTATATAAACCGGGATACTATAAGATAAGCTTGGTTGCGACAAATCTGGAAGAGACTACGGAAAAGTCTATTTTATTAAAAATCGGCGAACCGGAGATACCTCATCTATTCCTTAAATTTAATATTCCTAACGCAAAAGACTTGTCGGCCGACAACTTTAAAGGAGAATTTTTTATTCAGGTAGTTAACGATAATAAGATTGCAAAAAACGCCAAAATTACGCCGATAAAAGCGCGCGACGTTAATTCAGGTTGGTTCGATACAAGTATCGACATTAATCCTCTATTATCTTTTGGAATTAACGCCGGCACTCACCTTGTAAAAGACGAGGAATCGATTAATCTGTGCTCTTTAGGGAGAAACGGGATGCCTACGGGTTACGACGGCTTAAAGTACGACATATCGGACGTTTTAGGCAAGGAGGTTTTTATATCTCCTATACTTTTAAAGAATATCGAGAACAATTCTATTTTTAAAATATACAAATCCGGCAATAAAACATGGAGCGCGGGCGTTATATATTTGAGTTTGCTTATGTGGGGATACGACAAAAAAGGCAAAGACGAATTTACTTTCATTGAAAACAGCGTTACCGCGCAGAATAAAGAAATAACGAACTTTTTGAGTAACAAATTTTTAGCTAAAGCGTTTGTCGGCTCTATAGGGCATAAAGCTCCCTTAAACGATTACTATATTTATTTTAGTCCGGAGGGGCTTGATTCGGAAGAGTTGGACGCAAATAAAAAGAGAGAATTTTCGAGTCTTCCATACGGTTGTCTTATCGGCAAACTGGGAGAGAATGGAACAAGTTTTCCGATCGGTTCCAAATACGTATATACGGAAACCTCAGAGTTGCCTATATATGAGAAAAACGAACTGAATAGTTATACGGCTCGAAATATTAAATAATTGCGTATTTTAGCGCTAAAAAAATGATTTCATCTATATTGGATATTAGATACGGATATTTATGAGTAGGTTATATCTGAGCGGTCTTTTGTTTTTATCGTTTTTCACGTCTTTTTGCGCTCAAACTAAATTTGATTTTTCTCTGCAAGATAATTCCCGAAAAGATTTTTCTTACAAAAATCTCTCTTCTTCAAATTTTACGAAGTCAAATTTTTCAAAATCCAATTTTGAATACTCGACGCTAAAAAAAGCAAATTTTACCGAAGCCGATCTTAGCTATTCAAATTTAAGCCATACGGATTTACGAAATTCAACAATGAAAAACGCTATTTTATACAATGCCGATTTTAGCTATTCAAATCTGGAAAATCTTGATCTATCCGGTCTTGATTTAAGCAATGTAAATTTTAACGGCGCAAATTTAAAAAAAGCGGATTTTTCAAATTCAAATTTAACGGGCGCTACGTTTTATGGGGCGGATTTGTCTTCGGCGGCGTTTGTAAATTCTACCGTCGATTTAAAACAGCTATACGACGCTAAAACTCTTGATAAGGCTATTCTTCCTTTCGGTACAAAGTATATCAAAAAAGGCAAATAAACGTTAGAGCCGTAAAAA
Organism: Spirochaetes bacterium ADurb.Bin133; assembly: GCA_002070605.1. GTDB lineage: Bacteria > Spirochaetota > GWE2-31-10 > GWE2-31-10 > MWDO01 > MWDO01. The sequence continues at coordinate 23,564 of MWDO01000014.1, forward strand.
CATTAAAAATATTGTAAAATATTCATATACTTACTTGTAAATGAATTTTTTCAGACTATAATAATATAACTATGCAAAGAATTATAAAACCGTTTTTTTTATTATTATTCGTTTCTTTATTATCTTGCGGCGCTCCGCCGGAACGAGCTGTTGAAACTTCTCTTTTCAGTAGAATATCAACGTTATTATCAAGACTTAACGCGGCGGTCGGAAACGCGAAAGAACAAAAAAATATTTTAAACGAAATAGGCGCCGATGAAAATATTTTGTCGTTTTATAAAAACTCCGAAATTAGAATTTATAGCAAAAAAGAAAAAGTTTCCGATCTTTTTTATTCTCTCGATAACAACTCTTTTATTATAAAAAGGCAGTTTTATATTACCTTTATAAAAAATGATATATATTTATCGTTAGATAGTAAAAATTGGTTGATTTTTAAAATGAACGACGCCAATCAAAATGAAAATACCAATGAAGAATATTTTTTTGGAGATTATTATTTTGACGTAAAACATGACGAAATCAATAAATTATTAAACATTATCTATACAATATCTTTTAAATTAAAAGAAGATAAACTTAAAACGGCAAAATTTAAAAAAATTAAAGACGCCAGGGAGATAGTTTTCTTAGAAAAAGGAATGGTATTTAACGATAAATCAAAAAAAGCGATTACGGTTGATTTAAAAAAGAAAATATTATTTATTCCGGAAGATACGATTTTAACCGGAAAATTAAAACTAAAAGGCAACATTTTTGAAAGCTTCTGCGCCGATAAAGCTATTTGCATTAAATCTTTAAAAGACATTTATATATACGCGAAAAACAAATTAATATCGATAAGTTTTAATAAAATCGATTGGAACGTTTCAATCTTATCTTTTAAAATATCTCCCAATTTTGTTATTAAAACAACCGGTTCAAAAGATATTCTATTCGATTTTAATATAGAAGTGAATTATAAAGAGTAATAGTTCCCCGTCGCTTTTTTTGGCGCGGTGTGGGAGAAAATGACACATATGGAGCAAATAAAATGACACATATGGAGCAAATAAAATGACACATATGGAACAAATAAAATGACACATATGGAACAAATAAAATGACACATATGGAACAAATATCTTTACTCCCCTATCTTCTACTCTTCTTTCGCCTCGTTTTCGAGATATGCTTGAGCAAAGGTCATAACGCACATATAGTTGTAAACGGCGTGTTTGCCGCAAGCGACGCCGACCGTAGTAAAACGGGGATTGAAAATATTTTTTCGATGTCCTCGACTCCTTACTCCGTCGTCGATTATCAAGGAAAATACTATTTCCCGAGCAACTTTATTGCCGTAGTCGATATTTTCTCCGGCGTAGAACTGCCATTTTCCGTATCTGTTCACTCTATCAAAGGGACTGCTTCCGTCGGAGCCGTTATGCCCCGTAGCTCCGGTCGGTCCTTGATCTGTAACGTGGTCTTTAGCGCCGAGAGACATTCCTTTAGAAAATCTGAAAGGATTTAATTCCGGCTGTTTTTTTAAGAATTGGATCGCTTCGTCTACCGCTCTAGTCCCCTCGTTTGTCGCAATAGTAACCCGACCGGGGATATCCAGATATTTACCGGAATAATATTTTCTATACTCGGTCAATAAGTCTGCGTAAAATTTGGGATGAGTTCTTGCGATATTAAGCTCGTTTATAACTTCGATTTCAAGATCGGACGCGAAAGAATAGTCCGTTAAATTGTCGTTGAGTTCGGGAAGTATTTTTTCGTCTTCCGCAAAAATGTTTAATGAGACAAAAACAGTCAATAATACGTAAAATAATACTATTTTTTTCATAATTTACTCCAGAGTTATAAAATTATATTCAACGCTACCCAAACCGATAGCTTTTGCGTGATCAAATTGAATTTGCGAATCAATATGCGGATAGACTTTCCCAAACGGGTCTTCCCCTCCGCAATTTTTGATAACCAGATCGTAACTAGCGCGGTCTATCGCGACCGGATCGAGCGACGCCAAAAAACCGATATCCCCCGTAACGGGCGCGCTATTGCCGGGGTAACAATCGCATCCGTCGCTTATTGCGGTCAAGATATTTACAAAAACTACTCTATGTTTAAGCGCCGTTACCGTTCCATAAGCGTACTCCGCCATTTTCTTTTGGACGCTGTCGCTCGAAGCGTTCCAATCGATCCGTATAGCCCCGACGGGACAAATTGATACGCATCGGGCGCATCCGACGCATATATCGCTACGAATAAACGCCTTCTCGCGCGCCTCGATAGCGGCTACTTGGCACGACGAAACGCATTTTTTACAGGAAGTACAGTTTTTCTCTTTAACAAATGGACGCGCGTTGGAGTGCATATCAAGTTTGCCCTGCCTGCTTGCGCACCCCATGCTGAGATTCTTTATCGCGCCGCCTATTCGGGATATCTCGTGCGCTTTAAAGTGAGATACGCAAACCATTCCGTCCGAGTGAATAATATCCGAAGCAAGTTTTACCTTTTTGCATAACGGAAGATTTACCTCAAAATCGACGCTGTTCTCTCCTCGAAGCCCGTCGGCTATAATCGTCGGAATTTGTAGGGTCGAATAGTTAAATCCGTTAACCGTCGAACAATGAAGATGATCGACGCTGTTTGCGCGCATACCGGCGTACAAAGTGTTTGTATCTGTCAAAAACGGCTTTGTCCCCATCTCCTTCAATATTTCGATAACCGGTCTTAAAAAAATCGGTCTAATAAACGCCGTATTGCCGTATTCCCCAAAATGCCCTTTAACGGCTATGAGCTCGTTTTTTTGAAACCTTTTTTTAATTTCGCACTTATTTAAAAGTTTTTTGATCTTTTCCAACGGAGATTTGTATCTTTTATTCTCCATCGAGCAAAAATAAACGTCGCTTGGCATATCCGCTCCCTGATTGATATTATTAAGAATGGCGCAATCGTCTATTTTAGTCAAGAATTTTAAGAAAAATTGACGAATTTTTATATATCAATAAAAATAATTTTCAAAATTAAACATTTTTTTAAATTTATCCGCATTAAGTACTCCGTCGGTTTTTTGTGGGACGGGGAAATGACACATATGGCGCTAAGAATAAATTGACACATATGGGATAAATATTTTTAATTAGCAAAATATTTATCATTTTTTAAAATTTATCCAAATTTTTGTAAAGAGTTTTCTACTTTTAGTTGTTATATATATTAAAGAAAAAGGAGAAAACTTTATGAAAAACAAAAAACATCTATTCCATTTTATAGTATCAGAGTCTATGAATAAGAACGTCATAGATTTTTTACTAAAAGAGTTCAAAGTTAATACGTTCAGTAAACTATTTGAAACAATGTTTTGCCTTATTGACAAAAAAATCCTAAAAATGAAAAGGATAATAGGGAATCATCGCTCCGAATACGCTGTTATAGATAATATCGACGATAAAAGGTTAAACAAATACCTCAGGATTAGCGAAGCGGATTATCTTCAAATTAAAAGATGGCATTCTTTGTATAATGAATTTGGTATGGCTTCGACAGTCCGCGATATTATCTTGTTTTTCTATAACGGCGTTATGAAATACGGGTTGGAAGGATTTCTTGAGCTTATTGGTAAGAAATTGAGGATGGATAAATTGAAAAACGACTTTTTGGATAAAATGACACAACTGTTAAACATCAACGCTCGAAAACAGCTGTTATACACGCTCCTGATCGAAAATTATCCCAGATACGTCTACTCTACGTAAAAACTGAGGGGGACAAATTTCTTTCCTTTTTTTGTTGTAATAATTCAATTTATTTATTATAATTTTTGCGAAATAGAAAAATTATAATTGGAGCAGGCATATGAACTTTTTAGAAAAATTGGCTTCGGAATGTAAAAAAAATCTTCGAACGATTATATTCCCGGAAGGAAAAGACGCTAAGATCCTCGAAGCGGCTTACAGACTAAAAAAAGAGGGACTTCTCGCTAAATCTATAGTGATGGGCGATAAAAGCGAAATTGAAGCGGCGGCAAAAATTTGCGGCGCCGATTTGAGTTTTGTCGAGATCATAGAACCTTTAAAAGACAAGGACTACGATAAATATTGCGCCGAGTATTTTGAACTTAGAAAACATAAAAATATTACTATGGACTTTGCCAAAGAGCAGATGAAAAAAACGCATTTTTTCGGAGCTATGGCTGTCAGAATGGACAGAGCCGACGGCATGGTGTCGGGAATTAATTCTGAAACCAAACCTTTTATACCCTCTTTTGAGATTATCAAAACCGCTAAAGGGATTTCCCGCGTTTCAAGCCTGTTTTTCGAAGTTTTCCCCGATAAAGTTCTGTTTTACTCCGATTGCGGCGTCAATATAGATCCGGACGAGGATACTCTCGCTGAAATAGCGATAACGACGGCGATAACGGCAAAACAGTTTTGGCATGAACCGAGAGTGGCGATGCTCTCCTTTTCGACGAGAGACTCCGCCAAGCACCCCTTTGTCGATAAGATGAAAAACGCTACCGCTAAAGCGAAACAAAAAGCTCGGGATATGGGATTATCGGCGGTTATCGACGGAGAACTTCAGTTCGACGCGGCTTTTATTCCCGAAGTAGCGCTAAAAAAAGCTCCGGATTCTCCGTTTACGAAGGAAAGAGCCAACGTATTTATCTTCCCCGATCTTAACGCCGGCAATATCTGTTATAAAGTAACTGAAAGATTGGCCGGCGCTCAGGCTTTCGGACCGATTATGCAGGGACTTAACAAACCCGTAAACGATTTGTCGAGAGGGGCAAAAGTTACAGATATTATGAACGCCGCTTTGATAACGGTAATTCAATCTTTATAAAAAACTGGAATTAACTTTGAAAAAACATAGCTTTCGTAACAAACCGGCTTTTCTGCTCTATTTGGTTTTAATCTGTCTATTTGTAGGTTGCGGCTCAAACGATAATCGAATTGTCGCGACCTACGACGGCGGATTTATTACTTTCAAGGATATGAAAGTCGAAATCGACGGTTATACGAACAAAGAAAAATCCGAGTTATCGTCAAATAACGATTTTGTGAAAGTAGCCCGGAAACTTGCTCTGGAAAATATTTTGCTTGAAGAGGCTATTAATTCCGGTATCTCTCAAGAATCTGAATTTAAGGAAAAACTTCAAGATTCAAGAAACAATATTGGTTTTGAAATTTTGAAGAAAAAGAACGTATTGGATAAGATATTTATCGTAGAAGCGGATTACCATAGGTATAAAAAAATATACTCTCTATACCAGATTGTTAAAAGAACGGATATACCGGACGAATCAAAAATAGCTTCCTCAAAAAATCTTCTAAATAGTTTATCAAAATCTATTAAAACTTTGGATCAGTTTAAAAACGCCGCGGCCAAATATTCGGACGACGTTACTTCCGTCAAGGGCGGATTTGTCGGGGAGATCAAACTGGGCGTTATGGAAGAGGAGATTGATAGAGCGCTCGAAAAAATAACGGTAGGTAAAGTTAGCGGCATTGTAGAGACGTCGGCCGGGCTTCACCTTTTATACGTCGATAATATCCGGGAAGTCGAGCTTGGAGAGTTGTTGTCGGACAAACGAATCGGAGACGATATTTATAAAGCTAAGGAAGAGTATTATGAGAACGAATGGTACGAAAAGCTACTATCGGACTCAAAATATAAATTGAATATCGAAACGCTCAAGAAAAAGGTTTACGACGACGAGATTGTAGCCCAATACGAAGACAAAATTATAACGAGAAAAAACGCTTTTGAGTCCGTCGATAAACTCAGGCAAAACGGGGCGTTTCCGGAACCGACGTTTGAAGAACTTATAAGATTAGTTAAAAATTTATCGCTGGGTATAATAATAAAAAAGAAATTAAACTCCGATTCTCTATTAAATTCCGCAGAATACAAAGATAGGATAAAGAAGGAAGAAGAATTTCTTTTAAGAAACGAATATATCGCCAGAAATGTAAAAAACAGATCTATTACCGACTTAGAAATAGTAAGTTTTTATAACAATAATAAAAAAACTTTGTTCACATTTACGCTTGATAACGGTAAAGAATACGTTCAGCCTATAAATGAAGTAAAAGAATTTATTGTTCAAAAAATATCGGACAGTTATTCCGCCGAATCAAAATATGATTTTTATCGCGACGTAATTGAAAAAAATAATTTTAAGGTCGACGAAAAAAAAATAGATTTATTTATCGCTTCTTTAAAGAAAAAATAAGACAAACTTTATGATAACAAAAGAGACAAAAGAGAGAGAATTTATTTTATTTATCGACTCCGGTATAGGCGGTTTGTCAATATTAAAATATTTTTTATCGTTAAAGCAAAACGCCAACGTGATATATTTTGCCGATAATTACAATTTTCCTTACGGGGTAAAATCTGAAGGCGATATAGCCGAAATTCTTTTGAGCATTTATTTTACTTTGAAAGATGAATTTAAGATTTCATTAATCGCGATCGCATGCAATACCGCCTCGGTAAACGCAATCGATATACTAAGATCCGCCAACGGAGTTCCTCAAATTGTAGGCACAGTTCCGGCTATAAAGACGGCGGCTTCGCTAACAAAAAATAATAAAATCGGCGTCATAGCGACCGAGTCGACAATCAAGCAGAATTATATTCAAAATCTAATAACAAAATTTGCAAAAAATAAGGAAGTGTTTTTAAAATCGTCGCGTAAATTAGTCGAAGCCGCCGAGAATTTTTATCCGACCAATACCATAAAAAACATTGTCGCAGAAGAGTTGTCGTATTTTAAAGAGGTTGGAATAGATGCGCTGGCATTAGGATGCACGCATTACTCATTTTTATTCGAGGAAATAGAAGATTTTTTCGGACCCAACGTCAGAATTATTGATTCAAGAGAGGGGGTCGCAAAAAGAATAAATTCCATCGCTCCAAGTTCGGTATTCAGCGAAGATCCTGAAAAAATATTACTGTTAAGTAAGATTGACAAAGAAGCGCTAAAAAAATATGTCAAATTCAATGAAATATTAGATATTTTCAATAAAATTGACTTTAAAGAGATACGTCATTTTAAATCGTAAGGATAAATCATCTCGTTTGCGCATGTTATACCGCAAGTTCTTAATTTGACGACAACGTTTTCATATTCTTTTTCATTAATAGGACCGTAAAGTATTCTTATTTTTTGCCCGCCGGTTTTAATATACTCAAAAAAGATGATTTTAACCGATAAACTTTCTCCTTTCTCGTTATAAAACAATTTCGCCCCGTCGCTCTTATTAATATGATCGAATATTAACGACAACTTTATCTTTGAAAAATCAAGTTTGTTATCTGTCAAGACGTCGTCTATGTTTAAGTAATCATCGGTATATATCTGACCGATAGATTTTATTAGCGCATATACCCCTTTAGAATTTATTATTTCCGTATAGCTCTTAAATTCAAAATTTTCCAATAAAATCTTTTTCTCTTTTTTCAAAGAATAACCGGTTAAACATTCGTCGAATACTATTTTTTTATCGTTAATTCCGGTTTTTATTTCGTCAAAAATCAGATCCGGAAAGATAACCTGTTTTTCCAAAACAATTGTCGCGCCTTCTCCGACTAACGAACTTAAAAAAGTTACTTCAAATTCCAATTTCTTAGTATCTTCGGTTAAGAACGGTTTTACATAATACAATTGAGCGTAATCGTAAACGCCGCGATCAATTTTATCGTCAAAATAACTTTTAGGATCGGCGGTTATTTTATCTATGTCTGTAATTCTTGTATTTGACTCAACCAAATCGAATTTTCTATTAGAGTTAGCTTCGACAAACTTTACTAACGCCGTCCTGAAATTTGTCTGAGACCAATTTTTATATAGACTATAATCAATATCCAGTTCGATTAAGCTTTCTAGTTCTTTTCCCCAGGATAAAATCGACTTAACTTCCGTTATTTTTTTATTTTTTAGTATCGCATTTAGTTTTTTTTCTACGTCCTCAAACCCCTTAACCGCGTCCGTTGAGGAATCGTTTTTGTTCGGATCAGAGTTTGTAGTTCCTAACGAAACCAGATACTCCATCTTTTGAGAATATCTGTTTTTATACGGTTTTATCGCTATAATTGTCCCAATTTTTTTTTTGCCTTTTGAAACTCCGTCGATATACGTTCTTGGATTCTTTAAAAATTCATCGTATCCTTTTTCTTTTACAATTGTTTCATATTCTATCGAGGCATCTTGTTTAGATTTAACGTAACTCTTTATTTTGTTTATAAAACTGCCGCATTTTTCATTTTTTTCAACGGAGTTATCTACAATTATCAAAACTTTTTCTTTACAACTTGAAAACGCAAAAATTATAACGATCAAACATATAAAAATAAAATTTCTTCTATTGAGTATACATTTTTTTAGAAAATCCTTTATCCTTAACGGCATTATCTATACTCCTCAAAAGCGCTTTGACTTACCATAAACGCGTCCTCCGCTAAAAGATAGACGTTAGGCAGATAGCTTTCGGCGACGTTATAATCAAACGGTCCCAACAACAGCGCTAAATATTTTTCTCCTTCTACGTCTTTATACGCTACTTTTGGATTGTTTTCAAAATTTTTACCGTATTTACTTTTATATTCGGCTATAAAAAAGTCGCCAAAACATTCGATATAATAGACGTTTTCTTTTCTCAATTTGTAAGAAGCTATCTGAATATAAAACGAATTTTTACCGTCTTTTTTTATAGATTGAAATTTAATAGGAATATAACCGCTATCGTAGTCTGCTTTTTTTTGAATATTTTTACTTTCCGAATTTTCTACAACTGTTTTATCTGTTGTCGCTTCGACTTTATCTCTACTTGGAACGATTTTATCGGCAGTTAAATCGTTTTCGGTCTTTTCGATTTTGTCGCTTTTATTTTCAATATCCGGCGTAAAAATATTTTCTTCCTCTTTTTTCGTTAAATTTTTCGTTAAATCTAAATCAACGTCAATATCCTCTTTTATTTCCGATTCGTCCGGAGAAGCGTCGGCGGATATTAACGGATTCTTCTTTTTACCGACCGTTTCTCTATTAAACTCGATATACGGAATCGAAGTTTCATTCTTTTGAAAATATTTTATATCGGAAATATATCTCTTAGATTTTGGGTCTGAAAACTCGACTACGCTCTCCTCGGTAACGTAATTCACCAGTAAAGTTCTTTCGTCTTTTTCATACCAATACGCTACAAACGCATATTTACCATAATCCAAATTGTCAAAAAATATCGGAGTCTCCCCTATCTCCTTATATTCGCCGTTAGCTTCAGAATATATAGGATCGAGGAGTTTGTATTTTATTTTGGTTCTTATAGGCGAAGACAATATCGCAAAAGGCGTTTTATTAAAATCCGGCTTGATATAAATAGAGCCGTCTTCAAGTATCTCCGCATTCGGATATTCATAACTAATTCTTTTACCTATTTCAATCGCTTTCATATCCGAAGACAAATAGCAGTTAATTAACGTAGTTGGATTTTTTAGGTATTTAACGGCAAAATCTTTAGCAATCAAGCAAATTTTAAGGTTTTTACCGCCGTTTTCCTTGATAGATATTGATAACGGCGAACTATCGTATCTGTTTACGTCGCCGTCGTCGAATGAATATTCCAAATTGTAAAGATTTTTATCAAATTTAAAGTCGATGAAATACCCGTCGTCGACAAATATTAATTCCTGTTCGTACATCGTATCCCATACCTCGGCAAAATGAATAAAAGTATCGGTTTTTTCCTCTTTATCGACGACTATTGAATGCAGTATATACCTCTCTTTCAAACTTTCAGTTTCGATTTTGTACGGAGCAAGCCCGACGATTATATCGTAATTTATAGGAATAATAAACGAGTTAATACTGTCGGCATTTTCAGAAGAACCTAAATCGTTAACGTCGTCTTTTTTAATAAGTTTTATATTGATTTTATAATCGTCGGTTATTTTAGTATAACTTCCGTTAGCGTTTTTTATTTTCCCCAGAAATTTAACCTTACGCATCCTCTCTTTCAACATAAAATCTTCGCCGTTATAGTCTTTCAAAAAATAAATATTAGTACCCGGGCTTCTGGCAAATTTTTTCTCCAGATTATTCTCTTTTATCTCTTTTGGCAACGCTTTTGAGGGCTCGTATACGACAACGACGTCGTCGTCGTCAAAATAAACGCTAAACGAATATATCGGGATATTAATTGTATTGCCGTTTATTAATTGAGGTTTGTATAAAACAATTTTATATTTGTAATCGACAATATTTCTTTCGTTTGGTGATTTTTTAACCAAAAAAATATGAGCGTTCCCATTCTCGATTTTAGACATTATATAATCGGTGTTGTTTTCGTCAGTTTTGTCTTTATTATCGGGAAATACTTTTAGCAGAAGATCTTCGGGGCCAAATCTAAAAAATATAAGTCTATAATCTTTCTGAAGATTTCCGGTAAATAACAGGAAAAAAGCGCATAGAGAGAGCAGTTTTATAATCTTCTTAGCAATATTATAATAATTGTTTAACACAATAATCCTCGATAAAATAAAAGTTCTCTAAATTATCGGATAAGGATATATTATAACTTAAATAGTCTTATGTTTAAAATTTTATAGATTTATTAAGTATATCTAAAATTTTAAAATATATATCGGTTAATTTTCTTAGCGTCCCGTCGGTTTTTTGGGGCGAGAAAATAACGCCATATGTGTCAAATTTATTCTTAGCGTCATATGTGTCAATTTTACCCCTCAACTTCCCCTTTGCCTTGTCATTCTAAGCTTGTCGAAGAATCAGGACTACAGCTCGCGCGTACCCGATGCGCGCGATGTTAAAGATAAAAATCGACGCATATGAGACAGATATTTTAATCGGTAAATTATCTCCCCAAAAAACCGACGGGCGCATTTTCTTAAATAATAACTATTTACTTTTATCAATTTTTTTGGTAAAAAATATCATAACATTTTTTGGAGATTTTATGAATAACAATTTGATAACTATTGATAACTACTCGGATACTATAGGTATTTTTAATATGAAAGACGCCATTAATAAAAATACTTTTACCGAAGAATTTATAGAAGAAATGATACTCAAACTAAACGAAGTCATTGAAAATAAAAACTTTAAAGCCGTGATTTTCAAAGGACTACCCGATATTTTCTGCGCCGGAGCCGCAAAAAGCGAGTTAATGAAACTTTTTAAAGGAAATTTATCCGTAAAAGACCTTGTTTTATCAGAATTAATCCTGCAAATTCCGGTTCCGACTATCGCCGCTATGGAAGGGGGAGCGGTAGGAGGCGGACTGGTAGTAGGACTGTGTTGCGATATGATCGTTATGTCTGAAAGAATGATGTACGGCGGAGGGTTTACAGATCTAGGATTTACACCCGGTATGGGGTTTACGCGCTTTCTTCAGAGTTTGGTCGGCGAGTTTATTGCAAACGAGATGATATTTACCGGAAAACTTTATAAAGGCAGATTTTTTGGTCAAAAATCGCTTGTTAACTACGTTTTACCCAAAGACGAAGTTATGCCTAAAGCGATCGAATTGGCTCAAATAATATCGGAAAAACCGCGCGGAACAACCGAAATTTTAAAGTATTCTATGAATCTAAAGAAAAGGCAGCTGCTTCAAGAAGCCCGCGTTCATGAAGATTTTATGCATAAAATATCTTTTAATCAACCTGAGGTAAAAAATATCATAGAAAAGATGTACACTAGTAAATTATTGTAGTTTCTTATTGATTTTTTTTAATATTAATTATATAAACTACAGATATATTTTATACAAGGAGATGTTTTAATGACAAAAGATCAAGTTTTTTCAGTTTTAAAAAAATATATCATGGAACAACTGGAAGATGAGGTAGAAGAAAAAGATATCGTTATTACAAAATCTATGGTTGATTTGGGAGCTAACAGTCTCGATATAGTCGAAATAGTATCTAATACAATGAGAGAATTAAAAATAAAGATCCCAAGAGACGAACTTGCTAAAATTGATACTATGGACGGTTTAGTAGCCAGAATGGCCGAATATACCGAAACTAATGCGTAGTATAAACTAAAGCATAATCCAAGTCCGGCGTATAACCGGGCTTTTTTTTTATTAATAGTTCTCGCCTCTTATTATTCAAATTGACACATATGGAGCATTTTTCCTAATTTAATAAATTATTCGTCATTTTCTAAAAATTTATCCAAATTTTTGTAAAGAGTTTTCTACTTTTAGTTGTTATATATATTAAAGAAAAAGGAGAAAACTTTATGAAAAACAAAAAACATCTATTTCATTTTATAGTGTCTGAATCTATGAATAATAACGTCATAGATTTTTTACTAAAAGAGTTCAAAATTAATACGTTCAGCGAGTTATTTGAAACTATGTTTCGTCTCATTAACAAAAAAATCCCAAAAATGAAAAGAATAATCGGAAATCATCGCTCCGAATACGCCGTTATAGACAATACCGACGATAAAAGGCTGGATAAATACCTTAGGATCAGCGAAGCGGACTATCTTCAAATAAAAAGATGGCATTCTTTGTATAACGAATTCGGTATGGCTTCGACGGTCCGCGATATTATACTGTTTTTTTATAACGGCGTTATGAAATACGGGTTGGAAAGATTTCTTGAGATTATTGGTAAGAAATTGAAGGTCGATAAATTAAAAAACGACTTTTTGGGTAAAATGACACAACTGTTAAATATCGCCGATCAAAAACGGCTATTATACGCCCTCGTAATCGAAAATTATCCCAAATACGTCTACTCTACTTAGAATTATTTTTCTATTCCGCCAAGAAAAACCATCGAGGCTCAACTCCCGCGTAATATTGTTTTGACAATTTTCTTATTTTTTTATATAAATTGCTTATTAGGAGACGTAAAAATTCGGTATTTTCGGAGATATGTATGGGCGATACGACAAAGAAAAAAAGCGCTTACATTAAGGATAAAATTAAAATAACACATATTTTATATTCATTTATAGGATATTTAACTTTTATCAGCGTTAATTTAGTATTGATCGCGTTTATACCTTTGATATTAATAATATCTTTAATTTTTGATCGCGATAAAGTTTTGTTTTCTTACGCTATAAAGATATTTTACAGGATTTTTTATTTTTTAAATTTTGTACAGAGACACAAAATAAATATGAACGGGCTCAAAAAACCCAAAATTGGTCAAAGAAGGATATATATTCTCAATCACGCTTCCATATTCGACGTTATTCTCATGTCTATGCTACCCGGGGCGATAAAAGGAGTTATGAAAGAGTCATACGTGAAACTTCCATTGATTGGTTGGATCGCCGTAATATCTGGAAATATTATATTAAAAGAATATATGGACGCCGGAGAGCAATACGACTTCTTTGTAAAATTACAGGAGAAATTAGAGAGAGGCATACCGATAGTTATATATCCCGAAGGAACGAGAAGCAAAGACGGAAAAATTGCCAAATTTTACGACGGGGCGTTTAAACTCGCCTTGGACGCAAAGGCCGATATAGTTCCGGTCGTTTTAGACACATGGAACGTTATCAGACCGGGGGCTTATTGGATCAGAGACGTTATAACGTCGTTTGAGGTTTTGGATACTATTCCTTACGATGAGATTAAAGAGAGAAGTTATCGCGAAAACGCAAAAATTATAAGAACTATGATGATCAAAGGACTGCTGGATTTACGGGACAAAAGAAGAAGTTCTGAAAAAAATTATTATAGAAAAGCGGATTTATACGAACAAATCGATAACGAGATGAGAGAAGAGTATAGAGAACTTGAAAAAAAATACTTCTATGAGATTGAAAAGGCAAAATCGTGAGCGCCGAATTAAACATACTAACGGGAATTGATATTGTTAAAAATTCCAGAATAAAAAGAATGCTTGAAAGAAATCCCGACGCGGTAAAAGATATTTTCTCTCCATTAGAGATAGAATATTGCGAAAAAAAAAGATTTTACGAACAATCTTACGGAGCGAGGTTTGCCGTTAAAGAAGCGATAATAAAAGCTCTGGATCTTGGCATTTTATCTGCAGAATTGCCAAAAATTGAGATGGTCAATTCTGGTTCCGGCAAACCGATTATAAACATTCATTCAGACAAGATAAAACAAAAGATTTATTCCATGTTGGGAAAAGATCGCTATACCATAAAAGTTTCCGTAGCTCACGAGAAAGAATACAGCGTCGCATCCGTAATAATATACTAGCATACCCCGTCGGTTTTTTTGAGGGCGCGTAATGAAAATAATTTGACACATATGCGTCGCGCTGAACCCTCGATTTCCCCTCGCATACGCGCGGGACGCGAAATCGAGGGTTCAATAGTCGCGCGTATATAGCTCCATATGTGTCAAATTTTTAAAACAGTAGAGCGCACCCCGCCGTTTGTCGGTATCATATGTGTCAATTTCTCTCAGGGGCGGCGCATATAGCTCCATATGTGTCAATTTCAAAAAACCGGCGTAGCGCGTTTTTCAATTTGGTTATTATTGACTTTACGACGAATGCGGTTTATAATTTTGTATAATTATTATCGGATAAATACCGTTTTGAAGAAGTCGGCGAAATTAGAGTTAAAGGAGTTACGATTAGGTATAGCGTTTTAAAATGAGAAAGTTTTTTATTGGTTTTTATATTCTATATTCTTTAGCGTTGAATTCTTCTGAAAAAGAGATAAATTTTATCTTAAATATGGAATTTAGTTCCGTTCCTATGACTTATGAAGGATTTAGCGAAAATTATATAATATCTTTCAACGGAATAGTTCAACCCGGATTTCAATATAGTTTTTTTGAATTAGGATTTTCATTCGACGAAATTTATTTTTCCTATACAAACAGGCACTTTTTATCAAATTGCGGAATGAATATCTTAAAATTTAGAATTCTACCTAAATTCAATATAAATCCTTATATTTCTATCGAATTCGGCTCGGGTATAGGGTTATTTAACCAATCTCTCGAATATTCTCAAATAAAAAGATTTAGTAACGTATACGCGCTTGATATCTCTTCTACTTTCAATTTATATCTGAAAATTAACAATCGATATATAAATTTTCAGATTAACAACGAGGCGGATATTTGCATAGAAAATTCTCGCATATCTGGAATTTATAACGCATTTTTACGTATAAATATCAATCCTAACATCAATTTTATCAATCTTTTTTCAGATTTGGGGCTGGTTTATCAAAACAACTCTTATTATACCCTTAATACGGTATTTTTTAGCTGGAAATCCGGAATTTCTCTAAATCTTAAAATTCCGAGATTTATTGACGATTACGGCGTAGTAAACAGACGATATGTAGAATTGTCGCATAACGAGCCGTTGAATATCGAATCCTCAGAGGACGTCGATTCCTCCTTTATGATTACAGAAAAAGATGCGACCGAAGATATAAGCGTTCCTATTGCCTCCATAGACGAATCCGGCGACGACGGCGCGATGGCCGCTCTATTCGAACCAAGCTTGTTTGACGTTACTTACGGGCTATTTATTAATTCAAAAATAGGCGATACAATTCCTATACGAAGAATATCTTTTAAGCAAAATTCCGGAACGCCGATAGAAAATTCGTTTGAACAAATCGATATAATTTATGAGATTTTACGGCAAACGCGTATCGGTATCGCGATCTCATGCTATTCGGACTATCAAGGGGACCCCGACAAAGAGATAGAATTATCAAAAAGCAGAGCCAACTATATTAGAAACTACCTTATCAAACGCGGCGTGATGCCAAAAAGAGTAAGGATCATGGCAAGCGCGCGTATCTACAAAAACGACGTGCCGGATAACGAACGCTTTATCGAAGTAAAAATTATCGAAAAATAAAGTTATCAACATAACTCGTCAGTTTTTTGGGGAGGAATGACAACTTTTGGGACAGTTCCTTTAAAATGACACATATGCGTCGGATTGAGACAAATAATTCACTGATTAAAATATTTGTTTCATATGTGTCAATTTTCCCACCCCAAAAACTGACGGGATACATCCTCAACTATGAGTATGATATTTTTTGTAAGACTCTTTGAGATTAGAAAAATCGAGATGGGTATATATCTCGGTAGTATTAATACTTTTATGCCCCAATAACAACTGAATTGCCCGAACGTCCGCTCCGTTTTGGATCAGATGCGTAGCAAAGCTGTGTCTAAGCGAATGAACGCAAAACTCCTTATCTATTCCGGCTAGTTTGCCGGCAATTTTCAAATTTTTCCATATCCCTTTTCTGGTAAGCCGTTCGCCGCGGTAATTTAAAAATAAAGCGTCGGTTTTCTTATTCTTCAACAACAACGGTCTGGATTTTTCAAGATAAATCTTAAGATCCCCCAATCCTCTTTCGCCGATTGGAACGTAACGCTCTCTTCCTCCCTTACCGAATACTTGAAGTAAATTATCTTTAAATCGAACCGATCCGACGTCCAAATCCGAGAGCTCGCTAACTCGCAAGCCGCAGCTATAAATCAATTCAACAATAGTTCTATCTCTAACCCCTTCGGGCTTTGATAAATCAAAATAATTTATCAGTTTTTCCACCTCGTCCAGCGATAAGTAAACCGGATTTTTCTTAGAATATTTAGGGCGGTTAATTAATCCCGAAGGATTGTCGTCGATGATTTTCTCAATTTTAAGAAATTTCAAAAACAAAGATAGCGACGAAAGTTTACGGGCTATCGAACGCGCCGATAAGCCTTTTTTTAAAATCCATACCAAAAAACCGTCTATACTTTCTAAAGTAAAATAATCTAACATCTCGCCCGCTTTTTTTTCTTTAAGATATTCGTAAAACTGTAATACGTCTTCGTAATAAGCGTAATTAGTGTTATCTGACAACTTCTTTTCGGATATCAAATAATCCTTAAACTGAAATATCAGATCTTTTAACTTCGTATATAAATCCAAAAACTCCCCTCTCAAATAACGCCGGCCGTATTATATTTTACTCCATTCCGGCGACTCCCTCGTTTTCTCTTCCATATAAATATCGGTCTCCTTGGCGGAAATCTTACGCAACTGATTATCTTCATAATTTTTATAATATTCCGTCTTGAATAAAGGTTTTTGCGTTTTACATTTTTTTCCTCTGTTTTTAGAAAGGTAAGCGTTCATATCTTCGTCCGAAGAAAATATTTTAAAAAACTTCCTCCCCTTATCGTTTTCAATTTCATAAATTCCGCAAGCTTTTTCTAATATAACTTCAGCCGAACGTAGATACAACTTAGCTATTTCTAGAGTTTTGAAGGGGAAAAGCGCTCTAAATCTACCATTACCGTCTATATCCGCGCAAATATGTCTACCGCAAGTTGAACATATATATTGTCTATGATTTCGTAGACAACTTTCCGGGTTTATTAAAGGGGTGATTCTTTTATACTTTGAATAACACTCTTGACAAATATTGTTGTCGTCCGAGTTTTTTACTTTCACAATTATCTCCTCATAAAATTTATAGTTTATTTTTTAAGAAAACTCAAGAGTATTATCTGAAAATTAGCGTTCCGTCGGTTTTTGGGGATGGAGAAATAAAATGACACATATGATACCGAAAATAAATTGACACATATGAAACAGGTATTTTCTCTCGCCCCAAAAAACCGACGGGATACAAAAAGAAGAAAAATAGCCATGTCAATCGAAATAACCGTAGATAATAGCGAAATCAATGCGCGTTCGTTGCGGCTTGATTTTTGATTTTGATATGGTATAATTATAATAAAATACTAAGATATACCCGCGAGGATATATTAAAATGGTTGTAAAAATAAAAAAACCCTCTACAAGAGGGCTTTTGGGGTCTGGAGTTTTCTCATGTATCCTCCCTACCAGTACTAAAGATAAGACTTTTTTTATTAAAAGTCAAGGCGATTAAATAAAAAAAAGGGTAATCCGTCAGTTTTTTGGGATATGGAAATGGATAACGCGAGCCTGTCTCAAAAAAATTGACACATATGGAACAAATATTTTTTATTCCCCAAGAAACTGACGGAATACAAAAAAAAGAAAAATAGCCATGCCAATCGAAGTAACCATAGATAATAGCGAAGCCATGTTGCGGTTTGATCTTTGATTTTGATATGGTATAATTTCAAGTCGTTTAATTAGGCGATTATTTTACAATAACATCTTCTTCTTTCTGTTTTGTAGACGACGCTTTCCGGCGTTTGTCATATTTATTTTTATTATCAATTTTCTCGACTAATCTTTCAATCACATCGTTTGACAGTTTGTTGAAAATATAATTTCCTTCTTGATTTGGTAAAACATTATTGTGATCAACTTTACCGATTGAGATATCAAAAGGAATTCCTTTTGGAAACGCCTTACAAGTACGGTCTAATTTATAATGGTTATAATATTCACAGTCAAAACAAGTATAAGTTGACAACATTTTTTTAAAAATCCTTTATAATATTAATATACAAATCTTTTATCTTTTTGTCAATAATATAATTAAAGAAAATTAAAGTATCGACTTCAGCAATAAATTCAATTTTATTTTCAGCGGCATAACTACTCAAATTATCTAAAATTAGTTTTTGTTCTTTATCTGTAAAATTCTCCTTTTCTAATTTTAAATAAATATCTTTATTTTTATTAAACCATTTATAATGACTATATTCATGTATAAAAAAATGCGATTTCTCGCGAGTAGACCACATTTTGTCTATTTTCATTTTTATTATTTTATTATTTAAATTTTCAAATAATTCGGCATCAGTATTAATATAAATAAAATTATCTTCTTTGTGAAATGCCGCAGGGAAAATTATATATTTTTTCCCAAATCCTTTTTTGAAAATATTTACATCAAAAACAACCTTTTTGGGTAAAACTTCTTTTTTGTTCTTTATCAACTCTAGCGCCTCGTTTACATAATTTGAGACTTTTAGGTCGTTATAAACGACGTCTACTCCCATTTTATTAGCAATAGACTCCGCTTCTTTAATTGTTTTAGCCGCTTTTATCGGAGAGAGTAAATTTTCTTCCATACTTTTACTTGTATCATAGTTTTTAATATCTTTCAATAAATCCTTTTTCTTAGTCAGGAGGAAGCCTAACGCCGTCGGCAAACTCTTTTTTATTTTCTGTTGATGTTGAGTAAAGAGTTTTCAAGATAGTTGCGGTTTTTGGGGATGGGAAATAAAATGACACATATGATACCGAAAATAAATTGACACATATGAAACAGGTATTTTCTCTCGCCCCAAAAAACTAACGGAATACAAAAAATAGCTACGTCAATCATACCCGTTATTCCAAACGTTTAAAAATTTGATAGCAAAGGTATGTTAAATAAGGGGACGGCGCTTTCTTCTGTCCAAAATCCCAGTCTTTCAATTTCAGGTATACCGATTCGGGCGTGAAAAAACCATTCTTATCTTGTTTACTTTTTATATGATTAATCATTTCAAGAAAACGCGGGTCTTCTCGCGCAAATTCGTATTTACTAAGAACTCCGGCTACGCCGACGATATCATACCAGAGCGAAGGCGCTTTCAACTTACGAAAATCAGAGCCCATATAGAACATATACGGATGCCAATCAAGGCTATTTTCCCATAAATTTAGCAGCGCTTTTACAGAGAAAGCGGCAACCCGGGAATCCCTATATTCCGGAATATGCGACATTAAATCGGCCATAATCAACGTCGCATATGGACAGCAGTCGTCCTTTTTCCCCGGTCCGCGAAACTTGCCCAGCTCGGGCGATACGGCGCAAGGAAATCCGTTATCGCGGCATAGGGATGCCAGATAATCAACGCCGGGTTTGATGTATTTATGATAATCCGCCCCCGCCTTTAGCAGAGCAAGCAAAAGCAAAGGCGCGTCGCACAAACACCAGCTGAATACGTCTTCGCCCGCGCCGCCAAAATGCTTTGGAATATTAGTCATGGATTGATAAACGCCGCGCTCATCCCGGCGTTGAAGTATTTCATTAATAGCCGTTTTGATTTCCGGAACTTTCGCATCAAATCCGAGGTCAAGCAGAAACAGTAGTTTTTGTATCGGCAAATCGGGATTCTTATGATTCGTTACCGGGATTCCATGAAAGTTTGCAATATCCGCAAGATTTCTTTTTATACGGCTATCAGCCAACGCCGCGTTTCTGATTTCAACGAGATCGTCTTTAGGTTCATCCCCTAGGTTGAGACGGATTGCATATTTTAGCCAATCATCGCTTATATCCAATAGTTTTTGATAATCCATTTTCCTATCTCCCCCCTTTTTTTTATTTCATCTTTATAAAGAAACGTATCGTCTTAATCTAATTATTATAACATAATAAATGAAAAATAATTTATTAAATTTTATTGATTTTTCTAGATGTTTTTATTACCATTGGTAAATTAACGCATATGCGCCGCGCCGCTCATCGATGGAAATGACACATATGATACCGAAAATAAATTGACACATATGAAACAGATATTTTCTCTCGCCCCAAAAAACTGGCGGGATACAAAAAAAAGGAAAAAACCATGCCAATCGAAGTAACCATAGATAATAGCGAAGTCATGCTACGGTTTGATCTTTGATTTTGATATGGTATAATCGAAAGGAGTTTTGTGATGTATAGCGAAGAGTTGCGGTTTGATCTTTGATTTTGATATGGTATAATCCGATTACGCTAGACACGATTTTGAAGTGCGTTGCGGTTTGATCTTTGATTTTGATATGGTATAATGCCGACAGAGGTAGAGTCTAAACTAATGGAGTTGCGGTTTGATCTTTGATTTTGATATGGTATAATCTTGAGGTGAAGCTCAATTCGTTTGTGAAGTTGCGGTTTGATCTTTGATTTTGATATGGTATAATTAATTTCGCGAGTTTTTCTTCTTCGCTTAGTTGCGGTTTGATCTTTGATTTTGATATGGTATAATCTAAATAAAGGAAGAACAAAGCAACTAAAAGTTGCGGTTTGATCTTTGATTTTGATATGGTATAATAAGGCGATAAACTGCTAATTATATTGGGAAGTTGCGGTTTGATCTTTGATTTTGATATGGTATAATCTTAAATAGCAAAATACCGGAAACCGCTCTGTTGCGGTTTGATCTTTGATTTTGATATGGTATAATTAATATTTCTGTCGAAATTATGAAAACTTTGTTGCGGTTTGATCTTTGATTTTGATATGGTATAATTGAGAATGGCGAGCGAATGAGTTCTGAGGTGTTGCGGTTTGATCTTTGATTTTGATATGGTATAATGGATTGCATCTGTTAGAGAGTTGTATATCGTTGCGGTTTGATCTTTGATTTTGATATGGTATAATTTGCCTCCAAAATAATACTCTCTTCGAGTAGTTGCGGTTTGATCTTTGATTTTGATATGGTATAATGAGGTCAAAACTTTGGACAAAAAAAATCTAGTTGCGGTTTGATCTTTGATTTTGATATGGTATAATAATTCTGAATAGTTGTTGTCTTTGTCGTAGGTTGCGGTTTGATCTTTGATTTTGATATGGTATAATGAGGTTTTAAAAATGGAAGTCACACTGGAAGGTTGCGGTTTGATCTTTGATTTTGATATGGTATAATAAAGAAACTCAAAGCAGCTATAGAATCTAGTTGCGGTTTGATCTTTGATTTTGATATGGTATAATTTATTTGCCGGAGGGAATAAAAGACGCTGGGTTGCGGTTTGATCTTTGATTTTGATATGGTATAATTCAAGAATTTCTTTCTGTTGTTCTATATAGGTTGCGGTTTGATCTTTGATTTTGATATGGTATAATTCTAAAAGAGGGCTCTGCTATTCACGCAATGTTGCGGTTTGATCTTTGATTTTGATATGGTATAATTAATCCGACACCAGCAACAACAGAACCTAAGTTGCGGTTTGATCTTTGATTTTGATATGGTATAATCAACAGGAAGAAGAGAAGAAAAGAATCGAAGTTGCGGTTTGATCTTTGATTTTGATATGGTATAATGAAATATTCAGATTGAAAGTTTGCCGGCGGGTTGCGGTTTGATCTTTGATTTTGATATGGTATAATTAAAATATTGGATAAGTGTCCATTTTTCAAGTTGCGGTTTGATCTTTGATTTTGATATGGTATAATAGCATAACTTATGAGGTGTCTTGTAGCGTGGTTGCGGTTTGATCTTTGATTTTGATATGGTATAATTTAAAAAATAATATTAAAATATTAAATGAAGTTGCGGTTTGATCTTTGATTTTGATATGGTATAATAAAATCAACAGTTTTAATTAATTTCTTGCAGTTGCGGTTTGATCTTTGATTTTGATATGGTATAATCGGCGACTATTACAAGCGATACGACAGTAAGTTGCGGTTTGATCTTTGATTTTGATATGGTATAATTGACCTTTTGCGACGAAGTCCGCTATATCTGTTGCGGTTTGATCTTTGATTTTGATATGGTATAATGTTCTGATTTTCTATATCTTGATGAATATGTTGCGGTTTGATCTTTGATTTTGATATGGTATAATAGCGAAAATGATATATGCGGAAGATTGCTAGTTGCGGTTTGATCTTTGATTTTGATATGGTATAATTAAAAAATATCGCAAAGAATATTAGAAATAGTTGCGGTTTGATCTTTGATTTTGATATGGTATAATACTAAAAAGCGGTATATAATTAAGCTCCGAGTTGCGGTTTGATCTTTGATTTTGATATGGTATAATTTTGGCTATCTCGCGAATAGTTACGCGGAGTTGCGGTTTGATCTTTGATTTTGATATGGTATAATTCTTGAAATACAGCTCCTCGCCTTGACACTGTTGCGGTTTGATCTTTGATTTTGATATGGTATAATTCCGATGTAGTGTTGTCGTCTATATCTCTTTGTTGCGGTTTGATCTTTGATTTTGATATGGTATAATAATAGAAAGGCGTTTATCCTGCGCTGAGAAGTTGCGGTTTGATCTTTGATTTTGATATGGTATAATAAATCGGGCGGCGTTTGAGGCGGCTTATTAGTTGCGGTTTGATCTTTGATTTTGATATGGTATAATTTATGACACCTTCCCAACGGCTCAGACTGGGTTGCGGTTTGATCTTTGATTTTGATATGGTATAATAAAATTATTGCCTTTGTTATAAATTTTTGGGTTGCGGTTTGATCTTTGATTTTGATATGGTATAATCGTGAAAGGCGGCAAGCGTGAAGGATCGGGGTTGCGGTTTGATCTTTGATTTTGATATGGTATAATAGTCGTATTGTAACTATATATCTTATCGTTAATTGCAGCGCGATTCGCTTTAAAAAAAAGCCAAGTTTTTGTGAGATTTACCATGTCGCAGTCAAGTTTTTCGCTATATTTCATTGTATTAATTCCGATTAATACGGAAATATAGCGCTTTTTTTGAAATATGTCAAATTCGGCTAAAAAAGTTCTAATTGAACCGGTTGACGCGGTTTAGGCGCCTCTTTTTGCCCCCAAAAATTAATTATATCGCCGTATTGTTTGTCCGTTATCGAAACCATACTAACCGAGCCTTTCGGCGGTATAAACGCCTCTATTCTCTGAACGTGAGTCTTCATCGCCTCTTTACTTGCGCAATGCCTGATATAAACGGAAAATTGCATCATTGTAAAGCCGTCGTTTAATAAATTTTTTCTGAATTTAGCGGCGTTTTTCTGATCCTTTTTATTTGCAACGGGCAAATCAAAAAACACAAATAACCACATAATTTTATAAGCGTTTAAACAATTCTGCGCCATCCTCCTACTCCAAAGTCGGATAAATTATCTTTTTATCTTCTCCCGAAAAACATCTCGCTAACGAAGCGGTAGTCTGCGACAATCCGACCATAAAAGGTCTTTTAACGTTAGGATATTCAGCGTCTACTGTCAAAATTTCAAGCAGTTTTTTCTTCATATCGCTTGTTAATCCGGTAGCGTCGGGGCGTTCCACAGATATATTGTAAACCGCCTCGTCCACAAACGGCCTAAACGGCTCCATAATATCGTCCGCTAGACAAAAGGCGTTATATCTATTACAATGATGTATCCCAAGCGTCGGCAATAATCCCGATCCCGTTAAACTTCTGGCGACCGCCGATCTCACTACGGCGTAACCGTAATTTAGAGCGCAGTTAGGAAACTCTCCTCCGACATCTCTTTTAAACTCGATATCTGAAAATAGCCGTTTCCAATAAACTCTAGCCGCTACCGCTTCGCGATTGTCCGCGTCGCCGCTTTTAACTGAGTTTTTATATTCGTAAAGTTTGATATAATCTTTATTCAATTTTTTGAGTAATCTTATCTGATTGTCTATTTTTGCTTCGACAGTCTGTTTCCACAACTTTTTCTTTAGCGGTTCGGATGCGTTGATCTGATTTGAGAATATTTCGCTCTGTATATGGTTGCCGTCGAGATTTAGCAACAAACTTTTTGGATTATGAGTCGAATCGCAAAAAACGACGGCGACGTTGTTCTCTATCAGTAACTCCAAAACCGACATCGATACGCTAATTTGCCTATTGTCTATAACGACAAATCCGATATCCTCTACCGGAAAAGTCGTCTCCGGTTTTTCGTCAGTATGCGGTTTATATACCAACTGGGAGTTCTTGATATGAAGATAACAAGGCGTGGAGAAAAAAATCGTCTTCTTTAACATAACTTTTTCCCGATTATTCCGTAAATTTCATAATCGGAATACAAAAGTTAAAAAATAAATTTTATCTTCCCGTCGTTAGTTATCAGGAAATCTTTATTCTCGATTAAGGCCTTGAATTGAGAATGTAACAACATTCTTTGCGGAATATACTCCTCATTATTTTTAAAAGAGATATTTATTTCTTTTAATTCTATACTTGCTCTGGATTCTAAATGATGCCTCAAAGAAATTCTACCATATTCGTACTTCTTTTGCGCGGTCATAGACGAAAAACCGATAATTTTATACAATCTTTTTGACAGTTCTTTTACATTATCTTTGATGCTATCAATTTCTCCTTTACTGTTTTCATATAACAATACCATCATTCCTCTTTTTAATTTCTGACGTAATTGAAGCCCGTTTTTTTCATCGGGCAGTTTTGTATTTTTTGACTTTGCGAGTTCAAAGTTACTAACAAGTATAAAATCTTTTTTCGGTTTATTGGCGATTGTCCCTTCGTATATCCCCATCATATAATTACTATCGTTCGTTACATAGATATTTTCTTTATACTCCTGTCCATCCTTAGATTTATCTCTATGATTCTTTAAGATTATCGGATTTGCAATATTCGTCATTTGATATCTAACTTTATTTATCGGGATTTTTTTCTCTTCATTCATCCAGATAGTTTCCGATATCGCCTCGGCAAAACTTTTACCGTCAGTCGTTCGGCGCTCAATAACCGCCCTAATTTTTCTTCTAATTCCTTCGTCGACAATATTATCTATCTCTTTTTCGTTTTTCAGACTATTTACAGGTTTTCTTACGACATAACGCAATTTTTCGTTATTATTTTCGTCTTTTCTTTTAATAGCGCCGTAGAAAGTATCAAGATGCAACGAACCTCGAAAAGTATCTCCCTGCATATAGATTGGCTTATTCTTGCCGTCGTTACCTTCCGGATACTTTATTTTACCTCTAATTCTTAATTTCTTCTTACTTTGTTTAAGCGTTTTATCTTCAAAATGATGTTTTACTATGATTTCATCCTCGATTTTTTTTATATCTTCGACAAATGTAGCCCATGGCTTTTTGAATGTCGGTCTTAAACCTCGCTCGGCATCTTTATAAAAGGTAGATAACAAATTGTATTTCGGTCCGGTAATACTTGCCAATACAATAGCGTCGACGGTATGATGACTATGTTTATTTCTAGATTTTATATCATATTCGTTCTGTACTCCCCATATTTTCCTAAATTGAGCGGTCATACTCCCTTTTATTGAGTTTACATCGTCAAATACGGTTTTTAGATAAGCCCTTGCATATTTTGTTATAATGGCGGTATCGCGTAACTGTCTATTTGTAAATCCTGAAGGAATATCTTTTATTAAAAATCTGTCGTATTTTTGTTTGAGATAATCCTTTTTTAATATCAAATAATTTTTCCATTGGATAGCTTTGTCCTTATCTTCCTTAGAACTAGAGTTTTTTGAAGAATTTTTTGCCTTATTAATCTGTTTTTCAAAATTTTGATATTCTTCTTTCCAATGTTCTATTCTCAATAAAATTTCCTCTATATTTGGAAGTTGTTGAGGAATCATATTTTTCTTAATATTCCTATTAAAATCGTTATGGCATAACGTCAGATTAACTTGCGAATCGTCAAAAGATAAACTTCGAGGAATAGTATGCTCAATATCATAAATGGGATTGTCGGATAAGAAATCTGAAATATTTATCTTTTTTCCCGTATATAGACACATATGGCGCTGTTCCTCCCATAATTGATATTTTAGTATATCTGTTTCAGTAGGTTCAATTTTGAGGGTATCTTTAATTTTTTGAGCGCATTCTTTTTTGTTTTTTTCCAGTTCGTTTTGATATCTTTTTATAGCCGCTCGCATATTTGCATCGTTAAGTTCTCGCGTCAGTTCAATATTTATTGTATCGTTAGACGATATTTTGTTTTCTTTAATTAAAGTATTTATTAGTTTTTTTAATTGATGTAGAGTTTTCATCGCCATAGGATTTCTAACAGATTGAGTACGAGGAGACCCCAAATATTTTTTTCCATCCGGAGCCGGTTTAGCGTCCGGATATATATCTAAGTCGGATGGATGAAATAATTTAGTTAAATTTTGTTCGGGAATATCGTATTTATCCTTTAATAACTCGATTATCTTCTCGTCAAGTCGTTTTATCTTGATAAAATCGTTCCTTTTAATCATTTTTTCCAATAAAGAAAAATATTCATCGATAAAGGTTACCCTTTCCGATTCATTCAAAGATATAAAATCTTCGCCCAGCTCAGAATCTAACTTTTTTATAAAATCTTCTTTTTCTATTTTTAAACTAAAATGATTTTCTCTGTATTTGTAAATATATGAATTTATTATGTTTTCTACTTTTTTAGAATTTCTAAAAACGTCTATTAGAGATTTAATATCCTCTTTTATTTCGCTAAGCTTATTTTTATTTTTCTCATCAACCGCCTTGCCAAGATTCGCAAAATACGCGGAGTAAGAATACAAAAGCCCTTCTTTAAGATATGGTAATATTTTTCTGATTGCGCATAAACTGAGACTTCCGTATCCCTGTTTTAGTTTTATCTTACTGAGTTTATTCGCTTTGTCTTCATCGAGTTTTAGTCGATTAATCCCAAATTCTTTGATTTTTTCAACGCTGTCGAAATTAAATAGTACATGCCAAATAGTTTCATAATTTATTATGGATTTTTTATTATCTTTTTCTCTGATGTATTCAAAATTAATATTTATCCAATCGTCTCCAAATATTTCTATCAACTGAGAAATAGTCGGACACCCGGATACTAAAGTCCAATCTGTATAATTTAACGTCATATCTCTATTTTTATTAGTTATCCTTTTTCTAATTTCTTCAAAATCAAAATTTGGTTTTGACTTTCTCAAAAACAGAGGTTTTATCATCAATTTTTCTTCGTCGTTTAAGAACCTTTTTTCATTTATAACTTTTATCGAGTTTATAAATTGTAAAGCTCTGAATTCTTCAAATAATGGATGGGAAATAGGACATCTTGGTTTTGATTTTTCAAAAACGCATTTCCCAACTAATCCTTTTTGGGATTTTAACGGTCGTTGAAAAAAAATCGCTTTTTCCAGCTTTATAGATAATTCTTTTGAAAATTGTTGAATTTCGCATATTTTTTTGAATTCTGATAAATAATGTTGTTCTCTTGACGTGTATTTGCTTCGTATCTTGTCTCCCTTTTTATACAATTCGTAAAAATATTCGCCTAAAGTAAGAGTTCCGATATTTTTATTTATTTCGTTTATACCGCTGTTTACTTTTCCGTCCTCATTTGCTTTTGTCGTTTCTAATCGATTGCTTTTATATCCTCTTCTTTGAGCTATATGATATAACGCTCTGCCAACTTCGTATAACGGTAATTTACTTTTTGCAGACATCGCTCTAAAATAATAAGGATTTTTGTTTGTCGCTTCGTCAGTTTTTAGCCACTCCAAAAAATCTTTACTCTTAGGATACTCTCTTTTAAAACCTTTTTTATATTTTGCCCATTTTTCAAGTTCTTCTAAAGTCAAAGGAGACATTTTGTTTTCTATTAATACTTTTAAAGTTTCATACTTTCTCAATCTTCTTCTGAATTTTTGTCTTCGAGCAAGTCTAAAGGACGTTCTTTCCGCCGCTTTTGACGATTCGACTCCCTTTTCAATTTTTACCCCCTCTGAAAAAATAAATACGCCGCTATCGATTAGTTTATGTTCACCCCTCTCCTCTTCGACAATCGCCCAGCCGATCGAATTTGTTCCGAGATCGAGTCCTAAAACTTTTCCCATTAAACGCCCCCAAAATTATCAAATAAACTATTATAACATAATGAATAAAAAATAATTTATTAAATTTTATTGATTTTTATAAATATTTTTATTATTATCTCTTTATCAAAGATCTTATCGCAATAAGGCTATATGCCGAAGGTCGTTTCGACCTATGTCTCCGCTTAGGCGGAGTTTTTTTTATAAACGGTCATTGTTTTTGCGCCCGTCGGTTTTTTGAAAAGAGAATTTGACACATATGAGTCGCGTCGATAACGCGCGACAATTGTCGCGCGGCGCTCCTCGATAAAAAATTGACACATATGGAACAGATATTTTCGGATAAAGTAACTTCATTACCCTTAGCGCTTTGGAAAGTAGAGGGAAAATTGACGCATATGTGTCATTTTTTTTAATTAGTAAATTAATTATCATTTTCTAAAAATTTATGCAAATTTTTGTAAAGAGTTTTCTACTTTTAGGTGTTATATATATATACAAAGAAAAAGGAGAAAACTTTATGAAAAACAAAAAACATCTATTTCACTTTATAGTATCCGAATCTATGAATAAGAATGTCATAGATTTTTTACTAAAAGAGTTCAAAATTAATACGTTCAGCAAACTGTTTGAAACTATGTTTCGGCTTATTGACAAAAAAATCCCAAAAATGAAGAGAGTAATCGGAAATCATCGCTCCGAATACGCCGTTATAGACAATACCGACGATAAAAGGTTGGATAAATACCTTAGAATCAGCGAAGCGGACTATCTTCAAATAAAAAGATGGCATTCCTTGTATAACGAATTCGGTATGGCTTCAACGGTTCGAGATATTATCTTGTTTTTTTATAACGGCGTTATGAAATACGGGTTGGAAGGATTTCTTGAGATTGTTGGTAAGAAATTAAGGATTGATAAATTGAAAAATGACTTTTTGGGTAAAATGACACAACTGTTGAGTATCGCCGTCAAAAAACGACTATTATACGAGCTCGTAATCGAAAATTATCCCAAATACGTCTGCTCTACATAAAACTATTTTTTATTCCCCAAAAACTGACGGGATACTTTTTTACAAAATTTATCTTGACATTTTCCAACCCTTTAACTATACTTCACCGAATTAAGTATAGTTAAAGGCGCGGGATAATGAAGTATTATTTTGGCGATAAAATAAGAGCTGTTCGAAAAAGGAAGGAGTATACGCTGAAATATTTAGCTGAAAAAGCGGGAGTGAGCGATAGCCTTATTTCGCAAATAGAGAGAAATAAGGTATCGCCGGCAATCGATACGCTTTTGTCTATAGCAGACGTTCTTGATATCGACCTCGAGTATCTTTTTGCGGATTATAAGAAATCTAAAAAGGTCGTTATCTCAAACGAAGGCAAAAGAAAAATCGTCGCGGCTGACGGCGTCGTTTACGAACAGATATCGAGAACAACCGACGAGAAAGAGAGATTCGCTTTTGAAACATATGTTATTAAGATTCAAGCCGGCTCTAAAAGCGGAAGCTCGGAATACGGGCATCCCGGTAAAGAGACGGGGTATATTATGGAAGGGAGAGCCGAATTTGTTACCGGAGCCGACTCTTATATTTTAGAAAAGGGAGATAGCGTTTCATTTGATTCGGACATACCGCATATTTTGAAAAATATTGGCGATAAGGAGTTAATAGCTTTTTGGGCGGTAACTCCGCCGAAAAATTTTATGGATAAAATCTAATTTTAGGGGGAATTATTATGGGTAAAACTATTGCGGAAAAAATATTCGACGCGCATTTGGTCGACGAGCCGTTCGAAGGGGCTTACGCTTTGAAACTCGACGCTGTGTTTTGTCACGAGATAACTACGCCGATAGCGATAGAAGATCTAAAGGCGAGAGGGATCGATAAGGTATTCGATCCAAATAAGATCAAAGCGGTCATCGACCACGTAACGCCGGCGAAGGACTCAAAAACCGCCGAGCAGGGTAAAATAATGCGCGAATGGGCTAGAAGGCATAATATTAAAGACTTCTTCGACATCGGAAATAACGGCGTATGCCACGCTATATTTCCGGAAAAGGGATTTGTCCGACCCGGTTATACGATAATTATGGGCGACTCGCATACCTGCACGCACGGCGCGTTCGGGGCGTTTGCCGCCGGAGTCGGGACCACCGATCTGGAAGTTGGCATATTAAAAGGGGTATGCGCTTTTAAATATCCCAAAACTATAAAATTTGAGTTGACGGGTAGTTTGAGACCGGGGGTTTACGCAAAGGACGTTATTCTGAATATAATAAAAGAGATTGGCGTAAACGGCGCAACCGATTGCGTTATGGAATTTACCGGAAGCGTTATAAGCGATATGTCTATGGAGTCGCGCATGACGCTTTGCAATATGGCGATCGAAGCGGGCGGCACCGTCGGAATATGTTATCCAGACTCAAAAACGGTCGATTATCTCTGGGATTTCATAAAAAACGACTATAAAGATAAAGAATCTGCAATTAAAGAATATAGTAAGTGGGTATCGGATAAAGACGCCGAATATGAGAAAATCGTCAAGATCGACGTATCCAAAATCGAGCCGTCTGTAACGTTCGGATATAAACCGGATCAGGTAAAGACCGTAGCCGAAATGAAAGGGACGAAAGTCGATCAGATTTATATCGGCTCTTGCACCAACGGCAGAATAGAAGACTTGAGGATTGCCGCCGAAGTTTTGAAGGGGAATAAAATATCTCCGTCGGTAAGAGGCATACTGTCGCCGGCGACGCCCCTTATTTACAGGACGGCGATGAAAGAGGGGATAATCGATATATTTATGGAAGCCGGTTTCTGCGTAACCAATCCGACTTGCGGAGCGTGTCTCGGTATGAGTAACGGCGTATTGGCCGAAGGAGAAGTGTGCATATCGACGACCAACAGGAATTTTAATGGCAGAATGGGCAAAGGCGGAATGGTCCATCTTGCGAGTCCGGCGACCGCGGCGGCTTCGGCTATAACGGGCGAGATAACCAATTCAAAATTGTACAAAGGGGGCGAAAAATGAAGAATTTTGACGGAAAAGTATTATTTTTAGATAGATCCGATATAAATACCGACGAAATAATTCCGGCTAAATACCTGACGGAAATAACTAAAGCGGCGCTGAAGCCGTATCTACTGGAAGATCTAAAACTAGCCGGCTTTGATCCGAAAAAAGACGTATCCGGTAAGAGAGCGGTCGTAACGAGAGAAAACTTCGGTTGCGGCTCTTCGCGCGAACATGCGCCGTGGGCTTTGGAAGTCAACGATATCAACGTAGTATTTGCGGTAAACTTCGCGCGTATTTTCAGGCAAAATATGTCAAACTGCGGAATGCTCGCCGCCGAAATGACAAAAGAGGATATCGACGATATTTTCAACAACTTTGGCGGCAAAGAAACTGTCGTAAAAGTAAATATTAACGATAAAACCGCCGAGTTTAGCGCCTCCGGAAAATCTAAGAACTACAACTTCAAGATTACAGACTTTGATCAAGCGCTTATCGAAGCCGGCGGCTGGGTTGACTTTGCGAATAAAAGATACTAAGGCGTCCCGTCGGTTTGAAAAAATAATTGTCCCATATGATGCTAAGGTAAAAGTATTGATTAAATCTGCTAAAGCGGTTATAATTGAACCTGTTTGGTTAAGTACGATGAAAGATTGTTAGGACGCATGAGCTTCGAGCTCGTACATATGATTAATATATTTAATC
>MWDO01000015.1 GCA_002070605.1 Spirochaetes bacterium ADurb.Bin133
TTCTAATATTCTTCAAAGGATATTTAAAATATGCGCAGGCGAAATCTAAATTTATCTCCACTTGGAAGGGAGTATGTGTCAATTTCTCATCCTCCCCAAAAAACTGACGGATTACATTGAAAAATTTCCTAAAAAAAACTCTTCAATGCAAAAATATTTTTTGACAATATATCATAAATAATATATAATGCCCTAAATAAATAAGGTAGGTAAAAATGTTACAAATTCAAGAAAAAAAGTTTATGATCGGAGATAAAGAGATCGTAATTACTTTAGGAGAGTACGCTTTACAAGCAAACGGAAGCGTAGTATTAAGATGCGGCGAAACTTTAGTTCAAGCGATTGTAGTTATGGGGGTAGAAAATCCGGATTTAGACTTCTTTCCCCTAACCGTAGAATATAATGAAAATTTATACGCCGGCGGAATGATAAAATCCAATAGATTTACGAAAAGAGAAGGAAGACCGTCGGATGAAGCTATTCTTAAAGCAAGATTGATAGACAGATCGATTAGGCCTCTGTTTCCAAAGGATTTTTATCGCGAAGTTCAAGTTATTATTAATATTCTATCCAGCGATAAGACAAATCCGCACGACGTATTGGGATTAACCGCCGCCATAGCCGCTTTGGCTATAAGCGACATTCCTTTCGATTGCTCTTTGGGCGGAATCAGAATGAGTTACGTCGATAATAATTTTGTCGTTAATCCGACTTACGCCGAAATTGAAAAGCAATCGTTCGAACTTGTTCTTGCCGGAAACGATGAAAAAATCGTCATGATAGAGTGCGCGGCGGATTGCGTTAAGGACGACTTGATAGAGAAAGGTTTTGAGGCGTCTTTTAAACCTTTAGGGCTTGTTTCTCAAGCGATGGTAGAGTTGCAGAACAGTTTTGGAAAGAAAAAAGCGGCAGTAGTTCCTAAAGTTGAAAACGCCGAAATTAAAGATAGGATTTTTGATTTTGCAAATAAAAAAATTGAAGAGTTTTCGACTAAACTTACTCAAAAAGAGGCGACAAAGAACGATTACGACGAAATAGTGGCAAATCCTGTAGTCGCTCTTTTTACCGAAGAGGAACTTGAAGAAAAGTATCCGTTGAAAGAAGTTAAAGCGGTATTAGATAAGATATTCAAAGAAAAATTGAGAGAAAACATTCTTTTACGCCAAAAAAGAATAGACGGACGAGGAATAGAGGATATTAGAGAAATTCAGATAAAGTTAAATCCCATTCCGAGAGTTCACGGCAGTTCGATGTTTATGAGAGGAGAAACTCAAATATTAAACATACTTACTTTAAGCGCTCCCGGCAACGAACAGATAATAGAGGCTTTAGAGGGGGAATCGCTAAAAAGGTATATTCATCATTACAACGCTCCGCCGTATTCGGTTGGAGAAGTCGGCAGATACGGCGGAGCCGGACGTAGAGAGATAGGTCACGGAGCTTTGGCTGAAAAAGCTCTAAAACCGGTTATTCCTCCGCAATCCGAATTCCCTTACGTTATAAGGCTTGTTTCCGAAGTTATGGGACAAAACGGTTCGTCGTCTATGGCTTCGACTTGCGCCTCCACGTTATCCTTAATGGTAAGCGGAGTTCCGATCAAATGCCCCATTGCCGGAATTTCCATCGGGCTAATTACCGGAGATACCGACGACGTTTTTCAAACCATAACCGATATAATGGGATATGAAGATTTCGGCGGAGATATGGACTTTAAAGTAGCGGGTTCTGCCGACTCGATTACCGCAATCCAGATGGATACTAAGATAAAAGGACTAACTTTCCCGATAATTAAGCAGGCTTTAAAACAGGCGAAGGCGGCTAGAAATAAAATACTGGATATCATTAGAGCTCATATTAAAGAGCCGTCGGCTAATATCTCTCAATACGCTCCAAAAATTGATTCTACTCAAATTCCCGTCGATAGCATAGGAAAAGTTATCGGTCCCGGCGGAAAAACGATTAAACAACTTTCCGCAGATTATAACGTAGAATTATCTATAGACGACGACGGCGTCGTTAATATTTCTTCTATGGATAAAGAATCGATCGATAAAGTAAAAAGAGTTATCGACGGTATGACAAAAGACCCTGTAGTCGGGCAAATTTATTCGGGTAAAGTTGTAAGATTGATGGATTTTGGCGCTTTTGTTGAAATATTTCCCGGTAAAGAGGGATTAGTGCACATATCCAAAATGTCTAAGGAGAGAGTTGCAAAAGTAACCGACGTTGTAAACGTTGGACAAGTAGTAGACGTTAAATTATTAGAGATAGATTCGCAACAAAGGTTAAATTTTTCTATGAATCTTGACGATAAAGAGACGAGCGGCGGTAGATCAAATTTTGGTCAAAGACGAGAGGTCAGAACCAATAATAGAAGATAATTTTATTGCGAGTGTAGTTCAATGGCAGAACACAAGCTTCCCAAGCTTGTTGCGGGGGTTCGATTCCCCTCACTCGCTTTTTTTATTGTCTATCGCGCGTCTTCTTAAAGCGCATCTTTTTAAACTAATCTGTCGAGATTTATTGCGGCTTTCCGAAACGGATTGTAAAACAACATAAAAGGAAAGAATATGGATTTTAAAGACGATTTATTGGAAGAAGAATTAAAAGATCTTGAAAAATTCGAAAAAAACGACGGCGCTGAGTTTTTGGTTAAGAAAAAACCAAAAAAGAACTACCAATTCGAACCTAACGAACTTCTTTATCGAATTAAACTAGCGTATAATAATTATTCTAAAGTCTATAAAACAAAAATTCAAAATTTAAAAATAGACTCTTTAGTCATTATTCCTACGCAATACGGATCGGAGATAGGAGTAGTTCAAGGCGTAATTACTAATATGGACGAAATTATGTCTCAAGATGAAATTTTGAGCGTGGTAAGAATAGCTACCGACGAAGATAAATCTAAATATGAAAATAATCTAAAAAAAGAAAAGAATGCTTATGAAATTACCATAAAAAAAATAAAAGAGCATGGACTTGATATGAAACTTATCAACGTTCACTACTTTTTGGAAGATTCAAAGGTTTTGTTTAATTTTACTTCCGACGGACGTATTGATTTTAGAGATCTGGTTAAAGATTTAGCTTCAATTTTTAAAACGCGTATTGAACTAAGGCAAATCGGAGTCAGAGACGAATGTAGAATTATGAGCGGATACGGGCAATGCGGAAGACCTTTTTGTTGTTCAAACGTAGTTAACGATCTTGAACCTATTACGATCAAGATGGCTAAAGAACAAAATCTCACGCTTAATTCTTTAAAAATCAGCGGGACTTGCGGCAGACTCTTATGTTGCCTCTCTTACGAATATAAAACATATCAGGAAGAAAAGAAGAAATTTCCGGATATTGGAACAAAAATAAAAATCAACAACGAAATTTATATAGTAAACGAAGTAAACGTTCAGACTAAAAACATCAAGCTTCACGAGGAAAAAGAAGGGAGAATCATTTATATAACCTTAGATAATATCAAATACGATTTTTGGAAATCCGGTTGGACGTACGTCGAAAGATCTTAAATATCCGGCGGTAAAATTCTAAAAGCTTTTCTAATTTCGGCTTTATTTCCGTAAAAATCCTCTGTTATAATGTGAAATCCGACCAAGCCGGGAAGGGAATTGAAATCCATTAAAAAATATTCATTTTCGACTCCGCTCGAATATATATCTTCAAATTTAAAATCCGTATCGCTTAAAAAAAGGTTGTTATCAGACTTTCTTAGATAATCAAATTTAATCGCACTAGCCTCTTTGCCGCCAATTATTACTTTAAACAGATACGGAGTCATAACCGAAGATCTACCGCTTAATCTGTCAAAAGCTCTAATATAGAGCTTACCTCCCCTTTTTAATCTTGAACTTTTAAAGAACGATACTATTTCTCCGTCTCCGGTTTTGAAAAAAGCGTCGCTTATGACGGGAGATAATTTATCCGACGTTTTTAAAAAAGGTAAAGGGTTTAAAATTCTTTTGTTTGTCAAATCTTCTATCTCAAGATGCAGGTGAGAACCGGTTGAATGTCCCGTATTTCCAACAAGAGCCAATTTTTCAAATTTTCTATATATTTTTTTATTGTAATCAAGATAATCGTCTGAAAGATGAGAATAGCTAATCCTGTAATTGTTATCTTGAGACTGTAATACGACAAAATTACCTAATCCATAATTTATAGCTCTGTTTTTTTTTGAATTATGGAAAATTATTTCCGAATCCATGAGAGAATAGATAAATTCGCCGACAGCCGCCAAATCTATACCGGTATGAAAATGATCTCCTCTGGTATCTCCAAAATACGACGTAATTGTATAATTATTCATAACGTCGCCGGTAGCCGCGTCCTGAGAGTAACCCTGAAAGCAAATTATAACCATTAATAATAAAATAGCGCTTTTTTTCATTAACTTTCCTTAAAGTCGGATTATTTTTTACCGGATTTTAACATACATTTTCATTTTCATCAAATAATATTTTTTTATTGTACTTGATAAAACAAATATAAAGAATTAATCAAATTTCATTTGATTAATTCGGTAATTATTATATTATATGGAATACGCCAAACTTAAATTAAAATAATTTTATTATCATTTCAATATTTTATAAGGAGAGAGAAATATGGCTAATTTTAAGAAACAGACGATTGACGGAAATACCGCGGCGGCTCACGTCGCTTACGCGTTTTCCGAAGTAGCCGCAATATATCCTATTACCCCATCGTCAAACATGGGCGAATATTGCGACGCTTGGGCTTCGTCGGAAAAAAGAAAGAATATTTTCGGCGAAGTTCTTTCGGTAACTGAGATGCAATCGGAAGCGGGAGCCGCGGGAGCCGTTCACGGAGCTTTATCGGCGGGTTCGTTATCGACGACTTTTACGGCGTCGCAAGGATTATTGTTGATGATTCCTAATATGTACAAAATCGCGGGAGAACTGCTTCCTACGGTTTTTCACGTATCGGCAAGGACTTTAGCCGTTCATTCGTTATCGATATTTGGCGATCATTCGGACGTAATGTGCGTGAGACAAACCGGTTTTGCGCTTATGTCGGCTATTTCCGTTCAAGAGATAATGGATTTGGCTCTTGTCAGCCATTTAGCGACTTTAGAAGCAAGCGTTCCTTTTTTAAATTTCTTTGACGGGTTTAGAACCAGTCATGAAATTCAAAAAGTTGAAATGATCGACTACGATACTATGAAAAGTTTAGTCGATATGAAATATATCGAAGCCTTTAGAAAAAGAGCGCTTAGTCCGGATAAACCTTCGGTGAAAGTCGCTCAACAAGCTCCGGACGTATTTTTCCAGGGTAGAGAAGCTCAAAACAAATATTACGACGCTGTTCCGGAAATTGTCCAGAAATATATGGATAAGGTCGGAGAAGTTATCGGAAGAAAATATAAATTGTTCGACTATTACGGAGATCCAAACGCGGATAAAATAATTATCGCTATGGGATCCGGCTGCGACACGATAGAAGAAACTGTTAATTATTTAAATAAAAAAGGTCAAAAACTTGGACTTATCAAAGTCAGACTATATAGACCTTTCTCCGTTAAACATTTGCTCAACGTATTGCCGGCGTCGGTTAAAAAAATCGCCGTTCTTGACAGAACAAAAGAGCCGGGGGCGATCGGAGAGCCTCTGTATCTCGACGTATTAACTGCTTTAAACGGAAAGAATATTAAGATTATCGGCGGTAGATACGGCTTATCGTCGAAAGAATTTACTCCGTCGATGGTTAAGGCTATATACGATCATCTTGACGGAGCTTGTACTCATGATTTTACCGTAGGTATTGAAGACGATCTAACGAATAAATCCTTAGAAATTAAAGATATTATATCTACCGAGCCTGAAGACGTTAAAAAATGTATTTTCTGGGGACTCGGATCAGACGGCACCGTAGGAGCTAATAAAAACTCGATTAAGATTATCGGCGATTATACAGATATGAACGCTCAAGGATATTTCTCCTATGACTCAAAAAAATCGGGCGGTATAACGATTTCTTATTTACGATTCGGAAAAAGCGTTATACAATCTCCTTACCTTATAACCTCGGCCGACTTCGTAGCCCTGCATAATCCTTCTTACATCGGCAGATACGACGTTCTCAAAGAGTTGAAGGAAGGCGGAATATTCCTGTTAAATTCGGAATACGACAACGACGAAGTTTTCAGCAAATTAACGAAAGATATGCAGGAGACAATAATTAAGAAAAAGATAAAATTCTACAACATCAACGCGCTTAAAATTGCGGAAGAGGTCGGTCTTGGAAAGAGAATCAATACGGTAATGCAAGCGGCGTTTTTTATCGTTTCCGGTATTCTTGAAAAGAATAAAGCGATTGAGCTGATAAAAAAATATATTGAAAAATCTTACGGTAAAAAAGGTCAAAATATTGTTCAAATGAACTGGAATGCGGTTGATAAATCGGAAGCGGCTTTGAACGAAGTAAAAATACCGGCTACCGTCGGAGAATATTACAAAGCTCCAAAGCTTATTCCTGAGAACTCAAGCGCTTTTGAAAAGAACATTATCGAAAAAATAATGCATTTAAAAGGCGACGAGATACCTACCTCGCATATGCCGTACGACGGCGTTATTCCCGTATCAACTTCAAAACTTGAAAAAAGAGGTATTTCTCCGGAAGTTCCTCATTGGATGCCGGAAAATTGTATTCAATGTAATCTTTGCTCTTTGGTTTGTCCTCATGCGGCGATAAGAGCGAAACAAATCGAGCCGTCGTTGTTGGATAAAGCTCCCGCAACCTTTAAGACCATAAAGTCAAACACTAAAAATGATAAAAATCTTCAATATAAAATTCAAGTTTACATAGAGGATTGTACCGGTTGCGGAAATTGTATAAATTCGTGCCTTGGCAATAAAGGCGTAAAAGCTATCGAATTTAGAAAGATTGGCGAAGAGAGAGCCGCCGGCGAAAACGACAACGTTGCATTCTTCGAACAACTTCCGGATAACGTTACAGACGGAACGCAAATAACTCAATACAAAGGGACGCAATTTAGACAACCGCTATTCGAGTTCTCCGGAGCGTGCGAAGGTTGCGGCGAAACTCCTTATATTAAGCTTGTAACGCAACTTTTTGGAGAGAGAATGTTAGTAGCTAACGCAACCGGATGCTCTTCGATATACGGCGGCACATTCCCGACCATACCGTATTGTACCACAAAGGAAGGCAAAGGTCCGGCATGGGGCAATTCTCTTTTCGAAGACAATGCTGAGTACGGATACGGTTTTAGACTGGCGGTCGACGCCAACAGAAACCAATTGAAATCTAACGTTCAAAGAGCGTTGGGAATGGATATATCGTCCTCTCTTAAAGACGGTCTCAATAAATCTCTATCCCTATGGAATAAAGTCGACGATGAAGCTCAAGAGGCGGCAAGAAAAGTAAAATTAGCTTTATCTAACGAAGTTAAAAACGCCAGCGGCGAAAAACTCGCGGTAATAAGAAAAATAATCGAATTGCAGGATTATTTTGTCGATAAATCTGTTTGGGCTTTCGGAGGAGACGGATGGGCTTACGACATCGGATACGGAGGACTCGATCACGTTTTGGCTATGAACAAAAACGTTAACGTTTTGGTTTTAGACACCGAAGTCTATTCTAATACGGGCGGACAAGCCTCAAAATCAACCCCGATAGCTTCTATAGCTCGATTTGCCGAAGCGGGAAAAAGAACGACAAAAAAAGATCTCGGTTTGATTTTTATGAGTTACGGTTATATTTACGTTGCAAGTATTTCGCTCGGAGCAAATATGAACCAAGCGGTCAAAGCTCTTTTAGAAGCCGAAGCTTACGACGGACCTTCGTTAGTTATCGCTTACTCTCCATGTATAAACCACGGATTAGCAAAAGGTATGGGAACGTCTATCGCGGAAGAAAAACTAGCTGTAAACGCCGGTTACT
The DNA here is from genome assembly GCA_002070605.1 of Spirochaetes bacterium ADurb.Bin133. Lineage (GTDB taxonomy): Bacteria > Spirochaetota > GWE2-31-10 > GWE2-31-10 > MWDO01 > MWDO01. The sequence goes on from MWDO01000015.1 coordinate 7,939, forward strand.
GGCCGTTGTATAGATATAATCCGGATCTTGCCAAAGAAGGAAAAAATCCGTTTGTTTACGAATCAAAAGATCCTACGGTCGATATGATGGAGTTCTTAATGAACGAGACCAGATATAAAGCTTTGAAACAACTTTATCCCGACGTTGCCGACGAACTTTATAAACTGGCTCTGGAAGATAAAAAGAAAAAACACGCTTATTATAAGAAATTGAGCGAAATGCAATTTTAGTTTTTAAAAAAGTTTTTGAAAAGAGGCTGTCTCAGAAGGCAGCCTCTTTTAAATTTAGTATAAGTTATAAAAAAAAATATAACAAAGAATAGAATAACGCATTTAGAAATTTATTTTACTACGTTGTTTTTTAAGATACCAATTTGTTCAATTTCAACTTCGACAATATCGCCATCTTTCATTCGACCTACCCCAAAAGGAGTTCCGGTTGCAATAATATCCCCCTCTTCAAGAGTCATAACTTGCGATATAAAACTTACAAGGTATTGGACGTTAAAAATAAAATCGTTGGTATTAGAGCGTTGAACAGTTTTCCCGTTTAATCTACATTGAATCTCAAGGTTGTTCGGATCTTTAACTTGAACGATATTCGGACCAATAGGGCAAAATGTATCAAAACTTTTCGCCCTAGTCCATTGACCGTCGATTTGTTGCAAATCGCGAGCCGTTACGTCGTTTAAACAAGAATACCCCTTTATGTAATCAAACGAAGCGTCTTTAGAAATATTTTTACATTTTTTGCCAATAATAATAGCGAGCTCCGCCTCGTAATCTACTTGATTCGATATAGAAGGAATAACTATAGGTTGATTGTTATAAATAATCGAAGATAGGGGCTTCATAAACAAAATCGGACTTGTCGGTATAGCAAAACCAAGCTCTTTTGCATGTTCCCTATAGTTTAAACCAACGCAAACAATTTTTGTAGGATTATAGATACTTGACTTCATAGTATATCGGTCTTTATTAATAAAATTGCCGGCGGTCGGATTTGAACCGACACTGAGTCGCCCCAACTGGATTTTGAGTCCAGCACGTCTACCAATTCCATCACGCCGGCTAATTGTTCTGTATTTATAGCAAATTTTAGCGCCGTAGTCAAGATTTTTTTTTAAGAACCGAACTTAACCGGATGAAGATTGCGAGAAATATTCTCGCTATGCTTTTCATCGACAATTATATCTGAAGAATGAATTATGCACCCTTCAGATTCCAGTCTCGACATATACTTTAAAAGATACTTGTTTGACAAGAATTTTTTATTAGTATAAACGCTGACAAATTTGGAAGGCATTGTCTCAATATTTTTTAAAAATGCGTCAAGCTCTTTTAATCTATTTTTCCCGATAAAAAAACCGGATTCAATAAAGAAAACAATATATTGAAACCCCGTTAGTCTGGTGTTTTCCAATATACCGTTTATCTCTTTAATTATATTTCCTTTGCCGTACAAATCTTTCGCGAATATTTTTCTGGCGCTATTTAATAATTTATCGTTACTTATGTAAATAATAGCTATATTCATAATTTTTCCTGATTAGTATTACTATTAAAATCGTAAGAAAAATAATTTTCTTTAATCTTTTTTTATGATATATTATTCGAAAACGGTTAATCGTTGTTATTAACAACGTAAATTGTTTTTTTTAATCTCTGTAAATCGGTATCCCGTAATTAATTTGGAGTAATTTGTGATCGATTGTTTCAATCGGAATATTAATGTCCTAAGAATTTCTTTAACGGATTCGTGCAATCTCAAATGCTTTTATTGTTACGAAGAAGAAAAAAGCGCTCCAACGATACATAAAATAGATAAAAATAAAATTATAGAAATCGTAAAAACCGCCGCTAAAATGGGGTTAAATCATATAAAACTGACTGGCGGAGAACCGCTGTTATATAAAGAAATACACGAAGTTGTATATAATATAAGACAAGTTAAAGAAATAGATGATATATCTATGACTACAAACGGGGTTTTATTAGCCGAGTACGCTGAAATATTAAAAAAAAACGGCTTAGACAGAGTAAACGTCTCTTTAGATACTCTTGATAGAGATGTTTATAGACAAATAACGGGATTTGATTTGATTGATAAAGTTTTTGAAGGCATCGATCGCGCAAAAAAAAACAATTTAACTCCAATAAAAATTAATACAGTCTTTTTGAAAGGCGTTAACGATAATGAAATACCGGAAATCAAGTCTTTTTGTAAAAAAAACAATCTGGAATTTCAACTGATAAACAGAATGATTCTGGATCAAAATAAAAAAGATTCGGAAAGTAAAAACAGCGATAAACCTCCGGATTGCTCCAAATGTAATCGTATACGGCTAACCTCCGACGGTAAACTACTTCCATGCCTGTTTTCTGAAAAATTTATTGATTTGACCGGCTATACCGACTACTCGGCGGCTCTAAAAGATTGTATAAATATAAAACCGGAAAGAGGCGAAAAAAAATCCGCTAAACAAATGTTTCAAATAGGAGGATAGATGAAGTTTTCACACTTAAACGATAAAGGAGAAGTTCAAATTGTAAATATATCCGATAAAGTCTTATCTCATAGAATCGCCGAGGCGTCCTGCGCGATTTATTTAGAGAATGAAACTATCGGTAAAATTATTAATAACGAGATAAAAAAAGGAAACGTTTTAACAACAGCTAAAATTGCGGGGATAATGGCGGCAAAAAACACCGATAAAACGATTCCTTTATGTCATCAAATACAACTAACAAATATAGATCTGGCTTTCTCAATTTTAGAAAATAAAATAGAGATTTTTTCAAAAGTCGAATGTATTGACAAAACGGGCGCAGAAATAGAGGCTTTGCACTCAGTTTTAATAGCCGCGCTAACTATTTACGACATGTGCAAAGCGGTTGATAAAAAAATGGTTATAGGAGAGGCTAAATTATGCCAAAAATCAAAACTATCTGTCTAAACGCTCAAAAAGGAGCTAAATTTCAAGTAGATTCGGCTATATGTATCGAAAATATGGGGTTTAAAGACGATTATCATGCAAAAAAAGACTCCGATAGACAAGTCAGCATTCTTTTGGAAGAACATTTTATCTATATGAAAAAGAGAGTCCCTAGCATCGATTACGGAGCTTTTGGAGAAAATTTGATTATATCCGGCTTAAATTTTCAGGATATTAAAATAGGCGATAAAATTTCGGTTGGAAACGATGTTATTCTTGAAATTACGATAATCGGTAAAAAATGTCCAAAACCGTGTATAATATACAAAACGGTTGGAGAGTGTATTATGCCGATTTACGGGATATTTTGCAAGGTTCTAAAAGGAGGAGAAATTAAAAATGACGATACTTGTACTTACGGTAAGCGATAGAGCGTTTAGAGGCGAAAAAGAGGATCTGACCGGTCCCGAACTTGTTAAATATCTTAAAAATAAAGGAGATAATTCCGTTTATTACGACATAGTCCCTGATGAAAAAGACGCTATAAAAGAAAAAATTCTCTCTTATATTAAGGAGCGTAAAATCCGGGTAGTATTGACGTGCGGAGGAACCGGTTTTGCTAAAAGAGACGTTACCCCCGAAGCGACGAGAGAGTTAATAGAAAAAGAAGCGCCCGGCGTAGCTGAATTTATGCGTATAGAAAATTTCAAAAATAACAAAAATTCCTTTTTATCCAGAGGCGTTTGCGGAGTATTAAACGATACCGTTATCGTAAACCTTCCCGGTTCTCCTAACGGAGCTCTGGAGTCTTATAAAATTATAGAAAAACTTTTGTCGCATTGCCTTGGACTTATCAACGGCGATATTAAAAATTGCGCGTTATAAATAAAAAAAAACTTGTTATTAATATAAATTTTGTGATATGGTTAGAAAATTTATTCATTTATAGGGAGTTTAAAATGAAAAAAAGATTATGCGTTTTTTTGATAATGATATTGGTTTCAAATTTTTCTTACGGTATATTCAGATCCCCCGAGGTAGGCAGATTTTTATACTGGATGTATTCTCCCAATTTGTTGTCCAGGGGTATGGGATTTGGCGGAACGGATACCCCGTCGGGGATTATTATCAACCCCGCGTCGAACGCTTTCGTTCAAAGGTTTAAAATAGATTTTTCATTCGGATTCTCCCCCTCTTTCTGGTCCGGCTACAATACTTATAAATATAGAGACGAGACGGTTCCGACTAACGTTTATAACAGAACGGAAGATTTTCTTACGGCGATCGATTTTTTTATCCCTTTTAACGTTAACGCCGGAGTAGTTATCCCTTCAAAATACGGAAACTTTACTATTTACGCCAATTATTTTAATATGAGCAATCTATCTTTTGGACTTTCAAATAACAACGACCTTTTATTAGGCAAATACGGCAGTTTGTATTTTAGTTTTTCTAAAGATTATAACGACAGTTTTGCATTCGGAGCGTCGGGAAACGTAAAATTTAGTTATAATCCCGATAGCAAATATGTAAACAACAAATTTGACGTCGGAGGCGGTTTTGACTTCGGATTTATTTTTAGACCGGAATGGGTTCTGTATTTTAATAAAAAGAAAGCCCCCGGATGGGGTTTTCAAGATTTTGAATTCTCAATCATAGTTAAAGACATAGCTAAACCGCTAATAAACTCCGTAGACGGCGTCAACGGCGATAACGATTTATACTGGTACCCCGCCCCGTTCACGCCGAATTTCGGTATGAGTTTTAACTTATATAACGACGGTTCGACTTACTGGAAATGGCTGATAGACTCCGGATTTCCATTTTTTCAGAATCTTACCCTCTCTTTGGGAACGGAGATACAAATTTATAAATTTCTCGTCCTAAGAGGCTCTTATACGTTCGATTTGGAAGGGGTTTTGGAATACGCCGGAGTTATTAATATGTATGAATATTTATACAATATAGCTAACGCAAGTTTTGGATTGTCATTTAAATTCAGCTCAAATTTTGCAAAAAAACAGACAAAAGAGGAGGCTTACGCCAATAGACATAAAACGACCGAGTTTTCCATAGACCTTGGAGCTAAACCTTATCATAACGGTTTTATTTTTCAATTAGGTTGTACGATTACTATCGGAACGAAAGACGTAACTCCGCCCGATATTACGTATTATCAAAACGTCGGTTATTTTAGTCCCAATTTTGACGGAGTACAAGACAATCTGATAATAGATCTAAACATAAAAGACGACAGATACGTTATTTATTGGAAACTTGAAGTGTTAGACGCCGACAACAAAGTTGTAAAAACTATCGAAAGCAAGGAACAAAGAGCGGAGACTATGAAGTTTAAAGACGTTCTAAAAAAATACTTCTCGCCCAAATCGGGTATTTTGATACCAAAAAAGGTTATATGGGACGGTAAAGATAACAACGGAAATATAGTTCCCGACGGGCTTTATTATTTCAAATTCTACGCTATGGACGACAATAAAAATATAGATCTTAACGGCAGTAAAGTGGGAACCGTATATATTGATACCCAAAAACCTTATATAGAGTCAAAAGTTGAAAATGTTATTTTCTCGCCAAATGAAGACGGCAACAAAGACTTTCTAATAATAGATTTGGATATAATCCGGAAAGAAGTTGTGGAAGAATTTATACATATTAACCCAACAGTTTTAGATCAAAAGGTTTATGAAATATCGGAAAAGGAGATTCCGCAGACTATTAATAGCGAAGCGACTTCAGATTTGGACGTAAATAAAACAAATGTTGAAAAAAAACAAATTTGGATCGTCGATATTATCGATTCTCAAGAGAAAATTGTTAAAACTTATAAATACGAAGAAAAAGGAAAACAAAGAATCGAATGGGACGGAAAAGACGAAAACGGAAATAAACTTCCCGACGGAGTTTATAAAATCAAACTGCATTCCATAGACCTTGCCGGTAATTACTGGGAAAAATTTATAACAAATATCATCATTAATACGGAGCCGACCCCTATTCAAATTAAAACGCTGAGCGGAATATTTTCTCCAAATGACGACGGAATAAAAGATAAAATCGGTTTTAAATTTGAAATTCCCAATAAAAACGGCATAGATAGATGGGACTTTGAAATATTAGATAAAGCGGACAAACCGGTTAAAAAATTTGTAGGAGCCGGTCTTACGCCGGATTCTATAGAGTGGGACGGAAAAACGACGGCAAATTCTTACGCAAAAGAGGGGTTTTATAGAGGAAAACTTACCATATATTACGTCAACGGCAACACTCCGTCTAGTATTACCCCCGAATTCGAACTTGACGTTACTCCTCCGTCCGGTAAAGTCGATATTCAGGAGAAAATTTTTAGTCCCGACGGAGACGGGGTTTTGGACGAAGCCGTAATAAAACAGACCGCAAGTTCCGAGGACGAATGGAACGGTAAAATTTTTGATTCGGAAAATAAAGTCGTAAAAAGCTACCTATGGAGAGGACAACCTCCGAAACAATTTAATTGGGACGGAGTGGACGATAACAATAATTTACTACCCGACGGATCGTATTTTTATCAGTTATCGAGCCGAGACGTCGCCGGTAATTATTTTGAGACTCCTAAAAAAGAGGTGAAAATATTTACAGCCAATACTCCCGTATTTATCACGGCTTCCCTATCTCATATTAGCCCAAACGGCGATAATATCAAAGATAATCAGATTTTCCAGATAAGATCTACCGAATCTAAGGAAAACAGACCGACAAATTGGTCTATAACGATAAAGGACGATAAGGATTCCGTAGTATTTACGGAAAAAAACGAAGGCTCTCTTCCGCCGACATATACTTGGAACGGTAAAAACAACTCGCAGTCAAACGCAATCGACGGAGACTATTATGGACTTTTAGAAGTTAATTTTGAATCGGGGACTAAATCTTCAAGCAAATCAAAATTATTTACTATCGATACCGTTAAACCGTCTATTGAATTAAAATTGGTAGGATCGGTTTTTTCGCCAAACGGAGACAGTCGTTTAGACGTTATAGAAATTTTACAAAAAGGCTCCGAAGAAGATTTATGGGAATCTTATATCTACGATAAAGACAAAAAAGAGTTATTAAAAAAATATTACAAAGGAAGACCGGTAGAGAAAGAAATTTGGGACGGAAAAGATTCAAATAACAACTTGTCTCCAAACGGTTTTTACTCGTATTTAATCAAATCTGTCGATAAGGCGGGAAATTCGAATTTTGCGGAAATTAATAACATAGAACTGAAAAACATCAATACGCCGCTATTTTTAACGCTTTCAGACGATAAATTTTCGCCTAATCTGGATGGAAAATACGATACTCTGGATTTAAAACCGATTTTGGGAGTAAAAGACGACCTTGAAGTTTATAAAATCGAAATATTTAACTCTGATAAAAAAATCGTCAGAAAATTTGAAGGTTTAAAATCAATTCCGGATAGAATAACTTGGGACGGTCTGGATAATTCGGGAGTTGTAGTCCCGGACGGCGGTTACTACGCAAAATTATCTGCAATTTATAGATTTGGAAATAATCCCGAAGTTGAATCGGCTCAATTCTTAGTAGACAATACGCCGCCTAATATAGAATTGACAATGTCGCCGCAATACTTCTCGCCGGATAACGACGGGGCCGACGACGAACTGACTATGTCGATAAAATCTTACGATTTAACCGGAATAAAGGATTGGACTTTATCGATTATGAATCCCGCTAAAACCAAAGTTTTTAACAGTTTCTCCGGAACGGGAAAACCGACGGAATTAATTATTTGGGACGGGGTAGGAAAAAACGGCGAATTAGTTGAAAGCGCCGAAGATTACCCATTACTGCTGAGGGCTGAAGACGTCGTCGGCAACGTAATATCAAAAGAACTGGATCCTATAATGGTGGATATTCTTGTTGAAAAACTCGACGACGGCAGATTAAAAATAAAAATTAGTAATATAGAATTCAAACCCGAATCCTCTGAAATGACGGACTCCGATAAAAACGGAAAAATATTAGAATTACTATCGAAAGCTCTAAAAAAATACAATCTCTATAATATTACAATCGAAGGGCATGCAAACAGATTTATTACGGGTAGATTTAACGAAGAGTACGCCAGAAAGTTATCTAAAGACAGAGCCGAATTCATAGCAAATTCGCTATCCAAAAAAGGGATACAATTGAAAAGAATAACGACCGAAGGAAAGGGGGGAGACGACCCGATTTTTATCCCGGTTGAGGACGGCAGAGAGTACACAAAAGAGGAGTTAGACGATATTAAAGATAAAAAAGGAAAAAATAGACGCGTGGAATTTTATCTACAAAAATGAGATAAATATTGACACAAACTCATATTAATGTTATATCGGTTCGTATCGCCGACGGCGTTTCAAGCGCGCTAGCGCGCTTGAAAAAGCGACGTCGCGCTATTTTGGCAACGTCGCCAAGCGGTAAGGCAGAGGTCTGCAAAATCTCTATCAGCGGTTCAATTCCGCTCGTTGCCTAAAAAAATATTTAGCCCGAGTGGTGGAATTGGTAGACACCCAGGACTTAAAATCCTGTGGACGCAAGTCCGTACCGGTTCAATTCCGGTCTCGGGCATAAATTTTACAGGCTATTTAATTTGAGTTAAATAGCCTGTTTTTATTAAAATATGGCTAAAAAAGTTGTTACCCTTATTATCAATACCCCCGAAAAAGACTCTAACCTACTCTATCTCTCAAATTTTTTTTGTATAGATCCCTTTGCTCTTTTAGTTGAAGAGGGCAAAACGATCGCATGGATTCCTTCTACAGAGTTTGAAAAAGCCAAAGCGCAAAGCTCAATCAATACCGTATATAATTTATCCGAATACTTAGATAAAATAGGTCGAGAGAAAAAATTAATTCAACTCAAATCTTCCGTAGTAATCGATTATTTAAAACGCAATAGTAAAGATTATTTGATAAAAGTTCCCGAATCGTTTCCGGTTATTGAAGCGGATAATTTTAGAAATTGCGGATTTGAACTATCGGTCGTACAAGAACCTTTTCTTCCGCAAAGAGCCGTAAAAAGTCAAACCGAAATAGATATGATTCGCGAGAATTCGTTAAAAAACAGCCAAGTTATGAACGAAGTTAAAAATATCATTCAGAATTCGACAGTTGATTCAAAAAACATATTAGTTTACGAAGGGCGACGATTGACTTCCGAATATATTCAAAGTTTTATTTTAAAACAATTTCTCGATCGCCGTCTTTTTTCTCAAAGCGCGATAGTCGCATTGGGAGATCAGGGTTGCTCTCCTCACGAGTACGGTAGCGGATTTGTATACGCGAATCAATCGATTATAGTCGATATTTACCCAAGGAGCGTAGACAACCTCTATTTTTCAGATATGACCCGAACTTTTTGCAAAGGCAAAGCGCCTGATGAATTAAAAAAAATCTACAACGCCGTATTGGAAATTCAAACGAGATTATTAGAAAAACTTCACGCGCGTGAAGACGGAAAAAAATTACACAACTTTGTTATAGAGTTTTTTGAAAATAAAGGTCATAAAACGGGAGTTAAAGACGGTTTTTTACAAGGCTTTTTTCACGGAACCGGACACGGTTTGGGACTAGATTGCCACGAAGCGCCTTATATATCAAAAAACGGATCGGAATTTGAAGAAAATAATTTGGTTACGGTCGAACCCGGATTGTATTATTTGGGCGTAGGAGGAGTAAGAATTGAAGATCTTGTAGTTATAAAACAAAACGGTATCGAGAATTTGACGAATTTTGAAAAAATATTGGAGATAGAATAACGGAAAAATTATGATAAAAAATAATATAAATTATATTTTAGAAAATATTGCCGGGATTAAACAAAAAAACGGAATAGACTATGATATTAATTTAGTCGCCGTTACAAAAAATTTCCCGGCGGAAGACGTTCTTGAAGCGTATAATTGCGGAATTACGCTTTTCGGCGAAAACAGAATACAAGAAGCCGATATAAAATACAATAGCGATATATTGAAAGAAAAAAAGTTAGAACTGCATATAATTGGACATTTACAAAGAAATAAAGCTAAAACTGCCGTAAAAATAGCAAGTATGATTCAATCCATAGATAAAATAGAAACTCTTGATTCTGTTGAAAGACATTGCTCTTTGATAAACAAAAAAATTGATTACTTACTTGAAATCAATACCTCTAACGAGAGTCAAAAAATGGGGGTATTCCCCGAAGAAACCGATAAAATCGTCGAAGAAATTTTGAAAAAAGATTATAAATTCTGCAATATAAGAGGCGTTATGACGGTAGGTCCTCTATGCGAAGATCAAGCTGAAATAAGAAAATCTTTCAGAAACCTAAAAAATATCTTCGAAAAATTAAATAAATATTTTCAAAAAAAGGATTTTGATATAATATCTATGGGAATGAGCGGAGACTACCCCATAGCCATAGAAGAAGGCGGCAATTTAATTCGCATTGGAACGGGAATTTTTGGAAAAAGATGACAAAACTATTTAAATATTTTATTATTACTCTCTTTTTTTTTAATACCGCGCTTGCGTTTTCCGATGAAAAATCGGCTTATTCTATCATATTTCAATCAATAAGCATAAATATTGATAAAAACTACAATCTAAAAGACTATTATCGCCTAGAATATTATTTTAACGACCAATACGTTTCGTTTAACAACGGCAAATTTTCGCGCAATAACGCCGACTTTTTCGGCGATTATTATTTAACTCCCTCAAATATCGGATTGATGGAATTCAAAAAAAAAGAAAACGTCTTTAGAAGAATGGAGATTCTTTTTTTTGGATCGCTAACAATCGTTTCGTTTGCCGGCTGGCTTAGTTTTTCGATATTCAACATAGTTATTTACGGCGATACGTTTGGAATAATCAGAAAAGAGCAGTTCTTGCCGTTGTATCTTGGAAGCAGCGTCGTATCTTTATCGGTATCTGTAAGCGACTTGCTTATCAATATTAAAAACAACAAAAAAATTGTAGAATTCTATTAATATATGAAAAAAAAATACGCTTTTTTTGTTAACGAATTTTTACAAAACAAAAGACTCGACGTCGCAATTACAGAAAAATTTTCTTTTATTACCAGATCTTCGTTAAAAAACAGTATTGAATTATTAACCGTTAATAAAAAAAATCAAAAGTTATCTTATAAATGCAAATTGGGAGATGAAATATATTTTGAATACGACGAACCTCCCGCTCTTGAAAAAGAAGATATAAAACCGGAAAAAATTGATTTGGATATTATTTTTCAAGATCAAAACTATTTAGTAATTAATAAACCTTACGGTATGGTAGTCCATCCGGCGAAGGGGAATTTTTCGGGAACTTTGGTAAACGCGTTGTTAGGATTGAATATCGATTTATCCGACGTTGATAAATCTCGCCCCGGAATAGTACATAGAATCGATAAAGAAACGTCGGGATTGATAATTATAGCAAAAAACAACAAATCTCACGTTTATTTGCAGGAATTATTTAAAAACAGAGAAATATCAAAAAAATACAGAGCCATAGTAAAGGGGTATTTTAAAGAACCTTCGATACTAATCCAAAACAACATCGGTCGCGATCCAAATAATCGGCTAAAGATGACCGTCGTTGAAAACGGAGGAAAATATAGCGAAACTTATGTAACCGTAATATCAAGAAATAAAGAGCTATCCTACCTTGATATTGATTTATTAACGGGTAGAACTCACCAAATTAGAGTACATCTATCCGATATGGGATATCCGATAATAGGGGATAAAATATACTCAAGAAAAAGTTTAAAATACAAAGACGCCCCCTTATGTCTCGTCTCGTACCGCCTATCTTTTTTTGATATTTTCTCAAATAAACTACTGGATTTCGCCATAGACGAACCAAAAGAAATGAAAATCATTTTGAATAATATTAAAAATTAAACCGTTATTTGATTTTATTTGGCAAAAAAGCAAGTTAAAATCAATTATTTACGATAATTATTGACTTTTTTAAGAAAATTTTATAACTCTCTATTAGAAGGTTTTGATCTGAGAGGAATTCTTGAATTATCAATATAACAATAGATATAAGAAAAAAAACAGTCCGGTTATAATTTTTTCTCTGATTATCGTATTAGTTCTAGTATCGTTATCTGCGTTTTTTTTATTCAGGTATGCAAAAAAAAATAAAGATATAATTACTAAAAAAAACGAAATTCAAAAATATTATCAGAAATTATTTGAAGAGAGGAATTTCACATTAATTATCGAAAAAATTGAAAACGAATTAAAAAACGATCCTTTTTCGGTAAAATATTTGATGTTTCGGGGATATTCGTTTTTTTTGTTGGGCGAAGAGGAGAAAAACATACAAAAAAGAAATTCATTTTTATATTCGGCGCTTATAGACTTACGCAAAGTTTTAGCGTTAGGCGTTTCTGCAAAAAATAAAGAGAATATCTTTTTGGCTATTGGTAAAATATACTATTATTTAGGCGAAAATTACTATAGATTAAGCGTGGATTATTTGAGCCGAGCTTTGGAATCCGGTATGGTTAGAAAAGATTTATACTATATCTTGGGATTAGTTCATTCAAATATCGGTTCTTACGATAAGTCGATTGAATATTTTAAAGAATCGCTAAAAATCGAAGAATCGGATTTTTTATTATTGGCTTTGGGTCTAACGTATTATAAAAACGACGATAGCGATAATACTATAAAATATCTAAATAGAGTAATAAAAGTCTCAAATAATCCGAAAATTATTGAGAAGAGTTTTTTTCTGTTAGGAGAAATTTATTTTAATCAAAATAAATTCTCCGAATCGTTAGATTGTTTTAACAAAGTTATTGATTTGAATGAAAATAACTCCTCCGCTTATTTTTACCGAGGGGAGATTTATTTAAAATATAATGAAAAAATTAAGGCTCGAGCGGAATGGAGAAAAACTCTACTGATTGATCCAAGCCATATTAGAGCGTTAAAAAGAATATATTGAATTTATTTTACGAGGGGAATTATGTCAAAAATTTCAGAGATGTTTTCGTTAGATTTGGGAATTGATTTGGGAACGGCAAATACTTTGGTTTACGTTAAGGGAAGAGGCATAGTATTATCGGAGCCGTCAGTTGTAGCGGTTGAAAGAGGCACTAAAAGAGTTATCGCAGTCGGGCAAGAGGCTAAAAGAATGTTGGGAAGAACTCCCGGCGATATAATTGCGATAAGACCGCTGAGAGACGGCGTTATTGCGGATTTTGAAACAACCGAAAAAATGATAAAGTTTTTTATCGAAAAAGTTATACCAAAATCTCTATTTAAACCAAAACCGAGAGTCGTTATGGGCGTGCCTTCTTGCATAACCGAGGTTGAAAAAAGAGCCGTTAGAGAGTCTGCCGAACAGGCGGGATCTAAAGAAATTTATCTTATAGAAGAGTCTATGGCGTCGGCTATCGGCGCAAATATTCCCATTAACGAACCTGCCGGAAATATGATATGCGATATCGGCGGCGGGACTACGGAAATCTCGGTAATTTCATTAGGCGGTATGGTAATATCAAACGCTATAAGAATCGGCGGAGACGAGTTTGACGAAGCGATAATAAAGCACATCAAATTGGTGCACAATCTCGTCATAGGCGAATCGAGCGCCGAAGAGATAAAGATCAGAATAGGAAACGCTTATCCTGAAAGAGAAGTAAAAAAAATTGAGATAAAAGGACGCGACACAATCAGCGGTCTTCCTAAAATATTGGAGATGGACTCTTTTGAGATCAGAGACGCTCTACAAGAACCGATAAATATAATTGTCGAAGAGATAAAAAAGACGCTGGATCAAACTCCGCCGGAACTCGCCGCGGATATAGTCGAAAGAGGTATCGTTTTGACCGGCGGCGGAGCTTTATTAACCGGTTTATCAAAACTGATTAGTTCCCAAACCGGAGTGCCCGTTATCATAGCCGAAAATCCTCTTCTTTGCGTAGCCCTTGGAGCGGGGAAATTTTTGGAAACGATATTGAAAAAATAATGTCAAAATTTAAAAATTTTATCCACAAAAGGCGAAGAGGCGTAATATATTTAATTCTCATAACTGTTTCGTTTGTTTTAATATTTTCTTCCGGAAATAAGGTAGTATTGTCAGGTAAAAATATATTTTACTCTATAATATACCCATTTCAATTTATAGCTAATTCAACCGGAAATTTTATTCAAAACACTTTAAATTCCATATCGCAACTTAATAAAATTAAAAAAGAGTTAGATAAAACCCGCTCCGAACTTGATTCTTATAAAAAAGTAATAGTCGATTTTAACGAGTTAAATTCGCAAATACAATCTTTAAAAAATTTATTAAAATTGAAAGAATCAATGGATTATCAAATTGTAGCGTGCGAAGTAATCGGAAGAGATTACAGAAAGATGAACGAAGTCGTCTTTATAAACAAAGGCTCGTCGTCGGGAATAAAAGAAAATATGCCTGTAATAAGCTACGCCGGCGGAAAAAGAGCTTTGGTTGGGAAAATTGCCGAATGCTCTCTCTTCAGCTCTAAGGTCGTTACTTTAAACAATCCCAATTATTCGGTTGGCGCTCTTATTGTAAGCGATAGAACGCAATGTCTTATAAAGGGAGATAATACAAAAAACGACTTGGTCAAACTCTTGTATATTCCAAAAGATTTTACCTTAAAAGAAAACAAAACGGAATATGTTTATACCTCCGGAGACTCGATGATATATCCGAGGGGATTAGAAATCGGTAAAATAGAAAAGATTATTCCGTCGGAAAGATATGAAAATTTTAATGAAGCGGAAGTTCGTATATCGACGGAATTAACTAAACTTGAATACGTTTTAGTTTTAAAAACGAACTACAAAGAAGATGATTTTCAATCTTTGGAGATACCGGAATGATAAAAAAAATTATAATAAACGGAATAGTTTTAGTTGTAATAACCGCGTTGTATTTTACAAGAGTTATTAATGTTATATCGATCAAAGACGTTTTGCCTGATTTCTTGCTAATTTTAACTATTTTCAACGGAATTTTTATAAGTCCGACTTTTGGCATTATATTTGGCTTTTCAGCGGGAATATTATACGACGTTCAAACGTTATCTATAATAGGAATTAATTCAATTATTTATTCAACGGTAGGTTATCTAACGTTTATTCCGATAAAAAGAGTGGAAATAGACAATAGTATAATATCTTCGATAATTGTTTTTATTTTCATAATAGTAAAATTGATAATTTTTCTTATTTTATCGGCGATATTCAGAGATAATAGTGAAATAGCGTTATATTTTAAGAATGTTTTTGTAATCGAAACAATTTATACGCTTGTAATATCGATACCGATTTTTTACATTTATAAAAAGTTATTTAGAAAAACAAAAAACAGAATTAGTTTTTAAGGAACGTTTTAGCTAATGAGCGATTCAATATCATCAAAACCCGGGAAAAACAGAGAATTTCAAAAAAGACTAATTGCCGTTATAGCTGTTTTTATTTTTTCGTTTATAGTTTTATTGTCTGTAGCTAGTTTTATTCAACTTTTCAGAAATCCGGAATTTACTAATAGAACAAAAATTAATAGAGAAAAGATCGTAAGAATTCCTCCTATCAGAGGCAAAATATTCTCTTCGGACGGAAATATTCTTGCCGATAATAAAACTATTTTTAACGTTTATATTAATCCCAAAGAGTTATCTGCCAACTTTCAAGATAGACAAAAAAGTCTTTTTTATTTGGCGAACGTTTTAAATTACAATTACAGCGATATTGAAAAAATATTAAGTTCAAAAGCCAAACAAAAAGGGGACGTTTTAATCTCAGAAAATATTTCATTTAGCAATTATATTAAAATCAAAGAAAATATAGAAAAACTTCAAGGAGTTATAATAAAAGAAGATTCGGTCAGACACTACCCGTTCAAAAATACGTTAAGCCACGCTCTCGGCTATATAGGTCCGATTGATTCAAACGAATACGCCGTCAAAAAACAATTGGGGTATATCCAACTTGACGTTATTGGAAAAAACGGAATTGAAAAAGAGTATGAGAGCGAATTAAGGGGGAAAGAGGGAAGAAAAGTATTTATCGTCGACGCCCGTATGGTGATTCAGGAGGAGGATTACAGTAAAGAAATAACCGCTCAATCCGGTTCGGAAGTCGTTCTAACTATAGATTTATTTCTTCAAAAAACGATTGAAGAGACGTTAGCGGATAGAACAGGAACTATACTCGTAATGAAACCGCATAACGGCGAAATTCTTGCAATGACAAGCTATCCCAATTTTGATCCGAATATTTACGTCATGGAAAATGAAGAGAATTATGAAAAAAAAAGAATGATAGAACTTGACACAAAAGACACCCCTTTGATAAACAGAAACATACAAACGCTCTACCCTCCGGCGTCTGTATTTAAAATTGTTACAGTAACGGCTATTCTCAATGAGAATCTTATATCTCCATACAAACAATTTTATTGCGGAGGTTTTTACCAATTAAATAATCAGATATTTGGTTGTTGGATAAGACCGGGAGCGCATGGATTTCAAAATCTGGAAGACGCGCTGGCAAATTCTTGCGACGTGTATTTTTATAACGCCGCGTTAATAGTAGGTATCGATAGGATATCCAAATACGCCGTTGATTACGGATTTGGACAGCCCTTAGGCGTCGATATTCCTTATGAAAAAAGCGGCTTGATCCCGTCGGTCAAATGGAAAAAAGAGCAAAATCAAAACTGGCATCACGGCGATACGTTAAACTCGGTAATAGGACAAGGAGACGTAAAAGTAACTCCGCTTCAATTAGCAAACCTATTAAGCGTCGTATGTAATAAAGGCAAATCTTACAAACCCCGATTTATCAAAGAGATAAGATCGTCTACAGACGGCTCGACAATAAAAAAATACGATAGAGAGCTTTTAACCGATATGAAAATAAATCAAAACGTTTTTTACGAAGTAGAAAAATATCTAAGATCAGTTGTTACCGTCGGCACAGGTAAATGGGCGTTTTGGGGAAACGACCTTAAATTTGTCGGTAAAACCGGCACAGCCGAGATCGGTATGAGCAATAAAAAAATGACGCATTCGTTATTTGCCGGATACGGTCCCATAGACTATCCGCCGGAAGAGCGTATAGTAGTCGTTACTCTTGTCGAAAATGATAATAACGAGTATTTAAAATATTCGGCAAGATTGTCAAATTTAGTTTTTAATTCGTGGTATAAAAAAGAAAGTTTTAAAGAATCGGCAAAAAGATTTGGATTTCCAATACTGGATTCTTACAAATAAACGCATAGAGGAAAATATTATGAAAATTCAGAAATTTATTTCAAACTTTGACTATATTATTTTTATATCTGCTATATTGCTGACAATTATCGGGATTTTATTCATTTATTCTGCAAATCTAAGTAGATCGGATCTAAATAGAGAATTTATTAAGCAGATCATTTTTGCGGTAATCGGTTTAATTATTCTTATTACCTTACTTTTTATTCCGACAAAAAACATAGCGGACTTTTCATTGACTTTCTATATTATATGCATCTTTGGATTGATAATTACTCTGTTTTTTCCATATATTAAAGGGCAAAGAAGATTGAATATCTTCGGCGCATCTTTTCAGTTTTCCGAGTTTATGAAAATAGCGACAATTTTTTTATTATCTTTGTATTATTCTAAAAAGAATAAAGAGGAGATGAGAAATATCCTTACGTATATAGTAGGATTGCTTATTGTTTTAATTCCGGTGGGATTAATTTTGTTGCAACCCGATTTGGGAACAATGCTCGTTTTTATTCCGATAGTCTTAGTAATATCTTTTATGGCGGGAGTAAAAAAGAGATATATAGTTTATACTATTTTATTTATTTTTTCTATTACGATTATTCCCGTTGCGACTTCCATAAACCATCTTTTTTTTAACGATGAAAACGAGTTTATATACCTGCTTTTAAATCCTAAATATATAATTATCGTTTTTTCAACATTAATAGTTACTATAATAATCGCCATTTTAGCTTATTTTAACGTTATAAAAGGTATTAACGATAAATTCAGACTGTTTTTTTATTGGTATATTTTTTTTATGTCGATTTTTATTATCGGAGGGGCGTTATCTTATCCCGTCGATAGATATATTTTGAAAGGATACCAAAAAGACCGCCTTCTGATTTTTTTCAATCCTGAATTTGACCCTAAAGGCAAAGGATTTCATATAATACAATCAAAAAACACAATAGGCAACGGCGGTCTTTTTGGCAAGGGATGGACTAAAGGGGAGCTTACTCAAAATTATTTTTTACCCGAGCAAGCTACCGATTTTATTTATCCGGTTATAGCCGAAGAAAAAGGATACGTTGGAAGTTTGATAATTTTGATACTATACGGATTGATTTTTTTTAGAGGATTTCGTATAGTTATAAATGCAAGGGACAATTGGAGCGCTTACGTTATAATAGGTCTTATGTCTATGCTTTTATTCCATATATTTGAAAATATGGGTATGTGCCTCGGAATAATGCCGATTACCGGCATTCCTCTGCCTTTTTTGTCTTACGGAGGCTCGTTTCTAATGTCGTGTTTTACGACAATAGGGATTATTTTAAATATAGGTATAAATAAATACCAATATAGCTAGGACGTTATGTTTGAAAATATTGCAAGAGATTTATTAAATTTTCAAAAACCGGCGCGATATATCGGTTCGGAATTAGGTATACCGCAAAAGGATTATGAAAATTCTTTTGTAAGATTTGCTTTGTGCTTTCCCGATCTATATGAAATCGGAATGTCTAATCTGGGAATAAAAATTATTTACGATATAATAAATTCTCTGGAATTTAGCTCTTGCGAAAGAGTATTTTCAGTTTGGCGCGATTTTGAAAAATATTTACGAGATAATAATTATCCTTTATACGCGTTAGAATCAAAATCGCCTCTAAATAGTTTTGATTTTGTTGGTTTTTCCATACAGTACGAACTATTGTTCACAAACTTCCTAAATATTTTGGATCTGGGAAAGATAGAAGTATTAGCTAAAGATAGAAAAGAAGGAAGCCCGATAATAATTTGCGGCGGTCCTTCGGTTACTAATCCTCTACCCTATTCTCCTTTTGCAGATCTTTTTTTGATAGGCGAAGGCGAGGAAGCCATAGTGGAAATTCTATCGGAATACAAATCTTTAAAAGAAAAAAAAATATCGCGAGAAGATATAATAGATAGGCTATCTAAAATTGAGGGAGTTTATTCTCCAAAGTATACAAAAAATATCGTACGAAGAAGAGTTTATCAATCTTTTGTCCGAGACGAGGGGATAAACAATCACATTATTCCAAATATCGACGTCGTTCAAAACAAACTTGTCGTTGAGATAATGAGAGGATGCCCTAATAAATGCAGATTTTGTCAAGCCGGCGTTATATACAAACCTTACAGAGAAAAAAGTATCGATACAATCGTAAAATCCATCGACGAGGGGTTGTCAAAACTGGGAATCGACGAAGTAACGCTTGCAAGTTTATCCTCCGGCGATTATTCTAAAATTATCGAATTGGCTCAAATTTTTAATGAAAAATATAAAAATAAATTCATATCGTTTTCGTTTCCGTCGTTAAGAGTCGAATCTTTCAACAAAGAGTTGCTTCCGCTACTGTCAAGGGTAAGAAAGAGCGGTTTAACGTTTGCTATCGAGAGCGGCGGCGCGGAAGGAAGATTCTCTATAAATAAACCGATCGAACTTGAAAAAATCCTTGATATAATTAACTACGCCATATCTAACGGGTGGAAGATGATAAAACTATATTTTATGATCGGACTTCCAAACGTTTCAAACGAAGCCGACGATATTATAAATTTTGTCGATAATATTCTCCAAAAATTCAGAAGACTCGAAATAAATTTAAACGTCGCGGTATTTGCGCCAAAGCCCCACACCCCGTTTCAATATGTCAGACAAATTTCTATAGAGGAAGCGAAAAAAATATTTGAAAAACTGGAACGGCATTATAAAAAAACCGGAGTAAAAATAAAGAGACACAATCCCGATATGTCGTTTGTAGAGGGGGTTATCGGCAGAGGAGACGAAAATGTCGGTTACGCGTTTTTAGATATTTTCAGAAAAGGGGTAAGATTTGACAGTTGGGAAGAAGAGTTTGATTTTAACAATTATACGGAGTCGTTTGAAAAATTTGATATTACTTACGAGAGATATTTGGAAGAAAGAGGCGACGACAAAATATTTTGGAAATTTATAGATTGCGGAGTCGACGATAAATATTTAAAGAACGAACTGAATAAATCCGTAAATCGTCAAATAACTAAAAGTTGTAAAGAAGAATGCGAAAAAGAGTGTTCTATATGCGGAAACGGCGTAAAAACGGAAGAGGCGCAGGAAAACGGCGAAATTAGTTTGAAAAATAAAAACGCCGAGCCGTCCGATAAAAACTTAAAAATCAGATATTTGATAGAGTTTAGTAAAAAAAATCTTATGAAATATCTCGGACATATCGATTTGTTAAAATATTTTGAAAGACTTTTTAGAAGAGCCGAAATCGACTTGATATTTACAAGAGGATTTAACCCGCATCCGAAAATGCAGTTTTCCTCGGCTTTATCGCTGGGAATCGAGTCCAATTGCGAAATATTAGAGTTTTTTACTCACACCGCTTACGAAACGGAACAATTAATGTCAAGATTGAAGCGTTTAGAACATCCCAATCTGAGTATTCTTAGAATCAAAAAGATAGAGAACTTAAAAAAAATATCGTTTGTCGAACAGATATTTATGACAAAATATATATTATCTTACGACGCCCTATATTACGAAGAGATAAAAAAAAGGGTCGCCGAATATTCTACGCAAAATCTTACTTATATTTTTGAAAAAAACGGCAATACGATTCAGGGAGTTTACTCGGATTATTTATCCTTATATTTAAATAAAGAGGTATTATACGCCGAAGAGTTGAATATTCATAATAAACCCAAAATATTTAACGCTACAGTTGAAATTTTTCAAAATAAAATATATAATATAGAGAAGTCTAAGTGTTATAGTAAGCGCGATGAAAAAATAATGGATTTATTTGATATATTAGACTGAGAGACGCTATAATGGACGAAACGATCAAAAACATAATTTGCGGCATACTTATTCTTGATAAAAAATTTTCCATTCTAGATATATCCAATGAGTTTGAAAATATTACCGAGTATAAATTGTCTGAACTAAAAGATAAAGGAATCGAGATACTTAACAATACGTTCCTTGAAAAAATATACCTTCAAATAAAGAATAAAGTTTTTAGCGATATTAACGACGAACTAACGATAATATCAAAAACAAAGCAAGAGAAAACAATAAAAAGACGCGTTTCATATATTATTTCAAACGACGACGTGGATAAAATCGTAATATCTATAGTAGATATAAGCAACTCGAAAAAATACGAACTCGAAATCTTTAACTTCCAAAAACTGGAGACTTTGAGCGCTATAACTAAGTCGATCGCTTTAGAGTATAACAATTTATTAGCGGCGATTATGGGTTTTTCGTCGTTTCTCAAATCTATGGTAAATCCCACAAATGAGATATATAACTATCTAAATATTATAGAGAATAACGCAAATAAAGCCTCTACCCTAACCAATCAGCTTATGAGTTTTGCCGGGAATAACTATTTTAGACAAGCTCAAATTGAATTAAATAAATTGATTAAAAGCAACATCGATATATTTCAGAAATCTTTGACCTCAAATATTACTATAAAAGAAAATTTATACCAAGGGGAGATACTACTATACTGGGATGAAAACCAGATTCACCAAATAATTATAAACACTATACTAAATTCAAAAGAAGCTATTGAAGAGGCTAATATTGAAGAGGGGATAATAGAAATTTCTACAAATATCGTCGACGGCGACATAATTTATGAAATATCGGATAACGGAATAGGGGTATTAAACGACAATGCCGATAAAATATTTGAACCGTATTATACGACCAAAGAGATAGGCAAACATACGGGATTGGGACTTTCGGTTACTCAAGGGATAATAAAAAACATGAACGGCTCTATATCCTGTAAACAAATCGACGGAAAAACAGTTTTTAAAATAACTATCCCTTATAAAGAGCCTAACGCGAACGAATTTTTTGTTAAAGATTTTAGAGGATCAAATCAAAATATATTAATTATCGACGACGTCGACGAGATCAGAAATTTAGCCTCGGTTTTATTAAAAAATAAAGGATTTAACCCGATAGGCGCCAAATCCGGCAAAATGGCTCTCGACATACTTCATAATAATAAAATCGACTTGGTATTATTAGATATTGTTATGCCTGAAATGACCGGCGAAGAATTTTTTAAAGTAATCAACAGACTATACCCGGAGATTCCGGTTATATTGCTAACGGGCTGTATGGAAGAGGATATAGTTAAACCTATGATGGAAAAAGGCTTGAAAGACGCAATACTTAAACCTTTTCAGACGTTTGATTTTTATAACAAGATAGCCAAAATTTTTAACGACTAGTCAAAGCCTTTTTCATAACCTCTATAGGCGCTTCTTTGCCTGTCCAAATTTCGAAAGATTTTGCGCCTTGATAAACCAGCATATCTTTGCCGTCGATAAAGTTTTTAATGTCGCTTGGCGTATGCCAGTATTTGAGATCAAAATATGTCGTTTCGCCGTTATAATTTTGAATTAGATTTTTAAACTCCTGAGTAGTAGAATTTATAACCAAAGAGTAGTCGTCGATAACGGAGTTAATATTGTTGAAATCGACGGGGCGCGCAAAATCAAAAATCTTACAAATATCGTCCGCTTTACTCATAGTTCTGTTTGTTATGGAAATATCTGAAACGCCGTATCGTTTCAGTCCATAAATCGCTCCGGGAGTCGCGCCGCCCGCTCCAATTATCAAGACTTTAGCGTTTTTATCAATTTTATTATTCTCCAGAGTTTTGAAAACTCCATACCAATCGGTATTATGTCCTATCCATCGGTTATTTTTTACCTCTATCGTATTTGCCGACCTAATCGCTTCGACTTCGTCGGAGAACTCGTCTATATGCTCCATAATATCAAATTTATAAGGAACGGTAACATTCATTCCAAGCAAATCCATTTTTTTTAATCCGGCGACTACGTCGTTGAAATATTTTTTTTCAATTTTTAAAGCGAGATATACAGCGTTAATATTCAGATACTGAAACGCGGCGTTTTGAAATACGGGCGACTTGGAATGCTCGACAGGATCGCCGATAATAAAAGCCGCTTTTGTTTGAGCATTAATATTATTCATAATTAAAATGCCGTTAAAACCGGATTTTTAATTGAATATTCGCTATAATTCGAATTCGCATTTAGCATTGACTCAATACTTAATTGAAAATCAATAGTTTCCCATTCAATACCGGTATTTTTACAAATAAATTTATACTCCTTAAGTTGTTGAATCGTGAGCTTTAATAATTCGGGATACCAATTTAATGGCGTTGAAATTATTCTGCCGTCTTCGAGTTCTACATTAAGATATTTATTGTCAAAAGTAACGTTTTTACCTCTTATTAAAGTATTCATACCATTTCTCCAAAAATAAAGATTTATTTTCTTTTATTATTTCAATAATAACATTTGTTTCGTTAGCGCTGAAATAATTATTGACAAAAACATCCCTTTCTAAATCATATTTCGCGAAATCGTCGCCCTTTGTTATATGTATATGCTTCGGCAAATGTTCGTTTGCATAAAAGAAAAATCTAAAACCGTTTTTTAATAACAACGTAGGCATATTATTAATATAATACAATTATAAGAAATGTCAAAATTAATCTGTCCTCCGTCAATCTTATTTACGATTAACAAACGCCGATTAATGACTAAAATGTGCCCGGGAGGGGACTCGAACCCCTACAGACTTGCGTCCACTAGGACCTGAACCTAGCGCGTCTACCAATTTCACCACCCGGGCTTTGTTTGCGTAATAATAACATAATTTTGATAAAATATCAATTATTATATTAACAAACGCGACAATTGTCGTATTATTTTTTTATTAGCTCCATACGAAGCGGCGTTCTATTTTTTACATTTTCGATTTTATCGCCTTTGATGATAGAATATTCTGTAAATTTAACCGGCATAGTCGCAATCCAGTCTTGCGAATATACTGCAAAGTGAAGATGAGGAACCGTAGTGAAGCCGCTATTGCCAAGCCGAACGAGGAGATCCCCTTTTTTTACGACGTCGCCGACTTTGACCACAGACGATCCCTTCATATTATGATGAAACAGGCAATGATAACCGTTGGCGTCTTTGATGGCGATATGATTGCCGTCCTGCAGAATGGGCTCGAACGACGGAGGAATATCGTCAAAATCGTCCGCAAGGCTCTCGACGACGCCGTCTACGGGAGAGTAAATCGGCATTCCAAAACCGTAATAATCCTCGTTATTGCCCGGTCCGGTTACGTTTGTTTTTAGCGTAGAGCCGTATTTATCCGCGCCCATAAAATCAAAACAATACTTGTGAAAACCCGCATGGGTTATAGCTTCCGGTTCAGAGTTGCCGCCCGAAGTCAGGACGAAGCCTTTTAACGGAAAATCGATAATCAATTCGTTTAGATATTCGGGGCGCTCTTTTATCATAAGGTCGTACGCTTGATAGACTATGGCGATACCTTTCTTTTTATCGCCGGAATGATACGTAAACACACCCCTTGTATGCATAATAAGATATTTTTTATCAAACAACTTTTCAAAATCGTCTATGATATCGAATATCTCTTTAAACCGATTGTCATAGGCGTAAGAAAATAGAATCGCATTTAAGCTATGATAGGCATTGAGCCATATATCAGAACTAAATTTTGTTAAAGCTTCCTTATAGATTTTTAGCGCCGTTTCAAAATCATTTTTTGACTTATAGTATTCGGCATAGGCGTTATACGCGCTTATAAGATTGGGTTTATACCATTGATTATTTTGAAATTTGGCGCAGCCGTATTCGAGAAGCTCTATGGATTTTTGAAATTCTTTTAACTCTTTTAGAACAGAGCCGTAAGCGAGTATGGCGTCTTCGTGTTCTTTATTAAGGCTGTAGGCGGTGAAGAATAGATCGCGCGCTTTGGTAAATGCGCCCGCGTTGAACTCGTCCCACCCTTGTTTGAGGAGCGAGTCGATATAGGTATTTTTAATATCCGTACTGTTCGGAAACTTAGCCATACCCGACTTTAGTATTTCATTCGCTTTATCGTACAGAGCGCTCTCTTTTAAAAAATACCCGTAGCCGAGATAATTGCCTTCGTCGTCGGGCTTTAATTTATACGCCCTCTCGAATAATTTCAAACACTCGGACTTTTTATTTTGCGAATTAAGAAACCACGCGAAGTTTTGAAGCGACCAATTTAGATTAGTTTGGACGTCTTTGTTGTCGGGATACTTCTTATATACCTCCTCGATTTGAAGAAGAGCCGCCTCGTAACGCTTTGTTTCTCTTAAAAAATAAGTCAGATTCAGATGATAATTAAGCTCGTCGGGAAACTTTTTTATCGCTTCGTAACATAGTTCGACGCCGCGTTCAAACTTTTTTTCGCCGGCCAATTTGGAGATTTGTTCATAGTAATAGTTTTTATCCTGCGAATATACGCTCGTACAAAGAAATAACGTCAGCGTTAATAAAAAAAATATATTTTTTTTCAAATTTTTATCCTCGTTGAAATAATTATAAATGTAGTCTATTCAAGCCTATCATTTGCCGAATAGAGCAAGAACGACCACTGCAATCAGGTTAATGAGTATTACCGAAATCATAAAGATATTGCCGATAAGCGAATTTCTTATGAAGGACCATATTTTTATATCATGCCCCAAAACCATGGTTACCCAAAAAAGATTAATAAAAAAAATACCGGCGGCTACAACCGCAGAGGGTTTACCCCAATATCGCCTAGTTAAAATAAGAGCCGCGCCCACTATTAACAAAACCGCCTGCATTAGCAATGTTTTCATAGTTTAAAACCTCTTTAGGATATACTACCATAAAATTCAAAAAATGTCGATATACTTTTATGGGTATTAGCGTGTGGAAAAAGAACGACGCGGTAGTCATGTAGAATATTGAGAGGCGATACTCTGTCCATATTTTACATCCGACAAACGTCTATTTGGCGAGACGTATCTGAGTTTTTATTTTCGGAAGAAAACGATGTAGGCCGCGACCATACGTTTGATCTTAGGATTGCTTGTTAGCCCTCTCACTTCGAGTTTTTTTGAGCCCTCGAAGTAACCCGTATCGCCGCTAAACTCCCATTTGCGACTTCCGTCGACGTAGAGTACGTTGCCCGACAGTTCGCCCACGCGGGAACCGTCGCGGTAAATAGCGCCGCTGTCAGCGATCTCGCCAACGCGGCTGCCGTTAGCGTACACCGCGGCGCCGTTTACCTCGCCTACCCGACTTCCGCGTATGTAGATAACGTCGCCTGAAATTTCGCCGACATTGGAGCCTTCGTCATAGATCGCGGGGTTAGCCTGTCCCCCGGAGCTACAGACTAACATTCCCATAAGTAGGATGCGTAGGATTGTTTCATAATACCCCTCATTGTTGAAATAATTATAATTGAATTTTGATAATTATGCAAATGTAATGGTAAAAAAAATAGTTTTTTACGATAAATATTCTGAGAACTGTCTGTAATTAAAGACGATCATGTCGACCAGCGAGAACAGGTAAAGGGCAATGTCTAAGCATAAAACTCCCCGATCCGCGCAGGTTACGAAGCCGCCGGCAAAGGTAAAGTATGCCGCAGAAAACGCCGGCAGCAGCAGAACCGCTAAACCAATCAGGACTCCCGGATTTTTTTTTATATATTGGCTCTTTTTTTTCCATGAGAAAACCAGCCTCGCGAATCCGGTTTTATTATTCTGTTTTTCTTCTTCGGTCCAGGGATGGAAAAGCGCGGCTATCGTAATAGAAAAAATAATGCCGCTTAATGATACGGAGGCGTTAACGGTCATTATCCTGAGCAGAGAATCTGTTCCGTAAAAAATCAGATACAGCGTATGGTTCAGAACTGCGGGGATAAAGAGCATGGCGGCTCTGCGGATGTTCCGGGGAAAAGACTCATAAACGAGGACGAATCCCGCCACAAGAAAAAACAGCAGTCCAAAACCGGCAAACCATGACGTCCATCTGAGAGCGGGCGGTATATCTATTCCGCCATGCATCGCTATCAGCAGTACGGCAGGCAACAGTAGATACCAGACCATATATATCGACATTATAATTTTGTTAAGTAATGATCGTTTTTCTTTCATTTTTTTACTCCGGATGCGGAATAATCTGAACCCGCGCCGCATTGAAGAAATTATAATTGAAATAATTATAATTGAATTTTGATAATTATGCAAACGTAATGGTAAAAAGAAGCGATCCGTCGGTTTTTGGAAATCGGACGCATATGGAGCTACATACGCGCGACTATTGAACCCTCAATTTCGCGTCCCGCGCCCGCCCGATAGGATAAAATGACACATATGGGATATTTTGTTCTTAACGGCGCAAGCCCCGATAGGGGCCCGGCATGAGCGGTATTTAGTATTTTAGTATATTCAAAACGGGAATTCCCGCTTTTATCGGGGCGCGACAATTGTCGCATACAAATTGACACATATGAGATAATTATTTATCATTTTTTAAAATTTATACAAATTTTTGTAAAGAGTTTTCTACTTTTAGTTGTTATATATATAAAAGAAAAAAAAGGAGAAAATTTTATGAAAAACAAAAAACATTTATTTCACTTTATAGTATCCGAATCTATGAATAATAACGTTATAGATTTTTTACTTAAAGAGTTCAAAATTAATACGTTCAGCGAATTATTTGAAACTATGTTTCGCCTTATTGACAAAAAAATCCCAAAAATGAAGAAAATAATCGGTAATCATCGCTCCGAATACGCCGTTATAGATAATACCGACGATAAAAGGCTGGATAAATACCTCAGGATTAGCGAAGCGGATTATCTTCGAATAAAAAGATGGCATTCTTTGTATAACGAATTTGGTATGGCTTCGACGGTTCGAGATATTATACTGTTTTTCTATAACGGCGTTGTAAAATACGGGTTGGAAGAATTTCTTGAGATCGTTGGTAAGAAATTGAATATTGATAGATTGAAAAACGACTTTTTGGGTAAAATGACACAACTGTTAAATATCTCCGATCAAAAACAGCTACTATACTCGCTCGTAATCGAAAATTATCCCCAATACGTCTGCTCTACGTAAAAATAATTTTTTATTCCACCCAAAAAACTGACGGATTACCCATATGTGTCAAAAAAAATTTGACGCATATGAAACGATTATAACTTGTCCAGATTATCGACTACTCGATCCAAAAATTTATACATCATAACAAGCGAGCGCTCTTGAATTGCCGTTATATTATCTCTATTAGAGTGTATATTTTTCCAGACGGAAGGTATATCTTTAATATTTTCTTCCGAACGATTATAATACTGCGCTTCTGAAAACGGAATAATTCCTATTAAAATACCGGGGATTCCCATAACGTGAGCCGATAACATATCTGAGTTTGTTACTGAAGTTTTTATATATTTATAATTATATAATTTTGCTATATTTTCAATAAATATAACCGAACGATCGGCGCTTTTTACTCTACCTGAATATTCGGCTATCATTATCGAATCCCCTATTCCGCACAGCTCCAGATTGAATATAGTAACTATTTTTGATCTATCTGAAACATTTTTAAGATAGTTAAAAGAACCGACGGCGGAAATAATCTTGGTCAATCTATCGAGGTTTTCAGAACCGTTAAGCAATCCTCCCAGCGCCTCTTCGTTATCGGTAAATACAATTTTTATATTATAAAGAGGTTTGCGCGGCGCCAGCGACTCCGCCAATTCAATAAGCGCGGCTACCGACGAAGTATTATCGTTCGCCCCTTCGTCCGTATGGGAAGAAATATCGTGATGAGCAAAAAATATTATATCTTTGTCAATCTCGCCTTTAAAGCTTATTTCAATGTTTTTTCCGCGATCGTAAGTAAAAACAGAATGATTTATCCCTTTTTTATCAAGAATATCTATAATTCTCTCGAGTCTTCCGTCTCTTTTCCGAGCGATTATCTCCACATTTTTCTTTATATCCACTCTATCCTCTATAACTTTTCATAAAATCTTTCATCTTATCAAGAATTTCTTTAGGAATAATCTTTTTTTCGCCGTAAAAACCTAATTTATTATTCCTATATTTTGATTCTCCGTGAAAATCCGATCCTCCCGAGCAAAGCAAAGAATATTTACGCGCAATACCTTTATAACGCTTAATAATATTTTTTTTATAACCCGTATAAAAAATCTCAATACCGTCGAGTCCCTTTTCTTTCAAATCTGAAATAAAACTTAATAATAATTTATGATCTTTTATGCCTAATTGATCGGGATGAGCCAAAACGGCTATCCCGCCGGCGGTATGTATTATATCTAGCGCTTCTCTATCGCTTATTTTTTTTCTTTCGATTGATTTTAGATTAGACTCGGACAAATATTTGGAATACGCCTCAAATTCATTTTTTGCGTAACCATTTTTGTATAAAGCGCGCGCAAAATTGGGCTTACCAATATTTTCAATCCTGTCGTTATGACAAAAAAGATCGTCCATATCTAATTTTATCCCCTGTTTGGTTAAAAGCTCTATGAGTTTTTCGTTTCTCTCCTTGCGATACTCTTCAAGCTTCTTTATTAGTTTTAACAATTCAGCATTAGTTTCGTCGATAAAAAGACCTAAAATATGCAATTCTCCGCTATCGCAATCGCAATTAAATTCGATGCCGCTTATCAGCTCGATTCCGACTTTTCGGGCGGTTGTTTTCGCTTTGGATAATCCCGATATAGTATCGTGGTCGGTTAACGCAAGAGAGGATATTCCCGAATCGTAAGCTTTTATTACCAACTCTTCAGGAGTCAACGAACCGTCCGATGCGCTTGAATGACAATGTAAATCAATCATTTTTTATTATATCCTCAAATATATTTTTATATTTTAAAGAAATAAGCGAAATATCGTAATTATTGATAAAATATTTGCGAATATTATCTGAATAATCTTTTATTAGATTCCGGTTATTATAAAAAATCAAAATCTTTTTTGCAATATCGTTGGGGTCGTTTTGAGCGGCCAGATAACCCAACTTTTTATTTTGAACCTCGTATCCTATATCGGTATCCGGGGAGCACAACGCTACAATCGGAGTTCCGGACGCAATAATTCCGCAGAATTTCGACGGAACGCAAAGATTATTAACTCTATCGTCAAGCGATATAATAGCGATATCTGCCAAATTTAACGACAAATTTAGATATTTTTTTTCCAAATAATTTTCAAATACTACGTTGTTTAGCCCGTATTCTTCTTTTTTTGATATTAACGACTTTTTCTTGCCGCCGTCGCCGATAAACAGGAAAAGTATATCTTGGTAATCCTTCAATAAATTAGCGGCGTCGATTAGCGCTTCCAAATTGTGAAACAATCCTATATTGCCCGAATATTGAACGATAAATTTTTGACTATATCCTATTTTCTTTTTTATGTCTTCTTTTTGACTAATCGGAAAAATTACTTTACGGTCCGCCCAATTAGTAATAACCGATATTTTATCGGAATATTTTGGATACAACTCCCCTATTTTATTTTTCATTAATGCGCCGAGCGCGATAATTTTTTCAGCTCTGCCGAATATTTTATTATTAACGCCCTTCCATATTTTAACTAACGCCGAATTTGGTTTGAGATATCCGAGAGCTTCGGCAATCTCCGGATACTGATCGTGTATGAGATATACGTAACGCGCCCCTCTGAGAAAATTTAATAAACAACCGACAACCGCTATATAAGGCGGGTTTGAAACAAATAAAAAAACAGATTTTTTATCGGAAAACAGCAGAAAAAAAAATGTTTTAAACAGAAATTTTAAGCCGTTATATACTCTGCCTACTTTCTTATTCTTATCAAGTTTGGTAAATCTAAACCATTTAATTTTTAGTTTATCGTATATCTTCGCGGGTGTTTTTTTATCAATTGTAGTAACGATATTAACGTCAAAATATTCAGATAACTCCAAAGCCAACTCTTCCATCAATTGCCCGGTTGAAGCAAAAGAGGGAGGAAAATATTCCGATACAATATATATTTTTTTCAAGATTGTTAAATAGCTCCTCTTCTGAATATTATAGTCTCAACTGTGTATAATAATATTTTAATATCGAAGAAAATGTTAAGATTATTAATATAATACAGATCGTAACTTAATTTTTTGTTCATACCCTCTATACTGTTAACATACGTATATTTGACCTGAGCCCAACCGCTAAGTCCCGGTTTAACAAGCAGTCTTTTTTTAAATAATGGGACCTCCTTAATTATGTCTTCGATTAGCTCTTTTCTTTCAGGTCTCGGACCTATAAAAGACATATCTCCTATCAATATATTAAAAAGTTGAGGTAATTCGTCGATACGAAAAGCTCTTATAACTTTTCCGACCGCGGTAACTCTCATATCGTTTTCTTTAGCGAGTATAGGCTTCCCGCTCTCCGCGTTAGCCACCATGCTCCTGAATTTGTATATATAAAACTCCTTCCCTTTTAACCCCACTCTTTTTTGAGTATAAAATACTTTACCCTTCGACGTTAATTTTACTAAAACTACCGTTATTAACGTAATCGGGAGCGTTAATACCAATAAAAACAGCGATATAAAGACGTCGCCGACTCTTTTAACCACCTTGGCGTAAAACGTATCAAGACGGTAAGAAGAAAAGAGTTCAAAATGCCTTCGCTTAATTATTTCAGCGGGAAGACTCTGATCCAGATAACCGAATATATCAATTAATGAGTAAATGCTTCCGTCCGCTATCTCATAATCGTTTAATACTTCAAAATTATCTTTACTTATATCTTGTTCGGTATCTACGACAACATATTTGTAATTTGACAACTTATCGCTTAACTCTTTTTTCCCGATATTCATATTTAGATACTCAACTTCATAAAAAAACCATTTATTATATTGGGTTATGAGCTCTTTTAACAATCTAAAATTGCGCTCTTCGCCAAAAAAAAGAATACTGCCTTTTTGCGATCTTTTGAGAATTATAGAAAAAGACAACTTATTATAAAAAGAAATAATAAAAGGGATAATCAAAAATCCTAAAAAGAATACAAATCGCGCGAAATCAATCTTTGTAAAAAAATAAACGCCGCCGATAACCCCAATAGAAACAAGAGATATAAAAATATTTGTTAATATTGATTCTTTAATTTGAGATATTTTATTTAATTCGTAAATCTTAAACGATATATTTAATATAACGATTATAAAAGAGTAAATCATTAGAGATATTAATACTTCTAAATCAATATCTCTTTTATCGACGTCTGCAAAATCAAACCATTTATATCGTATAAAAAAGATTATAACAAAAATCAAAAACGAGAGTATGAAATTTGAAATAATAAAAAACACTCTGTTAAATTTGAACATAACGTCTCCGAAATATTATCGTTTAAAATAGGAAAATAAATTAAAACGAAAATCAAATCCGATATCGCAATCTTTAAAATATATAAGAAATACAATTAATACAGCCCACAAAATTACGGCGGTAACGATACCTACGTCCTTAACGGCAATATCTTCGGGATTTGCCCCCATATTCTTGCAATAAACAAGATATAAATATCTAAAGACTCCATAAATCACAAAAGGAAAAGAATATATGAGATTATCAACGCCAAGTTTCTCAACTACTTCTCTATCCATAGAATATAACGCGTAACTCATAACGGCGACCGATGCAGAAATAATGATAAATATATCAAGGACCTGAACCGTATAATCTTTTAGATTAGTCCTACAATTAACGGCTTCTTCGCCCAAAATATTTATCTCGTTGCGACGTTTGCAAAATCCCAAAAATAAACTCAAAGCAAACGTCGCTAAAGCCATCCAATGGCTTAAATTTACGCCTATAGCGACGGATCCCAACAAAACTCGCAGAAAAAATCCAAAAGCTATTATAAAAACGTCGATAACGACTATACGCTTTAAAATATAACTGTAAAAAACGTTTGTTATAACATATATTAAAAGAATAATAGTTGCGTCGAGTCCTAAAAATAACGAAACGAATATCCCGAATATTAAAAATACCGCCCCAATAATAAAGGCTTTTGTCGTAGATATTTTGCCCGAAGCTATAGGTCTTTTGGATTTGACGGGGTGCCTAGCGTCGCTATCTTTATCTTTTATGTCGTTTAAAATATAAACAAAAACCGAAACGAATGAAAAACTGATAAAAGCCATAGTCGCGTCAAATAATTTTTGTAAGTTTAAAAGCTGTAAAGAGAATACGAGCGGAGCGTATATAAAGAATATATTTTTTATCCAATGTTTAATTTTAATTAAATTTAACAATAAAAAAACCATAAACTTATTTTTTACTCTCTTCGGGTAAAGGAGGAATTTTTATCTTGTTAACGCTCTTAATATCCGACAACAAATCGTCGATAATCCACTTATCCGCGGAGGTTTTTCTCGAAAATAGAATGTTGTCTTCCAGATTTATCTCAACGTCGTCAAAATACCCTTTAACCGGATACGCCAAATAAAAATTGTAAATATTATTAATAAAAAAAACGCGACACTCTTTTTCATTGTTTCTTAAAATATTTTTATTTTTGATATAAAAAATCTTAACGTTTACGCTTTTAATATCTTTGTAATAAACCGTCTTTGATTTTTGAAAAACGTTTAGTATCTCAAATCTGTCGTTAAAACACTTAATCATCGGAGACATATTAAAAACCGATATTAATATAAGTAAAATGCCAAAACCGAGCATACTAACGTGAAAACCGGTAATTATCGTCCAAAAAACGTTATTTTTAATATTATTAAAAAAAAAGTTAAGATATCCCGGCTCGCCCTTGATTATCGCGCTTATAAAAAAAATAACGACAAATACGCCGATTATTCCCAAACCGTAGTAATACAAAAGATACCTGATGTTATATAAGTTATATTTCGGTCCCGACCTCTTCATACGAACATTATAACAAATTTTTTTGCATTTACATAGAAATAATTAGAATATTTTGCTTATCCCGTCGGTTTTTTGGTAAGAGCAACTGTCCCATATGCGTCAATTTTTTTTTGACACATATGAGTCGAATTTCTGTGCGACAATTGTCGGGCGTTCTTTAATCGACGCGTCGCATATGCGCTAATTTCCAAAAACCGACGGGGTTCCAAAATAAAAATGCTTATTTAACGGTTTTTTTTTCGCTATAAATATCAAAAATTTAATTTTTATTAAAAAAGTATTTAAAAAATTATTTATTTGTTTTATAATGTTATTATTCTGATAAAAACCAAGGAATGTAAATATGAGACTAAGAAAAACTAAAATTATATGCACTATGGGACCTTCGACTAACGATATCGAGGTTATCAAGCAGTTATTGTCGGCGGGTATGAATATTGCTCGGCTGAATTTCAGTCACAGCAATCACGAATATCACAAAAGTATGATCGAGAAAATTAGGAAGGCAAGTTCTGAAACGCGAATACCGGTCGCAATACTGTTAGACACGAAAGGTCCTGAAATCAGAACAGGCAATATTAAAGACGGCAAAACTATTACTTTAATAAGAGATAAGAAAATAGTATTGACTACCGACGAAGTAGAGGGAACGGAAAATTTATTAAGCGTATCTTACAAAAAATTACCCGAAGAGGTGGGCCCCGGCAAACATATCTATATTGCCGACGGATTAGTCGATCTCGAAGTTGAGAAAGTTGTAGGAAATGAGATTCATTGCGTCGTAAGAAACGGTTCCGAAATCGGTAGTAGAAAAAACGTCAACGTTATAGGCGTCAAAACGTCGTTGCCGGCGATAACCGATCAGGATGAAAAAGATATAATTTTTGGTATCGGTCAAAAAGTAGATTATATCGCGGCTTCTTTTATGAGAAAACCCTCCGACGTTAAAGAAATCAGAAATATTTTGGACAGATTTAACTCCCCTATTCACATAATATCAAAAATTGAAAACGAGGAGGGGGTGGAAAATATCGACGAAATAATCAGAGTTTCCGACGGAATTATGATTGCCAGAGGCGACCTTGGAGTACAGCTCAAATCGGAAGAGATACCGATAGTTCAAAAAAGGATTATCTTAAAGTGTAATAAAGCGAATAAACCTGTAATTACGGCTACTCAAATGCTTGATTCGATGATAAACAACCCAAAACCAACTAGAGCCGAGTCGACCGACGTTGCAAACGCTATTTTCGACGGCGCCGACGCAATAATGTTATCGGGAGAGACCGCCAGCGGTAAGCATCCGGTTCTTGCCGTTAAAACTATGAACGATATAGCGTATTTTGTCGAACAATCGACCGAATATTATATGAAATGTAAAGGGTATTTTGGAATGTACGACGGCAACAACAGCGCCGGCGAGGCTATAGCCAAAGCGGCGTTCGTCGTAGCGTCGGATATCGACGCTTCGGCAATAATCACTCCGACGGTTCACGGAACTACGCCTAAACTTATCAGTAAATACAGACCTACTCAGAATATTATAGCGGCGACAACCTCGGAAGAAACTCAAAGAAAACTTCTGCTATTTTGGGGTATTACGCCAATAATTACTAATCTAGTATCTGATTCGGATATAATGCTTAATAACGCTCTTAAATCGGCTTTAAAAGAAAATTACGTTGAAAATTATGATAAAGTAGTTTTTGTCGCCGGAATTCCGATAAATTCGCCGATAATGCTTAACTTAATAAAAGTTCATCTTATCTGCAATATTTTAGGAAACGGTAAAAGGGGTTTCGGAAAAATATGTTCCGGTAAAATCGTTAAGTGCGAAGATATCAGCGACGCAATTTTAAATATCAAAGGGGACGGCGACGAGATACTTCTGACCAAATATGTCGATGAGAATTTTAAACCTTTATTTAAAAACATTAAAGGTATTATTCTTGAGGGGTATTCGGCAATTCCCTGGGATGAAATAACTGCCGTAAATCCCGATTTGGTTTTTATATCGGGAGTTACTAAAGCTATGACATATTTTGAAAATAATCTCATAGTGAGCTTAAACGGTATGGAAAAACTGATATACGAAGGGGTCGTTAAAACTGACTAACTTCAGTTTTAGATAAAATCGAATTGATTTTTTTCCTTGAAAATGGATTTTATATTTCATAATACCGAAAATAAATAGAATTATGAAAAAATTAATAATTTTATTTATTTTCAATATATCTCTTTTTAACATAAATTCTTTAAATAACGACTATTTCTCCTACGTTGTCGGAGGCGTCGAACCGGATTCGATTACTAGCGCGTCTACTAAAAAAGTCGACGACTCCGACGAAGAAAATAGCGCCGTTAACGGCGACGGCGAGGTTTTGTCGTCCAAAGACTTTTTTAATAAATCTAGTTTTTTTGAAGACGCAGTAACGGGCGCGTCGGAAAAGTTATCGGACGAGAAAGAAAATATTATCGATCATGGAGCTAACGATAATAAAAATGATTATTCAATCAACGCGACGACCGACTCCGTTACGACGGCCTCTCCGGGAGACGTTGAATCGTCTGATGAAGACATAGATAAATCAAACATTTTCTCCATGGATACGGGCGACGCGGTAACGGCGGCGTCTCGGGGGATTGTCGAGTCGCCTGATGAAGACATAGATAAATCAAACGTCTTATCCATGGATACGGGCGACGCGGTAACGGCGGCGTCCGAAATATATTCTGAAACCAAAGAAGACATAAAGGAAGAAGAGTACCTTGATTCGATAACCAAAGGTTCCGAAACCGTAGCTATGAGTACCGAAAAACCGGAAGATATCAAAGTTGAAGTTCAAAATCCCAATTTAGACGCTTTATATAATAAACTGCCTGAAAAAATTAAGAGAGATATTCTTACCGAAGATTATGAAACAAAACTTGTCGTTGAAAAAAAGAAAGAATTCCCCAACGAAGATCCTGTTTATTCTATGAAACCTAACGTCAAAAAATCGTTTTACCTAACGGATACGGATATCGACGAAGCCGCTACGCCTGAAAAACAGATTGAAGAAGAGATAAAAGAAACTCCGACTCCAAAAACGGAAGATAAACAGATTTTACCGGAGAAAATAAGAGAAAAGGTCGCTATTATTGATCGCGATATAGAAATAGCCCAAAAAGAAATTATAATACCGACTATAGACGACGTAATAACGCCGGATAAAAAAGAAAAGTCCTTTTTCATAGACGAAGATACGGATAAACCGATCGTAGAAATTGTAGAGAAAACTGAAGAGGTTGTAGTAGAAAAACCGGAAGAGATAAAATCTTCTGAAAAAGATTCGAAAGATACGATCGAACTGAAAATCGCTCCGCAAGAAAAGAGACAAGCGCGGGATAACAAGTCGAGAAAGACCAATTTTATAATATTTAGCGACGAAACTTCCGACGTCGTTCCCTCGCTTATGTATGATGAAACCGATCCCGGTAGAATTTTGGAAGAAGAAAAAAGCGAAGATATAGCGCCCAAAAACTTAAACGAGCTTATCTCTGCAAATCCGGTCTTTAAATATAGAGAAAACAAAACGATAATTAACGGTCGTATAGCTATATCCGAAGAATTAGCTTTAGAAGCTCATAAAAACGCTCTCAAACTTTTTAAGGACAACCGGTTGCCGGAGTCTAAAAGAATGTTTGAAAAACTTATTCATTACAATAGTTTTACCGAAGACTCATATTACTATATAGGAATTATTTTATACCTAGAAAAAAAATATACCGAATCTATTGAATATACGACCGAAGCGATAAATTCGTCTAAATCAAAAGACCCTATATTATTATCAAAATATTATTATCACATCGGCAGCGTATATATCTTAAAGAAAAACTACGATAAATCTTTATTCTTTTTAAAAAAATCTCTCGATAACAATTCCGGTAACGTCGAAGCTTACGGCGGAATAGGACTTTCATATTTCCGTCTTGGCGATATCAAGAATGCGTTAGAATATTGGAAACAAGGTATGGATAAAGGCTCAAAAGAGTGCAAAAAAAACTATAACTGGCTGATTAGAAGGATGAAATCTTAATTTTACTATTTGTTATGTAAAAACTTCTCTTGAGCTATAATAAATTTCCTTCTTTGCTCGCCTATTTTCATAACGAAAGAGCCTAACGTCTCGGCGTTTGACGACAAATCTCTTAGCTTGCCTCTTAATTTTTTAGGAATATTTAATTTTATTTCCGTCTCGATGCCCAATATTCTCTCTTTTAAAAGCAATACGGAAAAATAGGTGTCTTCTAAGAATTTATGAAGCGCGCTTTCCGTTCCTCTGGTTATTTTTAAGTATATATTTGAAGTCGGTTTTAATATTTCAGTAAAGAGAGCTATCTTTTTTTTGAGCATAGTGAGAAATTCCGTTACGTTTACAACGTCTTTTTCTATAGTTTTTGTCGAAGGATTGATATATTCTATATGAAAATACTCCTCTTCGTTAGCGATATTCAAAATCTTTCTCAATACGCTTTGTATTTTTTCCGAGAAATTTTTCTCCCTCGTTTCGATAAGTTTAATATTATAATCAAGATCGTAATAAAGTTCTTCAATATAACTTTTAAGATTGGCTATATTGACTATCAATTTAATCAATTTTTCTCTGGGAGAATTAATTATATTATCAGTTTTCTTTTTTTCAAAGTCGGATAAAAAATTCTTCTTCAATCTTTCAAGAAAATCAATTTCGTTCAAGTTGTAACACTCTTTTACCGCTTCTCCCACCCAATATCTATTATATTTAACGGATAAAAACTCTTTATCCATAAAATCTTCCAAATTCTTAAGAAATTGAGCCTGATTTTCTTTAAACAACTTCTCGTTCATATTTTGAGGCAGTATAGGAAACACTTTGTATCTAAAATGATATTTATACTTCTCTTTCTTGTATTTGGTTATCTCCTCGGTAGTCGTCTGAATAGTATAAAAATTATCCGATAACAACTTCATAGAATCTATAACAACTTTTTTATACGCCTCGTCCTGGTTCGACAAAGCGCGATTGTAAATCTCTCTTAACGATTTTGTGTTAATGCCGGCGCTTGAAGAGGATAAATTATGAAAAGACATGTAATCAAGAATTTCCCGGCAATTTTCCAAATATTTTTCTGTTATTTCATCTACCGTTTCCGGCATGCTGGACGATAAAAAGTCCAGAGCGTAAACGGTAGCTTTAAGTCTTTCATATATTTTTAGAGGACGATCGGATTCCATAAAGTTTTTTTCTTCCGGAAGAAAAAAACTTGAGTTGCCGTCAGCATAATTATAGTTGTAAAGATCCTCTTTTAAGAGAGATTTGCGAACAAGCAGCTCCATTAAATTACTAATATTAGCCCCGGCGCCCTTTAATAAATATTTGAATTTTGGAATTTTTTTAGATAAATATGTCGTATCAATTTGATCGTAAACAGTTTCAAAACTTTTTATAATATCCGACATAAGCCAACCCCTATAATAATACTATTATAGTAATGAAAATCTTTTTTTTCAATGAATTTTATCAAATTTTATTGAAAACAAAAAAAAATAATAATTATCAATTATATAAAACAATTGACTTTGACAAAATAATATTTTTCTTTTATTATATTAAATATCCGATGATATATGAATTATAAAAATGATTTTACGGGCTTAAGATGAAGAAAATTTTAGTAGTTCAAAGTTCCGAGTTGTTAAGAAGATATATATGCGAGAAACTTGAAAAATTGGGATTTGAAGTTTTATCTGCAAAAGACGGGTTTGACGGTCTTATAAAACTGAAAAACGCAATCCCGGACCTTGTAATTATGGATCTTGTTTTAAACAGACTATCGGGAATGGATTTTATTCGCGAAAAAAAACAGTATAAAAATGTATCCGATATACCGGTGATATTGCTTTCAAATAAAATTGACAGACTAATAATAGAGCGTTTGATATTTTATAAGGTAACAAAAATTATATCAAAACCGGTAAAAGTTGATTTATTATTCAACGCGGTATCTGAGACTCTCAAAGTCCCCATAGATATAGACGATTCTTACTCATTAATTGACATTCATCTGAACGAAGATTTGCTTTTTGTCGAAATATCCGGCGGATTTAACAAAGATAAGATAGAAATCGCGCAATACAAAATCATACAACTTTTAGAAAGTGCAAAGATCAAATACCCGAAGATACTTATCATCATAACGGATATCGAGTTCAACCAATACGCCTGCATACTCCTAGAACTTCTTATGAATTGCGTAACGGAGGCTACCAATACTCCAATTTCCTTTA
Organism: Spirochaetes bacterium ADurb.Bin133; assembly: GCA_002070605.1. Taxonomy (GTDB): domain Bacteria; phylum Spirochaetota; class GWE2-31-10; order GWE2-31-10; family MWDO01; genus MWDO01. The sequence continues at coordinate 48,345 of MWDO01000015.1, forward strand.
TTAAAATACTAACCGGACTCCCCTTTGTAAAAGAGTGTTTGGCGCTAAGCGATTCTTATAAAAACGTCGAAATAACGGAAGACATTAAAGAGGCGCTCAATTCGCTTGGTAAAGGGGACGTATTTGCATTTGGAAAGGAACTTGATAATCTGATATCCCAATTATTATCTCAAGTATCCGAAAAAAACTTCGAAGAAGTTTTGGATTTTAAGTTTTCAACGGAATCGGATAAAGACTTAAATTCAATAGTAAGAAGTCCGGACGATAAATTTAATATCGCCATTGTCGACGACGATTTGCATATATTAGAGTATATAGCGACGGTTTTATCAGAAAACAACTGGAATATACTAATATACGATACCGGAAAATCATTTTTAGACGATTTTAAAAAGAATATTCCAGATTTAGTCTTTTTAGACCTTATGATGCCCGATGTAAACGGCTTTGAAATTATGCAAAGATTCAGAAGTTCGGGTTTTACCGCTCCAATAGTGGTTGTAACAGCTATGGTTGAAAAGGAGTATATATTAAAAGCTAAAAAATATGGAGCGACAAGCTATATGACTAAACCGTTAAGTTCGGAAGTAATCATAAATAAAGCTTACAATATGTTAAAAATAAAAAAATAATTAATTCTGGAGAGACTATGAACGACAATATTTCTGTTTATATAAAAAATATTGATAAAAGCGTAACGATTAAAAGAGGCGCCAAAATATATGATCTTTTTCAGTTTTTATCAGACGAGGACTACATAGCGTCTAAAGTCAATAACGAAGTAACTTCGCTCTCTTTTACCATAAAGATAAACTCGACGGTAGAATTTCTTACTATAAAAAACGATTTTGGTATGGAAGTTTATAGAAGAAGTCTTGCTTTTTTATTGAGTAAAGTGGTTTCAGAGTTATTACCCGAAAGAAAATTAAAAATAGGTCATTCGCTCGGTCCCGGGTATTACTTTGATTTATTCGGCGCTGCGTTGACTGCAAACGATCTAAAATTATTAAAAAACGCCATGAACGACGAAATATCGGCGCAAAAACAGATATTTAGAGAAAGAATCAGTTATGAAGAAGCGATTAATTATTTCAAAAAAAATAACAGAGAAGATAAAATAAAACTCCTTTCCGGTTTAAATATGTCTAAACTTTCCATTTATAGATGCGACAATTTCTTCGAACTATTCGACGGACCGCTCGCTTCTAATACTAAAGTACTGAAAGTTTTTGATCTGATACAATACGGAAACGGATTTATTTTACAATTTCCTAAAAAATCCGCCCCCGATAAGGTCGCGCCTTTTATCGAACAAAAAAAGATTTTTGAAGTTTATAAAGAAACAAAAGATATATGTAAAGTTTTAAAGGTAGATAACGTGGGAAGTCTAAATGAAATAATAATCAATAACGAAATAGACAACCATATACAAATAGCTGAAAACCTTCAACTTAAGCAGATAATTAAAATATCCGACGATATATTTACAAGAAGAGAAAAAGTTAGACTTATTTCTATTGCCGGTCCCTCGTCTTCCGGGAAAACGACTTTTTCAAAGAAAATATCTTTACAACTTCAATCGTTGGGTCTTAAACTTATCACTATTTCGATAGATAATTATTTTATAGATAGAGACTTGACGCCGCTTGACGACGACGGCAAACCGGATTACGAGTCGCTAGACGCTTTAAATCTGGAACTTCTTAATGAAAATCTTAGCGATCTACTGCAAGGAAAAACGGTAAAATTGCCTATCTACAACTTCTTTACAGGCAAATCTTCCATTTCAGACCGCGAAATAACGTTAAATCAAAACGAAATGATCGTTATTGAAGGTATACACTGTTTAAACGACAAACTGACAAGCTCGATAAATCCAAAAGAGAAATATAAAATCTATATTTCCGCCCTAACGCAAATTAATTTAGACGACAACAACAGAATTCCGACGACGGACAACCGGCTATTAAGGAGAATGGTCAGAGATTACAAATATAGAGGGCACAGCGCAAAAAAAACTTTTCAAATGTGGCCTTCGGTGAGAAACGGCGAAGAGAAATATATTTTCCCATTCCAAAACAACGCCGACGGCTATCTCAATACCGCGCTCGACTACGAACTTGCGGTATTAAAACAGTTTGCGGAGCCGCTTTTAATGCAAATTAAACCTTTCGACGAAGAGTATAGCGAAGCGGTAAGATTGCAAAAATTCTTGAGCTATATAATCTCCGCGCCGACGGCAAACGTGCCTTCCACCTCGATATTGAGGGAGTTTATCGGCGGCTCTTTTTTTGAATATTGATTAGATTTTGTTTAATCGGTCGTTTTACGCCGTTCATTCGCCTCTAAGCTCAATACCGCTTAGAGGTATATTAGTATAGGCAATCGTTGATACCGCCGTCTCTTCTCCTAATAGTTCGAGAGCGTCGTATCTGTTTTTTAAAGAGAAAGAATAATTTAGCGCGGTATTTTCTACGTCGTTATCCTCAAAAAAAGCGTAATAAGAGAAAATATCAGAATCAAAAGAGTATTTAAGCGCTTTTTTTGCTTCATTTGGCTTTTTTATCGATAAAGAAGACATTTTAACTATATTTTGAACTCCATTAATATTTATCGACAATTTGTATATACCGTTTTCATATTTTGATAAAAACAATTTAGGCGATAATTTATTCATTTCAAGAAATATCAAATCGTCCGTATGATATTTAATTTTTTTATCTATAATACAATATTCCGACAATAGAAGTTTACCGGTATCCAAACGGTCAAAACCGTAGCAAACGACGTTATATTCGCCGGGATATACCTCTATACAGCTATCTTCCGATTCAAGATTTTTACCGAAAGATAAAGCCCTATTATTAATGTTTTCAAAATAAATATGCGTCAAATCGTAACCGACGCGCCGCGAAAACTCGATATAAACTTTTGATTTGTTTATTACCGAGTTGTCCATCATAACGACGGAACATGAAAAAACAGACGAAATTAAGATTAGCAATATTTTGTACATAATTTTCTCCAAAGTTTTTATTATATATATAACAACAAAAACATGGAAACGTTATACAAAAATATCTATTTATCTTCGCCAATTATCGCTTTTAATTGTCTGATCGATTCGGCAATTTTTGTTTTTGGCATTGCCGAATATTTAGCCGGTATCATCTCCTTGTGAGTGCACTCCAAAACCGATACGAGATTTTGCAATTCGACTTCGTACGGATAAACCGCCGGAATAAAATTGTTAATCGCCTCCTCTATGTGTTTATCCGAGACGACGTCTTCCCCTTCGGCGGCGGCTATAAATTTGGATCTAACTAATATCGCTTCAATATCGGCGCCGGAATAAGTATGTTTCTGTCTTTTATAGAGATCGTCGTTATATTTTATATCAGTTTTAATTTTTAGTTTTTTTATCATTTTATAAAAAATATCTTCCCGCTCTTTTGGCGAGTCGGGATAAAATAGAGAGTGATGCTCTTCGCATCTCCCCTGCCTCTTAATATCGATCGGGAGCAGGTCCGGTCTGCAGGTTATAAGAAACCATATAATTTTACCGCGATACTCGGTATTTCCCATAAACGACGCAATCTGCGCAAATACTCTGTTCGACGTTCCGCTGTCGCCCGATTGATTTCTGTCTCCCAAAACGGCGTCGGCTTCGTCTATCATAACGGCTACGGGAGCCATCGCTTTCAAAATATTAAGTATCTTTTCGATATTGCTCTCCGTCGCGCCGACGTACTTGGAGCGAAAATTCAACATTTTTACCATAGGTATGCCGATTTCGCCGGTAAAACAGGTAACAAGGAAAGTTTTTCCCGTTCCGACCGGACCTGAAATAAGATAACCCATCGGTAAAACGTCGAGACGTCCTTGTTTAATATTAGACGAGGCTTTTTTTAACAATTGTTTTACAAATTCGTGTCCGCTAACCATATCAAGGTTGTACTCCGAATCGATTATTTCAAGCATACCGACGGATTCCGCTTCGATAAGCTCTTTTTTTCTCGTTCGAAGGTACTCCATTGAAATATTCTTTTTCTCTTGATAACTTTCTGATATTATCTGATTAATATTAACCAAATTGAGCCCGCTGGTAACTTTAGCCATCGTATCGATAGTTATCGAGTCTTCTAAAAACAGTTTGCCCTGTTTTAGTTTGTAGTTTAAAAAATTTTTCCTTATCTCTTCGCTAGGTATGGGAATATGAATTTTAATAATGTTGGGACATTTAACTAACGTTTGATTTAATTCGAATAAATTCTCCGTCAATAGTATAATGGTAATATCTTTGTTTATAAAAAGCGGATTGTAAGCCCATTTTTTTATCGTAACGATGCTGAATCTGTCGTCGTCCGAAAAAGAGGTCCCCGAACTATACGGAATAATGGTTTCCGAAAAATCGATAATCAACACTACCCTCTCTTTTAATTCAATCTTTTTATAAAAATATTTTTCTAAAGACTCCAGCGAATGAATCAGATTTTTCGAAAACAGTTTTTTTATCTTATCGGCTCTGTTGCCCGAAGATCCGCCGTCTAGCATCGTCCTGATAAAGTCGTTTTTAGTCCCGTTTGCCTCTTCGCTAAACGGATTTTCAACAAACGTTATGCCGCTCGATCTATCGTAACACAATATCCGCCCTTTATATCCGAATAAAATGTCGGCAAAATAGTCCTGAATTTTCACAAATTTAAACTCGTCCTCTTCAGTCCGTTGAGCTAAAAAATCTCTGATATTACCGTGAAATATAAACGTCGAAGACGTGTTGGAACAATACTTTATCGCAAAAATTTTTGCCCATTCAGGAAGTTTTTTTATAAAATTATAATTTTTTTGAATTTGATGTTCCGGCATAGAAATCCCCCCTCCCGACCGTAAACTAAAAGCAAGACAGCTTGAACTAAATATTTAGAATAAAATTTTACCAACAATATAATAAAATGTCAATTGTTTTAACAATAAAAAATATATTTTGAATATATCGCTAATTTGTCCGATAATATTAAATATGAGCCAAAAAGAACTCTTATCCTTACTGAAAAAGATGATCGCTTTAACGTTTCTCTCCTTTTTTCTTTTCATAGTTTCCATTAATCTTCTTAAATTTGCAGATTTTGTCGTAAAAATTGACAATATTATAAAAACGAAAGATACGGACGACGCTGAAATTCCAATAATGAATTTATCATATATCGTCGATGAATCAGACAATACGGCAAATTTTAATCCGGACAACTCTTATAGCGCCGATAAAATAGGATATCAAGACGACATTTCAAAATTATATAAATACGATTGGAGTTCGGGATATACGTTTCTGCTAATCGGCTCCGATAAAGCTAACTCAAACATAAAAAAAGCCAGAGCGGACGTTATTATTCTATTAAGAATTAGTTCGGAAGGTAAAATCGCCTCTATCTCTATTCCAAGAGATACGCTTATAACGATATCTAACGGCAGTTATAACGGTTATTTCGACAAAATCGGTCATAGTTTGTACTGGGACGGCTTAAATCAATTGACGCTCAACGTCGAACGTCTGGTAGGCGCGCCAATAGACTATACGATAGTCATAGACAATTTTAGAAGTTTTGAAGCGTTTTTAGCGATGATAGGCGGCGTAACCTTAGATAAAAATCTTAAAGGTAAATTAGGAATTCAATGGATTAGAAACAGAAATTTTAAATACGGCGACATCGAAAGATGTAAAAGACAACAGGTTTTTTTAAAAAAATCTATAGATAAATTATGGAAACTTTCAAAAAACGGCTCTTACATATATTCTGTTTTCATCTACAAAGCGCTAACCAAAATAGTAGACGCCGATATATCAAAAAAGGATTTTATTAGCGTTATATATTTGTTAAAAGAAAAGAATTTTGACGTAAACAAAGACTATTTTACTTCCGTGCTTCCGGGGAATTTTGGTCGATTTGATTCTAAGTTGCTTTATAAAAGCAATCTTACCTGCTGGGAACCCGACGAACTGACTTTGTCTAAAATTAATCTGCTGTTTACAGAAAACTCGGAAAATAATATAAAAACCTCGTCTGCCGCAGATTTTATAATCTACGATCTAAACAAACTTTCCGACAAATTCAAATCTTTCATAAGATCAAAATTCTTAAATAGTTTTCTGACGTATAAAAAGTAATTATCGGCAATACAGATTGCCACGTCTTTCTATTTATAAATAATATTTATTGACATCTGTACGTTTTTCCATAATCTATGAAAACAAAGAGGACGCTCGACTTTTCTCAAGATAGATCAACCTCTTGTTATCGCATATGATGCTAAGGTAAAAGTATTGATTAAATCTGCTAAAGCGGTTATAATTGAACCAAGTTTGGTTAAGTACG
>MWDO01000016.1 GCA_002070605.1 Spirochaetes bacterium ADurb.Bin133
CGGGAATTCCCGTTTTGAATATTTTTATATTCTCATGGTTAAAAAGAATCGGAGATTACGCGTCCCGCGCGCCCGCCGCATATGCGTCAAAAAAAATTTGACACATATGTAACAAATATTTTTTATTCCCCAAGAAACCGGCGGGATACAAAAAGTTTTAAAAATTATGTTGTTTTTTTTTATTTAATAGGATAGAGTTATCTCAAAGGCGATTATGAAAAAATATTTATTTATTTTACTTTTTTTAACAATAATTTTTGGATGTCAAAAGAGAGAAAGCGCTAACGTTAATATCCGGGAATTTGACAATTCTTTAAATGAGAGCAATAGCGATTCTAAAATAGATATTTCTAAAATGGAGAAGATTGTAAATGAAGCGGGTTCTATGAATTTAGACGTTTTTTTTGCTATATCGGTATTGCATAAAAATTTCATTTCTCAATTTCTAAACGAGGTTCAAGATCTCAGCGAGGAGAAGCAGAAAGACTTTTTTTTAAACAAAAAAAATGAATTTTTTAAAAAGCTTAAATTTTCCGAGGAGGAGTATAATTCATTTATGGAAAAAAATGCCGGCTTGATGAACGATTATATAAACAGACATCCGGAAATCGCCGAATATTTGACGACGATAAATTAATAACAAACTAAATTAAATATTATAAAGCAAGTTTTCCGATTAATTATAATGGCGAAGGCGTTTTATGATTATAAATAACAAGCAATACAGATCTATTTGGATGTCGGAAGATAAACTTTCTATTGAGATTATAGATCAGAGATATCTTCCGTTTGAATTCATTATTGAAACTATAAATTCTTCGACCGAGATGGCGGAAGCTATAAGAGATATGCGCTTAAGGGGCGCCCCTTTAATAGGAGTCGCCGCCGCTTACGGTATGTATCTCGCGGCGTTGGAGGCGTCTCGAAAACCTGATTTTAATCAGCATTTAAAATTTAGCGAAATACTTTTGTTAAATACCAGACCAACGGCGGTTAATTTGAAATGGGCGATTGATAGAGTTCGTAAGGAGATAGACAAAGCAAGGACGATTGAAGAGATAATATCCAACGTTTATAAAATTGCCGAAAAAATTGCCGACGAAGACGTTGAAAATTGTAAATCAATCGGTAAATACGGCGTTGAAATTATTGAAGATATAAGTTTAAAGAAAAAAGGGGATACGGTTAATATACTAACTCACTGCAACGCCGGAGCTCTAGCTTGCGTCGATTATGGAACAGCTCTTTCTCCTATTACGGAGGCGTTCAAAAAGGGGATAAAACTACGCGTTTGGGTGGACGAGACGAGACCAAGATTGCAAGGGAAGTTGACTTCATGGGAATTAGAACAACTTTCTATACCAAATACCGTTATTTCAGATAATGCGGGCGGATATCTTATGCAGAAAGGCATGGTTGATTTGGTAATAGTCGGCGCCGATCGCATAGCGCAAAGTGGAGACGTAGCCAACAAAATCGGGACTTATTTAAAGGCTCTTGCGGCAAAAGATAGCGGAATCCCTTTTTACGTAGCGGCTCCTACGTCGACAATCGATTTTAATCTTCAAACCGGAAATGATATTATTATTGAAAAAAGAGACGAAAACGAAGTATTATATGCGGAAGGACTTCTCAACGGTAAAATTGAGAGCGTTCGACTTTTCTCGTCTAAAGCGCAAGCTGAAAATTACGGATTCGACGTTACTCCCCATAAATTAATATCGGGATATATAACTGAAAAGGGGATATATGCGAGCATCGCTTCCATAATATAAAATAGGGTAGCGATACGAGCATCGCCTCCATAATATAAATTATTGTACCTTGTCAGTTTTTTGGGGAATTAAAAATATTTATTTCATATGTGTCATTTTTATTTGTCCCATGCGCGTCGAATTTTTCATCAGAGAGCGCTTGCGGCGCATATGTGTCAATTTTTCCGCCCCAAAAAACTTACAGATTACAAAATTATTTATAACAAAATCTTGACAGATTTCTAAAATATTCTAGAATTGAAGGTAAATATTTTAATTTTATCGGAGAAATTAATGAATGTTTTATTGATAGGAAGCGGCGGAAGAGAGCATGCGATTGCTAAAAAACTAATCGAATCTCCAAAATTAACAAAATTGTATTCAATTCCCGGCAATCCGGGTATTTCAAGCATATCGGAAACTATCGGGACAGATCTAAAAATAGATTCTATAGTTAAGCTTGCTAAAGAAAAATCTGTGGATTTGATATTTTGCGGTCCGGAACAACCGTTAGTCGACGGTTTAAGCGATCTTGCCGAAAAAAGCGGAATCAAAACGTTCGGTCCGTCCAAAATGGGAGCGGCTTTAGAAGGAAGCAAGATATTTTCAAAACAGTTTATGTCAAAATATGATATTCCTACCTCCGATTATAAATATTTTTACAATTACGACGAAGCGGTAAGCTATTTTAAACGGAGAAAGACCTATCCGGTAGTTATTAAAGCCGACGGATTAGCCGCCGGTAAAGGGGTAAAAATAGCTAAAAATAGGGAAGAAGCCGACGAAATAATAAAAAGTTATTTTATCGATAAGTCTCTGGGAAAATCCGGCGAGTCGATAGTAATTGAGGAGTTTTTGACCGGCGAAGAGATGAGCGCAATTTACATAACCGACGGAACAACTTTCTTGCCTTTGATAGCGGCTAAAGATTATAAAAAAGTTTACGACGACGATAAAGGAGAAAATACCGGCGGTATGGGGGCTTACGCTCCTCATTTGGCTTATACCGACGAATTAAAAAAAATAATTGAAGATAATATTATATCTAAAATTAAAATAGGGCTAAAAAAGGAAGGAATCGATTATAGAGGCGCTCTATACGTAGGGCTTATGTTGACGGACGAAGGACCGAAAGTTATAGAGTTTAACTGCAGATTTGGAGATCCGGAGACTCAGGTAATCCTGCCGTTGATGGATAGCGATCTGCTCAATATTGCCAATCTCGCCGCCGGTAAAAAATTATCCGGAACTACGATAAAATGGAAAAATTCTTTCGCGGGATGCGTCGTTATCGCGTCGGAAGGATATCCGGGAGATTACAAAAAAGGCGTAAATATCGAATTTTCAGGGAACCCTTTTGATTTTATACACGCGGGTACAAAACAAGTTTCGGACAAAATAGTAACCAACGGCGGAAGAGTATTAAACGCCGTAAGTATTGGGAGTTCCAAATCATCCGCTCTGCTCTCTTGTTATAAATTATTGGAAAAAGTTAAATTTGACGGTTGTTTTTATAGAAAAGACATTGGGACGTAAATCATGACAAACAAAGAAGCCTTAACGCTGTTAGAAAACGGTTTGGTATCAAAATTAATTGACAATACTTTACTGGTATGCGATAGTACCGAAAAGGACGTAAGCGCTTTTCTAGAAGAGTCGTTGAAATATGAATTTGCTTCCGTTTGTATAAATCCATGCTGGGTCTCTTTTGCAAAAAGCGTCGTAAATTCAAGGATTGCCGTTTCAACTGTCGTCGGATTTCCAAACGGCGCAAATACTACTTTTGTTAAAGAAAAAGAGGCGTACTTGGCTCTAAAGGACGGAGCCGAAGAGTTGGATATGGTCGTAAATATCGGCAAATTTAAATCTAACGATTTAAAATATATCGAAAACGAGATCAAACTTGTTAAAAATATTGCCGGAAATAACGTCCTAAAAATCATAATTGAGACCTGTCTATTATCGGAAGACGAGATATTGCGCATATCAAAGATTATAGAGCAGAGCGGCGGAGATTATGTTAAAACAAGCTCGGGTTTTTCAAAATACGGCGCGACTATAGAAGGCGTCAAAAGAATAAAAAGCGCCGTTTCTGAAAAAATCGGCGTTAAAGCGTCGGGCGGAATTAAAAATTACTCTACGCTAAAAGACATGGTATACGCCGGCGCGACGCGAATCGGGACTTCGAGGGGAATAGATATTATAAGAGAATCTAATTTATAACAGGATTTGATAATGAAAATATACAGAGCAAAAAGTATTAATGAGAACGTCGTAAAATCTCACATTGACTCGCAGGAAGATTTGATTCTTGAATGCGAAAATTTTTCAAATGAAGAATTTGAAAAAATTAATTTAGCTTTGAGATTATACGTTGAAAGTTTAGGAAAAGAGTATATATTTGATTACCTCAGTTACTGTATGAAGGAGTTGATAACTAACGCTGAAAAGTCAAATTCCAAACGAATATATTTTGATAAAATTAATCTTGATATTAAAGACGCCGAGCAATATTCGCAAGGTATGAAAAATTTTAAAAACGATACGATGGTTGATTTTGAGGCGTACGGAAATATACAACGCTCAAAAGGGTATTACGTTAGAATTGTTTTTGAAATCAGAAATGAATTTTTCAACATACATGTTAAAAATAATGTTGAAATACTAGACGAGGAACTTAAAACTATTGAAGAAAGAAAAAAAATGGCAAAGGAGTTTAAAACGGTCGACGAGGCGATGTCTATTATTCTTAATAATCCCGAAGGCTCGGGGTTAGGGATTATTATTTCAGCGCTCATGCTAAAAAAATTAGGACTAAATCAAGATTTTTTAAATTTCTTTTACGACGGATCGGATACGGTAGCTTCCATTTCTATACCCTTGTCATTAATTACCGAGGAGCATATTACAGCCGTTAACGAACTGATATTATCGGAAATAGAAAATATCCCGCATTTTCCTGAAAATATCTTATTATTACAAAAAAAATTAAGCGATCCTCTTGTAAATTTAAACGAAATTTCCTCGCTTATAACTAAAGACTTGACTCTAACCGGCGATATACTCAAATATATCAACTCGGCGTATTTCATGTTGCCAAAAAAAGTATCCTCTATAACCGAAGCTATAAAATATATCGGATTGAAAGGGCTCAGAAATCTTATATATTCTTACGGAACGGAAAAAACTCTATCTAAACGGTTTGATTTAACAAAAATGCAAAATATACTCGATCATTCGTATAAAGTTGCGTTTTTTTCATTTTACTTAGCAAAGAAACTGGGATTAAAAGAAGAGCTTGAAGACGCTTATATTGCCGGAATTCTTCACGATATTGGGAAGATAGTTATTTTAGGTATAAATCCGGGTATAATGCAAAAAATTAATAATTTGTGCCATGAAAGGGGAATTCCTATCAGAATAATTGAAGAGATATCGTCCGGATACAATCATTCAGCTATCGGGGCTTTGCTTGGAAAGAAGTGGAATTTACCCGAAAATCTCATCGAAACAATGAAAAATCACCATACTCCAAATAACGCAAATAAAAAATACGGAAATACGATAAAATGCGTCTATATAGCAAACGCTATGTCGACAGAGACCGATGAAATTGAAGATAAGTATTACTCTTTAGATAAAACCATACTAGCCGAATTTGGTCTTAATTCTCTTGAAAAATTTTGTAGTCAATACAAAATCATTAACAACGAATTTGCAAAAAGAATAAAAAAATAATCTAATATATCTCTTCTATAAGATTGTAAATTTGATAAAACTTTTTAAACAGTTCCACAGACTTCTCAACGGCTATAAACGAGTTGGGATGCCCCGGAATCTTGATCTTATCAAAATTAGTCAACGGATTAGCCGCCGGCTCTGGCGCGTCTACCAACGACGATATAAAATTAAATACCGTTTTAAAAGAATCGGCAATTTCTTGTTTTAATTTATAACTTTCGTCGTTTATCTCGTTAATAATGCCTATTATCGGCGTCTTAAAAGAGGGATCCGCTATTACTCTTTTTATCGTGTTTTGTATTTTTTTTCCATAATCCTTTTCGGGATTTAATTTCTGATCGAATTCCCTTAACTTCTCCGGAAATCCGTTTAAAGTATAATATGAAACGAATAAATTAGCTCTTACGTTATCTTTTTTAAATATTCCTTCTATTAATATCTTGTTAATAATAATTTCAATTTTTATTTTGTATATACTCACAAGGAATTCATAAAAAATACTTAAGGTATAAAAATTTACTATTTTATTCGGACTATGTCTCTCCAATTCGAGTTTCAAGTTTTTATTGAAATTTGAAAAAGAGTTAAAATCATATCCGTTCATTAAATTATTAATAAACAAATCTAAATTTTTTTTTCTCAATTCGACGTAGTGTTGGCTCCAAAGTTTATCGACAATGGTTTTTTTGTACTCTTTATAAACGTCCGTAAAATTTAAGTTAGGTCTGATAGGTTTTATTTTATAAAGAATATCTTTATAAAAATATTGAAATATTTCTTTAAACGGAATCTTTTCTTTTAATAACTTTGCATATTCTATCAATTTATCAAAGTCTTTAATCGTTTCTTCATTGTATTGCGCCTCTTTGGGGTAATTTATGGGATTTATTTGACAATATTCAAGCATATCGTTTAAAAAAATTATATCGGATACGCTAAAATTTATTGAATAAAGCAACTTATATAATCTTTGTAATGACAAATCTATTTGCTCAAATTTGCAAAAATTAGCCGACTTCGGCTGTTCGTTAACGTCCAGCAATAAAAACGAGCTTAATAAATCTTTATAATCAAAATTTATCAATTTATTTATAATATCGAATTTATTAATTTGTAAATTAATATTTTCAAATATCACAACGTCTAGCTGTATCATAAATTTTTTTAATCTTTTTTCTTTTTCTTGAAAAAAATTAGTTTTATCCGATAACTCTTGAGGATTAGCAATTGTTTCGGGATGTAATTCGAAAAGATTTGTTTTAATTTTATCAGAAAACATCTCTTCGGCGATTACCGATAAAAATGAAGTAAAATAAAAATCGTCTCCAAAATATTTATTGACTATCTCTTTTATTTTATACGCCAACTTGGCTAACTGTTGTATCTCTTTTATAAAATTATGGGTTAATCGGTTCTCCTTAAAATCGATAAGAGAAGAGTAATTTAACCGTAAATATTTTTTTATATTATTTAACTCGTTATCGATAATAACGTCTTCTTTTTTCCTGCCGGAAAATAACGATATTATCATAATAATTATTCTATACAATATGCCGCCGCTTTGATAAACGGTATTAGCGTAAACTATCTGGCTTTTTTTTTCTTCCTGAACCTTTTCAGAAGAAACTTCGTTCTCTTTACTATCGGTTTTGAGATTGCCGATCTTAGAAAGAAGTCTTTTTCTCTCCTCGTCGTTCAGCTCTTTTGATAATTTAAAAAATTCGGAAGGACGTTGATAATTACTTTCCACTTAATATCCCATAAATTTTATCTATAAAATGTTTATCGGTATAATATTTCTATAACCTAAAATTATTTCATATAGCTTTATTTTTTTTATATTCGTTTAAAATTATGTATAAAGTTTATAAAATCTTTTTTCTCGTCGGAGCTTACGTCAAAAAAACCCGACCCTGCGACGACAACGTCGGCGCCCTTTTTCAGAACTTCTTCAACGTTTTGCCTCGAAACGCCGCCGTCTATCTCTATGAGATATTTATATCCTTTATCGGACCTTAGTTTGTCAAGTTCTTCTACTTTTTCAAAATTGTAATCTATACACTTTTGTCCCGAAAATCCCGGATTAACGCTCATAACAAGAACTAAATCAACAATAGGAAGATAATGTTTGATAAACGAAACCGGAGTGGAAGGATTTATCGTAATTCCGGCTAATTTGCCTAAGTTTTTAATAACATTTACGTATCTATCGCCGTGAAGAGCCGCTTCCGAGTGAAAATTTATCAAGTCTGCCCCCGCTTTTACAAACGGGTCTATATGATCTTCCGGATTTGTAACCATAAGATGAACGTCGCAAAAAAAATCTATCTTTTTTTTAAGATCGGCGACTATTTTACTTCCAAAAGTTAATTGAGGAACAAAATGCCCGTCCATTACGTCGATATGTATCCAGTCCGCTCCGCTCTCCAGAGCGGAGCGGACGTTATCGCCCAAATTTAAAAAACTCGTCGACAATATGGAAGGAGAAATTTTATTCATTATTATCTTCCCGACTTATTCGATAGTTTTTGAAGAGCTTCAAGATGCTCTTTCTTCTCCTCTATCATTTTATCGGTTAGACGCCAGCTCCAATTGTGAACTCCGCTTGTTCCGGGCGTATTCATTCGCGACTCGGAGGTTAACCCCAATACGTCCTGCATTAAGAAAACAACCCATTTTGCTTCGGAATTCAGCAATTTTTCTTCAATTTTAAGAGTTAATTCGTTTAACGAATCCGACCACTCAATTTTATTTTTTATTCCCAAATATTTTAGTATGTCGTTTTGAGCTTTTTCGTTCTGGCTAAAAAACCATCCGTGAATTACGTCGTTATCGTGAGTTCCGGGGTAAGCTACGCAGTTATAAATATAATTTTCCGGCAAATACGGAGCTTTAGAATTATCTTGTACGACTCCCTGCGCGTCGGTAAAAGTTCCTTTATTAAACGGCGCGAACTCAAATATCCTCATCCCCGGAAATTCAAAATAATCTCTTAATTCTTCAACTTCCTTAGTGATTATTCCCAAATCCTCGGCTATAATAGCCGTTTTAAGTCTTTCAGCCCCGATCTCCTTTTTTATACTGTTAAACAACTCTTTGCCGGGAGCTTTAACCCATCTACCGTTTATTGCAGTCTGTTCGCCGTATTTTACTTCCCAATACGACTCAAATCCTCTAAAATGATCTATTCTTATACAATCGACAAGCTTCAATAAATGAGCTATTCTCTTTTTCCACCAATCAAAATCGTTTCTTATCATAACGTCCCATTTGTAATGCGGACTTCCCCACAATTGTCCGGTTTTTGAGAAATAATCCGGCGGAACTCCGGTTACAATAGTAGGTTTACCATTTGAATCCAGATGAAATAGATTTTGATTAGCCCAAACGTCTGAACTATCGTAAGCGACGAATATCGGAGCGTCTCCGATAATCATAATTCCGTTGTCGTTTGCGTATTTTTTAAATTTGGTCCACTGTTCGTAGAATTCCCACTGTAAAAATTTATAAAATTCAGCGTCGTCCAATATCTCTTTGGATAACTCAGATAAATTTTTTCTTAAACGCAGATCTTCTTCCCATATATCCCACGAAGCGCCGTTTTTACTATCTTTTATAGCCATAAATATAGCGTAATCGTTTAGCCAAAATCCGTTATCCCTGCAAAATTTTTCATAGCTATCGGGAGGCGATAATTTTATAAACCTTTTATACGCTATCCTTAAAATTTTAAAGTTGTGTACGTATATCCCGCCGTAATCCACTCTATCGGGTTCAAATTTTGGATAGTCTTCTAAATCCGATTCCTTGAGATACCCCTTTTCAATAAGTTTGTCAAAACTTATTATATAAGGCGTTCCGGCAAACGCGGAAAAAGAAGAGTATGGGGAATCGGCATATCCGGTAGGATTTAGCGGAAGAATTTGAAGGATTTTCTGCCCGTATCGCTTTAACAAATCTATAATTTTGTAAGCCCCCTCTCCCAAATCTCCGCAACCGTATTTTCCCGGAAACGATGTAGGATGAATCAAAATACCGCTCATTTTCTTATTCAAGTTACGCTCCTTAACAATTAAGATTAATATATTTTTTTTTAATTATCGCTTTTTTCTTCAAGAAAAAATCTCAAAATGGTTTTGCCCATCGTTATTCTGTCGCCGTAAGTCAATTGGATTTTCTTTTTTAGCTCTTTACCATTAATAAAGGTCGAATTTGTCGACAGCAAGTCTTCAATAAAAAACTTCTCGTTTTCGTCGACGGTTATCCTGCAATGCTCTTTGCTTATCAACGGATCTTTTATGATAAAATCGCAACCGTTTCCTCTCCCTATGACCGAGTCGCGCGACCCGACAACAAAGGATGCTCCTAAAAAATTTGAGGATAAAACCAACAATACCCCCTTTTTAGATAATCGAGATGAAAATTGAATTTTACTAATATTATTAACTTCCGTATTTAAAGTATCGCATTCAACCATAATTATTGCGCTCGCTTTAGGTAAATCATAAATTAAACTAAATAATTTGTCAAATTTAATTTAAAATAATATTTTTATATAAGTTTTATTGATTTTTATTTAAAAAAAAACTATATAATAGGAAGCGCTCGGAAAATTTTATAAAGGATTTAGATTATATCTATGGATAAAAATAAACAGGTTGTTTCTTTAAACGTCTTTAACGCTTTAAAATCTAAATATTTATCTTTAAATAAAAAAACAAACATGTTGTCTCTTGGCTTTAAAAAAAGCAGAAGCGCATTTAAAAGATTGTTGAGAGACTACGTTATTTTAAAGAAAAAATATCTGATTATGAGGAAGTATTCCACTAAAAAAGTAAACGAACTGATAGAAAAAATTAACAGAGAAAACTATCAGATTGTCTTAGATCACAACAGGAAATTGCTAAAAATCTCGCAGGAGTTTTTATCCGAAATAGAAATGGATAACGCAGAATTTGCGCAGTCCTTTTATATAGATATTTTATTTGAGAAATTTCTCCCGCAAATAGATTCAAGCGTTAATGTCGCCGATATCGAGCCGTTTAAATTTCCGATAATGATAAAAAACTATCAGTTTGAAGAAGAACATATTCACCCATATTTATATTTTAACATATCGGGTAAAATAAAATACGACTCCAAAAATAAAAGATATTTATACTTTCTAAACGCCGAAAATGTCTCAGCTTCGGTTGAGTTAAGTTATTTCCAAAAAACGGATACTTTGATTACTACTCTTTCAGTAACAAACTTTAACTTAATGAAAGCTAAAAAAACTATCGAAATGCATAAAATTATGCTTATATTTTTGACTTGCTCTATAATTGAAGAATATAACAAAGAGACGTCTAAACATTTACAGCAAATTAGGACTATTACCACATATCTCACTGCGGAATGTAAAAGGCTTGGATTGATAAAACCCGATAATTACGATATTGAAGAATACGTCAAAGATATTAATTATACCTCCGTTTTACACGACATCGGAAAGGTCGGAATTCCAAATGAAATACTTACGAAAGGGATGGCGCTTACCCCTGAAGAACGCAAAATAATGGAAACTCATACAAAAATCGGAGCCGAATATATACATAAAATTATCAAAGTTTTTTTGGAGGATTCGTCTTATTCCTTATATGTAGATTTTTTGAGAGTTCCTTACGAAATATGTCTTTATCACCATGAAAGATGGGACGGCTCCGGTTATCCTGAAGGACTTTCCGGCGACCTGATACCGTTAACGGCAAGAATTGTTGCCGTCGCCGATACTTACGACGCTATAAGGGCTAACAGATCTTACGACAAATCGAGAACTCACGAGGACGCAGTAAACGTTATCAAATCCCAGGCGGGTAAACAGTTTGACCCGAACATAGTCGAAGCTTTTATGAACATTTCAAATATTTTATCCAAGATCGAGTATTAAGTATTAAATAAAATTTCATTGATTAATATTTTATTTATGTTAGTATGACTAAATTTTTTCAAGCGAGGTTATTAATATGGCTTATAAATTAAAAAAAGGCGTGTTTAAAGTAGATTGTAAACAACCGGGATGTCCTTTTGATTATGAATTTGAAATCAATCAAAATATCATGGGTATTACCGAGGAAGACGTCGATTCTGAAGCAAAAAAGATCGCCAGAGATATGGCGCGAATCAAACACGATTCGGTATACGGTTCAAAACACTCTCTATTCAATCCCACGATAAGAAAAGTATCCGGGGTGTACGAGGCTATAGGCGCCAAATCTTCAGCTATCAAATATCAATCCGAAGCCACTAAGTATAAAGAGTATAAGAAAGGGGAGATGATACTCCAAAAAGGGGACATCGCTACGACTATCTGCGAAGTAGTTAAAGGCGCCGCTTACGTCGATAAAAACAAAACGCGCGTTTATAAAGTTGGCGATAGTTTTGGAGCCGCCGCCCTTTTGGTTAATCAAACAAGAACGGCCGACATAGTCGCGGGAGAAGACGGAACGACGATCGCTTTTTACAATCTAAAGGAGCTAAACAATAAAGATCCCAGAAAAGCTAAAGAGCTATACACGGAAGCGATGGAAGACATTTTTGGAGTAATTCAAGATATGGAACAGTTAGTTGAAAAATTAGAGAACGAGCTGGAAAAACAGACTATCATAAATCAGAATAGAAAAGAGAGAATAGACGAACTTGAAAGGTCTTTGCTTGAAACTAAAAAAGAGTTAGCTGAAATCAAAGGCGGATCTTCGTTTAAATAAGATTAATAACTATGAAGTCCGGGAAGTAATAGATTTACTCCCAAAAACGTAAAAATTGTCAATAAAAAACCAAAAACCGAAATAATAACCGTAGTTTTTATTTTGGTTTTTGCGATAATTCTTAAATGCAAGTATAAAGTATAGACTAAAAATGTTATCAAAGCAAAGGTTTCCTTAGGATCCCACCCCCAGTACCTTCCCCACGCGTTTTTAGCCCAAATTGCTCCAAATAACAGCGCGCCTATAGTAAAAATAGGATACCCGACGCTGATTGAATTCTTGATAATTTTCTCTATATAAACTTTTTTCTCTTCGTCTTTGGTCGCCAAATAAAAGATAGCGGCGGCAAAACCGACGGCTAAAAACGATTCGCCAATAAACGAAAGCGCTACGTGAGCCAATAGCCAGTTTGATCTTAAAGCCGGTATCGGCGGCGTAATACTATTATCCGCCAAAGGGGTAGAAGATAGCGATAGAGTTATAAACGCGATAATTGTTCCGATAAAAGTTATATATCTTGAAAAATCTTTTTTTGACGTCGCCTGATAAATAGTCGTCGCTAAGATTATTGATAAAGAGTAAAAAATCAGGGCTTCGTAAGTATTAGTTATAGCGATATATTTTATAAGAATAGAACGCCGTATTAATTCGAGCAACAATGTTACAATTGCCGCTATATTTAAAAAAACGCTCAATTTTATCTTAAATTTTATAAATATATCGACAATCTGCGACGCTAAAGAAGCTATTATTAAACAATATGCGCTCGTTAATATCATCGTTCGCCCTCTTTTATTTTTTTATAATAAGTTAATAAAAATCCTATTCCTATTAAAATAATACCGATTAATATAAATACATCTCCGTTATCTTTTATAAATTTTAGTCCGGTATATTCTTCGTTAAATTCTGTAAGTCCGTAGTTATTTTGATAGACCGTTATTCCGGATATTTTTAACGGAGAATTCACTTTTATAGATTTTTTTGTTATTTCTCCATTAGCGGATACGGATACGTTAGTTTGATAACTTTTCGGCGAACCGTCCGGATATGTCTCTTTTTCTATATCGCCGACAATAATCGTTATATCCTCCGATATTTTAATGGAGTCTCCCTCGATAGCGACTATATAATCTTCCAATCTGGTTATAGAACTTACGACTCCGCCGACTATTATAACTAACAAGCCTATATGTATAATATCGGGACCAAAATAGAGTCTTTTAATCTTAATGTTTTTAAATATCCTGTAAACCGAACAGTAACTTAAATTAAATACAAAAAGAAATGAAAGGAATACAAAAATAAAAGAGCGGTATATATCGTTAAGTCCCAGAAAAATTATAATATCGGAAATGCGTTTTGGATATAAGTCCGCATAAAAATCTGTTGCCTGATTTTGCGGGATAACTATTCCAAGAATAAAAAATACAATAAACAAAGAAATTAGCGCCGCTCCGAAATGTATCGAACGAAAATATTTTAAGATCTTGTTGATATTATTCATTTTATAGAGTTTGGACTCTTATTAATACCGAAATTATCGGCGAATTTGCCGATTCGGTAAAATTAGGATTCCTGTCAATGTCGTCGGCTGAATTGTATCCCTTAGCGACAATGTAGAGATATAACCTATACGTATTAGTCGAACCTTCAGTTTTATAAGGTTTGATGTTATAATAATTGTAATAATCTATGTCGTAGAAACCTTTGAAATTTGGATCGTCTCCCCAATAAAATTGCAGAGCGTCGTATTTACCTTCGTATTCGGCAGGATTGGGATAAATCATATCCATATAGATATAATTTCCGCTGTTATCATGCGGATTTTTTTGAGTAGCTTTATCGTTGATAACGTTATTATGAAAACAAAACCTTACATTATCCGTTTTATCCGATAAAGTTTTGTCGATCATATCGAGAGTAACCGGTATAGTAGTATTTTTATAAAAATCGTCCATTATAGTAAAAGGGGGATTGGGAAATCTGTATTTATTTTCCGTTGCGGGATCGGTTACCGGATAATAATCCGTGGAGAGATCTATTAATTTAGGATTGATCGAATTATAAGGATATCTTACTATCGCCTTTTTCCTATTTTCAATTTTATCAAAATAGTAATAAACGTCGTAGCCCACAAATAAATAATAAATTCCCTGTTTTTCTTGATTATATCCCTTAAACCTTATCTCAACGCTTTCGGTATCGTTGTTAACTATTTCCAATTCTTGAGGTTCTTGAAAATACATAGAATCTTCGATACCGCACGAGCATAGAGCGGCGATTATAATAAAAAAGATTAAAAGCGATATAAAGTAAGTGTTAAAATTCTGCTTATTCATCTCTAAAATATAAATTAAATAACAATAATTACAATGTTTTTTACAAATTTAAGATAATAATAACAACTCCGTTTTAATCGTATTTAAGTTTTGGGAAAGGCGCGTTCGGAAAGTTTAGTCTTATAAAATCGTATAATTCATACGCCGCCGAAACGCTTTCAACTCCTGGTTGTAAAAAAATATCGGCGTTTTTAGGAACGAATATTTTTATCTTGTCTTTAGCAAAGTATTTATCTATACCGTCGCCGTTTTGATGGCTAGTTTTCACGATTAAATCCGGCTCCGAAGTTAATATTTCTTCAATAGAAGGGGTAGGCCAATTTTCATTGATGTTAAGAGCGAGTCTTGCTCCGGATTTTATTAGAATATCCGATATGAACGTATTTTTACCGGCCGTTACGAACGGCGGATAATATATTTCAACAACAGCTTTAGGTTTTAAATTTTCGTCTATATTTGCAACGGCGGAGCGCATATGTTTCATTTTATTTTTCATATTTTCGACGATTCTTTTCCCTTCGTTTTCTTTGTTTACCAAAAGGGATATTTTTTCAATTTGATCGTAAATCTCGTCAAAATTCTTCGGATGAATCAGCCATACAAGTTTTTGTTTACCGACAAGTTTCTCAAAATAAATTTTATCTTCCATAGGAACGGAATCAACCCCGATAATATGGGTCGGTTCAAGCGAAACAATTTTTTCAAAATTGAAACTATTAAAAGCTGAAACTCTATATATTTTTCCGTCCGACGCTAGAGCGTCGATTCTATTTTCAAACTCGCATATATCCGTTACGCCGATCAAATCGTCGACGGCTCCGAGATGAATAATCATCTTTGTTATCGACGGAGCCAAAGATATAATTTTTAGTTTGCGCGAGTTGTTTATATCGTTTTTTTTACATCCAAAAAGTAAAATCGATAAGATTAGTATTATTAAATATTTACTGCGCATTATAATTCCAAATAATTTATTTTGAATAAGTTAGATTAAAATATAAATTGCAAATTGTCAAAAAAATATAATATTTTTGACAATTCCGATATATTGTGATAGTTTCTCCGTCAAACAAAACTATTTTATTTTAAGGGGACGATTGTTTTATGAAAAGAAATTTAATAATTTTGATATTATCAATAATGTCGCTGTTTTTTGCTTATTCTTCCAATATAAAAATAGATAGGGTAGGGATAATTAATCTTGATTTGATACTGGAGACGGTATTTTCCGGAAAATCAAAGACTATGCAAGATATAAAAAAAGAAAAGAATGAGTTTGAGACGAATTTAAAAAAAATTGAAGAAAACGTTATGATTTTGAAAGAGGCTAGTTTAAAAGAAGAAGATCAGCAAAAAAAACTGATTATTGAAAAAAAAATTGAAGAGGTAACAAAGCAGTATAACGATTATTATAAATTAAAATCTTATCAAATAGAGCAAAAAATAAAAAAAATTCAAGGACCCATAATTAAAGAAATTTACGATACCGTTAGAAAACTTTCAGAACAAGAGGGATTTACTTTAATTCTTGACGCAAAAAACGAAAGCGTATTCTATTATTCTTTTGAAGCGGATATAACTCAAAAAATAATTGATATTTTCGTAAAAAACTATGATAACTAAATCTCAAAGAATAATAGTTTTTTTTTATATTTCACTTTTTTTATAAATTTTACCGCTCTTTGAATTTTTGTGTTATAATGTATGGTATATAGATCTTTAAAGCGGGTTATTATATGGCTGTAAGAGTAATCATTGTCGACGATATATTTAATACTCGAGGCGCTTTGAGAGCGTTGTTAAGCGAGCGGGGATATAACGTTGTGGGCGATTTTGAAGACGGCGTAGAAGCGCTTGATTTTTTCAAAGAAGAAAAGCCGGATTTGGCTATACTGGATTATAATCTAAACTGTACTAAAAACGGATGCGCTTATACCGGAGTCGATCTTATGAAAGATATGAGAAATATCAAACCTACCGTTAAAATAGTATTTATTTCGGCAAATGCGGAACCCGCTATCATTAAAAAAGCTATAGCTAACGGCGCGTCGGATTTTATCGGAAAACCTTTCGTTTTAAGCGAAGTTTTGGATAGAATCGGGAAAGTTATTTCTAAATAATAAAATTATTTATAATATAAATCCGGAGGTTTTATAATTTATGAAGAAAGGATTTTTAAATTTTCTTTTTATGGCTTCGTTGTCTTTTGCGCTAGTTTTTCTGATATTACTAAACTGTTCGACCGAAGTAATATATGAAGAACCGCAGACGGCGCCGACGACAACAACATATGCGCCAACGACTTCTACGTCAACGTCGACTACTTCGACTACAACATATGCGTCGACTACCGTCGGTCCATCGACTACGACAACCGTAGCGATAGTTTATTATAAAGTAACTTACGACGGCAACAATAATACTTCCGGAAGCGTTCCGACAGATTCTACTGATTATGAAGCTAACGATTTGGTAACGATGCTGGCAAATAGCGGCAGTTTACTTAAAACCGGCTATATTTTTGGCGGATGGAATACAGAAGCCGACGGAACAGGGACAAACTACGCCGCGGGAACGGGAACTTTTAACATAACCGGTAATACTACGTTATACGCTAAATGGAATAGTTATAGCTATACCGTAACATTTGATTCCGACGGCGGAACTCCCGCTACAACTACAAAGAGCGTTATCTCGCCGGCTACTACGGTAGGAACTTTACCGGCAAATCCGGCAAAGGGCGGTTTTTATTTTGCGGGATGGTTTACGGAAAAATCGGGATCTGGAACGCAATTTATGGCTAATACTATAGTAACCGGAAATTTGACCGTTTACGCTAATTGGTCTTCGGTCGTTAAATATGCGGTTGTCTTCGACGTCGACGGCGGCAGCGCGGTAGATACGCAGTATGTGGAAGCGGGAGCTAAAGTAGAGCAACCTACCGCCCCGACAAAAACAAACCATACGTTCGACGGGTGGTATAAAGAAGGTACATTTACAAATCTCTGGAATTTTGCCCTCGATACCGTTACAGGCGATACTACGTTATACGCTAAATGGATACCGGATCAAGGCAACGTTTCGGTAACAATAAATCTGATTACTCCCGCTACATTTGACGTAATATGGGATGGAACGGGCGACTTGGTTCTTACCCAGGGCGAAATACTCGACGTTACCGCCGATATAGCCGGCGCGACGGCGTGGAGATGGTATCTGGACGGCGACGTAATATCGGGACAAACGGCTAAGAATATTAAAATCAATACTACCGCTATGCATCCCGGATTACGCAGACTAGACGTAATCGTTACTAAGGATGGTATGGAATATTCCGCTTATATAAAGTTTGAGATAAATAATTAATTATACGGGAGTTTTAATATGAAAAATACTAAATGGAAAATTTTATTTACTATAATCTTTTCTACGACGGTTGCTATATTGATGATATTTGGTTGCTCGCAGCAACCTAATCAGACCGACCCGTCTCAAAATGATGTTATAAGGAAGGATGTTGGTAAGATTCAAATATTGATACCGGCTCCGAACTCCGGATACAGGACTTTATCCCCTGATTTTATAACTCCTACGGAATATGAAATATCCGCGATCGGTCCGGCGGCGTTTGCTCCGGTTACCGTTACGACCAATACAAAATTACTAACAGGTTTGGCGGTCGGTTCGTGGGCTATTACGGTAAAAGGAAAAGATGTTTCAGGCAACGTTATTGCAAGCGGAAGCAATTCTACGACGGTAATAAAAGATCAGACAGTCAATTTAACGGTGGACGTCGTCTATCTAAAAACGGGAACCGGAACTTTTGACTTGACTATTGACTGGTCTTCTTCGAGCGTAGCTATTAATCAAATAGAATTGAAAGTTGATTCCGATTTGACTACCGATTTTTCTTTTATCGGAAGTAAAGTACATTATAAGAAAACTATCTCAAGCGGAACTAAAACCTTCGTATTTAAATTGAAAATAGGCGAAGTCGCGTTTGCTAACGTTATTGAAAGCGTTCATATCTACGACTATCATACGACAAGCGCGATAATAACTCTTAACGCCGACGACTTTAAAAAAGCTCCAAGCGTAGCTCCCGGAAATTTGACCGGCAACGAAGTGGGAATAGACGTAACCGGCGATAAAAATAACAAAGTAGTTTTGTATTGGATAGACAATAGTTACATTGAGACCGGATTTGTTGTGGAGAGAAAAATTGGTTTGGGCGGAGTTTACGAAGTTATCGGAACGCTAAGCGCCGGAACGGAAACTTTCGAAGACTTAACTGTGGACGTAAGCGTAAATTACTACTATAGAGTCAAAGCGTTTAACGATTTTGGATCTTCTCCATATTCCGCAGAGCGTCAAATAACTTGCGTCCTGGAGCCGCCGTCGGCTAGCGGCGTATCTATATCGGGCGAACCGGTCGTTGGTCAAGTTCTTACGGGAGTATATACTTTTAGCGATCCTAACGACGATTCGGAATCAGGGTCGTTATATCGATGGTTGACGTCCTCAACGTCCGGCGGAACATATTCGGCGATATCGGGCGCTACTACGAAAAATTATACCGTTCAGTCGAGCGACGTAGGTAAATATATAAAATTTGAGGTAACTCCTAAAACCGCAGTCAGTCCGAATATAGGATCTCCGGTTTTGAGCGATTATAAACTAATTACTACGCCCGGCGATTTAACTACAGATTTTGATTTTAATTAAGAGGGGGAATAAATGAAAAAATTTTTATTCATATTATTATTAATCATCGCTATGTTGGGATGCGTTCAGTCCGGAATATTCAATAACGCCGGCAACAATAAGGGAAATACGATTTCGGATGCCAAATACGGAACCCTCGTAATTAAAAATATCGATAACGGGAAGTCGACAAATATCGATCCGACAAGGTCTGTCGTTATATCCGACATCAAAACAGCTATGGTAACGGTATCCGGCCGGGGTATGAACGATATATCCGAAAGCGCCGCGGTAGTTAACGGGGCGGGCGAGATAAGGGTTGAAAATATTCCCATCGGTAAAAATCGAGTTATATCGGTTCAGGCGAGAACAGACTCGGGAGACATGACCGGTATAGTTATGAGAGGTATAAAGGATATCGTATCGGGAGATAATACAGTCAATATAAGATGGAGTTCTACGCCCTTGGGCGATACGTTTTACGAATTGTTATATACTCACGATTACGACATCGGCTCGATGTCGGACGCGACGAGAAGCAATATAACCGCGATAATATCCGGAACAGGCGTTTCTCATCCTTCTTTATTTAACTCAAAGAATTTAGCGGAGGACGTCGCCAACGGAACTATGAAGTCGGCTAACGACGCTTCATATAAAATAACTCCGGCGTCGGCCGTTTTCAGCATAAACGGTATTACCAATTTTACAGGATTTACCGCTCAAGTAAACGACCCGGCGTCGGCGAAATTATCATCGTCGACAACTCCGATAACTACCGGCGAAAATACGATAACAGGAATAAAACCGGGGAACTGGGAGTTAGTTATAACCATTGACGGCGGGATTGTATATCGAAGCGGAGTAGTCGCGCTATCGAGCGGAATGCCTTACAATTTTGGAGCTATCGACTTGTTGGTTTCCGATCCCTATTTTTTACCCGTTAATACGACTTTTGCTGCTTCTCTGGACGTTACTATCGACGTTTCCACTACCGGCGCGTCTATCTATTATACTACTAACGGCGTAGATCCTACAGAATCGGATACAAAATATACGGCTCCAATTAAAATAACAGGAACTACGACTTTTAAGGCAAGAGCTTTTAAGACAAATTATTTATCGTCAAATGTTATAACTAAAACATATACAAAGATCATAAGTTCTGCAATTGGAGAAAATCATCCTTCTACCGGCGCTTTTAGTCCTATGGATCTTAACGGCGAAACCGCGGGTTTTGGCTGGGCAACTCAAACGTGGGATTTAGGTTCGCATTTTGCCGGAACGGACGTTACTTTCGCAGTTTATTCCAAGAATGCGACCAAAGTGTTGCTGGAGATATATGAAACCGAAACAAGCTCGACTAATACTAATAAAGCGTATGGAACGGACGCTCGATACGACTACTGGATGGAAAAGGGCTCGGATAATATATGGAGAGCCAAAATAGCGGCGGTTCCTGAAAAAACATACTACGCGTTTAGAGTTTGGGGACCTAATTGGACGTTTAATTCTTCATGGACAAGAGGCAATTCGTCGGCAGGTTTTTTGGCGGACGTTGACGCTAACGGTAATAGATTCAATCCTAACAAGGTTGTATTTGACCCTTATACAAGGGAGATATCTCACGACAAAGAGTTTCCTGCAATGGCGGCGGCGGGCGAGAACGGCGGAATGTATGGAACAAGCGGAGCTGAAATAGACGCTGAGCATATCTATTCCGGACCTACTACTACGGGCGGAGTCTCTATAAATAGAAGAAACGTCGATACGGGCAGATGGGTTCCAAAAGGAATAGTCTTAAAACCAACCGGCAAAACTTTTACTAAACCGACTTTTGCTCAGGAAGCGTCGGTAATATACGAAGCGCACGTTAGAGGAATAACGGCGCATAGTTCAAGTTCAAATTTAGAGACTATTTTAAACGGAATGGAAGGTTTTGCTACGGTAGTAAACGTTCCGTCTCAATACAGGGGGACTTATAAAGGCGTCGCTTATCTGGCGAAATATCTTAAAGCGATAGGTATTAATACTATAGAGTTACTGCCCGTTCATGAAACTGAAAACGATATGCTTCCATTCGACGGCAGTCAACCGACTTTGGGGGGCGCTAAGAACTTTTGGGGATATATGACCTACGGATTTTTTGCTCCGGATAGAAGATACTCTTACGATAAATCTGCCGGCGGACCTACTTCGGAATTCCAAGATATGGTTCAAGCGTTAAACGCCGAAGGCATCAAGGTATTCTTGGACGTCGTATTTAACCACACCGGAGAGGGGGGCAACTGGGGACATATGAACGTTACCGGATTTGTCTCGATGGGGGGACTCGATTGCGCAGAGTATTATCATTTGATTCCGGGCGGAGATGCGAAAAATTGGCTTGTCGATGGAGCTACAGGTTGCGGCAACCAACTTAACTTTTCAAAAACCGTTAATCACAACTTAATAATGGACTCTTTAACTTACTGGATAGATAAAATGGGTATAAGCGGCTATAGATTTGATCTTGCCGCGGTAATAGGAAGAAAACCCGACCTTCACGCTTGGGAGCCTTCCGATACATATTGGGATAGGGTTAAAGCTTTCTACTCAGATCATCCTACCTTAACTGCAATGGCGTCTTTGGGCGCATCTAAAAGCGCGTGAATGATCGCCGAAGCGTGGGATATGTGGGGATATCCGGTGGGTATGTTCCCAAGCGGTTGGGGCGAATGGAACGGTAGATATAGAGACGCTATCAGAAAGTATATGAAAGGCGATACTTCCGGATACGACGGAGTTAGCGTAACCGACGCTTTTCACGGCGACTACAACCACTTCAACGATCAAGGGGGACCGCATAAGTCGATTAACTTATTAGTAGCTCACGACGGTTTCACATTAGCCGATCTGGTTAGTTACAATACAAAGATGAATACGACGCTTGGATGGCCCTTTGGACCGTCGGACGGCGGAAACGATAATAACGATAGTTGGGATTCTAACGGCAATCAAACGTTAAGAAGACAAAGGATAAGAAATTTCTGGACCTTCCAAATGTTTAGTCGAGGAACTCCGATGGTAGTCTACGGCGACGAGCTTGCGCGAACTCAAAACGGAAATAACAATCCTTACAACATCGATAGCGTTATGACCTGGAATAACTATAATATGATTGATAACGACGCTCCGCATACCGAATCTACAGGAAGCTCGTCGGGATATCACAATAATATCGGAACGGATGGAAAACTTGATAATTCGAACAATATATTTTTATTTTCGACTAATCTGATGAAACTAAGAAGAGATACGACTGCGCTTCACGCTAGCAATTATGCCGAAGAGATTGGTTACGCAAGCGAAACCGGCGGAACTTTATCGTCGGGGGCGAGAGCTATAAGAATATGGCGAGGCGATTTCCTAATATGCTCGAATATGTGGACTGAGACAATTAATTTTACATTACCGGCGTTAGACTCGGGATATTCATGGGTAAGAATAGTAGATACGGCGTCGTGGGCTGAATCGGATAATAACTACTGGGACGTAGAAGACGGCGCGGTTATCTCCGGAACTTACGGAGTTAACGCATGGTCTATCGCGGTATTTAAAAAAGCTTCGGTAGTCGAAACGCCGAATATTAAAACGACGCAGGGCTTTAGCGGAACTTTTACAGTTACCGCTACCTGCGCTACTCCGGGGGCTACTATCAGATATACTATCGACGGAACAGAGCCGATAGAGACAAGTCCTGCGTTTACAAGTTTCGATATAACGTCGACTACGACCTTTAAAGCGAAGGCGTTTAAAGGCGGCATGAGATCGTCTAATACGGCGACGGCGGTCTACTCCAATACTTCCAAGGTAGAAAAGCCGGTATTGTCTCTCGGTAGTTCAAAATTTTGGAACGAAGTAACTATATTTGCCTTTACGGATACCACAGGCGATACCATATATTATACGCTGGACGATACAGATCCTACGACGGACGATACGGAATTTCCTTCGACAGGCGTTACGATAAACGCGACCGATACGCTAAAAGTAAAAGCGTTTAAAACGGGATTAACTCCTTCCGATACGGTTACCGCTACTTATACAAAACAAAGCGATACCTCTTATACTGAAGATCCGTATGGAGTAATGCTACAGGGATTTCACTGGGATAGCGCAAGCGATAGTAAAAACTGGTATAATACCGTTAGAGGCAATAAGACGGATATTAAAGCCAACTTTGAATATATCTGGCTACCTCCGCCGAGTTCTACTCCGAGTTTTTCTAAGCAAGGATATATTCCTAAAGCTCTTAACGATCTCAATTCTTATTACGGGTCGGCCGCAGAGCTAGAACAGTTGATTAGCGACCTATCGCCCGATACTAAAGCTATCGCCGATATAGTCGTCAATCATAGAGGGGGAACGAGCGGTTGGGGCGACTTTGAGAATCCAAGGTGGGACGAGGATTACGCGTCTATCGCTTCCAACGACGAGGGCTTTACCGACGTCAATTCGGATATGTATAATTGGAGCGGTCCGAAAGGCGCACCCGATTCCGGAGAAAACTATGCCGCCGCGCGAGACTTAGATCATACTAGCGCCAACGTTCAGAAAGGTATTGAAACTTGGATGAATAGCGTCCTAAAAGACGCCGGATTTGTCGGTTGGCGATACGACTACGTTAAAGGGTTTGACGGAAAATATGTCGGTCGATACAATACCAAGACAAGCGCCGCTTTCTCTGTCGGAGAATATTGGCCTACAAGCGGGTTTAACGCAAACGATTGGTCGACGGCAATAAATAGCTGGGTTGGAAGAACAACTATTGACGGAGGACAAAGATCAAGAGTATTTGATTTTGTTTTAAAAGGCAATCTTAACTACGCTTTTGGATATTTCGCGGCGCCGTCTGAAGATAAAACCGATAGTTACTGGAATATGGCGCTACTGGCGGATAGTTCTAATATATTCAGATCGCATCCTGCCGACGCGGTAACTTTTGTCGATAATCACGATACCGGCAGTTCGCAAAGACATTGGGAACTTGACCCCAACGACGTTCCTCTCGCTTATACGTTTATACTGACTCATCCGGGGTATCCGTCTGTCGCATATCAGCATTATTTTAGCTCGACTCCGGTAGCCGGAACGTCCAAAACTTTGAAGCAGCACATAGAGTATCTTATTCAACTTCGAAAAGATGTCGGTATAAGATACGACGCTTCGACAAGCAATGGTAAACTTACCATTTTAGCTTCGACGACTACAAATTACGCGGCTAAGATAACCGGCAATAACGGAGAGATAGTCGTTAAAATCGGCGGAGACAGTTGGAGTCCGACGGGCGAGGGTTACGACGGCAACTCTCCGATCTATTACGGTACTAATTTTGCTATCTGGAAAAAAGGAGTCGCCGGACCGAAATTTAATTTCTATATTAAAGTTCCCGATTGGGCTAACAATGCTCAACCGGTAATATCTTATAACGGCAATGGAACAAACGTAACAAATTCCGCCGACTTTACAAAAGTCAACGACGCTCTAGCTTGGAATCATCCGAATCAATGGGCTAAACTTACGACAACGGTTAGCGATCCAACCGGAACAATATACTTTATGTTCAAATTTTGGCAAGGTAGCGATGAAAATCAGATTTACGCCGCAGATAATGGAACGAATTGGTTTGCCGAGACTACAACGACCGGCAATATATTTGTAGATTGTACAAGTCCGACGTTTATTTCAGGAACCGGTCCTAAGAAATTCTGGATCGATCCATCTTCTAAAGTTACCGACAAGTCGCCTTACGCCGGTCTCGATAGTTTGACCATATCTAGTGGAACTCTAACTCCTACTTTTTCAAGAACTACTACTTCCTACGCGGCGATGGTTGCAAACGACGTTTCCTCTATAACTTTTACGCCGACTGCGACTTTCGCGACAAACTCTGTTATAAAACTATACGATGCAAGTACGGATACCACGACCGACGTCAATTCGGGAAGCGCCTCGACTTCGCGCAACCTAGCCGTTGGAGCTAATACGTTCAAACTAACTTGCGAAGTTGCAGACGATTCGACGATCAAAAATACTTATACGGTTGTGATAACAAGACAAGGCGCGTCGGGATATACAAACACAATAACGCTCGACGGAGCAGCTTCAGATTGGGATTCTGCAAAAGAAAAATTTACAATATCTGATACTAAAGAGCTCTATGTAACGTGGGATACTGATAATATTTATTTTGCATTCAACAGCGAAGCCATGAATGTTACCAATAAAGTTTTTTATGTCGCTTTAAATACTTCTGATACGTCAAACGATGGAAGTACGGCTATACCTTACGAACAATGGTTTACCGGAAGTACGGTAAATACTCCTATAAAAGTAAAATATGTTTATTTCTTTAAGTGGAACTCAGGTATTGAAAAGTATAAATTAACATACTCATCGGGGGCTTGGAGCGGTAGAACTTCTACTACTGAAACTGCAGAATTTTCGACAGGGACATTTTCAGAATATAAGATACCAAGGTCTTCTATAGGAAATCCATCAGGAAAAATATACATTATGACATACGCAAAATATTTAGATGGTAATGGCGGATGGGGCAATTTATTTGGCTCGGCGCCTTTAAATAGCGTTGCAACCGGGCCGAATGACAAAACATTAACAAAATATTATCAATTTGACCTTTCGTCTACTTCTGATCCGGTATCGCAAAATCCGGTAAGACCATAAAAATCTTATTTAAAACGGCGGGGAGCGAGTCCCCGCCGTTTTGTTTGTCAATCAATCCCAACTCATTCTAACTCAAAATCCGCGGTCTCAACAGTTTTTATACATTGGCTGTCCGAGCAGGCGATAGCCGTTATAGTCGAGGACAAAAATTTTTTAATATTGGGGTTGGCAAATTCAATTTCAACTCTATTTTTATTTCCGTCGTTTTGTTTTGCGCCATTAAGTTTTATCGAATTGGGCGAAAGTTTGCAGCCGTCGGAGAGTTTAAATTCTATATCCAGCGTCGGATATCCTTCTCCGTTTAAATAAAATCCGCTTTTGGGTTTCAACGAAAAAAAGAGATCGTATTTCTCGCCGTTTTTGATAGAATAATATTCGACGGAATAGTATTTTTTCTCAATTGTTTTAATATTTTCAGGAACTTCGTTAGAGATAGTCGAGCCGGGAGTCAAATTTTTATCTATTATCTCTTTAAAGAAGTTATAATCCCTTTTACCGTCTATTTCTTGTAAAATATTGTTATTTTTATCGATAATAAAAGTTTTGGGAAGCGAGCCGATCTCGATATTTCTGAAATTCGACTTTATCCCGTAGACGATAGGGTAGTTGATTTTCAGGAAACCGCATATCTTTTTCATAAGATTTAACTCTGACGGACTATCCAGAGACGCTCCGACGATCAGCAGTCCGTCGTTTTTATATTTGTCGAAAAGTTTGACAAAGTCCCTCATCTCCTCTTTGCACGGCGAGCAGTAAGTCGCCCAATAGTTGAGAATAAGCAGATCAAACTCTTTATTCGAGATATACTCCTCGATATCAGAGTCGGTCAAACCCGTCGGGTCGTAGACGGCTCCGGTCGGCGTCTTATTTTTACAACCAAGTAACGATAAAAATACCGATACCAAAATAAGCGATACGATTAAATTCTTTTTCATAAAATATATACCTCCAAGATGAATTCTTCCGAGCGGGGGTAGCGGTCAAAGACCGCTACCCCCGCTCAAAAAATGATTTTTCCCGAGCTTTACGACGCTCAAACCGCCGGCGTTCGGAAAACGATTTATATTCAATTGACGCATATGCGTCGCTTATATTTTTACTTCCAGACACTTTGTCGGGCAGACTTTAACGCACTCAAAGCATCTAACGCACTCAAGCGAGTTTGGATTTTTAGTAACTTCTATGTTCATCGGGCAAGCTTTTTCGCACTTTTTACAATCGACGCATCGATTTTTATCGAGATTTAGTTTAACGACGCTGATTTTGTTAAAAAGTCCCCAAATAGCCCCCAACGGGCATAAGGTTTTGCAAAAACTTCTTCTGGAGATAAAAAAAAGTATAATAAATATTCCCAATATAGAGAATTTTATTATCGAAATATAACTTACCGTTTCTCTCAGATTTGCGTCGATAGCGAGAAGCGGGATTCCGGCCGTAAGAGTTCCGGACGG
Source organism: Spirochaetes bacterium ADurb.Bin133 (assembly GCA_002070605.1). GTDB lineage: Bacteria > Spirochaetota > GWE2-31-10 > GWE2-31-10 > MWDO01 > MWDO01. Next base: position 27,468 of record MWDO01000016.1, read on the forward strand.
ACAGATATATTTGCAAAAGAGCGGACTTAACAGCGCAATATCAAACGCGAACGTCGGCAGAATTATTACGAATAAAGCGAGCGTAATATATTTGATATATTTTGAGAATTTAGGGAGCCGAATGTTTATCTTAAAAATTTTATGTATAAGGTCTTGAATAAATCCGAACGGACATATCCAACCGCATGCGATCCGTCCGCCGATTCCGCCGATTAACCCCAAAAATCCGATAATATATAGTCCTGCAAGGTTTATCTTTTCGCCCAAGCTAAATTTCATAGATACGTCGTTTAACCAGAATTGTAGAGCGCCGATAGGGCAGGAACCGACGGCGGAGGGGCAGGAGTAGCAATTAAGCGCCGGTATGCAGACTCTTTTCAAGCCGGATTGACTGATCGCCGCCTTTTTTGCCGATATCGATTTGACTAATACCGCTATATCGGAATTGAGAATTATAAGGAAAAAAAGTTGTACGTATGTTTTAAATTTAATAAATTTGTAAACGATATTTTTCATTTATCCGATTCCAATACATTCCAGGCAGAGTCTTATCGCCTTTTGGTATATGCCGTTTCCCAAATCCCCCCAAATTACTCCGACTATAATTAATAGCGCCGAGATAATCAATATAGCAATTTGTACTTTGTTTATATTCATTATTGTTCTTCCGGCATTATTTTTCCAAACGTTTCGTTATGGTTTGCTCGTCTATTAATTCAAAGACTTTAGTAAATTCTGCGGTAAGTTGTTCGGCTTTTTCCTCGAAATCGTCTAAAATAATGTTATCCGCAGTTTTTATTCTTATGATTATTGAAGTTTCGATAGTCTTCTCAAAGAGTATTTTTTTATTAATTTCAACGGATTGAGCCAAATTATCTTCAAAATATTCCGGAACGTTTTTAGACTCGTCTGTTCTTATCTTTATAGATTGATACCTGACGTTTCTCTTCTGATTGTTATTTAGAGCGGAAGATATTACTATAGAGCCGTTTATTGTAAGGGCGATAAACGGTTTATTTTCATTTTTATCAAATAAGTCGGTCTCTTGATCTATTCCGTAACTATTTGTTATGTTGTCAAATTCTTCATACTTTTTCATCCAGTTATCGAGCATAACGTCGTATTCTATGCCGTTTTTCTCCGCTAATTTCTTTATACTTTTTGAATAATTTTCAGGTATAAAATTACTATTCATTTTGTTTCCTCCAAAAAATAATATTAATAGAATTATATTTTATTTTTTCATTTTTTTCTATAAAAAAAAAATTTTTATTTATATTGACATTTTGAATGAAAAAACTGATAATAATTTATCAATTTAAAAATTATTAAAAAAATATTATGGAGAAGTCTTATGCTTAAAAAATTTTTTTTCCTCTTGCTAGTTATAGTTTTAATTTTTAGTTGCAAAAAAAACGATGCCGGCGAAACCGCAGATAACAACGCGTCCGCCGATAATAATTTGAAAATATATAACGCAACGCAATATGTTAAAGAAAATGGTGTATATGTTTTTACCAACGAATCGGACGTCGAAAAACAGATAAAAGATTTGGATAAAGACAAATATCTGTATCTGACCTTTGGAAATAAGGTAAACGTAGTCGATTCAAAAAAAATTGGAAAGGACGAATATTTTAAGATACAACTTCCCGATACGACTGTTTATTGGGCAAAAAGAAGTTTTTTTGCGGAAAAATTGATTACTATAAATCAAACCGACGTTTTATGTTACAGGCAGCCCGATCTAGACTACGCGACTACGATCAAACTGCAACCGGGAGATTTTGGTATTTACGTTAAAGAGCTTAACGATTGGATATGCGTGGAATTTCGCGCGTACAGACCGGTAAAAGCAGACGGGGAGAGAAAATGGGTCGGCGGTCCTTATTGGATAAAGACCGGTTACACCGACGATATTATGACGGCAAAACAGGCTTATTATCTTTATCTTGCGTATTACAACAGTCTGATAAAAAATAACGACGTTTTGGCTCTGGAAAATTTGAATAGGGGATTGACGATAACTAACAACGAAGATACGGAGATAACCTACGTTATAAGAGATATGATAAGGGAAATTTCTCCGGATTCCGATACAAACGAACCTCCAAAAGACGAAGTTACAGATAGCGACAATGTTGAATAAATTATGATTTATAATTTCAAAAACGGCGGCTTGGATTTTTCCAACTCCAACGTTTATTTAATGGGCATACTAAACGTTACGCCCGACTCGTTTAGCGACGGAGGAAGTTTTGTCGATATAGATAAAGCGCTTTTCCACGTAGAAGAGATGATTAGGGACGGAGCGAGTATAATCGACGTCGGCGGAGAGTCTACGAGACCGTTTATCTCTCCGACGTCGCAAAACGAGGAACTTGACAGAGTTATTCCGGTTATTGAAAAGATCAATAAGAATTTTCAAACGATTATATCCATAGACACATACAAAAGCGCCGTTGCAAGAGAAGCAGTTAAAAATGGGGCTGAAATTATAAACGACATAACCGGCTTTGTAGACGACGATATGATCAAAGTCGCAAGCGAATATAAAACTGCCTGTATTGTTATGCATATGAAAGGAGATCCCTCTAATATGCAAGAGGCTCCGGTTTACGACGATATACTCGGCGAAATCAGCTCTTTTTTGAATTCTCAGGTAGCCAAATTGAAATATAACGGCATTCATAATATCATAATCGACGTCGGATTCGGATTTGGCAAGTCTCTTGAGGATAACTATTTTTTATTAAAAAATCTCACTTTTTTTAAACGAATGAATTTGCCGATACTGACCGGCGTTTCAAGAAAATCCATGATAGGTAAGTTGCTCGACGTTCCTCCAAAAGAGAGGGACGTTTCTACCGTAGTTTTGAACGCTATAGCCGCTCTAAACGGCTCTTCGATATTGAGAATACATAACGTAAAAGAAAACAATAATTTATTAAAAATTTTGAAAAAATATTTGGAAATTAGTTAAACTTGTAAAAATAGAACTATTTTCTATACTTCTTAACGTGATCGCTTATATAAGTTAGATTATATCCGGATCTGATTAGTTCGCTAATTAGCAGGTCAAAGTCGTCGTATAACCATTCGTCTCTCGTTTTAAAATTATTACCGGCCGATAAGAAAATAACCTGCCCGGGTTTGAGATTTTTCAATATATTATCTATTACCTGAGAATTTGTAGGATAATAATTATTTCGGCTCTGATAATCGTTTTTATCCACCCAATCAAAGCTGTCGTAATTGTAAGATATATATCTGTATCCGCTATCGTTTGCAAATTTTATGATAGTTTCGTTAGAATAAAACATAGGAGCGTGCCAATACGGAGCAAAATTTTTACCCGTAAGATTAAAATATTTTTCTTCGTTAGCGGATAATCCTTGTCTGATAAAATTTTTATCAATAAGAATATTTTTGTCCGTTAAATTAATATCGTATTGAAAAATATTTGAAATTTCAACGTCGAAAGTAGATATTATTTTAGTTATAGTTTTGTTTATATCTATAAAATTTCCATTAATAAAGAAATTAAGAGGAATCTTGTAGTTATGAAGAGTTTTTAAAATAGGGTAGACTCCTTCCGCGGTTTTTATACAGTCTATAGCCAATGCGATTTCATATTTTTCAGTATTCGGACTATAATAAAATTTATAATCTAATTCAATTTCGGGCTGATATAACTTGTATTTTAAATTGGGAATTCCGGTTATTTCAATCTGCTTCCCAGAATAGAGATTTTTTAAATAAACCGCTTCTTTATAAAACCCCATATTAATCTCTCTCGATAAAAGGCGGTTAGAACTATTTTTTACCTCTTTAATCAATTCAAAATCGACGTTTTTAGTAGAATTAATTGTTCTTTTTGCTATATCCACAAAATATTTTCTATTATTTGCGATAATCCCCAAATCCGAGCTTCCCTTTACGTATCCGGCGTCGTCTATCGAGCTTGCAAAAACAGGCATATTTGATTTATTATTCTCTTTGATCAAATACGATAACTTCTCGCCGCCTACAATCCAATTTGCTTCTCCAACGTTAGCGGAATTAATTATTGGTTCGTCCGTAAATTTCCATATCAGACTTTCATTTTTAAAATCGTAGCAAAAAGCTCCCGCGGAGGAGTTTATTACGATTTGAGTCTCTTTTTCGTTTATAGAATATCCGAATATTTCGGAGTTTGCTAAATCCGGTTTACTAAACTCGTTAATTTGATAATGATTTGTTACTTTTTTTATTAGAAATATTTTTTTTGACACTCTTCCTATTTCGAGCATATCGACGGATATTATACCTTCTCCGTTTGTAAATAAATCGGCTTTATCAAACCTCATATTATCGTTCAATTGTATATACGGATTTTGTTTAATATCGTCCGTTAAGGAGTAATAAAATATCGACGCTCCTCCCTTCGATATTATGAAAGTTTTGGATTCGTCGTTATAAATAAAATTGTCGTCGTTTGCGTCAATTTTAAACGGTATTTTTCCTATTATTTCGCCCTGTCTCAAATAATTTCGATAGATTGATCTTGAGAAAAACTGATTTGGGTCGCAACGATAAATTAGATTATTTTCTATCCAGATGAGATAGTTGTCTTTAGTCCAATAACAATTGTTTATCCGAGTTTTTCCTATCCATCTCCAATTTTCATTTAATAATTTATTTTTTTTATAATCCGACAACGAAAAATAATATACCGAGCCTTTTTTTTGATAAATAAAGTATCCCGAATCCAACGACCATTTTGCCGCTTCAAATCCCGGCGATATTTCCACATCCTCGATTACTTTTTTTATTACGTTTTCTTGATTATCTATCAAATGTATATCCGCTTTTGTACTGGAATTAGCGATTTTTGCAACAATATATCTATATTCCGGCGAAATAGACGCGATAGGAAGTCTATAAATCGGATATTCGTTTTTTTTCTCAAACGACGGAAAATTTGTTACAGTTTTAACGCTATTTTCTTTAATATCGTAGTAATATAGACCAATTTTATTTTGAATATAAAGTAATTTGTTATTTTTTGAGTAATTATAAACCATAGGGTAGAAACTGTAAGAATTTACCACAGTTTCTCCGTTATTATAACTCCCGTAAAAAAGAGTTTTAATCGGTTTTCTCTCTCCGACAGTTTCAACCGAATTAAATAAGAATTTATTTTGATTATCCAGAGCTAACGGAGTAAAATTTATTTGAGCGTTAATAAAGTTTATATTTATTATTAATAAAAAAAGTAGTATTATAGTTCTATTCATTTTCAAATTTTCGGTTTAGACCTTTAAAAGATAAAATTTAGATTAACTTTTTTTACTTTTATAAAAACTATAAAGACGAGGATAAAGCATGACAATTCTTGAAAATAATTTGAACCAAATTCCGATATTGAAAGAAGTTTACGCTAGAAATGAAAATCAACCGTACGACATAGAGTATAACGCCAAGAATCAAATCACTCTAAAAATTAACAATAATTATATGCATTCCAAATACGACGTTGAAAAGGAGACGGAGAGAATCGTCAATATGTTAATGGAAGACAAAAATTCAATAGACGTATTAATACTTTACGGCTCGGGGCTTGGCTACGTTTTGAGAAGCTGTTATAATATTTTGATCAAATCGTCGCCGTTAAAAATTAAACCCTATATTATACTTATTGAAAACGATATAAAAATGTTTTTAACAGGTCTTAAATATTTTGATTATTCGGAAATTTTGCGCTGCGAAAACGTAAAAATATTTCTCGAAGCGGAAAAGGAGCTTATTGGGTCTTTTTTGCAAACGATTCCTACAAAATATATCAGATATCATCATCACCGCCCTTCGTATTATTTAAATTCAGAGTATTACAAATCTATCCAAAATTATATTACTTTTGTTCTTGATAGAAAAGATATGAATTCGGCTACTTTTAAAAGATTTCAAATATTGTGGACGAGAAATTCGATACGAAACTCCCCTTATTTTGTAAAAAGTTCAAAGCTTAAAGATCTTAGCAACGTAGCTTCAGGATTAACCTCCGCGATAGTAGCCGGAGGACCGAATTTATCTCGTTCTATCGATTTTCTATTTAAAAATCAAAATAGTATGGTAATAATTGCGGTCGATACCTCTTATAAATATTTGATTAAAAACGGAATTAGCGTGGATATAATTGTTACCGTCGATCCGCAATATTGGAATTATAAATATTTGGAAGGTATAAATATTACGAACGAGATTATCGTAACAGACTCGTCGATATATTATAAAATATTTAATATCGCCGAAACAAACCGCTTCTTTATAGGCAATTCAATTTTTCCGCTCAACCGATATTTTGACGACGGCGACGATAGAGGAACTTTGGCGGCGGGCGGTTCCGTCGCAACCGCGGCTTTCGACGTTGCGCGAATTATCGGTTCAAAAGAGATAGTTCTGATAGGGCTTGATCTTTCATATCCAAATAGAGAGACTCACTTTAAAGGCGCTCTTTTTGAACAGAGTTTTTTATCAAACTCTGATTTTTTTAATACCGCCGAAAAGATGGTTTATAAATATTTGACTCACGTCCCGCTTATAGAAATATCTTCTACAAATGGAAAGGTATATTCGGATCAAAAAATGGCTCTTTTTAAAAAATGGTTTGACAGAGAAATATCGTTAACGGCGGCAAAAGTTATTTTACCCGATCTCGGCGGGGCGTATATCGAAGGTTCAAACGTTATTCCGCCGGATCAAATAAATATTAATGATAGCTCGAAAGATGCGTTTCGTAAAAAAATATCCGTTCTGTTAGAAAACAGTAACGACGATAAGGACTGCGATATAATTAATAAATCAAAAATATTTATAAAATGCGCTATTGAATTAAAAAAGAGCTATGACAAAATTGTAAAGTTGATAACCGACGACGGAGATGTTTTTCAAAAGGATATTGCGACAATTCAAAAAATTGAAAAGGAGATTTCAAACGATCGAGAAAAGAGCCTGGTAGCCGGGATTATTTCTTCGTCAGCTCAGGATGTATTAATAATGATTATGGAAAACTATCAATACGATACCGACGAGAAAAAATCTGCATGGATAAAAACCAAACTATTATACAAAGCTCTTACAGACTTAATAGACTTCTACCTAAAATATTTTAACAAATTATTAAAGGTAATGGAATATTATCCGAAATTCAAAGCGTAGAATGGAAAGATTAAATTACCCTCCCAAGAATTTAACCATTCAAAAACGCGAGGCTGTCTCAAAAGACGGCCTCTTTTTTTGTATTTTTTTTTGTATTTTTTTTGTTTTATCCTTTATTTATTTCCATTTTTATTATATACTTATGATATATTACTAATAGATAACAAATAAAACAAAAGTAGAATAATTTAAAAAAGGGACGAAATTAACAAATTCGCCCCTTTTTTAGTTTTTTATAAGATTTATTTAACTAAATCGCCTATGACTTTGTAGATATCGCCGACAGTTTTTAAATTCTTTGCCTTCTCTTCTTCGATTTTTAAATCTTTACCGGTGGCCGTTTTAACCGCTTTCTCTAAAGCGACGATCAAATCGATTCCATCTAGAGAGTCCAACTCGAGATCTTCAAAAAGATTCGCATTGTCATTAATTTCGCTGGAATCTTTTTCAAATTCTTCAATTAGGATGGAGTTAACCAAATCCTTAATCTCTGCAACGTCCATATTTCCTCCATAAATTAGATTAATAGCAACATAGTATAAAAAAAAAATAAAAATTTCAATACTTATTTAATATTTTTTTGTAATCCGTCAGTTTTTTGGGGCGGGAAAATTGACACATATGCGCCGCAAGCGTTCTTTGATGAAAAATTCGACGCATATGGAACAAATATTTTTTATTCCCCAAAAAAAACTGACGGGCGCTATTTTTTCAATACAATAGAAGTATTTATCCCTCCGAAAGCAAAATTATTAGTTAATATGAAATTCAAATCTTTTTTTGTTACTTCTGTTACTATTTTTATCCCATCGCACCTTGGATCAATTTCGTTTAAATTTATAGTCGGGTAAATCAAATTGTCTTCCAACATAAATAGAGAATATATAAGTTCGTGAACGCCGCAAGCTCCTAAAGTATGACCGGTAAAACTTTTTGTGGCGCTTATCGGCGTCGTATCGCCAAATATCTCTTTGGTCGCCTCCGACTCCGCAACGTCTCCGGTATCCGTTGCCGTTGCGTGAGCGTTTATGTAATCCACGTCTTTTGGAGTCAAACCGGCGTTTTTCAGCGCTTCTTTCATTGTGTTTGCCATTCCCTCTTTAGCGGGGGTAGACATATGACTTCCGTCGCTAAGCGATGAAAAACCTACTATTTCGCCGTATATTTTAGCGCCTCTTTTTTTAGCGTGTTCAAGCTCTTCTAAAACTACTATTCCGCCACCCTCTCCGACTACTATTCCGTCGCGGTTTTTATCAAACGGCGAGGGGGTGTTTTGAGGCGAATCGTTATGCGCTTTACTTGCGACGTTTAGGATGTCAAAAGTCGCGGCGGTAGTATGATGAACCTCTTCGGCGCCGCCTGCAAGCATAACGTCTTGTATGCCAAATTTAATAGCCTCGTAAGACATTCCTATGGATTGCGAACTGGAAGTGCAGGCGCTTGAAGGCGAAAAAACTCTGCCCGTTATGCCAAAATTTACCGCTATGTTAGCGGCGGTAGTATGATTCATTATTTTTAAGAAAGTCATCGACGTTATTTGTTCGATTGAATTTGTTCTAAATATCTCGTAAAAAAAATCTTCGTACGCTTGAGGACTGCCGATCGTAGAAGCCGTAGCGACCCCAAGTCTGCCGGACTTTAACAATTCGTCTGAAATATTAGCGTCCTCGATAGCCGTCTTGGCGCAAATTGTTGAAAACATCGCCACTTTTCCCATAGATCTTCGCGCTTTTCTATCCAACGCTTTTTCATCAAAATTTTTAACCATTCCGGCTACTTTAGTCTTTAAACCTTGGATCTTTTCCCATTCCGGCATATATATAACGCCGCTTTTTTTATTAAGAAACGACGATTTAATTTCATCTTTATTATTTCCGATTGGACTTAAAATGCCAAACCCGGTAATTACAACTCTTCTCATAAACTCCCCATTGTTAATCGAGCTTAAAATATCAATATATACATATTGTATTTGATAGTATCAAATATTTATTTATTTGTCAAAAAATATAATATTAATGAAAACGCCCGTCGGTTTTTTGGGGGATTTGCCGGAGTCGCATATGTGTCATTTTTTATGCGACAATTGTCGCGTGTTATCAACATAACGCATATGCGTCAATTTCCTCCTTAAAATACCATATGCGTCCAATTTATTTTCCCAATCTAAAAGACCGACGGGCGCTTAATGAAGCTCAAATAATTTCACTTATCCGACATATCTTTCAAATGTTGCGCAATCTCTTTTTTCATTTCGCCGGAATTCCCCGACGCAAATTTACATCTAGGCAACGATCTGAAAAATAATTTTCCGTAAGACTTGGTTAATACTCTTGAATCAAGCAAAGCGACTATGCCGTAATCTTTTTTTGTTCGTATCAAACGTCCAAATCCTTGTTTAAATCTTATTACCGCTTTTGGCAGAGTATAGTCGTTAAACGGATTTAATCCTTTTTTTTGTATATCTTCGATTTTAGCTTCCTCTATCGGTTCGTTAGGCATACGAAAGGGTAGTTTAGTCAACACCACATATTTCAACGTATCTCCCGGAGCGTCCACCCCCTCCCAAAAGGAATCCGTTGCAAATAAATTTGAAGATATATCGTTTTTAAAGGAATCAAGAAGTTTCTCTTTTTGCATTTCGCCCTGATAATACGATCTCAGTCCTATTTTCTCCAGATATGGGGCGACGTCGCTATAAGATTTTTGCAATTGGTTATACGAAGTGAATAGGACAAAGGTAGAGCCTCCGGTTTCCTCTATAGTATCTTTCAGATATTCGTTCAGTTTATCGTTATAGTAATATGAATTCGGTTCGGGAATATCGACAGGAGATACGAACAATACTTGAGTTAAGTAATCAAAAGGGGAGTCGTATATTTTTTCTGTAATAGTTTTATTATTAACTAACGACAACCCCGTTATGTTTTTGAAAAAGTTAAATTTATTATCGACGGAAAGGGTCGCCGACGTAAAAACAATAGAGTCAAAAACGTCGTATAACTTATCTTTTAAAATCTGACCTATATTTACCGGAGAAACGTTCAAAGTAAACAGAGGGTCTTCCGGTTTTCCAAAAATATCAAACCAAGCCGCGTTATCGTCCGGAGAACTGTTTAGCAAAGCGGTAATGGAAGATTGAAAGGTTTCAATTTTATTTTGAAAAGCTTTTATTATTTTTATATCAAATTCATACTTAGCAGCTACTTTTTCGGATAACGAATCAAGACTATCGCATAACAAACCGTAAGATTTATTAAATTGCCCGATATTTTTGCCAAGAATGGATAAAGGTTCGATCAGATAATCGTTAAATTCGCGACTAAGCCACTCTTCTTTACGTATTCTGTATTGTAAATTATTAATAGAACCGTTTCTTAGAAAATATTCTTTTTTATCAAGAATATTTTTGATATAGTCATTAATTTTCTCAAATATCTCAAACGAAGATGCGTTTAATAAATTGAAACTATTATTAATATCTTCGCTTATTGTAACTGAAATTTTTTCTATCTCTTGAATTCCGCTTTTTAAAAATTTATTTGCTATTGAAGACAAAAAACTTTTACCGCTTTTAACCCGGTAATTGGCAATAAATTTATAAAAACCGCTTTTTGAAAATTGATTAGTAAAAAAAGAGTTAGCCGATTTTTCAATATTATGAGCTTCGTCAAATATAATTTTTCTATAAGGCGGTAATAATAGATTTTCATCAAGTCCCTTTCCCAGACTCCTGATTTCAATATCGGCGAATAAAATATGATGGTTCACTATCAGTATATTTGACTCTGAAGCTTTTCTTCTGGAAATTTGTAGGAAACAAGATTCGTAAAACGAACATCGCCGTCCAACGCAAAAATCGTTATCGCTTGACACTTTATCCCATACGTTGTTATTCGGGATATAGGACAATTCGTCAACGCAACCGGTAGAACTGTTTTGCGCCCAGTTTAATATCTCGTTCATTTCTCTATTATCTCTTTCAAATTCCAGTTCGCTCTGTAAATTCAATAATTTTAATTTACAGAGATAATTTTTTCTACCTTTTATCAATACCGCGTTGATGTCGGAATTCAAAATCTTTTTGACTATCGGAATATCTTTGTTTAATATCTGACTTTGTAAATTTATAGTGTTTGTGGAAATAACGACCCTTTCATTGTTTTTTTTAGCCCACAAATACGCCGGTATAAGATAAGCCAACGATTTACCGGTGCCTGTTCCAGCCTCCAGTATAGCGATCCGGTTGTCGTTAAACGACTTTGCGACTTCAATAGACATCTCAATTTGCCCTTCGCGAAATTCAAAATCTTCTTTATTCTTTGACAATACGCCGTTGGGAGAGAGAACCTCTCTTATCTCTTCTTCATTAATCTTCTTGTTTTTGAAAATAACTACCGGAGGCGTAACCGTATTTAATTTATCCGCGCCGTTGTTTGTGATAAAAAATCCAATTCCTTGTTTTTGTAGAAATTTAGCGTACTCCATATCTTGATACGAGGGTTTTATATCTCCGGAAGGGTGATTGTGAAGTATCGCGTTATATCTTTGTACAATATCGTATGGAGCCAAAACTTCATCGTCGTTTCCAAAGCATATAGCTTCGACCTCTAATATCGCGCCTTCTTCATTTAAAATGCAACCAAAAAATATCTCTCCCCCCTCGTAAGCGGATATTTTATCGGCGACGCAATTTTTAGCAGAATCTGTAAAATAATAGTTAATGATATATCTCCCAAAAGATTACAATTAAATCATAGCGACAAAATTTAAAATTACCGAAACTAAGTCCGTTTCCGTTTTCTTGGCTATTTCTACGACAGAATCGTGATCCAATCTATTTGGAGCAATCCCGGCGGCAAAATTTGAAATACAACTTATTCCGACCGTCTCTATATTACAATGATTAGCTACGATGACCTCCGGCACGGTAGACATTCCAACAGCCATACCTCCTATGGCTCTGAAATACCTTACTTCTGCGGGAGTCTCAAAACTTGGACCGGTTACTCCGACGTATATCCCCTCTTTTAAAGGTATAGGCGAAGATTGTTTTAATATTCGTAATAAATTTTTTGAATAGGGCTCGGACATATCTACAAATCTTTTTCCCTGCTCATAAACGTTTTGTCCGACAAGCGGGTTGACCCCCATTAAGTTGATATGATCTTTTATTACCATAAGGTCGCCGGGAGTCAGATCTTTGGTAAGACAAGCGGCCGAATTTGTTATAATCAAAGTTTTAACGTTAAATTCTTTCATCATTCTTATTGGAAAAACAACTTTATCAATAGAATATCCTTCGTAATAGTGTAGTCTACCTTGAAAAAATAGAACCTTTTTATCGGCAACATTTGTGTATGTCAATTTACCGTTTTTACCCGGCAACGTCGTTTCTGGAAAATTTGGTATAGTTTCATAAGGAAAATCAATACCGTCTAAAGAACTCCCGAATCCGCTTAATCCGGTTCCTATTATTATCGCAATGTCGGCGCTATCGGTCTGTATCTTATTTTTTATATATTCAGACGATTTTTTAACAAGTTCCAATTTATTGGACGGCATGACTATCTCCTAATTAATTAGAAATGAAGAGTTCTTAACTCTTTTGCCTATTTTAATATTTTTTTAAAAAAATTCAAGAACTTTCAATCAAAATATTTTAATTTTTTACCATCGTTTTGACGATTATTAAAATGTAAATAATTTGATAATTTTTACATTAAATAGTCCTAGACTATTGATTTTAATAAAAATATGAATTAGAATATGATGCGTATGAAGAGTTATTGTTTTGTTTTAGCGCTATTGTTATTATCGCTTTCGTGCAAACAGACGACGCGGGAAAATTTGATTAAGAAGGAAGAAGTTGTAGTTAAAAATACTAATTTAAACGTCGCAGTCGTCGACCAGACTCAAGATATAGTCGAAGTTATAGAGTCGCCGATTGAGACGACCAAGCCTGTAGAGGATGAAAAAGAGGATGTTCCTGTCGACAAAAGACTTGTTTTTGATATTGAAAAGATAACGGACAAAGAGATATTATTGACGCATATGAAAAATCTTTTTGAAACCATAGAAGAAAAAATATCAGAAAGGAATTATAAAGGTTGGTATAACTCCTTAAGCGCGAATTATAGAAATTACATAGATAATAAGAGCGAGCTGGAGAAAATGTCTAATAGATCTCCTTATCTGCAAAACAAAGGTATTGTCCTTAAAAATTCGGAAGAGTTCTTTAATTACGTAGTCGTTGAAGCGCGCGAAGGTTATAAATTGAAATTTAAAGATTACGAGCGTATCAGTAACGAGAACGTTAACGTATATAGTTTTATTGAAGGCTTTGATTTTAGTTATAAATATAAATTTATCTATGAAAAAGGCTCTTGGAAGTTGGATAGGTAAAATATTATTGACATTTCTATAAAATAGTGTAGATTATCCGCTAATTATGGATAGGAAAAACATTATAACCAATAAAAAAGCTTTTTTTGAATATGAAGTTTTAGAAACTTACGAAGCGGGAATACAGCTTCTGGGGACTGAAGTAAAATCAATTAGAGACGGTAGATGTAATATTGCCGAATCTTACGTTATAGAAGATAATAACGAATTATTTATTAAAAGTCTAAATATATCTCCCTATAAAAACGGCAATATTAACAATCACGATCCCTTGAGAAAGAGAAAAATATTGTTACACAGAAAAGAAATTTCAAAAATTATTAGAGCGGTAAAAGAGAAGGGGATAACGGTTATTCCTATCAAAATATATCTACTCGGCAGTCTTATCAAAGTAGAGATAGCTATTTGCAGAGGTAAAAAACTATACGATAAAAGAGAGGCTATCAAGGAAAAAGATAACAAAAAAAATATTCAGAGAGAACTAAGAAGCAAACTATAACTCTCTTCACGCGCGTGAAGTTATTTTAAACCGTATATTTTTTTTACTTCGCTTTTGAGAAATATGGAAAAACCGCGCGATACTTTAGCGACTTTGTTATTTTTTATAAAATAGATAGTCGGCAGCGAATTTACTTCAAATTTTGAACTAATTTTACCTTTTTCGTCTAAAACGACGGGATAGGTTATATTTAGTTCATTTATCGCTTTTATAACGACGTCTCTCTTTTCTAACGAGTTTATCGATACGACCGTTATTTGATCTTTATAATCTTTATAAATAGAATTAATTATCGGCGCCTCCATTTTACAAGGAGCGCGCCATGACGCCCAAAAAACTAAAAGTACGTTTTTATCTTTATACTCTTCGCTATCGTAAACGACGCCTTTTATATCTTCAAAGGAGAAGTTTATCTCGGGGCTATCTTTCAACTTTGAATCCGAAATATAGCGAGGAATTTTGTTTTTAATAAAAAGAAATATCAGAATAACGAGAATGATATAAAAAATAATATTGTAGAATTTTATTTTTTTCATTTATTTTATTTCATCCTTATTCTAATGATTTTAGCAAAATACTATATTCTTCTTCATTAATACACTGTTTATCAGAGTCTTTATTGGCGATTCTGTAATTAAAATTCCTTACATACTCTAATCTTTTTTCCAAACTTCGTTTAACGCTTTTTAAAATGTGAATAAAATTCAAATTTGAGTTTAGTAAATCTTCATTCTTTGAAACTCGTCCCAACATTTTATAAAAACGCTTAATGCAAGAATAATAAATTTTAATCAAATTATCGTTAGAGTAGTATTTTACATTTTTGATAAATTCGCCGTAAATAATATTCAAGGAGCTATCAATAAATTCTATGTCGTTAATTATTTTTTTTGAAAATAGATTATAATCAATATCTTCTTCTAATAGAGTTTCCGTAAAAATTATTATTTTCTGAACGTTCATCAAATTTATTGTCAAAGAATATTTTAATATGCTACTCATTATCTCTCCGCTTTAAATATTAAGTTACGATAGGCAGTTTTATGAAAAAATATAACTATGCATAACCTCTATAATATTTTCGGAATTCTTTTTGTTATTTTTTAATTTATTGATAAGAACTTTTAATATATAATCGACGTCTATGTTTTTCCATATTTTTCTTCTAGCGTTAAAATAACACATTTTGGGCTTTTCTACGCAGTTTTTTTCAGAATAATTAAATATATCCTGAATTAATTTGAAGTACTCGGATTTTTTTGAAGGAATTACCGTAAAAACGCAATTTGACTTTACTACGGAGAAGTTAATTTTTTTAAAAATGTTGTTGTTAAAAAAAGCGGATATTTCATCGGTATTGTTAAATTTTATTACAACAAAAGTTAAGTAATTTATACTTTGATCAATAATTTGAGATATTTCAATTTTGTAATCAAGCGGGTAGTGCGGTAAAACATTGTCTTTACTGTAATAAGAAAAATTAATAATTGAAGTAAGTTTGTGATACAGAATATTTTCAAAACTTTTACTTGAGACATATCTGAATAATGAAATAACTATCGCTAAAAAAGAAATAAAAAAAGCCATATTTAAAATATCTATTTTCTGATAAATGCTTCCAAGTAAAATAGAAAATAAAATAAAAACCGAGTCTACGAAAAAAGACATCAGCACTTTTCCAAAGAAATCCAGATACTTTTTCTGTATGCTACTTTCTAGGAACGAAAAAAACGTTTTTATAAAACCGTGAGCAAATATTGCTATTATAACAAACAGTATATTGTTTAAATTTAAGTTGAATATATCTATCTTAAATAGGTAAACAAGATAATTGAAAGATATAATTAAAAGAGTCCATAAAAATATTCTAATAAAAATTATACTTATTTTATAAATAGATAATCTTCGAAGAAACGCATAAAACACTATTTGTAAAATAAAGTAGGTAAATATAAAAAATAAAATTAAGACCACTACGTTATAATTAAACAACAAAATGCCGTCTTTTAAATTAAGATTTAGGTATAATATTATGTTACTAATATATATAATAAACGCATTAAACGTAATAGTGGTATTTAATATGTCATACTTAAAACTGTATAAAAAAAAACCTGTGATTAATAAAAACAAAAACTCAAATTTCATTTTTGACAATAACTCTATCAAACGAAAAGAGTTGATAGAAAAGTATGCAATTAAAGCCAGGATAAAAATAAATCCTATAGATAAAATCGTAATAGAATAGGGCGTTAATTCTTTTTTAAATATATACGCCAATCTAGTTTTTAATTTCATATTTTTATTATAATATATATTTTGTAATATTTAAACTATTTTTTTAAATTTTTAATTATTAAGTTTTTTTATACAAATATTAAGAGTTTTTTTGTTTTTTAATAAAATCGCCCGTCGTTTTTTTGGGCAAAAGAAAAATCGACGCATATGTGTCATTTTTTTTTAATTAGCAAAATATTTGTCATTTATTAAAAATTATCCAAATTTTTGTAAAGAGTTTTCACTTTTTAGTTGTTATATATATTAAAGAAAAGGAGAAAACTTTATGAAAAACAAAAAACATCTATTCCACTTTATAGTATCAGAATCTATGAATAGTAACGTTATAGATTTTTTACTAAAAGAATTTAAAATTAATACGTTTAGCAAACTGTTTGAAACTATGTTTCGCCTTATTAACAAAAAAATGTCAAAAATGAAGAAAATAATCGGAAATTACCGCTCTGAGTACGCCGTTATAGATAATACCGACGATAAAAGGCTGGATAAATACCTTAGAATTAGCGAATCGGATTATCTTCGAATTAAAAGATGGCATTCCTTGTATAACGAATTCGGTATGGCTTCGACGGTTCGAGATATTATACTGTTTTTTTATGACGGCGTCATGAAATACGGGTTGGAAGAATTTCTTGAGATTGTTGGTAAGAAATTGAGGATTGATAAGTTGAAGAACGACTTTTTGGATAGAATGACACAACTGTTAAATATAACCGCTCAAAAACGGCTATTATACGCCCTCATAATTGAAAATTATCCCAAATACGTCGTTTATTCTACGTAAAATTATTTTTTTTCTCTTGACATTGCGATAAATTGAAATATAATGAGAACAAAAATAAAATAATTAAGGAGAAACAATATGAAAATTAGACGCATTCTTATAGCTTTGCTTTTATTTGTATCTTTTTCGATACTATCTCAAGAAGATAGGTTGAAGCTAGCGACAACTACAAGCACCGAGAATTCGGGATTACTTGACTATTTATTGCCAATTTTTGAAAAAGATACCGGAATTAAAGTCGACGTTATATCGGTAGGCACCGGTAAGGCTTTAAAATTAGGCGAAAACGGCGACGTGGACGTAGTATTGGTTCATGCAAGGTCGTTAGAAGATAAGTTTGTTCAGGACGGATATGGGGTCGACAGAAAAGACGTTATGTATAACGATTTTATTATTTTAGGACCTAAAAAAGATCCTGCAAAGATAAAAAAAGCCAAGAACGTATCGGACGCATTCAAAAAAATCGCAAATAAGAAAGCGGTATTTATTTCAAGAGGCGACAAATCCGGAACCCATATAAAAGAGCTTGAAATATGGGAAAAAAGCGGAATAAAACCAAAGGGCAAATGGTATAAAGAATCCGGCTTGGGCATGGAAGAAGCTATAAATATGGCTAATAACGAATTGGGGTACGTTTTATCCGATAGGGGAACTTATTTATCCGTTAAGTCTAAAATCGATTTGGCTATTTGTTACGAAGGGGATAAAGAGCTATTTAATCCTTATGGAATAATTGCGGTTAATCCGGCAAATAAGGACTATATTAAATACGACGAAGCTATGAAACTTATTGAGTGGATAACTTCGGAAAATGGACAAAAACTTATAAACGATTTTAAGATAGAAGGGGAACAGCTGTTTTTTGGAAGCGCTAAGTAATAATTGAGGCGTAATTAACTATAAACTATATTGGACTTATTACAAAAAATATTTTACCTGATTTTTTCTTTCGATAGAGATATATATCAGATTGTTTTGACCAGTTTGGGATTAACATTTTTCTCAATATCGTTTGCGACGGTTATAGCCGTGCCTTTGGCGTTTATTATAGATTTTTCAAACTACAAAATAAAGAAGTTCTTAATAGCGTTTATCAACAGTTTAACGTCGCTTCCTACCGTAGTAATAGGGCTTATAGTTTATAGTTTTATCTCCCGTAAAGGAATATTAGGATTTACCGGGCTTTTATTTACGCCGGGGGCGATAGTTATTGGTCAAACTATCCTTGCTATTCCGATAATTACTTCGACTATTGTAGCCGGTTTTTCCAAAATTGATTCTAAGTTATACGAGACGCTCAAAACGCTAGGGGCCGACAAGCGTCAAATATTCTTAGGAATAATATCCGAAACAAAAATACTGATAGTCGCCGCTCTGCTTTTCGGTTTTGGTAGAATAATTGGCGAAGTTGGGGTATCTATGATGCTGGGCGGCAATATAAAGCGCTATACTAGGACTATGACTACCGCCATTGCGCTAGAGACAAGCAAAGGGGAGTTTGAATTTGCTCTAGCGCTGGGAATAATACTTTTACTAATCGCATTGTCTATAAATTTTATCATTCATCTTTTTTTAAAAAGAGAGGATAAATGGAAACGGATATAGTTTACCAAATAAATGACTTTAAATTTTTCTTTGGTAAAATTCAAATACTCGACATAAAAAATATTACGATAAAAAAAAATAAAATTTACGGATTGGTTGGCGCTAACGGTTCGGGAAAAACTACGCTCATGAAAATCTTGTCGGGGCTATTAAAGACAAATAAAGGCGGTATATATTTTAAAGGTCTGGATATAAAAAAATGTAATAATATACTTAACAAACAAACGGTATATATTCATCAATCTCCGTATCTCTTTTCGGGAACGGTTTACGATAATATGAAATATCCGCTTTATCTGAATAAAATAACAAATACAGATTATGATAAAATCATAGAAAATACGTTACGCCAATTAGAAATACAGAATTTAAAAAACAAAAATAGTTATGAATTATCTTCGGGGGAGATACAAAAAGTTGCCATAGCGCGGGCTTTAATTCTCAATAGAGAGATAATTTTTCTGGACGAACCGACTTCCAATCTTGATAATAAAAGCATAGACGTTTTGAAAAAAACTTTAATTGAAAAAAGTCGTAAAAATGTTACTTTGATTATAAGTTCTCATAATTCGTTATTTTTAAAAGATTTTTGCGACGAGATTATCTATTTAGATAATTTATAATTTCCATATTAAATGTAATAAAACAGGAAAAATATAGTTTTTTTTTATTTTTTTTTGTATAATTATAAAGAAGATATAAACGAATCAAGTTTAAGTAAACAGGATAAAATAATATGATTTATAAAAAGAACGCCAAAATATTAATAATAGACGACGAGATAGAAATTTGCGAGATGTTAAAGCAAGTTTTAACTTTGGAGAAATTTGAAGCTAAATATTATATTGATTCTACAAAATTCGTTGAAGAATTTAAATTTTACAATCATGAAAATTTGGATCTTATAATAATCGACTTGATGATGCCAAAAGTCGACGGTTTTCAACTTTTAGACGTTATGAATTCCAGAGAAGATACAAGATATATACCAAAAATGGTTATATCGGCTTACCAATCTGATGATAATATGAAAGAGGTGTATAAATACGGAGCGATACAGTTTATAGAAAAGCCGATAGCCATAGATAAGTTCTTATATCAAGTTAAGACGCTCTTAAGAGTAAAATTATATGAAGATAACAACAGGAAAATTATAGAATTATTAAAAGAGAAAAATAAAAAACTGTTGGAAGATATTAATTTAAAAAATAAAGGGCGAATTCCGGAAGTAGCGGAAGTAGATATTAAAAACATTGATAATAATTTGGAAACGATTTCGCATCTGATAAATATAAATTTTAACTTACTGAAAAATTTTATGACAATTTGCGGTAAAAAGTCTGAATTTAGCAAAAGTAAGGAATATGAAATACTTCTTGATATTTTGGTATCTATGAAGGCGCTATACGATAAAAAAGATGAAATAGACAAAATATCTTCATTTTTAAAAAGCATTATAGATCAATTTAAAAAGGATGCTTAGATTTTGAGCCCGTCGGTTTTTTGGGTGGAAAAAATTCGACGCATACATATGATTCTTGTGAAAAAAAATGACACATATGAGTTGTTCCTCAAAAAACCGACTGGGCGCGGCGGCATTTTGAATTTTATTTTTTTATAGACAGAGATATACCGTCGCCAATATAAAAAAAAGACGTATTGAAGTCGGCGTCTTTTGACAGAGCCTCGTTGTATTGTTTTAATAATTCGACGCCGTTTTTATATTTCTCAGGCGTTTTATTTTCCGTTACTTTGCCGTTAAATAGTATATTGTCGGTTATCAATACGCCGTTTTTACAAATATAGTTTTTTAAGATAGGAAGGTAATCGATATAATCTCCTTTAACGGCGTCAAGAAATATTAAATCGCATTGTCGTTTGTTATTTTCATTCGATAAATATTTAAAAGCGTCCGCGTTAATAAGTTCTATATTACGATTATCATACTTTTCTAATATTTTATTTCCGCGTAAATATCTGTTTTTGTCCCGTTCCAAAGAGACAATCTTACAAAATTCATTGGTTCGAATTCCGGCGCTCATGAACAGAGCGGAGACTCCCGAACCAAATCCAATCTCAAGTATTTTTTTCGGCTTAATCAATAGGACCATATTCATAAGAAAAATAGCCGTATCAAATCTAACTGCCGGTATGATATGATCTTTTTGAAAATCAATTATTTCATTATAGAAAATGTATAGAGGATTGTTCGAATTAAGCTTATCTATATAATCGGAGACGTCGGAAAGATTATTGCTCATTGCATTTTAATAACCGATATTACAAAAATTGTCAACAGAATGTTAATATCTATTGCCGATAAGGTATATTATGTCTACTCATATGTTAATAACTTTCTAATAAAAAAGCGTTCCTCCGTCGTCCGTCCTTTCTTTCCTCCCGAATAATTTTATCGCCTTCTCCGTCCGCTCTTTTAAATGACAAATAAACAATCAAATAACGTTTAACTTTCTTCCAGATGCAAAAATATATCTACAAGGATTTTATTTAACGTTTGCATTCCCGCAGTCGTCGTCTTAAGACGAGCGCTATTATTATCTAGAATTAATAATTTTGATTTAACCAAATTTTCTATAATGTTTTCCAAAATTTTCAACAAATCTATTTCAAACCTATCATTAATATCTTTTATATTTATCCCCTCGACTAACCTCAACCCCATCATTAGATACTCTTCAATCTGCTCAACCTTCGTTAATCGAATGTTTTTTTTATAACTAAATTTTCCGTTTTTGTCGCTTACATACAATCCAAAATCCGGCGAATTTTCTATTCTCAAATTATCTATCAGACTATGAGCCGACGGACCTAATCCTAAGAAATTTTTATATTTCCAATAGCCCAAATTATGCAGAGACTCAAACCCATTTTGAGAATAATTTGAAACTTCATACCTATTGAAATTATATCCGCTGATTAACTCGGTAAATTTCTTTTCATATCGATTTCTTTTCTTTTCCAACTCCTTAATATTTAACGCAAAACGTTTATCGTAAAAAACCGTCCCCTCGTCTATTGAAAGATCGTAAAAAGAAATATGCCTAACGTTATCAAATTGATCTATTACGCGCCCTATTTCATTTGTATCGCGCTCGATATCCGCATACGGCAGACAATTAATAATATCTATCGATATGTTAGTAAAACGTTCGTTTAAAATACTAAGAGAGTTATCGACAATATCTTTCATCTGAAATAATCTGTTTGCAAAGGTCAAAGCCTTATCGGTAAAACTCTGAACGCCAAGAGATACCCTATTAATATAATTATCCTTTAACAAACAAACAATAGAACTGTTAATATTTACAGGATTACCCTCAATAGTATATTCTTTTATACTACTTAAAGGAATGGGCGATAAAATTTTATTAATATCCGACGTCAATTCTTCGTTAACGCAAGGATTGCCGCCGCCGACGTAAATTGTCGATAACTCCGAAAAATCGTACAAATCTGAATAATAATCAAACTCATTTTTTAGCGACTTGATATACAATTCATAATAATCGGGACTGTATTCAATCGAATAAAAGGAACAGTAACGGCACTTGCTTGCGCAGAATGGAAAATGGATATATAGATGACGGATATTTTCTATCGAATTACTCCAAAATTTGACATAGGCCAATATTTAAGAAAAGCTTTTCCGATAATTTGTTTGGAAGAAACCGTCCCCCAAATTCTTGAGTCCGACGACGACGCTCTGTTATCGCCCAAAACGTAATACTCGCCCTCTTTTACCTCTTTTTCCTCTTGTAATATCATATTTGATAATAAAGGCGAACTATCCTCGTTTTCCTCAATTAATCTATAACTTGAAGATATTACGTTTTTTTCCGGTAAATCGTTTATCAAAACTACAACTTTCTTATCCTGAATTATATATTTGATCTTATCGCCGGGTATCCCTATTACTCTTTTAAGATAAATGTTAGTATCGTATCGCTGAAAATATTTTGATATATCTACTAACGAGAATGTAACGGTGTAGATAAACGAAGAAAAAGACCTGATAAACGTATTTTTTTTCATATACTCCTTTGAGTAAAAAACTATAACGTCTCCCCGTTTAACGCTTTTTGTCGAATCAAATATTCTAAAGTCGGATAAAGGATATTTAGGTCCGTAAATAAATTTGTTAGCCAAAACCCTGGTTCCCTCCGAAATACCCGGAAACATAGAGTTTGAAGGAATTCTATACGCCTGCAAAATAAGCGAATTAAATAACAAAACAAAAATAACCGCAATAAAATATATCAATACTATATCTTTAAAAACCTTTTTTTTATTTACTCTCTTTTTATAATAGTCGTATCTGGACATAAAGCGCGCCCCTATTCATTTTTAACATATGTGTCATTTTCATTTTTTATCCTTAACATCATATGCGTCATTTTCTCTCCCATCCAAAAAAACCGACGGGATATTTTACTATTTTCTATATAAATATTATTTCAAAAACCCCATTCTGTCAAGCGGAAAATAAATCGCCAGAGCTTTTCCTAACAAATGCCGATTTTTTATAGTATGAGGTTTCCATGAAACTATAGTTTTAGTAGAAAAATCCTTTTGATCGTCCTCGTCTATATAGATAGAATAATTGTCGTAGCCAAGTCTGGAGTCTAAAGAGTTATATCTGTTATCCCCCATAACAAAATATTCGTTATCTAAATAAGCGTCTTTTTCGGGAGGATAGTCCGAAAAATTTCTCAAAGAAAATATTTCCGCAAAATAATTCGCCGAATTCTCGCCATATCCGTAAAGATACATACTTAAATAATAAAACTTCATTATTTTATTGAAATATCCGAGTTTTTTAATGTTGTCAAAATTCGAAGATAAATACCCTTTTACTTCGTTATCTTTTATAATATCGTTTAATATTTCAAGTCTGGTTGATTTCGATAACAAATTTATCTTTTTCATATATTTTTTATAAGGAGAATCGTCGTCATCCTCTTTGTAGTCCGTTATTATCTGATCGTTAAAATATTTAACGTCATTCCCGGCCTTACCTAAGAATTCTATATAATCGACGATAAGTTTGTAGAAAACAACTTGATAGTAATTATCTATCTGTTTATTAAAATGATCTTTATAAAAACTTATCTCTTCGTTAGAGAGCGCTTTTTTATCAAATACGGCTTCGATAAATCGCCTGTCGTTAAGACTAAAAATCACCCTTTCGGAAAAAGCAATATTTTGAATATGAGAATAAATACCGCCGTTTTCCATGATTTTTTTTAGTTCTTCTAATTTTGTAACTATATTAATAATACCGTTTTTATTTGAATTATCTATCAATTTTTTCTTTTGAGCGGTTAGATTGTCGGTTTCAAGTTTAATATCCGTCTCTTCGATTATTTTTTCGCTATTATTTAATATCTGTTTCAATTTAGGCGTAATCCTTTGACCTTTTATTCTTGGATCGTTCTCGTTATAGATCTCGTTTTCGCCATATTCTTTTTGACCGTATATCGAGCCCATCTGAGTCCAACCGCTGGCGCCGGTTTTTTTGTAAACCTTATCGTTCAATATACAAAGTTTTTCGCCGTCGTTTGCGATAAGCCTTTTTACTATAAACCTTTCCTTCGGAGAACCGTCGCTTTTTTTATCAATATCGACCAAAGAGAGCGTAAGCATATAAATAAACGGATGCATTATTCTTATAAAGGCGTTTTTGTAACTGACTTCAGATTCCGGATCGTCCATTTCAGGATTTTTAAAAACTACGATATCTCCTATTTTGGGCTTTGCAAAAAAAGGCAACTTCCAGTTTGTAAGCGGTATGTGAGGACCGTAAATAAATTTATTGACTACTACCCTATCATTAATCAAAAAGGTCTTCACCATCGACTCGGAAGGTATCTGATACATTTGAAATAAAAACTGCTGAATCAAAAGCGCTATAATTATCGCTTGTATCAGCGCGTCTACCCATTCATACCATATATTTTCAAGTATAGATCGCTCAGATTTTATTCTTTTATGTTCGCTTTTCTTTAATTTTTTGTCCTTTTTCGCCATTTTTTCAACATCTATCTCTTTTTGAGTATAGATATTCATAAAAAGCCTTGTTTTTGACGATTTTATAAATAAATACGCTACGGCGGCTAAAGCCGTAGGCATTAGCGTAATAACGAAATATATTATCGACCGAGTCGTAGAAATATTTCCGAGAAACTCCCCTACCATTCTCGGCAACGAGTTGAAAACGTAAGTTAAAACGACGCCGTAACCTACCAAAGACTTAAAAACGTTGTATCTCTTTTTATTTTTGTCTAATTTTACAAATATTTGATAAAAAAAAGATAATACGGCGACAGATAATCCGGTTAAAAGTAAAATAGAGATAACCGTAAAAATATTTAAAATATTTTTAAAACCGATAATAAACGCCGTTATTATCTGAATTACGCTCCAAAGCGCAGTTAAAAAAAACGGAACGTAAAAGTAAAACGAGCCCTCTTTTTTGTAGTCTATAGGAAAATATTTTTTATTATTAAAGAAATTCAATTAATCGCTCCCCAAAATTAGTTTCAAAATATATAATCATAATTTAGTTAATTAGTCAATCGTTAATAAGAATTGAAAAGTATCCCTTCAGTTTTTTGGGGAATAAAAAATATCTGTTTTATATGCGTCGAATTTTATTCTTAACATCATACTCCCTTCCAAGCGAAAAAAAAGGTTGCCATAATGATAAAAATATTGTATCATTGGCGGGAAATTAACAACAAGGGGGGGGTAATGGCAAAAGCATATTATTACAGAAGAAAGTTTGACGAATTAGAACCAAACCTTAAATTATTAGAAAA
>MWDO01000017.1 GCA_002070605.1 Spirochaetes bacterium ADurb.Bin133
ATTTTTGTATAACGTTTTCTACTTTTAGTTGTTATATATATAAAAAAAAGGAGAAAATTTTATGAAAAACAAAAAACATCTATTTCATTTTATAGTATCCGAATCTATGAATAACAACGTCATAGATTTTTTACTAAAAGAGTTCAAAATCAATACGTTTAGCGAGTTATTTGAAACTATGTTTCGCCTTATTGATAAAAAAATGCCAAAAATGAAGAGTATAATCGGGAATCACAGATCCGAATACGCCGTTATAGACAATACAGACGATAAAAGACTGGATAAATATCTTAGAATCAGCGAAGCGGATTATCTTCGAATAAAAAGATGGCATTCTTTGTATAACGAATTCGGTATGGCTTCGACGGTTCGCGACATCATACTGTTTTTCTATAACGGCGTTATGAAATACGGGTTGGAGCAATTTCTTGAGATTGTTGGTAAGAAATTAAGGATTGATAAGTTGAAAAACGACTTTTTGAATAAAATGACACAACTGTTAAATATAACCGCTCGAAAACAGCTATTATACGAGCTCGTAATCGAAAATTATCCCAAATACGTCTACTCTATGTAAAAAGAGACGGGGGCATAGTATAATTTTTTACCGACGATATGAAACATCTTTAAATAAATAAAATAATATGTTATATAGGGAATAATGGAATAATTTGAAAATTGTAGAGGTAAAATATGAATGATAATAGCGTTTTATATGAATTAGAAGAATACGTGGCTTGGATAACTTTAAATAATCCTTTAAAGGGTAATGTTGTTAATAACGACAATCTACCGCTTATAAGCGATTTTATAGAATCCGCTAATAACGGCGATAATTGCAGAGTTATTGTATTACAGGGAAAAGACGGGATTTTTAGCCGCGGAATGGATTTTGAAAATCTTATAAGGAATTCAAAAGCCGGAGAGATTAAAAATCATTTTACCGACCCCTATAAAAAAGCCGTATTGGCTATAAGAAATTCTACTAAACCTGTTATAGCGGCTATAGACGGCGACGTACTAGCCGGCGGGATGGGACTTGCGCTTGCTTCGGATATAGTAATCTCTACAAAAAGGTCTGTTTTTGGACTATCCGAAGCGTTATTTGGCATAATACCGGCTTTTGTATTTCCTTTTTTACTGGAGAGAACGTCTTACAAAAAAGCGCGATATATGGTATTGTCTACGAAGAAATTTAGCGCAGAAGATGCGTTGAAATTCGGAATTGTCGACGAGATTACCGACGACGATCGATTAAATAAATCGGTTAAAGATATGATTAAGAGATTATTATATAGTTCTCCGGCGGCTTTAGCGTTAACTAAGAAATATTCGGACGAATTAACGGATAACAAAATATCCGAGGCTGTTGATTTCGCTCAAAATCAGCTGACTGAACTTCTCAACGTCGAGGAAAACGTTAATAATATTAAGGCGTTTATCGAAGGCGAGAAATCCGGTTGGGCTATTAGTTATAAAGGGAAAAAAAGTTAAAAAATTATCTCTTTTTAAATTCCATTGTATAAAATTTTCTGTTTTCTTTTTTCCATTTTTCGCCAAATAGGGAGTTTGATAGCTCCGCATTTGACGAAATACGCTCGATTTTTTCAAATCTTATATCTTTAATGAGAATATCGCTAGAGTACTTGAAATATTCTTCATGATCTGTAATAAAAACGAACAATCCGCCGTATTTCATCTTTTTAAATACAGAATCAAGGAATTTTTCAGAAAACAGTCTGTTTTTATGATGTCTCCTTTTTGGCCAAGGATCCGGAAAAGTCATATATATCAAATCGATTGAGTCGTCTTCAAACATAAAATCAAGCGCAAAATTAGCCTCATTATTTATATATTTTATGTTTTTAAGGTTATTTTTAACTTTTTTTTCAATACAACGGACTATCCGTCCAATTTTAATTTCTATTCCGATATAATTTTTTTCAGGGTTATTTAAAGCTTTGTCGGTCAAAAAATGTCCGTTTCCGCAACCTATTTCAACGCATAATTCAGAGTTTTGATTATCAAAAATATTTGACGTTATCTTACTATTTGTATTGTAGACGATAAGATCTTCTAGCAAAGTCCAATCGTAAGGTTTGTATTTTTTCATAACAATTGTCGCGCCGGTTTTTAAAATTTGGAGACGATAGTATTTTAATATTCATCTAATGTCAATATATTAGGCTGATTTTTTTCTATTTGTTCAAAGTAGCGCCCGTCGGTTTTTTGGAAATTGACACATATGGAGCATAGAATTCTTGGGAGAGAAATGGACGCATATGGAGTAAATATTTTTAATTAGCAAATTAATTTTTATTCTCCCCAAAAAAACCAACGGGCGTATAAATTGACTTTGTTTTGAAAATATTATATATTGCGAATAAAGGGGGAGTTAATGAAAAAACTATTCGTTCTTATTATTATTACGCTTATTTCTTGCGTTAAAAACGACGTTATCAAAGAAATTAAACATAATGAAGACGATATTTTAAGGGTTTACAACATTTTAGTAGATGGAATATCGAAGAAAGATGTAGGAAAAATAATTTCATTATATATCGACGACGCTAATTTTAGATACAGCGACTTAACGCGTTCAAAATTTGCTTGTTTCAATGGAACAAAGAGCGTTAACGGGAAGCAGGATATAAAGAAAAACTACGAATATTTGATAAAAAATAAGGCGTTTGATAGGATAGAATATGAGATAGCGTCTTTAAACAGACAAACCGAATATCCGGAGATTGTTTTTTTTAACGCTTGGGATTATTCAGATTACGGTCATTATGAAAAGTTAGTTTTAACGTTAATAGACGGTAGTTTCTATATTAAGGAACATGCGATAGGATTAAAAACAGAATTTTTACCGTATTAAATTGTATAGAAAATAAATATCAATCCGCCGGTTTTTTATGAAATAAAAATTCGACGCATATGGAACGGCGCATGCGAATTGACACATATGGAATATTTTTAATTAGCAAATTAATTTTTATTCTCCCTAAAAAATCGACGGGATACAAATAAATATTTAAAAAAATATTGACACTTTTTATTAAACTTTATAGAATGTACTTCCAGTTTATTTATCATTTTTGAAAAAAGGTAGAAAATGAGTTTTAAAAAATCATTTGGTTATCGCGGAGCTCATCCCGACGATTATAAATATATCACTAATAAGAATTCTATCTCGTTTACGGACGTTCCGGATAGAGTGTATATTCCGGTTATTCAGCACATCGGAGCTCCTGCGAAGATCGTCGTTAGCGTTGGTCAGGTGGTTGAAGAGGGGCAATTAATTGCCGAAGCCGACGGGTTTGTTTCTGCAAATATTCATTCGTCTATACCCGGAACTGTCGCGGCTATTGAAGAGAGGTATATCAGCGTTGGTAAAAAATCAAAAACAATTGTTATAGAATTAAACGGCGAGTTTAGAAAGTCGGGTAAGAATATTCATCTTACCGACTGGAAATCGATGACCAAAGATCAGTTATTAAAGAAGATAAAAGATTACGGGATAGTAGGCATGGGGGGGGCTACGTTTCCCACTCATGTGAAATTAACTATTCCAAACGGAAAAAATGTAGATACTTTGATTATTAATGGAGCCGAATGCGAGCCGTATATAACCGGCGATCATAGATTGATGATAGATAGAAGCGAAGATTTGCTTGAAGGGATAAACATAATCAATAAGATATTAGACGTCCGTAATATTTATATCGGAATCGAGAGCAATAAAAAAGACGCTATAAAAAGACTAAAAACTTTATGCCTAAACAGATATAATATAAAAGTCGTACCTCTTAGGGTAAAATATCCTCAAGGCGATGAGAAACAGATTATCAAAGCTATAACAAATCGAGTAGTTCAGGTAGATCAACTTCCGAGCGACGTTGGCGTTATCGTTCAAAACGTTGCGACCGTAATAGCTATTAAAGAGGCTATTGTAAACGATAAACCTCTTATTGATCGTATAGTTACCGTTTCGGGATCCGGCGTTAAAGAGCCGAAAAACTTGAAAGTAAAAATCGGAACTTTATTGAAAGAGGTGATTGAAGAGTGCGGCGGGTTGAAAGAGGATGTAAAAAAGGTTGTGATAGGCGGTCCGATGATGGGCTTTGCTCAGTACGATCTTGAAGTCCCCGTTACGAAAGGATGCTCCGCTGTCGTCGCGTTGTCGGAAGACGATTATACAGATTTTATACCAAACGGGATATGTTTAAACTGCGGCAAATGTATTAACGCTTGCGCTTTTGGTTTGGCTCCCACCGTAATTAATAAATATATAAAATATAATTTATTTGATAAAGCCGCGGAGTCCGGTCTAATGTATTGTAAAGAGTGCGGCGCTTGCGCTTGGAGTTGTCCGGCTCGAATACCTTTGGTTCAGAATTTCCGCTTAGGGAAAGATATATATAGGAAATTAACGGAAAAAAAGAAAAAAAATAAGGGATAGTTTAAAATATGAATAATGGCAAACTTTTGATAGTATCTTCTTCTCCTCATTTATTAAATAACGAGTCTACAAGATCTATTATGTGGATTGTGTCATTATTTTTATTGCCTTCGATTGCGTTTGGAATATTTGCTTTTGGAGCGTACGCGGGGTTGGTTGTTCTTTTTTCAATACTTTTTTCAATATTAACCGAAGCGGCCGTTCAACTGATTAGAAAACAGAAGGTAACGATATTAGACGGCTCGGCTTTTTTAACGGGGGCTTTGATAGGTATGAATATGCCGCCTCAAGTTCCTCTCTACATACCGATAATAACTTCAATTTTTGCGACCGGTTTGGTGAAACATGCGTTTGGGGGGCTTGGACAAAATTGGGCTAATCCCGCCATTGCCGGAAGAGTTTTTGCGTTGGTCGCATGGTCGAAATACATGACGACGTGGACCGTTCCGTTTGACGCCGATGCGGTAACTACCGCGACTCCGTTAGGGGCGTTAAAGTCGGCTTTATTAGAGGGCAATATAGATTTATCCTCGACCTTTGCGGAACAGGTAGGTTTGTCAAAATTCTTTTACGGACCTATTCAAGTTCTTCAATCTTTACCCGGAGAGGTAATTAAGACCGATACCACCTATTTTAACCTTTTTTTTGGATTGAAAGGGGGGTGTATCGGGGAAATATCCGTATTTTTGTTGCTTTTAGGCGGAATATATCTGATATACAGGAAAATCGTATCGATAGATATACCTTTATCGTTTTTTTTAACGGTCGCCGTAGTCGCATGGATATTTGACGGGACAAGATTTGGTTTGGGGTATTTTCATGGCGATCCTATTTTTCATCTTTTGACCGGCGGTTGCGCTCTTGGAGCTCTATTTATGGCTACGGATATGGTAACTACTCCAATAACAATCAAGGGAAGAATAATTTTTGGGATAGGTTGCGGACTTATAACGATGCTGGTAAGAATGTACGGCGGATTACCCGAAGGCGTTAGTCTTTCAATTTTATTTATGAATATGCTAACTCCGATGATAGACAGATTTATTAAAGTTAAGCCGTTTGGATTTGTAAAAAAATAATGTTAAGGTAAAAGTATGAAAGACGATTTAATAATTGCTTTAAAGTTAGCGGCGATATGCTTTGTTTCAGTTTTACTGCTAAGTTTTGTAAATTTGATAACTTACAAAAGAATCAACGAGAGCAACGTTAAAGTTGAAAACGATACCAATAAAGAATTAATTTCCGACGGAAAATTTTTCGAAAAAAAACATTTTAAGTCTCCAAATTTTAATTCTACAAATGAATATTATTATATTGTGAAAAACGATAAAATGCGACGGATCGGATATACCGTCGTAGTTATATGCTCGGGCTACGGCGGAGAGATGAAAGTTATGTGCGCTACCGATAATAATTATAAAATATTAAATATGAAACTGCTTAACAATTCGGAAACTCCGGGAATCGGTAAGTCTGCAGAAAAAGATAGTTATATGCAAAAGTTTATCGGGACTAATACGCCGTCTTCTCCATTTCCGTTTAAAAAGTCTATGTTAAGCAAAGAAGACGGCGACTCCATTACGGGAGCGACTATAACTTTTAACGGGATAGCTTTGGGCGTTCAAAGAGCGTTAACGGCTTTAGATTTGGAAAATAAGGAATAAAAATGAGCGACGATACTAAAACAATTGAAAAATTAGATCGGGAACAATCATTTCGGGATAGTCTGTTATATAAAGAGTTTATAAAGGGTTTTTTTAAAGAGAATCCTTCTTTAGTTCTTCTTCTTGGGATTTGTCCGACTTTGGCGGTAACGACTAAAGTTTCTAACGCTATCGGTATGGGATTGTCCGCCACGTTTGTTCTAATTTGTTCCAATATTCTGATTTCTTTGTTAAAAGATTTTATTCCCGATAAGGTAAGAATACCCGGTTATATTGTAATAATCGCTAGTTTTGTTACAATAGTAGAATTAATTATCAAAGCGTATCTGCCGGCTTTATCGAAGTCGCTTGGCATTTTTATTCCGCTTATTACCGTCAACTGTATAATACTTGGACGGGCGGAGGCGTTTGCCAACAAAAATAAAATCGCGCCTTCAATTATGGACGCGATAGGGATGGGAATTGGTTTTACTTTAGCGCTTTTACTTATCAGTTTTATCAGAGAAAGTATTTCGAGTTTGGGATTTGATTTTTCTGATTACGGCGGAAAGTTTTTATCATTTTTTACAGACGATCCGAATAATTCAAGAATTGTAATTAATAATGTTGAAATATACAGCGGAGCGAAAATATTTACTATGCCTGCGGGAGCTCTTTTTATTTTTGGATTGATATTGGCGGCAATAAACGCATTTAAACAAAAAATCAATTCTGTTAGGGAGAAAGAAGATGTCTGAACTTATAGCGCTTTCTATAGGAACAATATTTATAAATAACTTTGTATTATCTCAATTTTTAGGTTTATGTCCGTTTATCGGAGTAAGTAAGAAGCTAGATTCGGTTCTCGGAATGGGATTGGCGGTAATTTTTGTTATGACTTTGGCAAGTATGGTAACGTACGCGATGTATACTTTTTTGCTTGTTAGATTTAATATAGAGTATTTAAAAATTATTACGTTTATACTGGTTATCGCGGCGTTCGTTCAGTTTGTCGAAGTCTTTTTGAAGAAAAATATTCCTGTTTTGTATAACGCTTTGGGGATATATCTGCCTTTGATAACTACAAATTGCGCGGTGCTCGGAGTCGCCGTATTAAACATAGATAAAAATTACGATTTTATCTCTTCAACCGTACATGGATTTATGGGGGGAGCAAGTTTTTTATTGGCGTTGTTTCTCATGGCGACCATTAGAGAAAAGTTGGATTTGGCCGACGTCCCCAAGCCTTTTAGAGGAGCGCCTATAGCGTTTATATCCGCCGGACTAATGGCTTTGGCGTTTATGGCGGCAGACAAGTCTATGTTGGAAATATTCAATAAATAATTAAGGAATAGACGATGGCGATTTCGTTTTTACTTGGAATTTTGATTATCACTATATTGGGGCTTTTTTTAGGATTTGGATTAGCTTTCGCGGCAAAAATATTTCACGTAAAGATTGACGAAAATGTTGAAAAAATTATCGAACTATTGCCCGGAGTAAATTGCGGCGGTTGCGGTTATCAAGGATGCGCGGTATACGCCGAAGCTATTGTTAAAAAAGAGGAAGAGATAAATTTGTGCGCCCCGGGCGGTCAAAAAGTAATAGACGAAATAGGTTCAATATTGGGTAAGAAATCCGTCGGAAAAGTCAGATATGTCGCTAAAATTCAGTGCCTCGGGGACGACGCTATCGCTCTTAAGGATTATAAATTTAACGGAGACGAGGATTGTTACGCGGTTTCAAGTTTTTTTGGAGGAGAAAAGGCTTGTAAATACGGATGCATAGGAAAAGGCAACTGTATAAGAGTATGTCCGGTTAACGCTATAAAAAGAGATAAACTAAATCGAGTATGGATAGATTCAGACGAGTGTATAGGTTGCGAAAGATGTTTGACCGTATGTCCGACAAAGGTTATTAAAATGTTTCCCATCGACGGAGGATATTTTGTAGCTTGTTCCAGTCCGGAAATGGGTAAAAAAGTTAAAGAGGTATGCAAAAAGGGGTGTATCGGATGTAAAATTTGCGAAAAGATTACCGGAGACCCCGATCGTATAATAGTCGTCGACAATCTTGCAAAAATTAATTATAATTCAAAAGTTGATTTGAGATCGGCCGCGTTAAAATGTCCCGCAGATACGATCGTTCCTATAAAAAATCAAAAGTTATATATGAAGAATAATAAAGAGTATAAAATTGAAAACTAGTTATCTTTCAAAAGTTGGAAAAACAATAGCGTAAATTGAGTTTATATACGGCGAGACTTCTTTTTTGTAAGTATCGTTAGGAGTAAGCAAATAAAGCAACGACATATTATACTCGCCGAAGAAATATTTTATAACGCCGATATAGTAGAGAACTCTTATTTTCAGACCGCTTGCAAGTTTTTCGGTTAAAAGGTTTTCAAAAATACTTAAAGATTCGGAATAATTATTTGATCTAAACAGTTTGATAGCGGTTTGATATTCAGATTTAAATTCTTCCGGTTCAAAATATTCTTCATTAGACAATAATTTAATAGGAATTTTCTTAAGATTATTTAGCTCGTTTTTTTTACATTTGTTATAAACGTCCAAAAACTTAAGTTTATCGTTTTCGATAATACCGGCTGTTATATTATTATATTTTATCTTATAAGGAGTTTTAAAAATTCCCGAACCGGTAAAGTTTTCTCCATTCTTAGGATTGGTTGTGAACGATAAAAGAGGAAGAGGAACAAAAAAATCGGAAAAGTAAGAATTGTCGCTTTCATTATTTGATTCAATAAAAATCGGAGATACAGTTACGTTTACGTTAGGAATATAACTTATGTTTTTTTCATTTTCGATAAAAACGCCGTAATAGTAGTCGACGTTTGAAAGGGGAACGTCCGTATAACTATTTAGCGCGCAATCAACCGACGCTATTTTTATGGAAGCGTTTTTATCGTCGTCGTTTAAAATCGGTTTGATGTTTCTATAAATGGACGCTTTTTTTAAAGTCGACTTGACGGAACTTTTGTACTCCCATTTTAAAACGACATACGACGCAAAAGAGGTTGCCGTTAAACTAGAAATTTTAATTATCTCTTCTTTAACGACTATTGCTGGGGTGTTGGTAAAATTCCTAAAGTTGTTAAATACTATATCGATTTTTTCGCCGACTTTATCTTGTAAAAATATTGCATAGTAGTAACTTCCTTCTTCCGGCATATCAATATAAGACTCCTCTGAATTTGTAAGTTTGGCTATTTGCAGAGCTTTTTCCAGCGCGTATTTATTGCTTATCGCAGATGTGTGTCTGTAAATCAATATATTTTTATCTAAAATTTTAGGAAAAATCCATTTAAGCGCAACTTTGCCATTCTCAAAATCCGCAGATATTTTTGATACGCTTGAAGGAATAATATCTTCCCGACCTAAAATAGAAAATGCGCTAATAAATAACAGATTTATAGTTATAAATATATATTTCATACAATAAATTTCGGAATAAAATATTATATTCTAAAAAATAATCTAATTAAATCCTGATTATATCCGAAAATTTATAATAGTAAAGTTAAATTCGGAGAAAAATATGAACGCGGTAACAATGTCTACTTATAATAGGGTTGCGCAGATGAATTCTATGATGAATAGGTTTATTAGGGAGGCTTCCGTAGTAAAATCTCAGATGAATTTATCGCTTATTACAAATGTGTCGAATTCAAATATCGGCGTATCTACCGGAATTGGTCAAAATATAGATACATACGCATAAAGAAATTGGTAAAAAAAGCGGCGCTAAATAGCGCCGCTTTTTTTGTATTGATCCTAAGCGGGTAAGAAAATTGGACGCATATGGAGCTGCATACGCCGCGCCGCTTCTCGATAAAAATTTTGACACATATGGAGCTATATGCGCCGCGCCGCGCTCCGATATAAATTTGACACATATGGAACGGATATGTAATCCGTCAGTTTTTTGGGGTAAGGAAATGGATAACGCGAGTCTGTCTCAAAAAAAATGACACATATGAAACAGATATTTTCTATTCCCCAAAAAACTGCGGGATACAAAATAGACAATAGAAATATTTGACAAAAACTTTGCGTATGGTAGAATATCAGGTATGGCGGTTTTATAGTAGAAAATTTACTATATGAATTTTTTAATTTTTTCAAGGAGGAGAATGCGTGAATAAAGTTGAAAAAAATATTGAAAAGGCGTTTACCTATGCAAAACAGCCTGAAAAATTTCCGATTTCTTTGTTGTTTTTGGATTTGTTTGGGCATTTGTTTTGGATACCCGGAGCGATAGCTTTAGCATTAATTTCTACGATTGGTTCGCCTCCGAACTATCTGGTTGCTGCAACCGTAAAAAGCGCGTCTTTTATTGTGGTTACTTGTATACTGGCAATTCTCCCGGTAATAAAGTATCGCATTTATAGCAGAGTAATAATGAATTGGAAAGAGGATTGGAAAAAAGCGGGAGATGTTGTTGCAAAAATAAAAAGAATGTTCTTAATTCCAATTTTTTTATCAATTCTAGCTGTTGTTGCCTTTGCAATTGAGTTAAAGCTTGGATTTGCTGATGTTTTACTTGTTTCTATAATAGTTATTTCTGCGGAAATAATTATAGGATAACCCTTTTGTTTGTTGTTTGTTAAAAAAATGGAACAGTTTTGCGCATTTATACCCATTGATGTCGATGCGTCTTTGGGCTCGGCGCGACTTTCCATACGCATTTATGCCATCATTATAATGAGCTTGATTTCGGTCTCTGTCGTATCTGTTATACCGTATATCAGTCCTACAAACACGAACAAGACTCCACATCAGATTTTTATGATTAACTCGCTTCCTCTTGCGGTAATTTGTTTGTCGATGACCATATTTGCTATCCTTATTTTTGTGTCCCAGCTTTTTGAACAGATTGATATGATGGAAAATCGAATGCAAAAATTACAAAAAGGCGATTATAGAGACTTAAAACTTCCCGTAACAACGCGCGATGAATTTGGTAAACTCATAACTAATTTTAATCAATTTGCAGACGAGTCGGTAAATATTTTTACTCTTATGTTTGACGCAATGGGTAAATCTCAGGATGTTTCCGATAACCTCATGAAAGGGACAGGGGAAACAGCATTGAGTATTTTTCAAATCACTGAGAAAATAAACATGATCCACTCTGACGTCGACAGGCAGACGCAAAGTATTTTGCAAACTCAAACCACCTTGGAACAGGTTGTAAACAATATTCAAAATCTTGACAGGGGCATTGATACGCATGCGGTTTCTGTAAATGAGTCGGCAAGTTCGGTTGGAGAAATGATTGCAAACATCAAGTCGGTTACGAATGTGTTGGAACAAAACTCGCAAAGTATCGCAAATCTTGAAGAAGAGACTAAAAACGCCGGAGATGCAATTTTAGCGGCGCTTTCAATGACCGATCAAATTGCAACAGCCTCTGATGGGCTTTTAGAGGCGAGCGATGTTATTCAAAACATTGCGAGTCAAACAAACTTGCTGGCGATGAATGCCGCTATCGAAGCGGCTCATGCGGGCGAGTATGGAAAGGGGTTTGCCGTTGTTGCCGATGAAATTCGAAAACTTGCAGAAGAAGCCGGCGCTCAAGGGAAGTCTATTTCTCAAGTGCTTGAGTCCTTAAAGGGACAGATTGATCAAGTGCAAAAAGAAAGCGATCGGGTAAAAACTCGCTTTTCACACATGTCGGCAATGACAACAACTGTTCGCGAGCAGGAAGCCGTCATAATGAGCGCGATGCATGAGCAATCGGAAGGCAACGCGCAGGTAATGAAAGCTATAAAAAACATGACCGACGTAACGCAAAAAATAAAAGTCGGCTCGGACGAAATGCTTGCAGGCAGCGAAGTTATCCAGAAGGAAATGATTGCTCTTGGCGAAGTTTCCGAGAAAATTTTTAAAAATTTGCAACAGATTAATGAAGGCGCGCGGCAGATCAACATAACGACGCAGTCTCTCTCCGAACTCGGCGCAAAGAACAAAGAAACCCTCGACAACATGGTTGCCAAGACAGAGAGCAGTATAAAAATCTAATCTAAACAATGGCAACGCGAGTTTTATGCGTTCCGGAAAAAACATTGCATACGCGCCGCGCGGCGCGAGAGGGGCTAGAAATTAGCCCCTCTCGATTTTGCTTATTTTGCTTACTTTGAAAGATAAAATTCTACTCTTCTATTAATCGACATCTCTTTTCTCTCTTCGTCTGTAATTTTATCTCTTAAAGGAATAATAGGATTTTCAAAGCCTTTACCGATAGTTTCCATTCTGTTTTTTCCTATACCTTTTGTTACCAGTTTATCTCTTACGGCAACGGCTCGGTTTTTTGACAGTTCATAAGCCCATTTTACGTCCAGACCCTTTTTATATTCGTTAGCGTATCCCTCTATTGATATTTTATATTCCGAATATTTTTTCAGAGCCTTTGCTAATAAATCCAGTATTTCAAGATTTTTTTTATCTTCCGTCATTACCGCCTTTTCAGGTTTGAAATTTATATTGCTAATTCTTATTTTATATCTTCCGTCTTCAAGTTTTATTACAAGAATATCTACCGATACCGGATCGATTATAGTTTCGCCGACGTTTCCAACCGTATCTTCCGATATAACTTTAACGGGATAATCCTGAACGCTTTCAACTAGCGCGCCTTTTTTTCCTATACCATTCCAAACGATAGTTTTTGATTCCGGAGAACCTTCTCCTTCAAAACTAATAAATTCGGAGCCGGTAATAGGATTTATGATTAACAATTTCCACGATTTAAAACCGGATCTATCAAACGCTTTAGAGAAGGAAAAAGTTATAGTATCGGCTTCTCCGTCTCCGTCGGGGGAGAATATTTTAAGATCCTTATCGACCGCAACCTCCGGAGGAGTTAGATCGATATGGAAAGGTTGCGACTTAGCGCTCGACGTTGTTCCGTAAAAGAAATTGACGCTTACGACCGAGGTATAAGATCCGTCCGGAGCGCCGGTTTCGTCGGTCGTTTTTCCATTCCATACGTAATTTATCGGAGAATCTGTACTGTTTGTTTCGAAAACAACGTTATCCGACGAATCGTATATAGATAGTTTCCAATCGGTTGCGGGATTTTCCGGCAAAGTATCGTAATCAAATAAAAAAGTCATATTATCGTATTTACCGTCGCCGTTTGGGCTGAAGGAGAGCTCGAGAGGGGTAATAGATAGTTGGTTTTTTGCGGTATATATAGAGATTTTTTTAGGATCGGAAGTAAATTTATTTCCCGCCAAATCTACGCCGGTTACGTAAAAAAAGTAGTCGCCGTCTTTCTGAATTGTCCCTTCGTTATCGGTTCCGTCCCACTTTATGTTTTCCGGAAATTCTCTACTCCAGGTATAGGTTCTGATTTTATTTGAATTAGCGTCGGAAATATATCCGCTCCACCTTGCTTTCTCTTCCGAGGTCGTTTTTTGAGATATTATGACAAAATCTTTAATATTGTTACCGTCCGGACTAAAGACGTTGTATGATAAAATTATTTCCGAATGAGGCGCGATCGTGTCGATATAAAAATTGTCCGATTCCGCGTTGGATATAGAACCGTTAATAAAAACTACTTCTAGTTTGGCTTTATAAACGCCGTCGTTCATAATATTTCCGGCGACGTTTGTTCCGTCCCATATTAAGTAATCTTCCGTAAAATTCGAGCCTTCAAAAGTCTTTATCTGAGCATTTTCTTGAGAAAATATATCAAACTTCCATTTTTCGACGGAATTTTTATCTTTTAAAGAAATGTCGAATTTTATGGTATCTTTTTCGCCGTCGCCGTTAGGGGAAAAAGCTCTTTCGCGTAAAAATATAGCCAGCGGATTTTTTTCCGTATCTACTTTTATATTCGGGATTATTTTTTCCCAATAATTACCGGCTTTGTCGGAACAGTAAATTTTTAAAGAGTAAAATCCGTCTCGAACTATATTATTTGAGTTATCCGTTCCGTCCCATTGAACTTTTTTATTCAATTCGTTTTTATCGTTAAAAGAGAGAGTTTTTAACCGCTCGTTTTGATTGTCTATAACGTCGATTTTCCACTCCTTGCCTCTCATTTCGTCGTAAGTCGTCTCAAGATTATCGGGTTTTACTTTAAAATTAATATAAAGAGAGTCTTTGTTGCCGTCGTTATTTGGAGAGAATATATCGTTTTCAACAGATAATTCGGCATCCGGATGGATCGTATCTACGAAAACGTACGCGGGCTTTAATTTTTCCGTATTTAAAATATTTTTCTTATTGTCCATTAAAATAAATCTTATATTGTATTTGCCGTCGCTTACTTTTTTGGAATTATTATCTCTGCCGTCCCATAAAACGCTTTCGGGAAGTTTTACATAATCGTTTTTTCCAAAAAACAACATTTTTTTCTTTTTCTCTAAATCTCCCCCTTCGGTTTTAACGTAAACTACCGAGCCTTTTTCATCTAATATTTCCATACTCCAAAAAACTAATATATTATCGGTTTTAACGGAAGATTGGATAATAAGTTCGTCCATTACCCCGTCGTTATTTGGGCTAATAGCTAGCGCGTTTTGAGAAAATATCATCTCCGGAGGTATTTTTTCTTTACATCCTGAAATTAATAAAATCATAATGATAACCGGAAGCGTTTTTAAAAATAAAGTTTTCATAATTCAGCTCCTTTTATAAAAAACTAGACCAATTATATTAACTTTTTTAAAAAAGGTCTATTTTATTTATTATTTTTACAAAAAAATAAAGCTATTTTTGTTTTTCGATAATTTTGGCTTCTTCCCAAAATAAATCCAGTTCTTCTAAACTGAAATTTGAGAATTCCTTTCCGGATTCTTTTACTCGATTTTCAACAAATTGAAATCTGCTTTTAAATCGGTTGTTAGCTTTTGTTAAAGCGGAATCAGCTCGTATATTGAAGAATTTACCCAGATTAACGACGGAGAATAACAGATCCCCTATTTCGCTCTCTATTTCGTCGATGTTGTTTTTGACTATAGCTTCTTTTATTTCAGAATATTCTTCAAGTATCTTATTTAGCGGTCCCTCGTAATTTTTCCAGTCAAATCCGACTTTCGACGCTTCTTTCTGATATTTATACGAGGTTAGAAGCGGAGGAAAACTCTTTGGAATTTTATTAAGAATCGAATCTAAATTATTCTTTTTTTCCTTTTGCTTATTTTTATCCCAAATTAATAAAACTTCCTCAGCCGAGCCGGCTTTATCGGCGCCAAATACATGAGTATGACGCCTTATTAACTTATCAGATATTCCGTTTAGTACGTCTTCTATTTTGAAATTGCCGTTTTCCTCTTCAATTTCAGAATGAAGAAGAACTTGTAAAATAAGATCTCCAAGTTCTTCTTTAAGCTGGTTCGTATCTTCATTTTGTATAGCGTCGAATACCTCGTAAGACTCTTCGAGCAGATAAGGTAAAAGCGATTTGTGAGTCTGTTCTCTATCCCAAGGACACCCCTCTTTTGATCTAAGTTTGGTTACAATATTTTTCAATCTGTCAAATTCTTTCATTTTTTTTGCCTCGCGTTCGTATAAAAATTTATAAATAATAAAAAAAAGCCATTTTGATCGAGTCAAAATGGCTGATACGTTGGGCAGTGCCAGGATCGAACTGACGACATCCTGCTTGTAAGGCAGGCGCTCTCCCAGCTGAGCTAACCGCCCGATGTTCGGTTTATATCAAAATAGACTTAAAAAGTCAATAAAAAAATATTATTTTTTTAGTTTTTTGGGGAGCGGCAACTTTTGAGACAAATGATGCATATGTGTCAAATTTTATCGAGGAGCGACGCGGCGCGTATAGCTCCATATGCGTCAATTTATTATCAGGAAGCAGCGCGGCGCATACAGCTACAGCTCCATATGTGTCATTTCCTTCCTTGAACGTTATATGCGTCGATTTTTTTTTGACACATATGGAGCTTTTTTTTCATCGGGGAGCGTCGCGGCGGCGCATATGCGTCGAATTTTCCTTTTTCCCTAAAAACCGACGGCGCTAATTCGTATATTTCATACTTTGTTTGAAAAAAATATTCTTTTTTTAATAAAAAATATTTTTTTTTACATTTAATAATTTTTTATGATATAATGCTTCTATTCAAATTATTATTATGGAGGCAATAGATGTTAACGTCAATATACGCGTCGGACATTTTGGGGATAGTTCAGTCGAACCATCAGAGTCCGCACTGGATATTAGGAATTCATCCTATTGAGGTTATCGATCAGAACGGAGTTAAGAGAAACGTTCAGTCGGTCAGGGCTTTTTTACCCGAGGCAAAACAGGCGTTTGTCGTTGAGAAGGACTCAAAAAAAGAGTGGGAGATGGGCAAGGTTCATAACGACGGACTTTTTGAAGGGGTCATCTGGGATAAGAAAGATAAGTTTAAGTATGTGATAAAGGTCCGCGATTATTACGGAAACGAATGGACGATGGAAGACCCGTACGAAGAGTGGGTGGAAGGGGTGTCCCAATTCGACAGGTATTTATTCAACAGATCGCAGCACTATAAGATTTATGAAAAGATGGGCGCGCATATTATAACCCGCGACGGTAAGAAAGGGGTTTACTTTTCAGTTTGGGCTCCAAACGCCGCGAGAGTCAGCGTTATCGGAAATTTTAACGGCTGGGACGGCAGAAAAAATCCGATGGAGTTGTTGAAAGATTCGGGAGTTTGGGTGTTGTTTATTCCGGGATTGAAAGAGGGCGAGGTTTATAAATTTGAAATCAAGACTCCAAGCGGCGAACTGATCGAGAAAGCCGATCCGTACGCTTCTTACGCCGAACTAAGACCAAAAACGGCGTCGGTTGTTTATACGTTGGAAGAGTATAAATGGAAAGACGACAAATGGCTCGAGGAGAGGGCAAAAAGAGACCTTATCAATCAACCGATATCGACTTACGAAGTCCATCTCGGCTCGTGGATGAGAGTTCCCGACGAGGGCAACAGAATGTTGACTTACGTTGAGTTTGCCGATAAACTTGTAAATTACGTTAAGGATATGGGATTTACTCATATAGAGTTGCTTCCTATAGAAGAGCATCCTTTCGACGGAAGTTGGGGCTATCAGGTAACCGGATATTACGCGCCTACTAGCAGATTCGGCAAACCGGACGAATTGCAGTATTTTATCGATAAGTGCCACGAGGCGGGAATCGGCGTAATATTGGATTGGGTGCCGGGACATTTTCCAAAGGACAAACACGGGCTCATCAATTTTGACGGAACGGCTCTTTACGAACACGCCGATCCGAGGTTGGGCGAGCACATGGATTGGGGAACGAAGATTTTCAATTACGGCCGCCTTGAGGTCAAAAACTTTTTGATTTCAAACGCGCTCTATTGGGTGGACAAATTCCATTTTGACGGATTGAGAGTCGACGCCGTAGCTTCGATGCTCTATCTCGATTACAGTAGAAAAGAGGGAGAATGGATACCGAATATGTTTGGCGGTAGAGAAAATCTCGAAGCGATAGAATTTTTTAAACACTTGAATTCTATTATCGCTCAATATTTCCCGGGAGTTTTGATGATCGCCGAAGAGTCTACTTCGTTTGCCGGAGTTACAAAGCCGGCTTACGCCAACGGTTTGGGATTTGGATTTAAGTGGAATATGGGATGGATGAACGATACGTTAAGATATATTCAGAAGGATCCCGTTCATAGAAAATACCATCATGGAGACTTGACTTTTAGCTTCCTGTACGCATGGTCTGAAAATTTTATTCTGCCTATATCTCACGACGAAGTTGTGCATGGGAAAGGTTCGATGATTAGTAAGATGCCCGGAGACTACTGGCAGAAATTTGCAAACCTCAGAGCGTTCTATTCTTATATGTGGACGCATCCGGGTAAACAACTTCTATTTATGGGACAAGAGTTTGGTCAATTTGAAGAGTGGCGAGAGGATAAAAGTTTAGATTGGCATCTGCTTGATTTCGACTTTCATAGAGGTTTGAAAGAGTGCGTGAAGGATCTCAATTTGCTTTATAAAAAAGAGAAGGCGTTGTGGGAAAAAGACGCGACTCCGGAAGGATTTATCGGCATTAATTGCGACGATTCGGATAACAGCACTATATCGTTTATCAGAAGGTCGAACGATCCTTTTGACTTCCTGGTAGTTGCAGTCAACTTTACGCCGGTGCCGAGAGAAGGTTATACGTTGGGCGTCCCTGAAAATTGTTTCTACGAAGAGGTGTTTAACAGCGATGCCGGCAAATATTGCGGTAGCAATATCGGCAACTTCGGCGGAGTTATGGCGAGAGAGCCCGGGTCTTTCTGGATGCCGTATTCAATCGACGTTATCGTTCCTCCTTTAGGTTGCGTTATATTCAAACCGAGATACGATAAAAAACCTGAGAAACCGAAGGTCGTCGAGGAAAAGAAAAAAGAAGAAAAGAAATCAGGAGTTAAAGTGGAAGTCAAGTCGACCGAACAGCCGGCAA
Source organism: Spirochaetes bacterium ADurb.Bin133 (assembly GCA_002070605.1). Taxonomy (GTDB): domain Bacteria; phylum Spirochaetota; class GWE2-31-10; order GWE2-31-10; family MWDO01; genus MWDO01. The sequence continues at coordinate 18,565 of MWDO01000017.1, forward strand.
AGCCAAAAACGACGAAAAAAACTACTTCAAAGGTAAAATAAAATTTAATAATAGCCGGCGACTTCGCTCTCCGGCTGTTTTATTATTTTTTCGAGGGATAGATGCAGGAATCTATATTATATTTTTTTAGGGATATATCCAATCCCGTTTTGGATAAGATATTTACCATAATTACTATGTTGGGCGAGGAGTATTTTATTATCGCCGTTATATCTCTTGTTTATTGGAATATATCAAAACGATACGGCTTTATTCTAACTCTTAGTTTTTTGGTATCGGCCGCGAGTTCGGAGATTCTTAAATTATTGTTTCACACAAAAAGACCGTTCGAGGTTCTTGAAAATTTGCGTCCCGTAAGAGTCGAGACCGCTTTGGGCTATTCGTTTCCAAGCGGACATACGCAAGCCGCGACAAGTTTTTTTGTAACGGGATCGCTGTTTTATAAAAAGATCAATCTTGTTATATTGGCGCTTGTAATATCGGCGCTTGTCGCGCTCTCAAGGTTGTATCTGAGAGTCCATTGGCTGATAGACGTAATAGGCGGATTGGCGATTGGATTTGTCATCTCGATAATAATGTACTTTATACTCGACGAAATTAGTAAAAATGTGAAAAGACGCTCTATGTTCGTTTTGGCATCTTTTATCGTAACGTCGATAGCGCTTGTCGTTTTAAATATCTTCGAATTAGCGGCGGGGTTTGGAGATATAAAAATAAAGTCGGTATTTAAAGTTTTGAGCGTATTGGGAGGTTGTTCTTTGGGTTTTTTTCTTGAAGATAAGATAATAAAATTTTCAAATAAAAACTCTTTTGTCAAAAAAACGATCGTCTTTGTTTTAGGAATCGCAACTACGCTGTTTTTTATGATTGCTTTAAAAAAAGTTTTTCCTGAAAAATATCTGTTTGACTCAATCAGATACTTTTTTATAGGATTTTGGATCGCTTTTTTATACCCTTTGCTCTGTTTAAATTTCAAGTTATTTTCGAGAGGGTAAAACTTTGAAAAAAATTGCAGTTTTAATTTTTGCTTTGACTGTTTCTCTACTTAACTCTTTCGACGGACTAACCGATAAACCCGGTTCTCATATTGAAATTACAAAAGATGTTTTGAGAAATTTGTTTAACGCAGATTTCGGCGAAGTCGTTAAAATAAACAAGAACATAATCTACGGTATCGAATATTATGAAGTTAAGGATAAAAGATATTCAGACGTCTTGGCTTACGCCTCAAGAGACATCGATTTGTATTATTTCAGCGGAGTAGTTCAACACGCTCAGACGGCTCCATACGATATAAACAAGGAGTATTCTAAAGAAAAACTCATAAAAATGAAGAACGAGAGTATTTCCAATTATGTAGCCTATATTCAGACTGAGATGAAGAAAGTCGACGATTTGTTTGAAAAAGGGGAGTTATATTGGGGATATTATTCGTTAGGTTTTGTACTTCACTCGTTTCAAGATCTTTTTGCGCATCATGGAATGACTAACGAGATGCACTCGTATTTTTCTAAAAACGGCGCTAATCCCGATTACGATAAAACTTCTATAGACAATTGTCGCGCTAATACTAAATATTTTTTTAATAGATTAGATCGCTTTTTATCCGCCAAAAATATCGATAAATTCAGATCGAATTTAAACAGTCCCGTTTCAGAAAATTATGGAGAAAAAGAGGTGAAAAAATTTTTGAAAAGAGGTAAGGATATCTATTTATACGGACCGATCTTTTTATTTTTTACAAATAGTAGCAAAAAAGCAATAAAGTATTACGACGAGATCAAATGGAACGTAGAGGAAGTCGTTAGCGCCATATACGAACAATCTGAATAAAACGAAAGTTATCCTAAACTGTGAAAATATTTCGCGCTTTCGCGCATACGCGTAATTTTTTCGCGCTGAAAACGTAGTTTTTTTAATGATTTTGACTTCTATGAGAGTTTTAAACTTAAATAAATGGCGCGATTGTTGCTTTATCATTAGAAAATATTATTATAGGAGATTAAAATGAAAAAGAGAGTAACAATTGTCGCGCTGCTAACGCTGGCGCTAACGTTTGGGTTATTTGCGCAGGAAGAGACCGTTAAATTGAAGGGCAAAGTAACGGTAAGCAACAGAATTAATCCCGAATTGTCCGCTAACGGAAAAACTTCGTTATTGATTATGCCGAGATTTATATCGGAAGATTTAAAAGACGGCGAAGAGATAGCGATCGAAGGGACAAAAGGGGAAATTAATAGGGGGAAAGGATTCAGAAACGTAGAGAAGATTGAAGTTATTTTTGTAAAGAAATTAACTGTCGATGGAAAAACGGTCGATATCGAAAAAGAATTCTGCGGCGATAGAAACGGAATGAGAGGTCCCCGCGTAAAAAAAGACTTTCGCAATGGATTTAAAATGGATATAGATAAACGCAATAAAAATATCAAATAATACCATTCGATTGTTTAATTAAAACCGGATCAGGGTAATCCGTCAGTTTTTTTGGGAATAAAAAATATTTGTTTCATATGTGTCATTTTTATCTTTAACATCATATGCGTTATTTTCCCGCTCAAAAAACTGACGGGCGCGGATCAGGCGGAGATAAAGATTGCTAAAAAAACCGAAAATTGTTAGAATACAAAAATCGGAACAGCGATTATCTCCGCCAATTTTTTTGACTATGCCGTTATGAAAAAGAATATATTAAAAGGATTACTATTAGGATTTTCAATAACCGTTTATTTTTCTTTTAATATAATTTTTTTCCTATTAATAACGGGGCATATCAAGAAAGAAAAGATATATATTAATTATAATATTGAAAAATTGGCGTTTCGTATATTGGAAGCGAATCGCGAAGGGGTATTAGAGGATATATTTGATTATTATAGAGAAATAAAGGGATTTGCCATATACGATTCGCGGTTTGAAATAGAGCTTGGATACGGCGATTATTTTACGGAAGAGGAGATATACGATTTTTTTTTAGGAAATGTGGAGATAATATTCGATAAAAAATCAAACTCTTTTATATTTCTTAGACAAATAGGCGGAATGGGGAATATTCGGAGCGTTACCGGCATTAATGGAAATATTTTGAGGTATTCGGATAAAATATTATTTCTAAAGATCGACGCGTATAATTATCAAAAAAATAGAATTTTATATTTTATGATGTTATCTCTGTTTCCTATAATTTTATTACTATTGATTATCGTTTTAGCGCTATTGTATAGAAAAAACGAGTCGTATAAAATAAAAATTGAGGAGCATCAAACGCTCGCTAAACTTGGGGAGGCGTCTAGAACCCTCGCGCACGAGATAAAGAATCCGCTTGGAGCGATAAATATACAGCTTGGGTATCTTAAAAAGATTGCTCCGGAAAATATCGTTAAAGAATTCGGCGTTTTTGAATACGAATTGGATAGAATAAAAAGTATAACGGACAGGATTGGCGATTTTTTAAGAGACCCTTTAGGTTTTCCTCAAGAATTTAACGTTATAAATTATATCAATGAGATAATAAAGAATAAAAAGTATCGATTCATTATTGAAGATAATACAATTGACGCTGATATTTTTTTTGATAAAAGACGGTTTGAAAGTATTATAGAAAACGCCCTTAATAATGCGATGGAAAGTCAGGACGAAGCTGAGAATATTGATCCTATTAAAATTATTGCGGACAATAGTAAAGATTTTGTTATTATCAGCATAGTAGACAAAGGAATAGGCTTGAGAGATAAGGGAAAAGATATATTTCAGCCGTATTACACGACGAAAACAAAAGGTTCGGGTATCGGGCTTTCGATAGTTAAAAGATTTATCGAGGCAAACGGCGGAAAAATTGAAATTTATAATAACGACGACAGAGGGGCGACCGCTAAATTATATATAAAAAAAGGAAAAACCAAAGATGAAAATACTGATTGTAGACGATGAACAGAATATTCGCGAATCGATATCTAAATTTCTAAAACTTGAAAATTATGAAATATCCCAAGCGGCTAACGGATTATCGGCAAAAAGGGCTTTGGAGGAGGAACTGTTTGATCTGGTAATTTTAGATCTCAAAATTCCGGGGATAACCGGTCTGGAACTGCTCGAGTGGATGCAAAAAGAGGGGCAGACCCCGCCGACGATTATGATTTCGGCTTACGGAGAGATTAAGGACGCCGTAAACGCTATGAAATTAGGCGCAAAAGACTACCTTGTGAAGCCTTTTGATCCGGAAGAGTTGTTGATAAAAATTAAAAGAGTAGCGTCCGAAAGAAAGGCGATTGAAAAATATTCCGATCCGACTTCGAGCTCCTCGATTGAAATGATTGGGAATTCAATAGAAATTATGAGAATTAAAGAGAATATTAAAAAGATAGCGAATACCTCTTCTAACGTTTTGATTACCGGAGCAAGCGGAACGGGCAAAGAGATTGCCGCTCGATTAATTCACGATCTATCTTTGAGGAGGGATAAAACTTTTTATCCGATAAATATAGGCGGAATCCCGGAAAATTTGCTGGAAAGCGAGCTCTTTGGCTATGAAAAGGGGGCTTTTACCGGCGCTAACTCTCTAAAAAAAGGAATATTTGAAGTCGCAAACGGCGGAACGTTATTTTTAGACGAAATAGGGGATATGCCGCTATTTTTACAGGTAAAAATTTTAAGAACGTTGCAAGATAGAAAAATTCAAAGATTGGGCGCGACTCAATTAATACCGCTTGATTTGAGAATTATTTCGGCTACAAATAAAGAGATAGAAACTGAAGTAAAGGAAGGAAAATTTAGAGAAGATTTATATTACCGTCTGAATGTCGCTAAAATTCATCTTCCGCCGCTAAAAGATAGGATTGAAGACGTAGCTCCTTTGGTAAGATATTTTATAGAAAAATTCAATAAAAGTATGAACAAAAATATTGAAGGCATAACGGAAGACGCTCTTGAAGCTTTAAAACGGTATGATTTTCCCGGTAATATTAGGGAACTGGAGAATATAATCGAGCGCGTCTTTATTTTTTGCGAAGGTAACAAAATACTTTTAAAAGATATTGAGTCTAATATTAATTTACCCGATAGGACGAAGCCGTCAAAACAATTGTCGCATGAAATATCCGGAAGTATAAAAGACGCTGAAAAACGTCAGATAATTTTAGCTCTGCAAAGATGGGACGGCAACAGGACTAAAGCGGCTGAAGAACTTGGAATTTCAAGGAGAACTTTGATTAATAAAATAAAATATTATGATATAACGACAAATTTATAAAATATTAAAAATATTTGTCAATTATTTGATTTTCCCTTTAAAAATAAAAAAAATAGTATATAATGTATATATATATTATGTTTGGGGGCGAGATTATGAAAAACAGATTTTTATTAAGCGCATTATTTGTGTTAATAGTTGCAGCGGTCGTTAATCCAAAAACGTTGAAAATATCAAGAGACAAAACTATTTTAAAGGACGGTCCCGGTAATTACTACGATAATATAACGGTTTTGAGAAAAAATTCTGAAGTTGATTTGATTAAAGAGGCGGAGGAAGACGCCGGTTGGTATTACGTATCGTATAATTCTAAGAAAGGCTACATTTCAAAATTAGCTCTGTCTGAAAGAAAAAAATCGGCGGATCCTTTCGATTCTTTTGGCGGAGAATTTAACTCCGGTTCGGCTCTGAAAAACGAGCTTTCTCCGGCTTCTTATACGGCGGCAATTAAAGGATTCGCATTGGAATATTCAAAAAAACGAAATATGAAAAAAGTAGACCTTGATAGTTTTTTTAAATTACTAAGTTTTAAAGCTTTGGATGTAATAAAAGTAATGAATGAAACAAAACTTGCTTATTTTCCCAAAAAAGGGGAGATGATCGGAGTTCAGAACGCGTACGTTAATCAATGGATGGAAGGGGTAGGGTTGGCCGTATCTATGAATGTTTTACAAAACGGTATAGTTTACGACGCCGCTATGACCAAGAGACTAAACATTATCGCTAATATTTTGATTAGACAAACTTACGACTACGATAGAATGTATTACGTAGTTATTATAAAAGACCCCGAGCCGGTAGCCTATTCGGGACCCGGAGGATACATATTTATAAGCGATACTCTTATAACTATGCTTACCGATTATAGAGAAATCGTTGCGATATTAGCGCACGAGATCGGGCATATCGCTATGAGACACGGTTATAGAGATTTGGCGATAGATACGGCGAGGGAAAATATGAAAGAATCTTTCGACGAACTTGATTCTGAAACGCTGACTGAAGAAGAGATGGAACTGTCGGACGAACTGCAATCTATAATTGATAGCGCCGTCGAGGCTCTCAAATTGGTAAGAGACGATATTGAAGAGTACGAAGCGGACGACGTCGCCTTAGAGTTACTAAGAAGATATAAAATCAATAGAAGTTATCTGAAAAATACTCTTGCCAAAGTATATTTAAAACTTGGCTCGTCGTATCCTGAATATAAAACTCAGTTTGAAAGAAGAATATCGCGAATTAAGTAGAAACCGGATGAGATGTTGCAAAATATTTTTTTTCCTCCTGCTTATTGCGACGATATTGTCGTGTAAGACGTCTCCTGAAAACAGAGCTGAAGTCAAATATGACGCGGAAGAGAAGAAAATATTAGATTTACAAAAACGCCTTGAAGAAGCCGCTCAGACCTTTATCGGAAAAAAAGTAAACTCAAAAGTTTCAGTAAATAATAAGGATTTTTCGCTTGATTGTATTGGAACCGTCGCGGCTTTGTATTATAGCATAGGATACGATATACAAAAAGACAGCTGGAATTATAGCGGAAACGGCGTATCGAGACTATACGAAAGTCTTAAAGACAAGGGGTTGTTGATTTCGGATAAAACGCCGGAAGTGGGAGATATAATATTTTGGGATCACACCTGGGATAGAAACGGCGACGGAATTATCGGCAACGATCCTTTGACGCACTCGGGAATTGTCTTAAAAACGGAAGAGGACGGGACGATACATTATCTTCACGCCAATTATTACTACGGTATCGTTATCGAATATATGAATCTACTTCGTCCCGACGTATATAGAGACGAGAATGGAAAAACGCTGAATTCTCCGCTATTCGACGGCTCAAATTCGCGCAAACACCCTCCTAAGTGGCTTGCGGGCGATTTGTGGAGGGATTACGGGCGAATTCTCAAGCCCGGAGAATATTTGGATTATTTTAGGATAGAACAATGAAGTATCTTGGAGCTCACGTAAGTTCAAGCGGCGGAGTTGAAAACGCCCCGATAAACGCCGCAAATATAGGAGCAAAAGCGTTCGCTCTTTTTGTAAAAAACCAGATGCAGTGGAGCGCTCCGCCGTTAACAAAAAAAAATATTGACGAATTTAAAACAAATATGGAAAAATACGGTTTTGATTACAAATACGTTCTTCCGCACGATAGTTATCTGATAAATCTTGGCAGTCCCGAATCCGAAAAACATAAAAAGTCGCTATCGTCCTTTATAGAAGAGGCGCGAAGATGCGAACAATTGTCGCTTAAATATCTAAACTTCCATCCCGGAAGTCATCTCAAACTCATTAGCGAGGAGGAGTGCCTGCAAAAAATCGCCGACTCGATAAATACCGCTATATCGCAAACCGACTCCCTAATTTTTTTGATAGAAAATACGGCGGGGCAAGGGTCTAATCTTGGTTATAAATTTGAACAGATAAAAACTATAATTGACGAAGTAAAAGATAAATCTAGAGTCGGCGTATGTCTCGACACTTGTCATACGTTTGCCGCAGGATACGATCTGAGAGATAAAAAATCGTTTGATGCGACAATTGTCGCGTTTGATCAAATCATAGGAATTCAATACCTCAAAGCGGCTCATATCAATGATTCAAAAAAAGGGCTTGGCAGTAGAGTCGATAGACACGAGAGCATCGGTAAAGGAGAACTTGGCGTCGAAACCTTTAAGATACTGATGAACGACGAAAGATTTGACGATATGCCGCTTATATTAGAAACAATCGACGAAACGCTCTGGGCGGAAGAGATTAAAACGCTCTATTCTTTTGTTGAAAAATAGCGCGACAATTGTTTGGAATACGACAATTGTTTTAGGTTTATACTCTTCTAATCTTCGTAATTTTAGAGTAGACGTCCTCTTGAAGCATAATTTCCATTCCAAATTTCTCGTTGTTTCGAGGACAGACTACGTTGATTTTTACTTTTCTGAATTCCGGAACTCTAACGTCTTTATTAATGTCGTTTGGAATGTGGTCGCGGTAAACGTCTACAGTTAGGAGATGTTTACGACCGCATATCGGGCATTTATTGATTTTAAAATCTTCCAATCCGTTTTGTATCATAATTATTCCCCTCCAAAATTTATTTTACCACTATATTAACGAGCTTATCCGGCACCGCTATTTTATTAATTATCTCTTTACCGGCGGTAAACTCTTTTACTCTGTCATTTTCTAGGGCAATATCGATTAATTGCTCTTTCGACAGACCTTTTTGAACTTCGCATTTTGCTCTCAATTTACCGTTAACTTGAAAAACAACCGTAATCGCATCGTCTATTGTTTTGGTTATATCGTAGGAAGGCCATTGAGAGTTTAGAATTGAGGGTTTTTCGCCTAACATAGACCACATCTCTTCCGTAACAAAAGGGGCGAATGGGTGTAGAATTTGGACAAAGTTTTTAATAAGAGTTTTATTTAATTTTTCCTCTTTAGATAGCGAATTTAATAATATCATCATTTGACTGATAGCGGTATTAAATTCAAGCGCTTCAAGTTTTTCCGTAACGATCTTGATAGTTTTATGAAGTATTTTGTCGATCTCTATCGGGGTTTGAACGTCGTTGCTTATCGGTTTCTCAAGAAGGCGGTAAACTCTCTCGAGAAATCTTCTAATGCCGTATATGCTTTGAGTATTCCAAGGTTTATCGACGTTTAGAGGACCTATAAACATAAGATACATTCTCAACGTATCGGCGCCGTGTTCCGCGATGACGTCGTCGGGATTTATTACGTTTCCTCTGGATTTTGACATTTTTTCGCCGTTTTCGCCGAGAATCATACCTTGATTTCTAAGCGCATGAAACGGCTCTTTCGTATGAACGACGCCTATATCGTATAAAAACTTATGCCAAAATCTGGCGTATAAAAGATGCAATACCGCATGTTCGGCTCCGCCAATATATAAATTTACCGGCTCCCAATATTTTATCGATTCTTGCGACGCTAAAGCTTCATCGTTTTTTGGATCCATAAATCTAAGATAATACCAGCAACTTCCAGCCCATTGAGGCATTGTGTTTGTTTCTCTCTTTGCCTTACCTCCGCATTTTGGACAAGTTGCGTTGACCCAAGAGTCGATTCCGACTAACGGAGACTCTCCGTCGCCCGTCGGTTTATAAGACTCAACTTCGGGAAGTTTAAGAGGAAGTTCTGATTCGGGTAAGGGAACAATTCCGCACTTATCGCAATGAACTATCGGGAAAGGTTCGCCCCAGTATCTTTGTCTGGAAAATACCCAATCTCGAAGTTTATAATTGATCGCTTTTTTGCCGACCCCTTTTTTTTCTAGCCATTCTGTTATTTTATTTTTAAAAACAATTGTCGTAAGTCCGTCAAATTCTCCGGAATTTACGGCGATTCCCTCCTCAGTTTCAGCTTCGGATAGTTCGTATTTTTCTCCGGTTTTACTAACGACTTGAACGATAGGAAGATCAAATTTCTTAGCAAATTCGAAGTCCCTCGTATCATGAGCCGGCACCGCCATTATAGCTCCGGTTCCATAGTCTATAAGAACGTAGTCGGATATCCAGATAGGTATTTTTTTATTATTTACGGGATTAATTGCATATCGTCCTGTGAAAACCCCGGTTTTTTCTTTGTTTAGGTCTGTCCGCTGTAAATCCGATTTTTTCGACGCTTCATTAATGTAATCTTCTATTTGGGTTTTATATTCCGGCGCGACAATTGTTTTCAAAACAGGATGTTCCGGAGATAAAACCATATACGTTGCGCCGAATAGCGTATCCGGACGCGTTGTGTATATTTTAAGTTTTTCTTTAAATCCGTCGATTTGAAAATCGACTTCGGCGCCTTCGCTTTTACCGATCCAATTTTTTTGCATCAATTTTATAGAGTCGTTCCAGTCAAGTTCGTCAAGATCTTCTAGTAACCTGTCGGCGTATGCGGTAATTTTTAACATCCATTGCCTTATTCTTCTCCTAACAATTGTCGTATCGCACCTGTCGCACTTACCGTCTTTGACCTCTTCGTTTGCTAAACCGGTAAGACAGCTCGGACACCAATTAATTGGAACGTTATCTTCGTACGCAAGACCTTTTTTAAAAAGTTGCAAGAATATCCATTGAGTCCATTTGTAATAATCCGGATCGCACGTTGCTATTTCTCTATCCCAATCGTAACAGAAACCGAAAGATTTGATTTGCTCTCTGAATTTATCAATATTTTTATACGTGGTCGCCGCGGGATGAGTTCCTGTTTGTATAGCGTAATTTTCAGCCGGAAGCCCAAATGCGTCAAACCCCATAGGGTGAAGAACATTATAACCGTTCATTTTCTTAAATCTGGAAAATATATCCGTTGCGGTATAGCCTTCGGGATGACCAACGTGCAAGCCTGAACCGGAAGGGTAAGGAAACATATCCAAAACGTAGTATCTTTTTTCTTTAGAAAAAGAATCGTCCTCGGTAACTTTAAAGGTTTTATGTCTATCCCAGTATTCTCGCCATTTTTTTTCTATGTTAGTAAAGTCGTATTCCATAAAAATAACTCCGATATGTTTTATATAGTTTAAGTCCAATTAATATTAAATATCTAATTATTTAACTAAAGTCAATATTTTAAAGACAAAGAATTTAACTGCTAAACAATTGTCGCGCAGAAAAAAAATATTTCTTAACAAATAACAAAAACGTCCGAAATTTAAATTAGATATTAAAACCGAAAATTGGGTATGATTATGCAAAAAACAATTTTAATAGTCGACGACGATCCGGGATTTGTTGCCGATATGTTGAATGGAATAATTGATAAAAATTATTCTATATCCGTAGCGGATTCGTTAAATAGGGCTATAAATATGATACAATGCGACGCTTACGATTATATTATTGCAAACGTTAAAATTCCGGGGGGAAACAGCATAGTTTTAAAGGATAAATTAAGAGGAGATACTAAATTACTGTTTATGTCGAATTTAGAATCCGATTCAGAATTTATAAAAAAATCCGGCGATAAATTTTATTATAAATTAGATATGCCGAATTTAATGGATTTAGCTCTAGAAAATGCGTAAAAATTTATTTTTAATTTTATTTTTATTAGTTATCGCGGGCTTTATAGGTCCTAAAGAGTTAAGTTTGGGTTTTAAAGATTTCAAGTTAAATCAGACGCAGAGCGAAGTAAAGGAACTTATCAAAAAAAGCTTTGATTTTGCAAATCGAAGGGACGAAGCTATTTCTATACGATTGGAGCCGGATACGGACATAATTACCGCGGAGGGGCTTGGTTTTATCAAAATCGGATATTTTCATTTTAATAAGGATAAATTATTTCAGATATTTCTTAAACTTGACGAAAAAAGATTGGGATATTACTTGATTTTAAAAAGATTTACTGAGAAATTCGGTAATCCTACTTCTTTAGAACCCAAAAGCGCTTTTTGGGAGAACGAAGAGGTAAAAATTATTATTGAAAAACCATGCTCATTAAAGTATATATATAAACCTATATGGAATGAAATTACCGCCGCCGATCAGACTACCGATAGCGTCTTTTTTAATATTAGAGAGAAATTTATCGACGATTTATAATAAATCTTTTATATATTCTAAATAATATTTTAAAAATTGACGTAATAAGAAAATAAAATTTAAAAAAAATGAAATTCCGGTTGAAATAATTATTTTTTTATGGTTATTATAGCAAATATATAAAAAATATGCTATAAATTGTATGTTTATATAGAGTTTAAAGGTAAAAACAAGTTTATCTTTGACAAAAAGGACTTTATTTGTTATATTGTCGTCTCTTGTAAATTGATATTTTTACTATTGGCTTTACAAAAGTATTTATTATAACGAGTTTATATGCTTGGAATGACGGGGTATTCTTTTAAGGAAAATTATCTATCCGAAGTTTATTTTTCTACGGAGGTAAAAAGCGTAAACCACAGGTTTTTGGATATAAATGTGGCTATGCCGTATTTTTTAAATTCCTTGGAGTTAAAAGTTCGAGATTATATAAAAAAAAGATTATGCAGAGGTAAAGTAGAAGTTTCTATACATATTAAAGTAAAAGAGGGCGGTTGCGCGGTAAACGTAGATCTAAACGCGGCAAAGCAGTATTACGATGCGCTGACTTCCGTTATATCGACGCTTAATATCAAAGACGAAGTGAAATTGTTTCATCTTACTAAGTTTGACGATATTTTTATCGTAGATAAAAAGAGGGACTATAGCGAATATTGGGACGATATTGAGCGCTCTTTAGATTATAATATAGCGCAAATTCTCGAGATGAAGAGGGCGGAGGGGGATCGGACTAAAAAAGACCTGTTTAATATCATTGACTCAATAAGGGACGATATTAAAACAATTAAAGAGAAAACTCCTGAATTGGAGAAATATTTGTACGATACCATTAAGAATAAAATTCAAGAGATGTTAGGAGATAAAGTCGACGAAGTAAGGATCTTAAACGAAGTTGGGGCGTTAGTAAGCAGAAGTTGTATTAATGAAGAGATAGAGCGTCTTCAAATTCATATAGACCAGTTTATATCGATTTCTAACGAAGATTTTGAAGTCGGAAAGCGTCTCGATTTTATTTGTCAAGAGATGCACAGGGAGATAAACACTATTGGTAGTAAAATATTTGACGCGGTTTTAACTGGAAATGTTATTTCCATTAAAAATAGTATAGAGAAAATCAGAGAACAAATAAGAAATATTGAATGATGGAGGTATTTTTATGGCAGGCGTAAAATTGATTAACATTGGCTATGGCAACGTGGTTCAAGCTAACAGGATTATTAGTATAATTAATCCCGATTCCGCTTCTTCTAAAAGATTAAGAAACGAGGCGAAGCAAAACCAAATGCTAATCGACGCTACTCAAGGAAGAAAAACCAGAGGGATTATAGTAACGGACTCTAATCATGTGGTTTTAACGGCTATGCAACCTGAGACTTTAAGTCAGAGACTCTCTTTTTCTGATAAGGAGTAACTTTTTTTGATGGCAAAAAAGGGGAGAATAATTGTTATTTCCGGTCCTTCGGGCGTAGGAAAGAGCAGTCTTCTAAAAAGATTACTGGAAAAACATTTCGGTAAATTGAAATTTTCCGTCTCATTTACTTCAAGGGTAAAAAGGAAGGGAGAAGAAGACGGCGTTGATTATTTTTTTATAACTCACGAAGAATTTCAAAAAAATATCGACGACGGCGTTTTTTTGGAATGGGCAAAAGTTCACGATAACTATTATGGAACTTCGAGAAGATTTATAGAAGAGATTATTAACGACGGCGTTGATTGTATTTTAGATATCGACGTACAGGGCGCTATGTTTTTAATGAATAAAAACTTAAGCGCTTTGTACATTTTTATCGCTCCTCCGAGTATCGAAGTTTTAAGAGAGAGGCTTTTTTCTCGCTCGACGGATTCGAAAGAAGCGATATTAAAAAGAGTTAAAAACGCTGAAAAAGAGTTGCTTTTTAAGGATAAATATGAATATATAGTGGTTAACGACGTTTTTGATAACGCTTTTAACGACTTGGAGAATATAATTTTTAATACGAATAAGTAGTAAATTGGAGGTAAATAATGATTATTCCTTTAGACGAATTGATCGGATTTAGAGGCAATAGATACGAGCTCTCCTGCGCGGTTATTAAAAGAGCTATTCAGTTAAACCTTACGGGTCACGAGGATTTGAAGAAAAATAAAAACAAGATTGTTCCTACCGCTTTAAATCACGTTTTGTTGGGTAAAGTTAAATATAAGATAGAGGAAGAATAGCGCGGTGAATCCTATAGCGGTTGCGATTATGGGACCTACGGGCGTAGGCAAAACCTCCTTGTCGCTGGAACTTGCTCGGAACGACGGCGAGATTATTTCTGCGGATTCGATGCAGGTTTATAAATATTTAGACGTTGGGACGGCTAAACCCGACGCTAAGGATAGAGATAAGGTTGTTCATCGCTTGATTGATATTATAACTCCGGACAAAAGATTTTCCGCGGCAGACTTTAAAAACTTAGCGGAAAGTTTTATATTTGAAATATCCAAAAAAAAAAGATTCCTTTTTTAGTCGGCGGAACCGGTTTGTATTTCAAATCTCTAATTAACGGTATGGTAGATATACCGCCGATACGTCCGGAAGTAAGAGAGAGCGTCTTACAATTATTCCAAGAAAACGGGCAGGAGTATATTTTTGATATTCTAAAAAATGTAGACGCCCAATATTCGGAGCGTATACATAAAAACGATAAACAGAGAACGATTAGGGCGCTTGAAGTTTATTATGGAACGGGGAAAAAATATTCCGATTATCTTAGCCTATCTAATAATAAGAATTCAATCAATTATGTTATAATCGTTTTGAATATTGAAAGAAAAATCTTATACGATAGAATTAATCAAAGAGTTCTAAATATGATTGATAACGGTTTAGTCGAAGAGGTTAAAAAAGTTTTATCGTTGGGATATAAGAAAACAGATCCGGGTATGAAAGGGATTGGCTACAAAGAAATAATAGAATATTTGGAAGGATCGCGCTCGTTAGACGACGCAATTAGCGAAATATGTAAAAATTCAAGAAGATATGCAAAAAGACAATTGACTTGGTTTAGAAGCGTTTCGGAAGCGTTATGGGTTGATAATTTGGATCAATCAAAGGCTGTTCGACAAATAAAAGAGTTGTTGTCCGGCTATTTTAGGGAGAAATAATTTGAGAGCGGTAATAATTCTTGATTCTCCTTCCGATAAATTTGAACCGTTGGCGCCAAAAAATAAATCCATTTCGCTTTTACCGACAAATTTGAAATCAAATTTATTATCAATGATGTTTTCTTCAGTAAATTCGTATTTTTCTAAAGATAAAATTTATGTGGTTTGTCAAAAAGAGGAATATAGCGAAGTAAAAGATTCTTTAGAAGGAGTTAGCGAAGAAAATATTTTAGTAGAGCCAAAGAGGTTGAGTTTTTCGATATCGTTAATTTTCGCTAATAGGATTATTGGCAAGCTATTTCCTAAATCTACGGTTTTTTATTTTAGGGCAAATTTTATATTTCCGGTAGAATTTAAAATGAGCAAATGGATCATATCCGTATCGGAAATGACAAATAAAGGTTGGATTGTAGAACCTTCGATTTTGCTGGATAAAGGGGTTATTGAAAAAAGGTGTTTTGACGCCGGAAGAATTGTATCAATAAACAAAGGGGTGGAATATTACGAAGTAAACGAGATTTTAGATGAAAATCAAACAAAAAAGCGTAAAATATTTGGAAAACAGAGTAAGACTATCGGAATATTGTGCGGAAAAACAGATTTGTTTGAACAATATCTCAGCGCCTCGTATAAATCCAACGTTTTATCTACGATGTTTAAGGACGAAAACGCTAATTGGGAAGAAATTGTCGAGGCGTATAAAAAGCTGGAAATCGCGGCGGACTATTCGGAGATTGGACTTAGCGTCAAAAATATTTTAACGATTTTTCTTGACATTAAGCCTTATTATTTAGATAATTGGAACGCTTATTTTGAAAGGTTTTCAGTAGACAATAGGAAGAACGTTATTTTTGGGAACGTAAAGGAGAGTCTCTGTAAAAGGACGATTTGTTATAATTACGATCGGGAAGAGATGACTTTGGACTCTGTCGAGAATTTAGTAATAGTTAAAAAAGATGGCAAGGCTGCCATTAAATATATTTATCAGTAATAAGGATATAAAGATGCCCTCTGTAAAAAAGAAAAGAAGAGCAAAAATTGCTAAGCACAAAAGAAAGAAAAAGCTTAGAAGAAATCGACACAAGAATAAGAAGAAGTAGTTTTATTCAGAAGTAAATATTTATACAGAGAATTCAAACGAATTTTCTGTATAAATAATCTAAAAGAGAGCTTTGCCGCGGTTTAATTTCTACCCCTCAATATCTCTTCAATAGATTCGCAAGCTTGTTTTTGTTAAAAAATTTGTAAAAAATATTCGCTAAAAGTCTAAAATATTTGACTTTTATGGATATTTTTATTATAATACAGACGATAGGAATCTGATTCTTTCAGATTAGCGGATGAACCGAGTTTATTCCCCTCCCCAAATGGTTCGTCCGTTTTTTATTAGTACAGCGTTACGTCAAACTTTTCTTTCAATTCCTTAATAAGGCGTTCTCTTGTATTTTCTCTAGCGTTGTTTTTATATTCGGATCTTAGAAAGTAATCAGCTTTGATCTTTATTTCTTCGCGCGACAATTGTTTGGGAGCAATTTTTTGAATTATCTTAAAAATATAAATTCCGTTTAAAGTCTCGAACGTTCTTTTAACTAAACCTTCCGGAGAAATTTTTAAAGTTTCAATAATTTCTTCGGATAAGCTTTTTTGAGTTCTGGGGTCGTCGAAAGCGATAGCCCCGACAAATCCTTTTTCATCGTTATTCGCGGTTATCATATCGTCGGAATATTTTTTTACCATTTCCTCAAAAATCCCGCCGTTTAAAAGCGAGTCCAAGCATTTGACGGAAGCCTTGATTTTTATCTCTTTTTCATTTTGTTTTAAAAGTTTTCCGTTAGCGTCGTAAAATGAAAAATATATCATCGATATAACCGCGCCCTCTTTTTCTTCAAATAAATCGGGGCGTTTATCGACGAGTTCGGCTATCTCTTTATCCGTAGGGACGTAAAACTGCGTATTTAGTTTTTCTACTTCGTTATTAATATACTTGGATATCCACAATTGTTTCTTTACGTATTCTTTGTAAGTTTTCATCGACACGTTGTTAGATAATAAGGCTTGTAAAAATTCTTGATCGCTTACGTCCTTAGCGTCTTTATTTGTTTTGGCGGCGTAATACGCTTTATCGTCTCTAATTTGATTAACAATTTCGAGTTCCGTCGGCTCTTCTATATAAATTTTAGCTCCAAGATAGAGAAGCGAATCTTCGATTAGTATATTTCGCGCCGCGTCAAAGGATATTTTATATAAATTTGCCGTTTTTTTTACTTCCGGTTCAAGAATAACTTCGTTCCCAACCTTGGCGCTAATTTTAGTTTTTATAATTATCTCTGCGGAAAGAGCGCCGGTTATTGTTAAGATAAAGGATAAAATAATCAGTCTTTTCTTCATTAGTTATTCCTTGAGTTAAGATGTTTATTAATATTTAACATAAATAAATACTAAATTCATATTATTTCCTTTTATTTACATTAAATTTATAAAGTGAAAGACGTCAAAAAAAATACCCGTCGGTATTTTGGGGAATTGCCGGTTAAAAACATCTGTTCCATATGTGTCATTTTTTTTATCGAGGAGAGCTGCGGCGCATACAGCTCCATATGTGTCAATTTTTCATCGGGGAGCGACGCGGCGCATATGCGCCGTTTTCTCGCCCCAAAAAACTGACAATTTACATATAAACAATTTGACTTTTTTACAAAAAATTGTTAATTATTATATAATTTTTTAGTTATATAGGGACATTGTATGGAAGTTGATTTCAAAACGGAAAAAAAAGATAACTCTCAGATTTTATTAACGGTAACTATACCGAATATTGAAATAAAAAAAGAGTATGAGTCAAGGTTAAAAGAAATTCAAAAAGAGGTTCTTTTTAACGGTTTTAGAAAGGGTAAGACCCCTTTTTCTGTAATAGAGGCGCGCTTTAAGAAAGCTATCGTATCTGAAATGGCCGGAAAGTTGGTAGACGACTCTTTTAAGGAAATTGTCGATAAACTGGAAAAAAAGCCGTTATTATTTGATTCGCCGGTTTTAGACGGGTTGGATAAATTATCTCTCGACTCTGATTTTACTTATACCATGCTTTACGACGCTTATCCCGATATAAAATATAAAGATTTTAGGGGGATGGAAGTTGAGAAAGATGAAGTTACCGTTAGCGACGCGGATATAGACGATCAGATCAATTTATATCTCAAGGAGTCCGCTACTTTTGAGCCGAAAGAGGGCAAAATTGAAAAAAAAGATATTGTTTACGTTAATTATAAAGTTATGGAGAACGGTAATCTGATATATAGTAATGAAAACGAATGCATTAATACCGAGCTCGATTTTGATACCTATAAAATCGGCGGCGAACTAATCGGGCTAAAAAAGGGCGATAATAAGAAGTTTACAAAGAAATATGGCGAAGACGCTTTAGAAAGTTTAGCGAATAAATCGTTTGATTTCGACGTTACGATAAATGAAGTAAAAAAAGAGGTAATACCAAAGTTAACGGACGAAATTTGCCCGGAGATAGACCCGGAATGTAAAACTATAGCGGAATTAAAAGATAAAATGATTAATGAGCATAAAAAATCCGGCGAGGATTACGTTAAGAATAAAGTCGTCGAAAAGGTTATGGATTCCTTGGTAGAAACCTTTGAAGGAGAGATTCCTGAATCAATGATAACCGAACATTTGAGATCGTCTTTGGAGCAAATTTCAAATCTTGCGAAGGGCAATAAAGAGGAAATTGAGGCTATACTGGCTAAAGACGGCGCTAATTTAGAAAATTATTCTGAAAAAATGAGAGAAAAAGCGGCGTTAGCTATAAAAAAGGCATTAATTATGCAAGATATAGTTAAAAACCAAAATTACGATACTAAAACGGAAGAAATTCTTGCCCATCTTGAGAAAATATCCGGAGCTTACAAAGTTAGCGCCGAACAGTTATACAATTTTTACGAGAGTCAAGGGAGAATTTCCTCCGTAATCGACGAAATAGAGAATAAAAAAACAATCGACGTTATTTATAATAGTTTAAAGCTAAAAAAAGGTAAAACTATAAAATTTAGCGATATCGGAAAAGAGGAGAAATAGATGATTAAATATCCGCCGAGCCTTAGCCATGGATATATGCCTAAGATTGTAGAACGAACAAGTAGAGGCGAGGAGGTTTGGGACGTATTTTCCCGTCTGGTTAAGGATCACATTATTTTTATTGGAGGGGTTATCGACGATTTACAAGCCGATATTGTTATGGCGACCCTTTTATTTTTGGAGAGCCAGGATCCTGAAAAAGATATAAATTTATATATCAACTCTCCCGGGGGGTCGGTAACCGCCGGATTGGCTATTTACGACACTCTCAAATATGTTAAGCCGGATATTTGCACAATTTGCGTCGGTCAAGCGGCAAGTTCCGCCGCCCTTATATTATCAAGCGGTTCGAAAGGTAAAAGATTTGCTCTGCCGCACAGCAGAATTATGATACACCAGCCGTGGGGCGGCGCCGGCGGTCAGGCGACGGATATTCAGATACAGGCAAAAGAGATAAATAGAATTAAGAAGCAAATTAATCAAATCTTTGCCGATAATACTCAAAAAAACGTGGAACAGATTGAGAAAGACGTGCAGAGGGATTTTTATCTCTCTCCCACCGAAGCTATAGAATACGGTCTTATTGATAAAATTCTTGTTAGGAGCGACGTTAAATGAGCTGGTATAAAGAATTACAAACTAGAGAGATTTGTTCTTTCTGCGGTAGAAATGCGGAAGAGTTTAATCTAAAATTTATTCGAGGACATAGTTCAAATATTTGTAACGAATGCGTAAAAAAGGCTTACGAGACGCTTAATACGATAGAGAAGGCAAAAACTGTCGATCCTCTGCCGGGAGCGCTTCCGACTCCTAAGGAGATAAAAGACTTTTTAGATCAATACGTCGTGGGACAGGAGAACGCCAAAAAAATATTATCGGTGGCGGTTTACAATCATTATAAAAGAATAAAGCTCGGCGATAAGAAAAATAAAAGGCGAAAAGAGTTTAAGGATTTGGAAATTGATAAATCTAATATACTAATTTTTGGTCCTACGGGATCGGGTAAAACTTTGCTTGCCAGAACTTTAGCTAGAAAATTAAACGTGCCTTTTGCTATAGCGGACGCTACGACTCTTACCGAGGCTGGATACGTCGGCGAGGACGTAGAGAATATTCTTCTTAAATTAATACAAGCGGCTAACAACGACATATCTTTGGCTGAAAAAGGTATTATATATATTGACGAAATTGACAAAATTGCGAAAAAGAATGAAAACGTATCTATCACCAGAGACGTATCCGGCGAAGGGGTTCAACAGGCGCTATTAAAAATCATCGAAGGTACGATAGCTAACGTGCCGCCTCAAGGCGGGAGGAAGCATCCCAATCAAGAACTCATTCAGATCAATACTGAAAATATATTATTTATATGCGGCGGAGCTTTTGTAGGTCTCGAAAAGATTGTCGAATCTCGTATTAATATAAAGCCGATTGGATTTGGTTCGGAACAAAAGAGTAGCAAAAATAAAGATTTTGCGTCGTTATTTAAAAACCTTCATCCGGAAGATTTGATAAGATACGGTCTGATACCGGAATTTGTCGGAAGACTTCCCGTCGTATGTTATTTGAATCCGTTGACCGAAGAAGATTTGGTAAGGATAATTGAAGAACCCAAGAATTCTATAACAAAACAGTATCGATGGGCTATGTCTGTGGAAGGGGTCGAACTTGATTTTGAGGAGTCCGCTATAAGAGCCATCGCAAGAAGCGCGATTAAACAGAATACCGGAGCCAGAGGCATAAGATCTATTATAGAAAAAGTAATGCTTGACGTTATGTACGATATACCGTCGAGTAAAAGCGTAGAGCGAATTGTTATTAATGACAGCGTTATTGAAAAAGGAACGCCGCCCATTATTTACAAAAAAGGCGTTGAAAAACTTGCATGAAAATTTTAAAAAATCATTTTTCCGAAGATAACGCCGTAGAGAATCATTATCCGTTTATTCCTTTGAGGGAGATGGTCATATTTCCCGGACTTAAAAAGAGCTTTTACGTCGGCAGGGTAGACTCGGTTGAAGCGGTTAATCTTTCGGTTGAAAAATACGATAAAATCATTGTAATGGCGACTCAAAAAGATCCGGCCATGGAAACTCCAAAAAAGGAAGATATATATAGGATTGGGGTAATTGCGAAAATTCTTGAGGTTCGTCCGGGACCGGAAAAGAATATAATAAAACTTACGGTAAAAGGAATTCGACGGGTAGAGATTGAAGATTACGTAGAAAATAATTCGATAAAAAAAGTAAAAATAAACGAAATTGAGTTCAGGAAAGATATTTCGGATCCTCAAACCTCTATTCAACTCGACTTAATTGTCAGAGAGTTTAAGAAATTTAGCGCTTTAGCAAAGATTCCTTTTGAAACTCTTAAAAGCATCAGCGAGATAGATAATTTAGAACTATTGATAAACACATTAATGTCGTTTTTAAAAGTATCTATAGATAAACAGATAGAGACTCTGCAGGAACTTGATATTAATAAAAGACTATTTCATATTAGCGAATATATTGCCGCAAATATTGAAATTTATCAACTGGATAAAAAGATAAATCTCGAAGTTAAAAAGAAAATGGAAAAGAGCCAGAAAGAATACTACTTAAATGAGCAAATCAAAGAAATTCAAAAAGAATTAGGGACTTTTAGCGACGATAGCGATTTTTTTGCGAATATTGAAGAATTTAAAAAGAAACTTAACGAATTAGGGCTTCCCGAATACGCTGTAGATAAAGCGCTTAAGGAGTATAAAAGGTTGCAAAAGACTCAACCGATGTCTCCGGAAGCCGGTATAATCAGAACTTATATAGAGTGGATATTAGATTTGCCTTGGCAAGCTAAAACTGAAGATTCGCGCGATTTTCAAAAATCAAAAGAGATATTAAACAGAGATCATTACTCGCTTAATAAGGTAAAAAACAGAATATTGGAATTTCTCGCCGTTAGGCAGTTAAATAATAAAACTAAAGGACCTATATTATGTTTTGTAGGACCTCCAGGGACGGGTAAAACTTCTCTGGGCAAATCGGTAGCCATGTCTTTGGGGAGAGAATTTGTAAGAATATCGCTTGGAGGAGTGCGGGACGAAGCGGAGATTAGAGGTCATAGAAGAACTTATTTGGGAGCCCTGCCGGGAAAAATAATCCAGTCGATGAAAAAAGTGAAAACTATTAATCCCGTATTTTTACTCGACGAAATTGACAAAATGAGTTCTGATTTTAGAGGCGATCCGGCTTCTGCCCTTCTTGAAGTTCTCGACCCGGAACAAAATTTTCAATTTTCGGATCACTATCTCGAAATTCCGTATAATTTGTCGGAAACGATGTTTATAGCGACGGCTAACTCTATACAGGGGATACCTTATCCTTTACTGGATAGAATGGAGATAATAAATATAAGCGGTTATACGGAAGCGGAAAAGATGCATATAGCGAGAAACTTTTTGCTAAAAAAAGAGATGGAAGAAAACGGAATAACCGGTATTGATTTTCAAGTAACGGATAGGGCGTTATTGGATATTATACGATATTATACGATGGAAGCCGGGGTTAGGTCTTTACAGAGACAGATCGCTTCTCTTTGTAGAAAAACGGCAAAATTAATAGTGCTAAAAGAGATGAAAATTACTAAAATTCAAATAAATAGAAAAAATTTAAGCAAATTTCTTGGCAAAAAAAAGTATGTCAGAGCTAAAATAGACGAGGTATTAGACGTAGGTATTTCTCACGGTTTGGCGTGGACTGAAATAGGCGGAACTTTACTGCCTATAGAGGCAGTTTTATACCCCGGAAGCGGAAAGATTGTTTTAACCGGTAAATTAGGCGAAGTTATGAAAGAGTCCGCTCAAACGGCGTTTTCGTATCTTAGAGCTAACGCGTATCTTTTTGATATTAAATACGAAAAATTTTATAAAGATTACGACGTTCACATACATTTTCCGGAAGGGGCGACGCCGAAAGACGGACCGTCGGGCGGTATAGCGATTTGTTGCGCCATACTTTCGGCGCTAACCAAAATTCCTATGAATTCAAACGTAGCGATGACAGGAGAGATAACTTTGACCGGTAAAGTCCTGCCGATCGGCGGGCTAAAAGAGAAGTCGCTCGCCGCGGCTAGACACAAAAAAGATATAGTAATAATTCCTAATGAGAATGAAAAAGATCTGGTCGAGATACCTCGAACTGTTAGAAAAAGAATAAAATTTATGGCCGTTGAAAAAATACTTCAAGTCTTTGATATAGTTTTTGATAAGTCGATTTACGCAGACGCCGTAGATGAAAAAGAGAAAAAGAAACCTTTTAACAATATCAGCGACGATAATTTTGATGCGGTTATAACTCAGTAATGAACGTTAAAATATTAATAATTGATTTTATTTGCGACGCTATTTTGAAAGAGCTTCAAGATAGATATGAGGCGGATTATTTTCCTGAAATTACTTTTGACGAACTAATCGGCGTCGTCGAGAAATATGATATTTTAATAATTTCTACAAGAATTCCTATTAATGCTAAATTGTTGGAGAGAGCTCGTAATCTTAAATTTATAATTCGCATGGGGGTCGGGATAGATCATATAGATTTATCTTACTGCAAATCAAAAGGGGTCAAATTAGCTAACACCCCGAATTCTAATATATCGCCGGTCGCCGAGCTTGTTTTTGGACAAATAATAAGAGCTTATAGGTATTTGGAAGAAGCTCAAAGCGCCGTCGCGAATAATAAATTTAGAGAGGGGCTAAGACGCGGATCGGAATTAAAGAACAAAACAATTGGAATTATAGGAGTCGGAAGAATTGGCGGTAGAATCGCTAAAATAGCGAAAGCGTTTGGGGCGACAACTTTGGGATACGATCCGTATTTATCCGACGGCGATAAAAAAAATAGAGAGATAGACGTTTGGAAAGATAATCTACCTGAATTATTAGTTAATTCGGATATAGCAACTCTGCATGTTCCGCTAACCGGCGAGACTATCAATATGGTCGATACGAAATTTTTAGACGCTATGAAGGAGCGTTCTATATTGATAAATTCTTCAAGAGGAAAAGCGGTTAATTTTCAAGAACTAATCAATTATCAGAATATAGATAAATTTAAAAAAATAATCTTGGACGTTTATGATAAAGAACCGTATAGAATTCAAAATATTCCCAAAAAAATCCGCGATATTTTCTACTTTTCTCCGCATATCGGAGCTTACACCGACGAATCTCTTTACGACAGGGGCGAAGAGACGCTTAAACTAATCGAAGAGTATTTATCCGGAGATATTATTCACGGATTGATAGATTTAGATAGAGGTTATTGATATTCTTAAAAAGAAGCGCCGCGTCGGTTTTTTGGGGATTTACTGATTAAAAAAATTGACACATATGCGTCGATTTCTTCTTAACGTCATATGCGTCAATTTCTTCTTAACGTCATATGTGTCAATTTCTTTCCCGCCGCAAAAAAACCGACGAAGTACCACCGCTATACTACCTATTTTTTTTGACAAATTCTCTCTATATTGCTATTATATTTGTTTTAAATCACCGGTTAGGAATTAATTATGAGCGACGAAGTAAGAAATAAAATAGAAGAGCTGAGAGAAAAAATTAATCTGGCTAACAAAGCGTATTACATGGAATCAAAACCTATAATTTCAGATATTGAATACGACAGATTATTTGATACGCTTTTACAATTGGAAACCGAACATCCCCAATATAAAACTCCCGATTCCCCTACCGCTCGCGTAGGCTCGGATATCGTAAACGAATTACCTGAAAAGGAACACTCTATCCCCGTTTTATCTCTGGATAAATGTTACTCCATCGATTCGTTAGAGAACTGGATCTTTAAAAACGGTCAAAAGACTACAAATATTTTTGAATTAATTGTTGAACCAAAAATCGACGGCGCGGGGATAGTATTATATTATGAAAATGGTATTTTAACCGGAGCGTTAACGAGAGGAAACGGATATTTTGGCAACGATATTACAAATAACGTCAAAACAATTAAAACCGTTCCGCTTAAAATAGATTTTAAAGAAAAAATCGCGATCAGAGGCGAAATATTCATAAAAAAAGGGGACTTTACGATTTATAACTCCAAATATGCCGACGGAATATATTCTAATCCTCGAAATCTTGCAAGCGGATGCGTAAGAAGGTTAAGGTCAAGCGAAACGGCTTTATTTCCTTTGAATATTTTTTGTTATGAAGCTTTTTTAGAACAATTAAAAATTGAATCTCATCTTGAAAATCTGCTTTTACTAAAAAAGTTAGGATTTCCTCTAAACGATGAAATCGGTTTTTTTTCGGATTCGCGCGTAGATACGACGACTCTGCCTTTTAAAAATCATTTTATTGGTAAAATTAGCGAAATGAGCGGTTATATAAAAGATTTTGAAAAAAAAAGGGAAAGTTTGCCTTATGAAATCGACGGTATTGTTATAAAAATAAACGATCTCGCTACCCGAGCCGAACTTGGATACACGCAACATCACCCAAGATGGGCTATAGCTTATAAATTTGACGCGCCGTTAGCGGAGACTAAGCTTGAATCGATAGACGTTCAGGTTGGACGCGGAGGTCGGATAACTCCTGTCGCCAATCTGACTCCCGTCGAGCTTAGCGGTTCGGTAATTTCGAGAGCGACTTTGCATAATCAAGATTATATCGATTCGCTGACGGTAAACGTCGGCGATTTGGTTAATATATCAAAAAGGGGAGACGTTATCCCGGCTGTTGAAAAAGTTATTGAAAAAGGTTCGTCCCCGTCTCCGTATAAAATCGCCGACGCCTGCCCTTCGTGCAAATCAAAATTAGTTAAAGAGGGGGCTCATCTATTCTGCTTAAACGAAGAATGTCCCGCCCGTTTGTTGGGAACGTTGCAATTTTTTGTGGGAAGAGATCAGATGGATATAGAGACTTTAGGAGATAAAACGCTCGAGTTTTTATTTAATAAGGGATTTGTCAGATACATATACGATTTATATTCGTTTGATTATCGTAAATTATTGGATTTTGAAGGTTTTAAAGACAAAAAAATTGATAATATTATTTTTTCTATTGAAAAATCTAAGCAAAAAGATTTTAAAACCGTAATATCCTCTTTAGGCTTGAAAGATATAGGATCGAAAGTAGCCGAAATACTTACAAAAAAATTTAAAAATATCGACGAAATCGTCAATATTTGTTCGTCGAACGCCGGATCTGATCTTTTTGCTCCTTCGCCCGAAGATTTTTTTGCGAATATCGACGGAATCGGTCCGATTACCGCCTCTCTTATTGTTAAACATTTTACAAACGCTAAAACTCTAAAATTAATTCAAAAATTAAAAGAAGCGGGTTTAAATTTCGAAACTAAAATTAATGAACAAGACCAAAATATTAATAGATTTTTATCCGGAACAAAATGGGTAATAACCGGATCGTTTGAGAATTTTAATCCCAGAGAAAAAGCGGCCGAATTAATAAAAAAATACGGAGGCGAAACGGTCGACGCCGTATCAAGCAAAACTACTCATCTATTAAAGGGGAAATCGCCGGGATCCAAACTGGAAAAAGCGATAAAATTGAAAATAAATATTGTAGAAGAAGCCGAGTTTCTCTTAATAATTGAAAGAGAAAAAGCGCCCCGCCAATTTTTTGGGACGGAGAAATGACGCGCATGATGTTGAAGATAAAATTGACACATATGGAGCAAATATTTTTTATTACCCAAAAAATTGGCTAGATACGGAGAAAAATTATAAAACTATTGACATTAAATTATAATAAATGATAATTATTCGGGAGTTAATCATGAACAAAAACGCTTTAAGCGCCAAATTATTTATTGTAAATACTTTTGTTATAATCCTCATTTTAATACCATATTTGATACTTTCTTTTTGGTTTCTCGACTACTCAACGGTAAAAAACTCTTTGATTTTGGCGATTTCTTTATCGCTATTTCTGACATTTGCAATTAACTTTGTTTTAATACTAATCCTTCGTCCTCTTGAAAATTTTATAAATTTGAGCAAAGAGAGAAAAAAAGCTTCTAACGAGCTCTATCCCAAATCCAGAAGAGCTAGTATTTTATATTCTAAAGTTCTTCTCGCAGGCGACATTATAGTTTTAGGAATAGGTCCGACAATCTCTAACGTTTTTTATATTATCCAAGGAAACGTAAGAACAGATATTTTTGTAACCGTTTTAATGATTATTTCCGGATGCGCTTCCGGTTTTTTTGCGGGACTTATCTCTCTTTTTATATCCAACGCGCTATTAAGAAAACCCAAATTAATGTTAAATATGCAAAAAGTGAGAGAAAATAATAAAGAAAAAGACTTTAGTATTAAACAAAAAACTTTTATGGCTATTTTAGGCGCTTTTTTTATCTGTTTTTGTTATTTATCGCTATTTATCAAACTTTACGAGGTCAGAGCGGTCGACGTTAAATATTCGCAAACAACTAATTTTAGCGTCGAAAAATCTGATTCGGCTAGCGAGCCGATAAAAAAAACAAACGGCGGTATTTTTTATATATTTATTATTCTTTTTTCATATTCAACGCTTCTTTGGTACTTTTATTCGAAAGACGCCGCTTCTCAATTGGATATTATAAGAGATCGATTTGTAGATATACTTCAAGGGGAAAAAGATCTGACAAAACGTATGAGTATTGTTAATTTTGACGAAAGCGGCAACATAGCCGTTATGGTTAATGATTTTTTATACGCTTTTAAAGATATCATTGCCGACATTACAACTTTATCGGAAAACATAATAGTATCCGGTCAAAATATATCTAAGAATGTTGAAGATAGCGTAAAAATTTTGAATAATATAGATAATATTTCAAATAGCGCAAATGAAAAATTGGAGATTCAACAAAAGATATTAATGGATTCGGATAATATACTTAAAAATACTATTAATTCGTTCGAAAAAGTCGTTAAGAGTATCGACGAACAAGCGTACAACATCAGTTCTACTTCTGCGGTTATTGAAGAGGTAGCGGCAAACATAAACTCCGTAACAAATATGACTAAAAAAGCCGACGACGTCTCAAATAATTTGATATTATCCGCCGAAAAAGGAAATATTGCCGTTAAGGATTCTTTAGACGCCATTAAGAAAATTGAAGAATATTCGCAGAGAGTGTCTGATTCTATACAAATAATACAGACGGTAGCCGATCAGACTAATATTTTAGCGATGAACGCCGCAATCGAAGCGGCTCACGCCGGCGAATACGGAAAAGGATTTTCAGTCGTTGCAGACGAAATAAGAACTCTAGCGGAAAGCGCTTCTATCGGAGCAAAAGAGATAATTAGCAGCATAAAAGAGATGAATGAGAGTATAATAACCGGAGTTAAACTGTCTGAAAACGCCGGCGTATCGCTTGACGATATAGTTCGAGGAATTTCTATAACGACTAATCTGGTATCTGAAATAAAAAACGCTATGAACGAGCAAAATATCGCTATATCCGGAATTCTTGAGACCACAAATTCGCTCGTTGATATAACCGAAGAAATAAAAAAGCAAACCGATATTGAAAAAAAAGATAACGAAAAGGTAAAATTATCGATGAACCGTCTGATAGAAGCCAGCGATAACGTATCTCTCCTTGTGAAAAATCAAACTGAACAAAATGCGATCATAATTGATTCAATCAAAAAAATTAACGACACCACTTTAACAAACAACGCAAACGTCGCAAAACTTCAAGAAAAACTGACGCAATTTATCATTTAACGCGCCTGCGTCGCATTGATAACGCGCGACAATTGTCGCATAATAAAATGACACATATGATGTTTATTTATATGTTATTTAATCGAAATAACCTTTCTCAACAATAGGGATTTCGCTTAGTTTTTTAATATCCGAGCTCAGATCGGAGTAGTCGTACTGCGCTACTCCAATATCCGTCGTTATTATCAAAATATTATTATAAGGTATAACGTCGTTTGCCGTCTCAATATCTATCTGTTTCAAAAATTTCGGATTGGTTGGAGTATCTCTTACGTCGAATATCTTAACTCCGGCTTTTCCGTCGCAAATAAACAAAATTCCGTTTTTTACTCCAAGCCCCGAAGGGCTATACATCGATTGGCGAGCTTTCAATTTTGGTTGAGTCAAATTACTTATATCTATTATTTGTAATTCGTTTATATCGGAATTACCGCAAGTATTTCCGGATCTTAGCGTAACGTAAGCGTAATTACCTTCCGCGACGACCGGATCGCAACTGGTAAAATGAGTTATGCTAGACATTTTTCTGGGATTTAACGCGTCTGTAGAAACGTCGTATACGTACATAGCGGAGGTAGAACCGATCAACAAATTACCGTCAAACGGAAAGATTGTTTCGATATTCCATCCTACATATTCTTTTAACCAAACCGAAGGGGCGCCGCTGTCTTGTATTCTAAAAAGATAAAGATAACTTGAATCAACGGTATACAAACAATCTCCAATTATAGTAAAACGCGCCGTAGACCCTCCGACTCCGGTAGATTCCGAGCTTCCCGATCCGGAGTAATCAGCTCGAGGAAATATAGACGGATATTCATATCTTGTCTCTTCTTTAACATCCCAGCCCGTTACGACTCCTTTTGTCGAGTCTATCGGCTCCCAAATTTCATTATAATAATAGTAATTCCATCTATTAAGTCCTAATGAGATATAAGGATCGTATGTAAAAACATTCTCCAGTCTTTTTGTTACGGATATTTCGCTCAAATCCGACGATAATTCTATAGCGACCAGATCGGTATAACTGTCGGCGTATAAAGTATCTCCTTTAATCGATATATCAAAATTTCCGGGTATGGAGATAAAACCTTTTTTAACGGGAGCCGAAGGAGTCGAGTTGTCTATAATGTGCATCCCTTTATTTTTTTCATTTATATATAAATAATTTCCCTTTACGTAAATTTTTCCGGGATTTTTTAAATCTTTGGAGGCGTTAAGTTTTACAGAACTTCTCAACTCTGCAAAACTCATATAAATGGGAGTATAACGTTTGTAAGTAACGGGATATCCGCATCCAAAAAAAATTAAAGCAAGAAATAATATAGCCGAATATTTTTTCATAAGCCGTCCTCCTTATATCCGTTAAAGATATTACTACAATTATTATGAAATTCAACAATTATCCTCTTCTTTTTGCGCCGCGCGACAATTGTCGTATAAAATTGACACATATGACGTTAAGAAGAAATTGACACATATGAGACAGATATTTTTAATCAGTAAAATATTTATCATTTTCTAAAAATTTATCCAAATTTTTGTAAAGAGTTTTCTACTTTTAGGTGTTATATATATACAAAGAAAAAGGAGAAAATTTTATGAAAAACAAAAAGCATTTATTCCATTTTATAGTGTCGGAATCTATGAATAGAAACGTCATAGATTTTTTACTAAAAGAGTTCAAAGTCAATACGTTCAGTAAACTGTTTGAAACTATGTTTCGCCTCGTTAGCAAAAAAATCCCAAAAATGAAAAGGATAATAGGAAATTACCGCTCTGAATACGCCGTTATAGACAATACCGACGATAAAAGGTTGGATAAATACCTTAGAATCAGCGAAGCGGACTATCTTCAAATAAAAAGATGGCATTCCTTGTATAACGAATTCGGTATGGCTTCGACAGTCCGCGATATTATCTTGTTTTTTTATAACGGCGTTGTAAAATATGGGTTGGAAGGATTTCTTGAGATTGTTGGAAAGGAATTAAGGATTGATAAATTAAAAAACGACTTTTTGAGTAAAATGACACAACTGTTAAATATCGTCGCTCGAAAACAGCTATTATACGCGCTTCTAATCGAAAATTATCCCAAATACGTCTACTCTACGTAAAATTAATTTTAAAGTCGGTTCAAAAAACCGACGGAGCGTCATTTTTTATATAAATCAATAGAATATTTAAAAAAAATATTATATAATTTGGAAGAACATAGAGATTAAAAAAGATACGGAGAAATTAATGGATAAAATAAGAGTCAGATACGCGCCGTCGCCGACGGGGTATCAGCATATAGGGGGATTGAGGACGGCGTTGTTCAATTATCTTTTTGCGCGAGCGAACGGGGGAGATTTTATATTAAGAATAGAGGATACCGATCAGACCAGATATTTCGACGGCGCTCTGCAGGATATATTTGACACTTTTAACTGGCTCGGAATAGGTTACGACGAAGGACCGGTTAAAGAGGGCGCTCATAAACCGTATTTTCAATCGCAGAGACTTGAGCTTTACAAAAAATATGCCGAGTTGTTAGTTGAAAGGGGCGCCGCTTATTACTGTTATTGCGACGGCGAGCGGCTTGAACAGATGAAAAAGTATCAAGAGGAGAATAAACTTCAACAAGGTTACGATAGGAGATGCAGGGATTTATCTGAATCTGAAAAGGCGGATATGATAAAAAAAGGGGTTACTCCCGTTATAAGATTTAAAGCTCCGCTTGAGGGTAAGACCAAGTTTGAAGATAAAATTCTTGGAACTATTGAGGTTGATAACTCAACTTTGCAGGATTTTGTATTGTTGAAATCGGACGGATTCCCGACGTATCATCTGGCAAATATTGTCGACGACCATCTTATGGGGATTACTCACGTATTAAGGGCTCAGGAGTGGGTGTCATCGACGCCAAATCATGTTCTTCTTTATAAAGCGTTTGGTTGGGAACATCCGCAGTTTTGTCATCTTCCGATGGTTATGGGAGAAGACGGGCAAAAGTTGTCCAAAAGGCACGGCGCGACTCAGGTTATGGAGTTTCGTAAAAACGGTTATTTACCGGAAGCGATAATCAATTTTATATCGTTGCTTGGTTGGTCGTATAACGACGCCGACGAGGTTTTTTCGCTTAGCGAGTTGGAAAAAATATTTAATATCGATAGAATAAATAAGTCGCCGGCGGTATTTAACTACGCCAAGCTCAAGTGGTTTAATGGGCTTTATATAAGAAAAAAAACGATTGACGAGCTTATAGATATTACGTTGCCGTATTTTAAAGAGAAAAAACTTGTTTCAGACAGTCCGACGGACGAGGAGATGAGATTTCTAACCAAAATTGCTCCGTTAATGCAAGATAGGATGGAGCTTTTAGGGGATTGTACCGAGATAGTCGGATTTATGTTTGGAGAATATCCCGAATATAAAACTTGGGAAGCGATAATTCCTAAAAAAGTCGAGCCAAAAACTGTTATAGATATTTTGACAGATTCTAAGGAAATTTTAAAAAATCTTGGAAAGGAAAAAGACGAAGATTTGCAGCATAAATTATACTCGCTTACCGAAAAATATGGGGTGAAAGCGGGGGCAATTTTTATGCCTATAAGAATAGCTATTACCGGAACTAACAAAAGCCCCGAACTTTTTCCCGTCATGAATATTCTCGGCGTTGAAAGGACTTTAAAGAGAATGGATAGGGCGATTGAAACGTTGAAAAGGTCTTAAACTTGCGGGCGGCGAGATAGAATTAAAATCGCGTTATTTTAATTAGTTCATTTGTAAAAAATCGTTAATAATTCATAATAGATCAGAACGAAGTTTACGCCTATATCGAGGCGCCGCAAGATAAAGAGATACGGAAGCTGAACGACGAACTAAATGACACATATGTAACATACGGCGTCGAAGGGAGGCAAAAAAAAAGAGATGCAAACCAGACAGGATTCCAACGCTATGAAAATGAGCGTCGAGTCTTACATTTAAAGGTCTGTAACTAAGTCTTCGAAAAATTACAACGCATCTTCATGGGATATAGTGGACACTGTTAACAACGATAATTTGAAAGTAGAAGATATAGATGAAAAACATCTCCCCGACGAGATGAAAAAAATGTCGTTAAAGAAGAGAGAAAAAAAATATATTGACGATATGAGTAAATATGGGTGGCGAGAAGAGTAGGGTATCTATTGGATCAAATCCGGCTTTTAGGTAAGGAAGAGAAGGAGCTTAAGGACGAGATAGTAGAACTTGCAAGAAAATACGGGATTATTACTCCCTATACGAGTTATCTTATAGTAGAGGATGAGACGAAAAGAGTATCAAGGAACCGACTTGACGCCAAATATCAAACGTCCGATAACGCGTCGGTTAGATCATACGCTCAAAATAATGAAAATAAGAGAAGATACAATGTTATTAAAGAAAAATCCGGCAAAGATAGCGTAGAAGCAAGCAGGGATTTCCAAACTCTCACCGATACGGAAAATATTAATAAAATTCAAAAAATAGAGGATAAAAATTTTACTGTTTCTAACCAATTTCAAATAAAAAACGTTATGGAAAAAAGTTTTTATCAAAGCGGAGACTTTTGGAACGATTCTATAATTCAAGAAATTAGCGGAAATATTAAAATTGTTAAAATAAAATTTGCGAGCGACGAGTATTTTTCTCTGATGAAAAAGAATCCGGAAATATCTAAGTTTCTCTCGATTGGCAAAAACATCCGATTTGTATTTGAAAAACGACTATATGAGATATCGGAATAGCGCGATGTAACTCAGTTTTCGGCGATTATAAATTTTTCTCGTTTATTTTGTAATCCGTCAATTTTTGGGGAATAAAAATAATTTGCCAGTTAAAAATACTTGTTCTATGGTGCGTCGATTTTTATTCTTAACATCATATGTGTCAATTTTTCTTTCCCACAAAAAACAGACAAGTTACGTTTATTTTTTACAAATCTATGTCGTTCAACTTTGAGACTTGACGCATATTTCAAAAAATGAGACTTTACGCTTTGAAACAATTCTTTTATCATACTATATCTCCAATATCATATTTAGTCAATATATTATCTTTATAGAAAATCTTGATCCATTTATTTGGATTTTCTCTAACTTCAACTTCGTAATTTGAAAGAGAACAATTTTTATATTTTGGAATTAGAAAACATTTATTCTTATAACTAATTTCATTTACTTTACTTACTTTACGAATGGCTCTTTTTGTAAATGCATTTTCGATGCTTTCGATATCTTTTTTGTTAAGATCTTCAAAAACATCATTATTTTCCTTAAAAACTTTTTCAGGCGTCGAATTTATAGCTCTGGAATATGTATTATTATGCTTCTCGACA
Source organism: Spirochaetes bacterium ADurb.Bin133 (assembly GCA_002070605.1). Classification (GTDB taxonomy): domain Bacteria; phylum Spirochaetota; class GWE2-31-10; order GWE2-31-10; family MWDO01; genus MWDO01. The sequence goes on from MWDO01000017.1 coordinate 52,674, forward strand.
TATTTTTCTAGAACGGCATTTGCATCGTCTATATTTTTTGCATTTTCGAAAATCATATAATGCGGTATTTGACCTTGAAATGTTAAAAACTTTCTTTCCACTTTACCTTTACCTTGCGGTTGAAAGGGTTTTGAATTTATTAAATTCACTCCGACTTCTTCTAAAGCCTTAGGTATTACTAGTTCCGGATTTTCAGTTCGTTGATCAAAATGAACGCCGCCATGTCGTATATAACTGTATTTTGAATCGTTATCGTAATAAATAGACATGGGTAATCCAAAAGTTAAAAACATCTCTTTTAAAGCCGTTATGTGATTTTCAAGATTATCGCTAGTTACAAACTTTGCATATAGAATGTATCGCGATTTATC
>MWDO01000018.1 GCA_002070605.1 Spirochaetes bacterium ADurb.Bin133
TATGATAAAAGAATTGTTTCAAAGCGTAAAGTCTCATTTTTTGAAATATGCGTCAAGTCTCAAAGTTGAACGACAATTTAAGATACCGTTGTAAATATAAAATAATTAAATATATCTTGCTTTTTTTTTTAATTGATTTTATATAGTATAAAACGTTTTAAAATCTAAAAATATTTCACATAAAGGATAAATTTTATGGCAAAAGATAAAAAACAGGACGTAAACGGTCTAATGGCGAAAATTGTTTCTCTTTCAAAAAGAAGAGGTTTTGTATTTCAATCTTCCGAAATATACGACGGGCTAAATTCGTGTTGGGATTACGGACCGATCGGAGTAGAGCTCAAGCGAAACGTTAAAGACGCATGGTGGGACTATATGATTCACAGAAGAAACGACATAGTCGGCGTGGATTGTTCCATTCTCATGTCGCCGAAAGTCTGGGAGGCGTCGGGACATCTCAAGAATTTTACCGATCCTCTTGTAGATTGCAAAATATGCAGAAAGAGGTGGCGACAGGATAAACTTGAAGATCCGACAAAATGCCCCGAATGCGGCGGAGAACTAACCGAAGCGAGAAATTTTAACCTGATGTTTAAGACGTTTATGGGACCGATCGAGGACGCGTCGAACGTCGTATATATGAGACCGGAGACGGCGCAAGGCATATTTGTAAATTTTAAAAACGTTCAGCAGAGTTCCAGATTAAAGCCGCCGTTTGGCATCGGTCAAATCGGCAAATCGTTTAGAAACGAGATAACCCCCGGCAACTTCACGTTTAGAACGAGAGAGTTCGAACAGATGGAGATGGAATTTTTCGTTCCTCCGGACGAGGATGAAAAGTGGTATAAATACTGGATCGATAATAGATACGAGTGGTATATGAAATACGGTATAAAAAAGGATAACTTGCGGATAAGAGAGCATGAAAAGTCCGAATTGGCTCACTACGCAAAAGCGTGCGCCGACGTTGAATATCTCTATCCTTGGGGGTGGGACGAATTGGAAGGAATAGCCAACAGAACGGACTTCGATCTAAAGACTCATCAAGAACACAGCGGTAAAGATATGGCTTATTTTGACGAACAGACCAAGGAGAGATACCACCCTTACGTTATCGAGCCGGCGGCGGGCGCGGATAGGGCAACTTTAGCGTTCTTGCTCGACGCATACGACGAAGAGGAGGTCGAAGGGGAGACTAGAGTAGTTTTGAGATTTCACCCGAAAATCGCGCCGATAAAGGTCGGAATATTTCCGTTGATGAAAAAAGACGGACTTTCGGATATCGCCCGTAAGATCGAAGAAGAACTGCGCGAATATTGGACGACCTTTTACGACGAATCAGGCGCTATCGGCAGGCGATACAGACGCCAGGACGAAATAGGCACGCCGTACGGAGTAACGATCGATTATCAAACAAAGGAAGACGATACGGTAACTTTGCGGTTCAGAGACTCGATGAAGCAGGAGAGGATAAAGATAGATCAATTGGTAAATTTTATAAAAAACGATATGAATAACTTCGTTTTATAATTTATGGAATTTATTTTATTAATTAATAACATATTAAAAGATCATCTGTTAAATCTGCCCCGCGCCGAAGCGGATCGAATAAAAGATAAATTTGATTTTTTAGCTACCGGAATATGGGATTCCGGCTTAAAGGTAAAAAAACTAAAAGGGGTCTCCAAAAAAGTTATATTCGAGGGGCGTTTGAATAAGGCGGATAGAGTTCTTTTTACAATCGGACGCCATAAAGAGAAAACGGCGATCTATATATGGGGCGTCAGCAAACACGACGATATATCGAAAAACGCAAATTTGATAATTCCGGAGAACGCCCCTTTCCTAAATTTTGAAGAGGCGGAAACGGAAGAGAACGAAGAATTTTATTTTGACGATTTGGGAACGGAGTATTTTACTCAAGAGAATATAGAAGAGGTCGCGTCCGACGATTACGGACCGCAAAAATGGAACGTTTTATCTGATAAAGAGTGGGAGCGTCTCCTTTTTGGAACAAAAACTACGGATAATCTTGATTTTTATCTATTTTTAACGTCCGATCAGGAAAATATACTAAATATGTCCCCTCCGATTCTTATTTCTGGAACTGCCGGAAGCGGTAAAACGACGATTTCCATATATTTTCTGCTGAAAAACGCCTATATCGACAAAAAAAGAGTATTTATCACATATAATAACTATCTTAAAAGATTTTCCGAGGACGTTTACTCCTCTCTGGTAAAAAACAGCGATTTGGAAAATAAAAGCCGCCCCTTATTTTTGACGTTTAAGGAGACGCTCAAAGAAATTTTTAACGCTTTTGACTACCAATTTGATTGGAAAAAATACGTCGATTTCCATGAATTTGAGGGGATAATAAGCAATAACCCTCTAGCTGGCAAATACGACGCCGAGTTGATATGGGAAGAGATACGGGCGATAATAAAAGGGGCTAAACCTCAAATAAACGTCATAATTTTTAAAAAACTGTTCAATTTATTATTAAAAAATCAAATTTCCAAAAAAAACATGGAGGATCTTTCGGATTATCTGTTGGGTTTGAAAAATTTATCGATATTCGACAAAATCAACCATCTTGTCTGCAGAAAATGTAAAATAGATAACTATGATCTTTTCGTTCAAAATTTAGCAGGCAACATTGACTCTAATTCCGAGTTGTTTAAAAGCATACTTTCAGAGATATTGAGTACGGTAGATAAAAAAAATAAAGACTTGACGTTTCAACTTCTCTCGTTCGACGAATACAGATCGCTCGGTAGAAAGAGAGCTCCGAATTTTATTTACGACAGAAAAGATATTTACGCTCTTGCCGAATACTATCAGAATAAATTAAACGAAGAAAACAGGCGCGACGAGATAGACCTTACCAAAATAGCTCTAGACCTTTTAGAGAAAAACGATAGCGAGGCGTTTAAATTTGATCTGGTCGTATGCGACGAAGTTCAGGATTTTACGGAAATTCAACTTCAACTTATATTTAAATTAGCAAAAGATTACAACAACATTCTCTTCTCCGGCGATCCCAAACAGATCATAAATCCCAGCGGTTTTAGATGGGAAGAGGTAAAAAATAAATTTTTTGAGAGGGGGGTCAATGTCCCCGAAGTAGTTCCTTTAAAATTGAATTTTAGAAGCGTGGGAAGCATTGTGAAATTTGCCAACTCTCTCCTCGATCTGAAACAGAAACTTGTCGGAATATCCAATACGGAGTATAGGGAAGAGTATAAATTTAACGGGAAGCCGATAGCGGTAATACATAAGATAAAAGAATCCGAGATGTTGTCAAAACTTAAAATTTCATCCGCCGGTCGAATAATTTTGGTAAGGGACTCGAACGAGATGGTGAAATTGAAACGGGAATTGAAGTCGGAACTGATTTTTACGATAAGCGACGCCAAAGGGCTTGAATTTGACACCGTTTTGGTTTGGAAGTTTTTAAACGGTAAAAAATCAAAAGATATCTGGAGAAAAATAGAAGATAATAGCGCAAATACGGAAGAACGCGCCCCGTATATAAAAAATGAGATAAATCTGCTTTACGTGGCGTCAACCAGAGCGCGGACTAACTTAATATTTTACGACGGAGAAAAAGAATCGGAGATATGGAAAATTGAAAGCTTAGAAGAACATATTTATAAAACTAACGATACCGTCGCTTTATCCGAAGTCTGGAATAAAATATCGTCGCCGAAAGATTGGGAAAAACAAGGGGACTATTTTTTTGAAAGAGAACACTATAAAGCGGCTCTGGAATGCTATAAAAATTCGGGAAATATTGAGAAAAGCAGTCAAGCCGAAGCGTACATATACGAAGCGGAAAAAAACTACGTAAAAGCGGCTGAGTTGTTTGAACATTTTAAAGATTTTGAGAGAGCCGCGATTAATTACGAACTCGCCGAAAATTATCAAAAATCATTAAAAATGTGGAAACTTTTGAATAGAGAAGATAAAGCGATAATTTGCAGGATAAAGATATTTGAGTTAAACGGCGAGCACAATAACGCGGCGGACGAATGGGAAAAACTAGGCGATATAGAGGCGGCTTTTAAGAATTGGGAAAAGGCGAAAAATTATAAGAAAATGGCGGCTTATTATAAGATAAAAAAAGATATACCTAAATTAGCCGATATATCGGAGAAAATTCAGGATTATAAAGCCGCCGCCGGTTATTATAAAAAATTAAAAAGAGACGAGGACGCCGCGCGATGCTACTACAAATCGGGAGATTATGCAAACGCCGTTAAGTTATACAAAAAATTGAGAAATACCGAAGAGCTGTATAAGTGTTATAAGGAGTTAAAAGATTATTATAACCTTGGGAAGTTGTCTCTGTCAAAAAAAGAAGTAGAGAACGCGCTTTTTTATTTTAACAAGTTCTTAGAGATCGATCAAAATAATAGAGAAATACTGGAAAACAATTTAAAGAGAGCAAGAAAAAATAGCTTGGATAGCGCCGTTTATAATTCGTTAGTCGGAGATAAAAATATGGCCGGCGATCTATTTTTAGCGTACGATTATACGAACCTTGCGATAGAACAATATAAGGAGACCGAAAATCACTTTAGATTGTTTAGGGCGTATGAACTTAGCGGCGCGTTTTATGAAGCCGGAATTGAAGTCGAAAAAATTCCCGAAAATGAAAATTTAAATCTCGCTCTTGTATGTTTTAATAAATTCGTATTTAATAAACAAACAAAAAAATCCGTCGATAAAAATGGAGAAATTATTTATAACGAGGCGGAAAAATATTTTTCCGAAGGAGATTATAAAAAAGCGTATGTAAGATACGGCGCGCTAAATATGAGAGAGGAGACGACTAAAACTTTAATTAAACTTAAAAACGACAATATAGCTCTTCTCTATTTTACCGATCGAGAATATCGCGACGAATTATCCAAATATATCGATACTTCGTTAAATAATAACGTTACTCTAGATGCGATAAAAATAATGGTAAGTTACGTCGATGCTATGAAGATTGATTATAAAGCTGATAGACATAAAGATTCTATATATTTTCATCTAATTATCAAGCTTTTATATAAAATCGTCGATTTTGATAACGAAGAAGACGAAAAACTGCTCTATTTAAAATCTTTGCTCGAAACTCGTCGATATAGTATTATGGATTATTACAGTAAAGAATATCTATTATGTTTATTAAAATTGAAGTTATATAACGACGCAGAAATTTTATTTACTTCCATAAAAGAAAAAGAGACATATAACCCTATAAGCGAAGAGGAGAAGAAGGATCTGGAAGATTATCTTCATACGCTAAAAGATACTCAGGATAAAAACATAAAAGCGTTGTATTATAATTATTTTGACGATGAAACTAATTATGCAAAAAGTATGAACGAACTTCCCGTCGCTTATAATAATACGTATTTATTCGATAATAAAGAAAATCATGTGAAATTAGTAGATTTTTATATAAAAGAAAACAAATTAGCCGCCGCTATGAGAATAGCTCGGTCTTTCAACAATAATCTAAAAATTGCCGAGATATACGAATTAAAAAAAGATTACGCAAGGGCGGAAAAGTATTATGAAAAAGCTAAAAAGCCAAAAAAATCGTCGAAAGGTACTTAAAAAACGATTTTTTTGAATAATTGAATGAATTTACGCAAACTTGAGATATAATAGTTGTATGGAAAAAAAAGTATTATCGGTTGCGCTTATAGCGGTTGTTTTGTTTTCATGTCGCTTCTTACACGATCCGTTCAGAGACGATTTTTTTATAACTGCGGACGACGTTAAGAAAGCAAATATGCGGGTATATCCCGAAAGCGACGAGATAACGATAGGGCCAATAGCAAGCGGCGGGGACTATTACGGGAAATGCGTATTGTATAAAGATATTGCCGAGGATGTCGATATAGAAGTTATCTCCGACAAGAGTTACATCAAGGTCGTAACGGCAAATTTTACAATGACGGACGAAACTGCAGAAGTCGGTTATATCATTCAAACCAAAAATTTAGCGGCAAACAGTTTGTACGAGGCAAGTCTTTATCTCAATTGTTCCGTCGGCGTCTCTAATTTATTTAAGCAGATAAGAATTAAGATAAAATTTTCCTTGTAAAATAATATTTACTATTAGGAATGTCGATTATAATAAATATGAAAAAATCTTTACCGGTAATATTATGCGTATTGTTTGTTATATTAGCAAATAATTGTTCGCGGACTAAACTTGACTATAAAAAAAGCGTTTTATCGGGTATAGTAACTTTTGAACGCAACTACTCCAAATCGACTTTTATAAATAAAGAGACCGTTGAACAAACTTTTAATAACAACGATCTTGATTTCTGGATCATCGCTACGGATGAAAATAATAAGGAGATGGAAGATTTTCGCATTAACATTAGAAACGCGGCAAAAAAATTAAGAGACAAATATTTAATTGAGGTTCCGGTTTCTGATAATAAATTTTATTATCACAATTTTAACGAAACGATGTCTATTTATTCTAACGGTAATAGAAAATACGCCGAAAACGCCGAAGAAGATATAACTCTATTTAGAGAAATTCAAGCAAACGTTTTGTTTAACGTTTATTCTATAAAATACGACGGTTTTATACAAAGTTCTCTTCAAAAATATATGGAGCTAATAGACAGGGGATACATATTAGCGCCCATTCCATCTTCCGAGGTATTGGGACCAGACTGGAATATTAACAGCAACCTTCGTTTAAATATGAGGTTTGATAATTTAAAAAAAGACGACATTTTTAGTTCCATCAATAAGAAAAACTTCTATATTACTTTTGATAAAGACGTATATATTGATTTTAAAATAAACGATTACATATACGGAGATATAATTTACGGCAAAAATAATTTATTTGAATTTTACGTCGAAGTTAAATCCCCATCTTTAAAAATAAAATCGGCGGAAATTATTACGAATAACAATGAAATTCTTTTTGCTTATAAAGATTTGGACGTTAAAGCGTTTACAAAAAAAGGCAAATTTGAAAATGGGGACTCTTTTAGATACTACTATTTGAAAATATATTTTGAAAACGGCAATACGGCGTTTACCGCTCCGATTTGGTTGATAAAAGAAAAAAAGTTGATTATCAATAATATTTTAGAAAAACCGATTTTGTCTTTTGAAAAAAGAAACGGGGTCAATATCTCTTTTAACGTTGAAAACGTCTCGGGGGAAAATTTGTCCGACGCGGAAGTTACGGTTAAAGGGGACGGAGATTATCTATATCGGGAAAATTTATCGTTTAAAAAATGGGAAAAAAAGAAATTGTCTGTCGATTATTATTTTGATAATACCGGAGACGAAACGATCAATATCCAATGCCGACATAACGAAACTCTGTTCAACGGACAGATAAAAATTAATAAAAATAAAGAAATAAAAAAAATATTATTCGACGGGGCGCATAAAAATATTTTTGCAGACGACATGAATAAGATAGTCGAACGCCTGAATAAAAACGATTATTACGCTCGAGTCGAAAAATCGATAGAGATAGCGGACGACTACAACGAATTAATAAAATACGACGCCGTAGTCGTTACGGCGCCAAATAAAGTTTTTGATCTGATAGATCAAAATATGAAATTATTCATCTCTATGAATAAATATGTTTATAACGGCGGAACATTAATTCTTGCAGGGTACAACGATAAAACCACCGAAGCGCCTATAATTTTTATGAACGAGCTTCTCAGAGTAGTATATTCTCCGGTTAGATTTAGAGTCGACGAGAAATTCGCTCTGATTCCGATCGGAGACGATACGAATAATTTTAGAGACGACTCAAAAATCCCGGTATTCAATAATATTGAAAAATTTGACAAAGACGACTCTATAAACTCGATTTACCTTAAAAATCCCATAGAATTTGTCTCTCTAAACGGATTGCCGGTAAATAAATTATATAACGTAAAACCGTTGATTGTATTTTCAGAGACGACAAATGTCAAAGGGTTAATTTCAAAAAATTATTCGGAGCGTTCCGCCGGAATAGTTCACAATTTTGGCTTTGGAAAAGTAGTCGTTTTATCAGGAATAAATTTTACGGACTACGATCTAGATAATCTCGATAATAAAGAGTGGTTTATCGCTATGCTGAAATATGTCCTTAAAAAAGGATAATCGCCGCCTGCAAATACCGCTATAAATAATTAAAATAAATTCAAGAAATTTGCTAAAAAAAGCTAAAGCGCCGGTTAAAAACTTCCGAAGATAAATACGTTAACGGTTATTAAATTACCTTTCTTGATTAGCGTTTGTTTTTGCGGGCAAACGCTTTTTTTATTAATTGCATATCTGTTTTATCGGCTTATCTCTATAGTTTTTACGTATGATAGACGCAATTAGGATAATTTTCTATTGCGAGCGCGTATAATAACTGTTTTTGAGCGGCGATATTTAACAGTTGTGTCATTTATTTTATCAAATCCGCTTGTATTTTTTTTAAAATTGAAATATAATGAATAATAAAAAATCAGGGGCTATTATGAAAAATATTTTGGTTGTTGACGATGAAACCAATATTCAAAATTTATTGGAAGATATTCTTGCCGGCGAAGGGTATAAGATTTTTTTATCAGACGGCGGAGAAGACTCTATAAACATTATCAAAAACAACAAAATTGATCTGATAATTTTAGATATGATGATGCCTAAAGCTTCAGGTCAAGAGTTGTACACGTCTATAAAGATTAAATTAGAAAGGGAGGGTAAGAAAGCTCCTCCGGCAATAATCTTAACGGCGCACCCCGGAGCTGAGAACACGCAGTTCCTATTAATGATGGAGGCGGGTATAAAGAAACTAATACCCAAACCGTTTCAAATTAGCGAGCTTCTGGACGCCGTTAAGGAGTGTATTAATTAATAGACGATTTTTCCTTCTCAGTTCTATAATTATTAAGTAACGTTATGTAGTCGTTTGCGGCCGATTCTATCTCTCTTTCAAGTTTTTCTACAGTATCTGAAAGTTCTATTTTGTCGATAATAGATCTGCCGATGTTTATAGCGGCTCTTTTGTAATTAGTTTCTAACAACCCTAATTTCTTTAATTTACCATCGCTCATAAATTATTAAAAACCTCTTATTAAAAAAAGAATTACGATAAATATAACATATTTTAAGTATAAAAACAATTAAAATATGATATTCCCATGTACTCCCGTCGGTTTTTTTGGAGATAAAAAAATAATTGACACATATGCGTCGATTTTTTATGCGACAATTGTCGCGCGTTATCGACGCGATGCATATGTGTCAATTTCTCCTCCGCCCCAAAAACCGACGGACGCTATTTCTATAATATAAAAATTTATTAGCTCAAATTATTTCTTGATATTATTCACTTTTTTATATAAAATCGAATTCAAACGATTGTGAGGGGAAAAATGAAAAAAATTTTATTTATAGGTTCAGGCAATATGGGGCAGGCTATAATCGGCGGACTGATTAGGTCCAATACCGCCCTTCCGAACGATATTTATATTTATGAAGTTAATTCATTAACGAAAGAAGCCGCTATTAAGAAATTCAACGTTATGGAGTACGCCGATATAGACGCTTCGTTAAAAGAATTTGATATTATAGCGTTGGCGGTAAAACCTCAAATTTTTAAAAATTTTGACAACGATCAAACGATGAATAAACTTAGAGAATTTACTACTCCAAACCAAACGATTATCTCGATTATGGCGGGGATTACTATTAAGAAAATTCAGGATTTTTTTGGAGCAGATAGACAGATCGCCAGAGCGATGCCAAATACTCCCGCCTTGATTGGGGAGTCGATGAGCGCTATATCTTTTTCAAAAGGATTTGCAGACGAAAAAAAGTTATTTGTAGAAAATATTTTTAAAGGGATAGGAAAAATCGAGATTGTCGACGAGGCGTTGATGAACGCCGTAACGGGTCTTAGCGGATCGGGACCGGCTTATCTTTTTGTATTTCTAGAAGCTCTCATTCAAGGAGGCGTTTTGTCGGGATTATCAAGTCAAACGGCGGAAAAACTTGCCGTCCAAACCGTTTACGGCTCTATCAAAATGGTTGGCGGAGATAAAACAATTGAAGAACTCAGACAAATGGTAACTTCTCCCGGCGGAACGACAATAAACGGTTTATCTGTACTTGAAAAGAACTCTTTCAGAAGCGCCGTTATGCAAGCCGTAAAAAAAGGGACGGACATAGCGAAGGAATTAAGTAATTAGGAATATTTATGCGCTCAAACGAAATAGGCTATCGCAAATCTATTAAAACTAACGGAGATATTGTTTACGAGACGCAATGGTCGCCGTATTACTATACTCAAACTAAATTTGACATTTTAAAAAGATTAACGGAAATGACGGGAATATTTGTGGTGTTTTACCTCAATAAATACAAAAGGTTAACTCCTATAATGCTCGGCGCGGCTTGGTACACGGGATTAAGACCGTCTATGCTGAGGATTTACGATAAATTTGCTGAAAATATTATTCCGAATGAAGTTAAAAACTTAGTCGAGAATGAAAAAATTTATTATAAATATCTTGAAATTTACGATCTTGAAGATTTTGTAGATATTTTTTACAAATGTTGCGACATTTATAAAGAAGCTTATATCGACAATAACGGCTTAGAAAAAACCGACAGAGCCGAAAGAGTCTATTTGGTCGATAATAAAACAAAAATTTATAAAAGGAATTAAGATGAACGCGAAAAATTTATTAATTATAGGATTATTTATATCGATATCGGGAGCGGTATTCATTTTTGTTACGTTAAGCAATTTTTTCCGCGAAAAAAAATTTATGTCGGAAGGAATCGTCGCGGACGCCGTCGTTTATGAAAGATTTACGTCTAGAACCAGCAAAGAGGTATCGTTTAATTATTGGCTCAAAGTAAAGTATCTGGATCAAACAGAGCGGGAATTTGAACTAAGCTCGGAAGTTCCTAAAAATTTCTGGGACGAACATCCTGAAAACTCCATTGTGAAAATCCGCTATTTAAAAAGCGATCCTAATAAATCGAATATACTTGGAGCGTTTCCTTACAAAGCTAATTTTTCGACGCATATTACAATCTCCATAGTCGCAATAATCGTAGGGATAACGATGATATTAATAGGAATAAAGACAAAAAACTAGGGAAGCCAAGTCGGGAAGCCGATTTGAGAATTTATTTTTTATATTTCTCAAGCTGTTGTTTAGGTCCAATCTCCTCGACGTCTTTATATAACGAATTGATCTCTTCTTCCAAATCTTCGTAAGCTTTTAGAGCGGCGCTCATAGTTTTAGAATTTATATCCATTTTGTCGTCGTACATTTGCCAAACGGTATTTCCCTTTTTATCTATATATCCCCAATTATCTTCTTTAATCCACCAACAAAGGCCGTTTTTAAAGTTTGAAACCAAATTGTATTGATTATTTATTATTATTTCGCCTTTTTTATTAATAAACCCCCATTTACCGTCTCTTTTAACCGGCGCCGTACCTTCGGAAAATATACCGGCGGAATCGAATTGAGGAGTAATTGTTATTTTACCGCTCTTGTTAACGTATCCGCAGAGGGAACCGATTTGAACGGGAGCTAAATTCTCGCTAAAAGAACCCGCCGCATCGAATTGAGGTTTTATCTCCATTTCTCCTATAACGTTTATGTATCCCCATTTCCCTTTATCTTTTACCGGGGCTAATCCGGATTCTGAAAAACTATAAGCGTCCTCAAATCCTTTAACGGCGATAATTATCGAGCCCGTATCGACGATATATCCCCATTTTTTCCCGATTCTTACCAGAGCCAAATCTTTGGAAAATTCGTACGCTTCGTCAAATTCCGGTTTAATAAGCGAGTTGCCGTAAGCGTCTATATATCCCCATTTTTTTCCGACTTGAACTGCGGTTAAACGTTGAGAAAAATTGCCCGCTTCGTTATACTGCGGTTTTATATAAAATTCTCCTTTTTTGTTAATATATCCCCACTTTCCGCCTATTGAGACCGCCGCTAAATCTTGCATGAAGGGTCCGGCTTGGTCAAATTGACAATTAATTACAATCCTTCCGTTATTATTGATATATCCCCATTTTCCGTCAAGAGCGACTGCGGCGAGTCCTTCCGAAAAATTTCCGGCGTTACTAAATTTTGGATGAATAACTATTTCTCCGGAATTATTTATAAATCCGTAATAACCTTCGGCAGTCCATATAATAAAAAGAGGAGAGTTGTCTACCGCGCTTGCAAGAGCTAAATATAAAAAACAAAATATAATAGCAAATATTCGTTTCATAAAAATTCTCCATCGTCTCTGTATAGCGGCCTATTTATAAGTAATTATAATACATAGTTGCATAAAGTCAATATTTTAGAGGACAAATAATCATTAAATCCGATTTATTGAATTATTTTGCTTAAATTTAATATTAATGTTTACAATTATTGTTAATAATAATAATATTCCGTTATGAATAAAACATTCTTTTTACCGATAGCGCTATTGCTTCTATTTTCTTGCGTCTCTACCAAAACAAAGATAGAAGACTATTTTGTTGAAGAAGAAAAAATTGAAAATTATAATCTATACGGTTATATCAAATTTGGTTTAACGCGATGGGACTATAATTTTAAATATAACGGCGTTTTGATAACCGGAAATATTATCAATAAATACTCCCGTCATTTTATTGATTTTAAAATCGGAGAAAAAATTTTGACGGGAAATATTTATTTTAAAAACAACAAATATAATATAGACGCTTCTTACGACGGAGCGATCGTATCCGGCGATATAACTATACAAAATAATACGGAAATATGGAAAATATTATTCAACGATAAAACGCTTGAAGGATCAATTTTCGAAAGTTTTGATTATTACAAATTTGATCTGTTTTTAGATAAAGTTAAATTGTCCGGAACCCGTTCAAAAAATGCGGGACAGGATCTGTTATCTCTGGATTTTGACAAAAGATATATAATCGGTTTGATAAAAAGCGGCTTCGGAGATAAACGGTATCTATTAAACGCCGGAGCGCTGTCGGACGAAGAGATACTGTTTTTCCTTCTTTCGGACGCAATACGGCTGATACGAGACGGCGAAAATAGAAGATAATTTGTAATCCGTCGGTTTTTTGGGGTAAGGAAATGGATAACGCGAGTCTGTCTCAAAAAAAATGACACATATGAAACAAATATTTTTTATTCCCCAAAAAACTGACAGGATACGATAATTTTCATTATTGCGATTTTAAACTTTATGTTAAGCGTTTTAACAAAAAAAAGATTCTATATCTATCTCGTCGCTTGGAAATTTTAATAAATCGAGCGGCGTTTTATCGAATAATTTCTCGTATTCAACTCTGTTCATGTTTACGGCGCCGTATTTACGCTTATAAGGAAGGGGCATGCCAAGATCCCAATATGCGAATCCGTTGGCTTTTAAAAAAAGCCCCAAAGCGGACATCTGGATATTGCCGGCGCAATTTTTAAGATAAAACCCGGACAGACTCGTATAGACGTTTCGAACGATGAATCCTATTTCTCCGGCAATTAATTCGTCTCCCTCCCAAAGTTCTACAGAATGTACTCCGATTTTAAAAGTTTTACCAAGATGAAGCGCCCTTAACCCTTCGACTAAAGGGGGGTATAACCAGTTGAGTCCGTAAATTCTATGAATATTATCGATACAAAGATCGAAGTTTTTATCAAAAGTCAGACGCATGTTTTTAGCGTAACGTCGAACGCTTTTTGGGATATGAAGAGTATCAAATTCTACTATACTTTTATACAAATGATATTTAACGGTAAGAAAATGACTATTCCACAATTTTAGCGCCATTGGAAAAAACCCGTACGAGCAACATTCTTCAATAATCGCCGGAGAGAAATCGTTTGTAACGCAATACTCCGATTCTGCGACGTTTGCTAATTTTTTTGGTATTAATTTTATTTCATCTATAGAATTTATTACCGGCGAACAGTCCAAAATGTAAAGAGAACATAAATCTTCGTAATCCATCCCGCGCTCTGGGATTAGTTTTGCAATATCATGGTTAGAAGAAATGAGGAATTTCAAAAGCTCTTCTGACGTCAATCTAATTTTCCTTATCGTTAAAAATACCTTATTTGAAAAAGCGAGTAAATTATACCTATTTGTTTTAAATTTAACAAGAAAAATAATTAATAATAAGCGCCCCATCAGTTTTTTGGAGTTGGAGAAAAAATAGTTTTATGTATATTTGGGATAATTTTCGATTGCGAGGGCGTATAGTAAGCGTTTTTGATCGGCGATATTCAACAGTTGTGTCATTTTACCCAAAAAATCATTTTTCAATTTATCAATCTTCAATTTCCTACCAACAAGCTCAAGAAATCCTTCCAACCCGTATTTTACGATGCCGTTATAAAAAAACAGTATAATGTCGCGAACCGTCGAGGCTATACTGAATTCGTTATACAAAGAATGCCATCTTTTTATTTGAAGATAATCCGCTTCGCTGATCCTAAGGTATTTATCCAGCCTTTTATCGTCTGTATTGTCTATAACGGCGTATTCTGAGCGATGATCCCCTATTATTCTTTTCATTTTTGGGACTTTTTTGTCAATAAGGCGAAACATAGTTTCAAACAGTTTACTGAACGTATTAATTTTGAACTCTTTTAGTAAAAAATCTATGACGTTCTTATTCATAGATTCTGACACGATAAAATGGAACAAATGTTTTCTGTTTCTCATAAAGTTTTCTCCTTTTCTTTAACATATATAACAACTAAAAAGTGAAAACGCTTTACAAAAATTTGAATAAATTTTAATAAATAACAAATAATTCTACTAATTAAAAAAAATATTCCATATGTGTCAATTTATTTCCCCGCCGCCAAGAAAACGGCGGGGCGCAAATTTTAAGAAGCGACGCTTGCAATAATAAATATTTTATGATAAAATACCTTTTTGTAGTTTTTTTGCGGCAGTATATATGAAGTTAAAATATTTTATCATACAGCTTGTAATTTTCATAATTATTCAGGGGTGCGGATACGTAGACCTAAAAAATAAGAACTTGATAGAACCGACCTTCAAATCTGAAAAAAGTATGGTTATGGTTCAATCGGTTTTTGAATTTATTCCGTCGTTTAACGTTTTTACAACCAAATACGGAGTTTTTTTTTCGCCGGAAGACAAAATTGACGGAACTTTATTTAAAATTACAAAAAAAGCGTTGTTATTTGAGGATATTTATATAATTAACGACGTTAAAAAAAACGAAAAACTCTACTTTTCCAACGGAGCTCCCGATAACTTTGACAGAAAAACGTTCAAGATTTATAACGACAATACGGATTTGGCGGTTATATCTCAGAAATTCAAAGAAAATTACGAGTCGTTTAAATTATCCTACAAGCAGACGGATTACGATCTTACGGTCGATATTAAAAAAAATGTCGGTAATACGATCGACAGCGTCGTTCTAACCGTCGCATCAGACGCCGGCGTTTTGTTTAACGTTTTTAAACGACAACTCTATTTTAGAAATAACTACAACATGATCGTAAACGAGGACCTTAACGTTTTTGACGACTCGATTATCGCGTCCGTATCCGTCTTTTTCGATTATGTCTTAAAAGAAAACGGCATTTCTTATAAAGATTAAATATGCAAAAAAGACGTAGTTTATCGATAACTATTAGATATAAAATGAATTGAAAAAAAATAGGGATTTATAATAAAAGAGGGGTTTGAATGAAACATTTTTTTACTATATTGTTAATTTTGATTACTATCGCGCCGATTTTTAGCGAAGACTTAACCGACGATGATTATTCAAAACTTAAAAACGAAATGGATAACATAAAAAAAGAGTTGAATATTTTAAAGGAGAGAAATAATTGGTTCTCCTTTCTGTTTGAAGGCTCGACAAAAGTTATTTGGGGAGTTAGTTTGTGGGCGGTTAACGGAGAACCCAAAAAAGCTCCGGTTCTCAATACAAAAATGCCTATTACAAACGGCTTCGATTTTGAAAACAACGTTAAATTTAAGATGAACTTAGGCAATCGGGTCGTTCATAACAGTTTATCTAAAAGCGACGACGGCACTGAAATAATTTTTAAATTAAAATTTGAGTCTTTAGGCATATCGCAATTAATGCCTCGCGGAAGCTGGTACTTAGTCGACGCGACCGACGATACCGGTAAAAAAGTCTCGGTTTACTTTCCAAAATACGATAAAAACGGAACAAACGTTTTATTTGGAAATATTCAGCTTGTTATAGATCAAGCCAGAGTGTCAAAAATAGCTGGAACGGGCTTCTTTTTTGATTACAGCGATATAACTCAAGTCCACGAGTATTACGGCGTAAATCAAATGGTAGATACTATGACGCTAAATCATAAATTCTTTAATAACGGTTATTTTGCCGATACGTCGATCGACGGAGAATATTCAAATTTATATTACTCGTTTGATATTAACAGCGTTCCATACTTAAAAGGAAAGAGTCGGGAATGCCCCGCCGAAAGCGGAATATCCGAAGGAGTTCAATTGTGGTCTAACGCGATGTTGCGCGAAAACCTTAACGATTCAAGATATAATCAACGTCCCCACGGATTTGCTATGGGATACGAAGACAGACTTTCCAAAAACTTTGCCTTCTCGGTTTACGGCGGCGGGGCTTCAAAAGACGCCTTTGATCCTAGATTTTTTGAAGATTCTATAATAGATTACGGTTTCTTTCTCAGGGGATCGATCAACATTTCCACTAACAAATTTAATTTTTATCCAAAATTAAGTCTAAGCTTTGCATTTCAGACAAATACGACGGAAGATTACGATTACGGCTGGTCGACGTTCGCCGCGGGGCTCAGTTTGCCGTTTGAATTCAATCTTCCTACCGGCAAGTCCGACAAATTCAAACTTGAATTCAACTATAACATTAATACGTTCTTCGCTCTAAGCCAAGTCGCTACAATGCTTTCAGTTTTCCCGGAACTGACGATTATGGACAAAAAATTATTTTTTAAATTCCCAATTTTGTACTCATTCAAAAATGGAGTCAACGGCTTTCTTCGAGTCGGAAACGATAGCGTAAAACAACTCGATCAGCTTTATGAAAACCATGTTTTCTCTTTCAGTTTTATTGCGGGATTCGATTCGAGAAATCTTTTTGGCGATATTTTTAGGTTGAAAGTATCAAACCGGCTGCATTTTACCAATTTATACGTATCTTTCAACGAAACATACTTTTACGAAATATTCAAAACTGAGTTTATTGCCGACAACATACCGGAAGGTCCCGCTTCGATAAATTTTTATCTTGAATTTGGATACGGTTTTGCCAAAAACGCCCGTATGGTTGATTCTCAGACTAATTTGAAATATCAATACGATCATGAAAAAGACGCGTGGGTCGACGTCCTTAACGGAGAGCCTATGAAATGGAAAAAATTAAATCAAGGCTCCGTATTAAGATTTGAAACCGGATTTATATTTGATATTATAAAGAATCTTCAAGTCGGATTTTCCGCAGAATCTCCGTATCTATTGCTTGGCGCCATAAATCCGATTGGAAATCAACAATCGTTTGGAATATTCAAACTTTGGTCTGAGATAAAGTTTTGATATGACCGAAAGCAAGTTTTATTTTTCAGGCGAAAAAGACGTAGTTCTTATAGGCGTCAAACTTCCGGAAGACGATATAACGAGTATAAACTACTCGTTGGAGGAATTGGCGCTTCTCGCTAAAACGTTAGGATTATCCGTAAAAGAATCCTTTTTACAAAATAAAGACAAAATAGAGTCAAATTATTTTATTGGAAAGGGCAAACTGGAAGAAATCAAAGATTTTATCAAAAATAACGATATAAACGCGGTAATTTTTGACAGAGACCTATCGGGCATCCAAGAGAGAAATATCGAAAATCTTTTAGAAAAACCCGTTTTCAGCAGAACGGAAATTATTTTGGATATTTTTAACAAACGGGCGGTAACAAACGAAGCCAAATTACAAGTCAAACTCGCGTCGTTAGAATATATGTTTCCAAGACTACGAAACAGATGGGAACACTTTTCGAGAGTCGAAGGAGGAATCGGGCTTCGAGGAGGAGAAGGCGAAAAACAACTCGAACTTGACAAAAGAATGGTAAAAGAAGAGATTATTAAAATAAAAAAAAAGTTATTAAATGTGGATAAACAGGCTCAAAACAGAAGAAAACGCCGTCAAAACGAAAATCTGGTATCCATTGTCGGCTATACGAACGCAGGCAAATCGTCATTAATGAATCTATTATCTAAATCAAGTTTATTCGTAGAAGATATGCTGTTTGCGACGTTAGATTCTACAGTAAGAAAGGTCTATATTAACGACAATCTTTCGATTTTACTAAGCGATACGGTCGGATTCATTAGCAATCTTCCGCACAGTTTGGTCGTCTCTTTCAAATCGACTTTAGACGACGTCCTCGACTCAAAACTTTTACTTCACCTTATCGACGCCTCTTCGCCAAATATGCAAAGTAATATAGAGTCTGTCGAGAAAGTCCTCGAAGAAATATCGGCTCGTCATATTCCCGCTTTAAAAGTCTATAATAAAATCGACCTACTGGAAAACTTCAATAACGCTTTTAAATCATATTCGGACGGCGTCTGTATATCCGTTAAAAATAAATTTGGAATCGTCGAACTAAAAAATAAAATTTCAGATTTTTTCAATAACTAACGTATCCGCCCCGTCGGTTTTTACGTAGAGTAGACGTATTTGGGATAATTCTCGATTACGAGGGCGTATAATAGCTGTTTTCGAGCGTTGATGTTTAACAGTTGTGTCATTTTATCCAAAAAGTCGTTTTTCAATTTATCAAGCTTCAATTTCTTACCAACAATCTTAAGGAATTCTTCCAACCCGTATTGAACGACGCCATTATAGAAAAACATTATAATATCTCGAACTGTTGAAGCCATACCGAATTCGTTATACAAAGAATGCCATCTTTTTATTCGAAGGTAGTCCGCTTCGCTGATTCTAAGATATTTATCCAACCTTTTATCGTCGGTATTGTCTATAACGGCATATTCGGAGCGGCAATTTCCGATTATTCTCTTCATTTTTGGGATTTTTTTATCAATAAGGCGAAACATAGTTTCAAATAACTCGCTAAACGTATTAATTTTAAATTCTTTTAGCAAAAAGTTTATAACATTGGTATTCATAAATTCTGACACTATAAAGTGAAATAAATGTTTTTTGTTTTTCATAAAGTTTTCTCCTCTTTTCTTTAATATTTCTTTTATATATATAACAACTAAAAGTAGAAAACTCTTTACAAAAATTTGGATAAATTTTTAGAAAATGATAAATAATTTACTGATTAAAAAAAAATGACACATATGCGTCGATTTCATTTTAACGCGATAATTGTCGTCGCGCTTTTGGCTCATATGTGTCAATTTCTTTTCCACAAGAATTCATATGCGCCCATTTTTCTCTTCAAAAAACCGACCGGATATAATACCGGACGCAATTTACTTGACGGCAACCGATAGTTGACTTTTTTTGTTTAATTGTTTAAAATCAAAAACCAGGTTACGGCTTAGAGATATATTAAAACGGCAAAAGAGTTGGGGAGAGAAATTTCGATACCTAAAGGTCGTAAACTTTTATACGCGTAATAATCAGAGAAATAAAAAACAAAAAATTGGGGGAAAATAGTGGAAAATAACAACGGACTTTTGATCGCAAAAGGGGAGAAGGAGTGTTATCTTTTACCCAAGATGGCTAATAGACATGGATTAATAACCGGAGCGACCGGGACGGGGAAGACCGTAACTTTGCAGGTATTGGCGGAACATTTTAGTTCTATTGGGACGCCGGTTTTCATGGCGGACGTGAAAGGGGATCTGGCCGGTATTAGCAAAGCCGGCGTCGATTCTCCTAAAATGCGAGAGAGGATTCAGAAACTCGGCTTGGACGGTTTTTCATTTGGCGGATTTCCGGTACAGTTTTGGGACGTTTTTGGCAAGCAGGGGCATCCGGTTAGGACTACGATTACCGAGATGGGACCGTTAATTATCAGCCGGCTGTTAAACCTAAACGATACCCAGACGGGCGTATTAACTTTGGCGTTTAAGATCGCCGACGATAAAAATATGTTGCTGTTGGATCTTAAAGACCTTAAAGCTATGCTCCTTTATGTCGGAAACAACGCCAAAGAATTTATCAATACTTACGGGAATATCTCGCCGGCGAGCGTCGGGACTATCCAAAGAGGATTGATAACGCTCGAGGAGCAAGGGGGCGATATATTTTACGGAGAGCCCGCGCTGAATATCGACGATTTGATACAGACCGATTCCGACGGAAAAGGGGTTATTAATATTTTGGCGGCCGACAAACTCATGACTTCTCCGCGTACATACTCGTCGTTTTTATTGTGGATACTATCCGAACTTTTTGAGAATCTGCCTGAAGTTGGAGATATGGATAAGCCAAAGTTGGTGTTTTTCTTCGACGAAGCGCATCTGTTGTTTAGCGACTCGCCGAAAGTTTTGCTGGAGAAAATCGAGCAGGTCGTCAGATTGATTCGATCAAAAGGGGTGGGAGTTTATTTTATAACGCAAAATCCTATCGATATTCCTGAAAATATTCTCGGACAGTTGGGCAACAGAGTTCAACACGCTTTACGGGCGTATACTCCCAAAGACCAAAAAGCGGTAAAAGCGGCCGCCGAGACTTTTCGGACGAATCCGAAGATAAACGTTGAAACGGCGATTACCGAACTTGGGGTGGGCGAGGCGTTAGTATCGTTTTTGGAGGAGAAAGGCGCGCCGTCGATAGTCGAGAGAGCGTTTATACTGCCGCCAAGAAGCCGGATAGGATCGATTAGCGTCGACGAACGAAACGAGATTATCAAGAAGTCCGTCGTTTACGGCGCTTACGAAAAAACCGTCGATAGAGAGTCGGCTTATGAGATACTTAATAAAAAAAGCGTCGCCGACGCGGAGAATGAGGAGAATAAGGAGAAAGAAAAAAAGTCGGTTGAAAAGACAAAGAGCGCCCCGAAGAAAGAGGTAAACTATCTTGATAAAGCGTTGAAGATAGCAAATTCGCCTATAGGGAAAACGATCGTTCGGGGCGTTCTCGGCTCGATATTCGGGAGTAGTAAAAAAAGGCGATAGTACTTTGGAAATTATAAATTTTGAAAAAATAAAAGAAAAACTTATCGACGCTACTAACGAAGAAAAAATTAGGGAGTTGGATTTTTTAGCAGACGTTACCGTTCCAAATATGGTTCAGGATAGAGACGAGCGAAATATAGAGTACGCTATGCCGTTTCTTGCCGCGTTGCTTTTCGACGGCGACGAAAAAGTTCGTATATCGGCTCTCCGGACAATTCGC
The DNA here is from genome assembly GCA_002070605.1 of Spirochaetes bacterium ADurb.Bin133. GTDB lineage: Bacteria > Spirochaetota > GWE2-31-10 > GWE2-31-10 > MWDO01 > MWDO01. The sequence continues at coordinate 21,386 of MWDO01000018.1, forward strand.
GCCGCTCAGGGGGATAATCAGGATATTTCATTAACTTTGCCGGCGATTTTTGATATTATTTCCCATAAAAACGATAAAACTCAATTGGAGTCTCTTTTTCTAATCAGAGACGCCGTTATGTCGCCCTTTAAAATGCCGGATATTACCGATTATCTTCCGATTTTAGAAAAAACGTTAAAATCTGAATATGAAGAAGCTAAATGGGCGGCGGCGGATATTTTGACTTACTTCTTTGCAAAGAGCGGAAGATGGGATAAGGTTGCCGAACTTCTGCAGAATAGCGATAAAGATATAAGACAGGAAGCGGCTGGGACTCTAACTCGGCTTAACTGTAAAATCGATTCGGTTTATCCGGTTTTAAAAAAGATGCTGTCGGACGAATATGAAGAGGTGAGAATTGTCGCGGCGAGGACGATAGTTTATAAATCCGAGAAAAAAGCGGACGTTATAAAAACTATCCCGGTCGTTATGAAAGAGCTGGATAATCAAAATGAAGAGAATAGAATTTACGCTTCGGATATTGTCTATCGCCTGATAAATATTTTTTTAAATAAAAACAGAAAAGATCCTTCGTTAAATGAGAAATTATGGGCTCCGATTGCCGGGATAATTCCGCATATAGAAAAACGTCTAGACGATTCCAATATCAAAGTTGTAGAAAATATTTCGAAGGCGCTTATACGATATTATTTATGCGGTAATCTAAACGATCAAGCGATCGAGTTGCTTAAAAATTCTACGCCGGAAAACCGGGACGTTCTTATAAAAAATATCGAACCGAAAGAAGTCCCAAAATCTTTAGAAATAAACGAATATATTATAGAGTTACAGAGAGAAAAGTTGAGAGCGAGATTTAAGAAAAACGCCGAAGACGGAATCAAAGAGTTGAGATTAACCGGCGAGAGTTTCTCGGCAATAAAACTTCTTGAAATTCCGGTGGAGGTTTGCGAAATATTATCGCTTAGGAAGCTCAACGTAACGCAGAATAATCTAAAGTACTTACCCGACGAGATCGGAAATTTGACTAATTTAGAAGCATTAACCGCGACATGCAACAAACTTGAAACTTTGCCGAGCGGTATCGGAAAGCTGGTCAATCTCAAAGATTTATGGCTCTACAAAAACGAACTGAAAACCGTTCCGAAAGAGATCGGAAATTTAAAAGAATTGAGATATCTACAATTGTCGTATAACAAAATCAAGTCGCTTCCCGAAGAAATAGGAGATTTATCGGGGCTTACCGATTTGGATTTGCGGGAGAATGCGCTTAAAAAGTTGCCGGATAATTTTATAAATTTAACAAATTTGCAACGTCTCGATTTGAGGGGGAATAATATCAGGAAATTCCCAAAAGGTATGGAAAAGTTGATAAGTCTGGAAAGTATTATGTTGAACGATAACGGATTAACCGAGGTTCCGGAATTCATATTTAAACTTCCTAAATTGAAATATCTTGGTTTTTCAGATAATAATTTGGAAGAATTTCCTTTAGAATTGACAGATTTAACGGAACTCGAAACTCTTGAGATGAGAAATAATTTTATTAAAACAATTCCTTCTGAAATTAAGAAACTATATAATCTTCGAACGTTAGATTTGGTTAACAACCGGCTTGTAAGCGTTCCGGAAGAACTAAAAAATATGAGAAATCTAAAGTTCTTACATCTATATCCGTATAAAGAGAAGTAAAAATTTATGACCGGCGATTATTCGGATATTTTAGCGTCCATCAAAATCGGCGAGATAGCGACTTTTAAAATATATAACTCTCCGTATAGATTAAAAGGCGTCGCGTTGAAGTTGTATAATCGGAACGACAAGACGTATATTAAAATATATTCGCTTTTTCTCAGAAAAGAGATTATTTACCGCCTGACAAAAGATATGGAATTGATTAGTCTGAAAAAAAAGTCGAAAAATAAAAATATCAAAATTTATCATGAAGAGGCGTTTTACGGCGATGATGAAATCAAACCGCCTAATCCTTATAAGGACACGCTATGGTTTTTGCTAAATTTAAAGGGACTTATTATGCGATCGATCCGACAAAGGCGGTAGAAAAACTTGGCGTAAAAAAACTTATTTTTCAAAGAAGTTTAAAAGAGCGCGTTAAACTTTATACTGCCGCGCCCGCTCATATTTTCAAAATTCCGACCTACGACTCTGAAAAAAAGATTTTAGGAACAATTTACTAAAAATATTGAAAAATATTAAAATTATTATTATATTGAGCGTTTAAAGAGAGTAAGAGGATAATATGATAAGCGCCGGATTTATTGCTATCGGAACTGAGATTTTGCTTGGAAATATTTACGATACCACGACGAATTTTCTTGCCAAAAAATTAAAAGAGATCGGCGTCGTTTTACAAAAAAGCGTAGCGGTTCGCGACGACGTCTCTTCAATAGTCGGCGCTTTGAAGTATTGCGAAGACACCGATATAGTCTTTCTATCCGGCGGGCTTGGACCTACCGACGACGATATTACCAGAGAGGCGTGCGCCGAATATTTAGGAACTAAATTAATATTTGACGAAGCGCTATGGAGTAAAATCAAATTATATTTTAATAGGATCAACAGGAAAATAGCCGAGTCAAACAAAAAGCAGGCGACGACTTTTGCCGGAGCGGAAAGCATTGATAATCTAAACGGGACGGCTCCCGGAATATTTTATAAAAAAGAGAAGACTTTATATTTCTTATTACCGGGACCGCCGAGAGAAAATATCCCGATGGTAAATTCTTTCGTTGTAAATAAGCTGTCCCAAATGAATATGATAAAGGGAAGTTTTTTTGAAAAAATATTCAGACTATACAATATCGGAGAGAGCGATATAGCCGACATATTTAAAGATATAAAATTTGACGGATTTGATATCGGATATTATTTCAATAAAGAGGGGTGGGTTGAGATACATATTACCGGAATGTTTGAAAATCAGGAAAAAGTAGATTTAATTTCTCTGCCCGTCGTCAGAAAAGTTATAGATATATTTAACAAAAACGGTATATTTTGGACTGAAGATAAGCCGTTGTCAAGCATAGCGTATTCGTTGTTGAAAAATAAAAATTTGACAATTTCTTTTGCGGAATCAATGACGGGCGGATCGCTATCCGGAGATATGGTATCAAATCCGGGAGTATCCGAATTCTTCAAAGGCTCCGTAGTAGCTTATACAAACGAGATAAAAACAAAATTATTAGGAGTTAAATCCGAAACTTTAACAAAATTTGGCTCGGTATCGCCTCAAACCGCCGAAGAGATGGTCAAAGGATTAAAACCCATATTTAATACAAATATTGCGGCGTCGATAACGGGAGTAGCCGCGTCTGAGTCCGAATCGGACGACAAGCCCGTCGGTCTGGTCTATTTTGGATTTATATTTGAGAATGAAACGATAGTAAAAAGAGAAAATTTTACCGGAAGCAGAGAACGAATAATACAAAGAGCGAAAAATTATGTTTTTATAGAGATACTTAAGAGATATTTGTTTTAAGGCGAAAAAACTTTAATAGTATCCCAGCTCCGTATTTGGATAGTAAAACTCAATTATATCTTTATAGTCAAAATTCTGCTTAGCCATTGAGTTTGCCCCCCATTGGCTCATACCGACTCCGTGACCGTAGCCGTAGCCGTTAAATATGATTTTATCGTCAAGAATCTCAATTTTAAAAGTTTCGCTTTTTAATTTTGCATAACCGACGGTTTTTCTGAATAATTTAGAGTTGTATTCGGCGTTGTCAATTTTTATTTTGTCCGCATAACCCGAATCGTTGAAAGAAATAGCGTCGTATGAAAGATTAGAATCGGTCTTAAACAGAGTTTTATATTGATCCATCGATAGGTCGTAAGTCCAGTTATATCCCGGCGAATCTATTGAATAAGGATCGTCTTTCGCCGCAAGGTAAGGATAATCGGAATTTTTGCCGAAATATTCCAGCCCGCTTTTCAGTTTGCCGCCGGAATTACTGTGAAAATACGCGATTATCGGTTCGTCGTTGTAAGTTATTATTTTGCCCTCGGTGCTTTTAACTGCCGAAAAAATATTTTTCAGGTATTTATCCTCTACGTTATTAAAACCTTTATAAACCTGATAGTTTGTCGAGTCGTCGACGTCGAAATTATTGTCGACATTTTTTCTTAAAAAGTAGATCGAATAGGTTCGCGCTATGACAGCTTGAGCTTTCATCGCCTCAATTTTAAAAGTCGCCGGTATCTCCGACGGCAAAACCGATAAAAGATAAGTTTCTATCGGTATAGAATTGATAACTGTAATCGAGCTTTCGGGATATATTGTAATAGTCCCAAAGTAAAATCTGTCGTTTATTTTTATCATTTTGTTTTTTTCCGAAAAAACCGAAATCGGCGAAAGCGCTTTTTTATCGTTTATATAAGTATATTCGCCGTTTTTAATAATTGTCGCCTCCTTAGTTTTTTTATCAAAAACCAGCGGCTCTTTAGTGATAAAATCAACAAATTTTATATCTTTTCTAATAGGAATATTTATAATAGAGTTTAAATCTTTCAATTTTACTCTTATTTCGTAAGATTTGCTTGTTTTATCGCTATAACACTCAATTTTTGTTTTACATGAAAAACAAAAATGCGCTAACAACAGTATTGAAATAAGACGGAAAAATAGAATTTTATAATTCATCTGAAAATAAAGTCTCCTCTTTAACTATATAATCGAGTCCCAAATGAAGGTAAGCTTTTTTTGTCGCCACTCTTCCTCTCGAAGTTCTTTTGATAAAACCAAGTTGTATGAGATACGGTTCGTACACCTCCTCTATAGTATCGGGATCTTCCCCCAAAGATATAGCTAAAGTTTTGGCGCCGACCGGTCCCCCTTCGTAGTTTTCAATCATCGTTTTTAAAAGTCTTATATCGATTTTATTTAGACCGAGATTGTCGATATTTAGCCTATTTAGAGAAGATTTTGTTATTTCTTCGCTTATTTTACCTATACCTTCGATTTGAGCAAAATCTCTCACTCTTTTTAATAATCTGTTGGCGACTCTTGGAGTGCCTCTGGAGCATTCTGAAAGCGCGTCCGCCGCTTTGTCGTCTATCGTTATCCCCAGAATATTACCCGATCTTTTTAGTATTTTTTTCATATCATTTTTATCGTAATAATCGAGATTTTCGTTAATGCCAAACCTTCCGCGAAGCGGCGAAGATATCATCCCCGATCTGGTCGTTGCCCCTATAAGAGTAAAAGGTTCGATATTGATCTTTAGACTTTTCGCGGAAGGACCTTGTCCTATAATAACGTCGATTGAGAAATCTTCCATTGCAGAATATAAAATTTCTTCTATATTTCTTCTAAGACGATGTATCTCGTCGATGAAAAAGACGTCTCCCTTTTCAATATCCGTTAAAATCGCCGCTATGTCGCCGGATTTTTCCAAAACGGGAGCGCTGGTCGATTTGAAATTTACATTCATTTCATTTGCGATAACAGAAGCCAAAGTTGTCTTGCCCAAGCCGGGGGGACCGGATAAAAGTATGTGATCCAGCGGTTCTTTTCTCCTTTTTGCCGCTTCGATGTAAACTTTGAGGTTGGAGATAAAACTATCCTGTCCGATAAATTCTTTAAGAAATTTTGGTCTTAACGACTGTTCGTATTCGTCGTCCCGGCCGAATTCAATATTAGTTATATCGTTTGTCATAATTTTTTCGCTAAAATTTTAATATATTTTTTAAATTCCGTTTGAAAATCTTGAGTTTCCGGTTTGTATTTATTTAGGGCGGCTCTGATATCCGACTCTTGATAACCGAAATTCAGCAGGGCGGATATTATATCTCTATTAAAGTCGTTATCCGGGGTATCATTAATAAAAGTATCCGGAAGTTTGCCTTTAAGTTCAAATAATAGTTTATTTACCATTTTTGGACCTAGTCCCGGGACTTTTTTTAGTTTTTCTATATTTTCGCTCTCTATTGCCGAATATACTTCGTCTATATCGTAAAAAGAGAGAATTTTCAACGCAAGTTTCGGTCCAACTCCGTCGACTTTTAGCAAATACTCAAATCCTTCCAAGTTTTTTTCTTTTACAAATCCAAAAAGCGTCATATTATCCTCTTTGTGAACAAGATACGTATATATAGTCGCTTCCGAACCCGTATTTATTTGACTCAACTCTCTGGAACTGCAAAATATTTTGTATCCTATACCGTTGTTATCAAGAATTAGACAATCGCTCTCTTTTTTTACAACCAAACCTTTTATATATTTTATCAATATTTCTCCTTCCCGATTGGCGATAGTATATTACTTTTTGATTGATAGTCAAGGTTTTATTGTTCAAAAAATGCTCCCGCTGGTTTTTTGGGGGCGGGGAAAATTCGACGCATATGATGTTAGGATTAAAAATGACACATATGCGATAACAAGAAGTTGAGTTATCTCGAGAGAGGTCGAGCGTCTCCTTTGTTTTCATAGATTATGGAAAAACATCATATGCGTCAATTTTCTCATAGAGGAGCGCTTGCGTCGCATATGTGTCAATTTTCCTAAAAAGCCGACAGGCGCTTTATTTTTAATTTATTTACTTTGCTCAAAAAAAAAAATGTAGTATAAACAGAAAGAAAAATCAGAAAATATTGTAGTTAATGAAGGTATCAAATTGCAAGAGTTCAATAATATTATAATAAAAGGCGCGAGAGAACATAATTTAAAAAATATCGATATATCTTTACCGAGAAATAAGCTTATAGTCGTATCGGGAGTTAGCGGCTCCGGTAAATCTTCGTTAGCGTTTGATACAATTTACGCGGAAGGTCAGAGGAGATACGTCGAGTCTTTGTCCGCCTATGCTCGGCAGTTTTTAGGACAAATGGAGAAGCCCGATATAGATTATATCGAGGGACTAAGTCCAGCTATCTCGATTGAACAGAAGACGACGCATAAGAATCCCAGATCGACTGTTGGAACCGTTACCGAGATTTACGATTATTTCAGACTGCTTTTTGCCCGTATCGGCGAGCCGTATTGTTACAATTGCGGTAAAAAGATCGAGAGTCAATCGATCGATCAGATTATTGAGAATATTCTTTTGCGCAAAGAGGGGACTAAGTTGATTATTATGGCTCCCGTGGCGAGAGACAGAAAGGGGGAGTTCCAAAAAATTTTTGAGGATGCGCAAAAATCCGGGTTTGTAAGAGCGCGGGTAGACGGGGTCGTTTATCAACTCGATGAAGAGATAAAACTGGAAAAAAACATAAAGCATAATATTGAGATTATTGTAGATAGAATAATATTAAAAGATGGAGTAAGAAATAGGTTGGCCGACTCGATTGAGACCTCTTTATCAATGACTGACGGACTTGTATCTGTTGATTTTGACGGAGAAACGAAGATTTATTCTGAGAAATTTGCCTGTTTGGATTGCGGGATTAGTTATCCGGAGATACAGCCGAGGATTTTTTCGTTCAATAATCCTCATGGAGCTTGCGAGGAGTGCCGCGGTTTGGGAGACGTGTCGGAATTCAGTATTGATAAATTAATTCCCGATAAAAACTTATCTCTAAACGAAGGCGCTATTCAGACTCATTTACCGCGGCATAACATTGTATTTCAGCATTTGATAGCTTTATCGCAACATTACAAATTTTCGCTTGATACCAAATGGAAAGATCTGCCGGAAGAGATCAAAAATATTCTGTTGTGGGGCGGGGACGACGAGATAAATTTCAGATATGTGTCAAAAGAAAAAAGAGGAAGCTGGGAGTTTATCGGGAAATACAAAGGGATAATACCTGATTTGAGGAGAAGAGTAAGAGACTCCTCAAGTATCGGCGTTCGCGCGTGGCTTGAATCTTTTATGACCGTTCAGGAGTGTCCGTCGTGCAAAGGGATGAGATTGGGAAAAATTCCTTTGTCAATTAAGATTAATGATAAAAACATACGCGACGTAACGGTTTTATCGGTTACAAATTGCATCGATTTTATAAATAGTTTGGTTTTAACTGAAAATCAACAAAAAATATCGTTACAGATTTTGAAAGAGATAAACAATCGGCTGAAATTTTTACAGGACGTAGGGTTGGAATATCTGACTCTTGAGAGGAAAACGGCTACTTTATCCGGCGGCGAAGCTCAACGAATACGGTTGGCGACTCAAATCGGATCGAGATTAGTCGGGGTGCTATATATTCTCGACGAGCCGACAATCGGACTTCATCAGCGGGATAACGATAAGTTGATTAATACTTTGCTGGAATTGAGAGACATTGGCAATACGTTGATTGTCGTCGAACACGACGAACAGGTAATCAGAAGCGCCGATTGTCTTGTGGAGTTGGGCCCCGGAGCGGGCGAAAACGGCGGGTATATAACGGCTTATGGTACGCCTCAAGAGGTAGAAGACAATCCCAATTCTATAACCGGACTGTTTTTAGCCGGATTAAACAAGATCGCAATTCCTGCAAAAAGGCGGGAGGGAAACGGACATTTCCTGAATATTTACGGCGCAAGACTGCATAACCTAAAGAATATAAACGTTTCTATTCCGCTCGGGAAAATGACGGTCGTTACCGGCGTTAGCGGATCGGGTAAATCGACTATGATTAACGATATTTTGTACCCCGTATTACACAACAAACTAAACCGCGGTTCGATGGAGGAGGGGGGATACGATAAGATAGAAGGGCTTGAATATCTTGATAAAGCCATCAATATCGATCAAAGCCCAATCGGCAGGACGCCGAGATCGAACCCGGCGACTTACGTTGGAGTTTTCAATCATATCAGAGATCTCTTTGCCGAAATGGAAGAATCAAAAGTCAGAGGATACAAATCGGGGAGATTCTCTTTTAACGTCAAAGGGGGGCGCTGCGAGAATTGTCAGGGAGACGGGGAGATCAAGATTGAAATGCATTTTTTACCGGACGTCTATATAAAATGCGACGTTTGCAAAGGTAAAAGGTATAACCGCGAAACGCTCGAAGTAAAATACAAAGGATTGTCGATAGCCGACGTTCTCGATCTAACTGTAGACAGAGCTTGCGAGGTCTTCGAAAAACATCAGCCCATATACAATAAACTTTCGACGTTGAGAGACGTCGGGCTGGGATATATCAAACTGGGGCAATCCTCCTTGACGTTATCCGGCGGCGAAGCTCAAAGAGTCAAATTATCGCTCGAACTTTCTAAACGGGGAACGGGTAAAACAATGTACATCCTAGACGAACCGACGACGGGTCTTCACTTTGCAGACGTTTTGCAATTGTCTAAAGTCCTTAATAAACTCGTCGATCAAGGCAATACCATGATAATTATCGAGCACAATCTTGACGTCATAAAAATAGCCGATCATATAATAGACCTTGGTCCCGAGGGGGGAGACGCCGGCGGCGAAATTATAGTCGAAGGAACGCCGGAGGAGATAATACATAATAGTAAGTCCCATACGGCAAAATATTTGAAAGAAATATTACAAAGGTAAAAAGACCGGCTTTTAATTGATCATTCCCGCAATGCGCCGATAGCCCGAGTTTAGATATTGACACATATGGCGCTGCCGTCGTAGTTACGATAATCCGCATAAGGATTTTGCTAATTTCACCGCGCCGACGCTGTCTTTTGAATAGCCGGCGGCGCCGATCTCTTTTGCGTAATCTTCGGTTATTACCGCGCCGCCGATTATGACTTGCGCGCGAACGGCTTTATTTTTAGCAAGATCTATTACCGTTTTCATCTCGGTCATGGTAGTAGTCATGAGCGCCGAAAGCCCGATAATATCGGCGTTCTCTTTTATCGCCGCGTCGATTATTTTCTCGGAGGGGACGTCTTTGCCAAGATCGACGACGTCGAATCCGTAATTTTTAAGCATCAGAATTACTATATTTTTACCTATATCGTGAATATCCCCTTTCACCGTCGCCATAACTATTTTCTTTTTTTTAGTTTGGTTTTCTTCGCTTTTTATTAAAAGAGGCTCGATATATTGAAACGCCTTTTTCATCGTTTCGGCGCTGGCGATTAGCTGAGGCAGAAAGTATATCTTTTTGTCGTATAGGTCTCCGACTTTATTTATAGCGGGTATGAGATATTTATCGACTAAATCTTGAGGAGTAATCTTATTATCTAACGAAATCTTAAGCAGATCGTTAATTTTTTCTTTATTACCTTCGACAACCGAATTAAATATCATATCTTCGTTGGTTTTTGTCGAATCCGGAGTTTTGTTTTCAACTTTTTGGGCGTTTGAATATTTCTCAATATATAACTTGGATTGCGCGTCGTTTCCGACCAAGACGTCGGAGGCAAACTTAGCGTTGATAAGTATCTCCTCGTTAGGATTCGCGATAGCCATACTGAGGCCGCTTTGAATAGCCATAGATAAAAAGGAGGCGTTAATAAGTTTTCTTTCGGGAAGTCCGAACGAAACGTTTGAGAGTCCGACAATTGTATTGACGTTATATATCTCCTTACATAGTTTGATAAAATTAAGCGTTTCAAGAGCCGCGGTCTGATCTGCCGAAACCGTCATTACCAGACCGTCTACGACTATATCCGAAATAGAAAAATTATACTTTTTTGCTTCCAAAAGTATCTTTTCAAAAATATTTAATCTTTCCGCCGCAGTCTTTGGAATATCGTCGTCCGTCAGCGGAAGAGCAATAAACATCGCTCCGTATTTTGCGGCTATAGGCAGAAGTTTTTCGATTTTCTTCTTTTCATAAGAAATTGAATTAATCAAAGCTCTTCCGGGGTACAATCTCAAAGCGGACTCGATAACGTCGGGATTAGAAGAGTCTATACATAGCGGAAGATCGCATATTCCCGAAAGCAAAGATACCGCTTTCAACATAGCCTCTTTTTCATCGACGCCCGGCATACCCATATTAACGTCGAGCATAGCGGCGCCGGCGGATTGTTGCTCCTGCGCGAATTTTCTTACCCCTTCGAAGTTGCCGTTTTTGATTTGTTCTTGAAATAATTTTTTACCGGTCGGATTTATTCTTTCCCCGACTACCGTTAAAGGTCTAGGCGTATTTAAAATCAAATTTTTTCTCGGTCCCGATACCGCGCTTAAGCTTTTCAACAACGGCTGAACCGGTTTATAACCGCTGGTAATTGTTGAAATCTCTTTTATATATTCCGGAGAAGTTCCGCAACAGCCGCCGTAAAGATTGACGCCGGCTTTGACAAATTCCTCCGCATAACTGCCGAATTCTTTAACCGACATATCGAAAATTGTTTTGCCGTTAATCAATTTGGGCAGACCGGCGTTTGGCTTAGCAACAAGCGGAATTTTAGAGTATGGCTTCAACGATTTTATTACTTCGATCATTTTATCCGGACCGGTCGAACAGTTGCATCCGAAAGCGTCGACCCCCAGACTTTGCAGACAGACAAGAGCGGTTACGGGATCGGTTCCGGTCAAAGTATATCCGTCCTCCCCAAACGTCATACTAACGATAATCGGTAAATCGCAAAGCTCTTTGATTGCAATAACAGCCGCTCTTGTTTCCTGAATATCTATCATGGTCTCAATCACAAAAAAATCCGCTCCTCCGTCTAACAGTCCCTTCGCCTGTTCGGAGTAGATACTAACCATATTGTCAAAATTAACGTCGCCAAAAGGTTCGACGAATTTTCCCGTAGGAGACATATCTCCCGCGACGTAGGCGCTTTTTCCTACGGCTTCTCTTGATATTTCAACAAGTCTTTTGTTTAAAGCGTAAACTTCATTTTCTAGTCCGAATTCTTCAAGTTTAAACCTATTTGCCCCAAACGTACACGAATAGACGACGTTTGATCCCGCCTCAATGTAATCTTTCTGGACCGCTATAATTGAATCGGGGTTTTCGCTAACCCATTTTTCAGGACATACTCCCTTAGGCATACCTCTTTTTTGAAGCTCGGTTCCCGTGGCTCCGTCAAGAATTAAAATTTTGTTTGCCAACAGGTTAGAAAAAGCATTTTTGTCCATTTTATCGCTCCGAATTAATAATAACCAAAGCAGCATTTAATCACATATTTCATTTTTTTTCAAATTAATTTTAATAATAGAGAGTAACCCGTTATTTTTTTATAGAATAACAAATAATTTTACGTAAGATAGACGTATCTGGGATAATTTTCGATTACGAGCGCGTATAAGAGCTGTTTTTGAGCGGCGATATTTAACAGTTGTGTCATTTTATCCAAAAAGTCATTTTTCAATTTATCCATCCTCAATTTCTTACCAACAAGCTCAAGAAATCCTTCCAACCCGTACTTCATAACGCCGTTATAGAAAAACAAGATAATATCTCGAACTGTCGAAGCCATACCGAATTCGTTATACAAAGAATGCCATCTTTTTATTTGAAGGTAGTCCGCTTCGCTGATTCTAAGGTATTTATCCAGCCTTTTATCGTCGGAGCTATCTATAACGGCGTATTCGGAGCGGCAATTTCCGATTACTCTCTTCATTTTTGGAATTTTTTTGTCAATAAGGCGAAACATAGTTTCAAATAACTCGCTGAACGTATTAATTTTGAACTCTTTTAGTAAAAAATCTATAACGTTGTTATTCATAGATTCGGATACGATAAAGTGGAATAGATGTTTTTTGTTTTTCATAAAATTTCCTCCTCTTTTCTTTAATATTTCTTTAATATATATAACAACTAAAAGTAGAAAATTCTTTACAAAAATTCGTATAATTTTTTAGAAAATGATAAATAATTTACTGATTAAAAATATTTGTCCATATGTGTCAATTTTCTTCTTACACATCATATGCGTCGAATTTCTCCCTCCCGCCAAGAAACCGGCGGGGCGCTAATAGAGAGGGTTGGTCGTAAGTATAATTAGCGGGAGCGTTAGGACTTTTTACCTAGTTGAACGAAGTCGGAAGCCGGAGTTACAAACATTATGCCGATTCCGGGAGTATTTAGACATTCCAGTTCTAATACGGCTTTTTGAATGTTTTCTGAAATATTTTTTTTAGCCAAAATAAGAACTTGTTCTTTTTCAGGAACGATGGTTATTCCGAAAAATTTTTCATCGCCCGGCTTGCCTGTGCCTCGAGCGTGAAGTATAGTGCCGCCGGTAGCTCCCGCTTTTCGCGCCGCGTTTACAATATCGTCGGCATACCCTCGGTTTACTATGATATTAATTAATTCATGATCGTAAACTTTATTCATAATTTTTCCTCCTAAGTCAATTACAAAAAGGTATCCGCAAGGATATTTACCTAGATGATGGGAATTAACGAGCGCTTCCGTTACGACTTGAAGTTGATCGTTAGTAATCAAAGTCAACAATATATCCTTTTCTACGTCTGCGATGGACAAAAAGCGAAGGAGCGCCGAATCGGAGCTTCCCTTTCCAACGAGGATAGTTCCTCCGCCGGCTCCGGCTTGAATCGTATCGGCGGCGATCTTTTCCCCCAAACCGTGATTAACCACCGTACAAACCAATTTGTCGTATTTAATCATTTTATTTTGCTCCCAAAGCTTCTTCTTTACGCTTTTTTTCTATTGAAAGCTCTTTGCGTCTGAACATTATCCCAAGTATTTGTATACTTATCGGAGGCGCTACCGCTATCATTGCAATTAATCCAAACGCGTCGAGAGCGGGATTGCCGCCCGAAGTTTGAGCCGCCCCCAAAGTTATCGGAAGTATAAAAGCGGCCGATACCGGACCTGTCGCGACGCTACCCGAATCAAACGCTATAGCCGAGAAGAGTTTTGGAGTAACCAGACTTAGAATCATGGCTATTATAAAAGAGGGAGCGATTAGATACCAGACGCTGAATCCCGATAAAACTCGCCACATAGACGCCCCTACTCCAATTGAAACCCCAAGAGCTACGGAAGTTAGTAGGACAGGTTTACGAATATTTCCGGCGGATACTTCTTCGACCTGTTCCGTTAGAACCCACATAGCCGGTTCCGAGCAAACGACAATAGAACCGAGTATGCATCCTATTGGAATTAATATCCAACTATAAGATAGCGCCCCTATTTCTCCGCCTATGGCTTTACCGGCCGGAATGAAGCCGGTATTTGCTCCGATGAAAAAGAGAATTAAACCGAGCCATGAATAAACAATACCCGTGAGCACCCTTCTTATTTGAGCCGGCGGTAATTTTAGTAAAAAAAGTTGAAAAGCTATTATCAGAACTAACACAGGACTTAAAGATATAGTAACGTCTTTAATTGTTTGGGTTATTGTCGAAAAATATTTAAGACCTGAATTTTGATCGTCGGAAGCAACCATGGCTACCTCGCTTGGAACGGAGGTATTGGCGCCGCTTTTTGCCAGAATAAAACCGTATACAACCATACCCAATATGGGACCTATCGCGGCTATTCCGGTTGTTCCAAAACTGTCGTCCTCGGCTCCTTTGTCGCCCCTAACTCCGGCGACCCCTATGCCGAGAGCAATGAAAAAAGGAACGGTTAAAGGTCCCGTAGAAGCTCCCGACGAATCAAAAGCGATAGCGACGTAAACCGGATCTATAAAAGTTGAAAGAACTAACGCCAAACTGTAGCCTATTATTATTATCAGTTTAAAAGGTATTTGAATAAGAATTCGGCTCATAGCTATTGCAAGAAACAGACCCAATCCTGCAGAGACAGTAAGAATAAGAGCGCCGGATTTGATATTTCCGGTTACAGACTCGACCAAGTCGCCTTGCACTTTTAAATTCGGTTCGGCAACTGTGATAACAAAACCGGTAATAGCAATTACGACAATAATTAACGGCAAATTTTTTGTTCTGGTTAAAGACGCTCCCAACATTGAACCGGCCGGAACAATACCTATATCGACCCCCGCAAGAAATATTCCGAGTCCGAGTATTACAAAAACCGAGCCTATAAAGAATTCTATAAGAGTAGTCAAAGGTAATGGCGCGATTGTAAAATGCAATATAGCTACGACAATATCTACCGGAATTATCGCTAAAGCCGTCTCTTTTAATTTTTTTATGATATCCATTTTGCCCCGAATATAGCGCTTATTTAAGTTTTATTCAAGATATTTTTTTCGATATTTTGTAAGCCGTCAGTTTTTTGGGGAATAAAAAATATTTGTTTCATATGTGTCAATTTTTTTGAGACAGACTTGCGTTATCCATTTCCTTACCCCAAAAAACTGACGGAGTACCGATATTTTTTTAAAAACATACGAAATACTAGATTTATTCTGCAATTTTTTTGAGAAAATTTGTAAAAATATCTTGGCAAGTTGTCCAGTGATCCCCCTCAGTTTCGCAGGAAATATTTGGAACGCCTTTTTCAGTTAATTTTTGGGCGAACAGATTTACCGACCAGTTAAAACCTGGTAGGTCTTCGGTCGCCGACGACATAACTATAAAGGGGAATTTATCGTTATTTTCCAATAGGTAAAACGGATTGTATTCGTTCCATTTCTCTTTAGAGCCGAAAGCGTTTGATAACATAGTTTTTAGGATAAATATCTGATTACGACTCATTTTAAGTTTTTTACCTGTTTCTTCAAAATCGTCGTCCCATGGCGAAAACGGAGCGGTATAAGGCGAAATACAGCAAACTACGGGGAAAATATCGGGATTTCTCATAGATAGAGATAGAGCGTTGTATCCGCCGAGAGAATGTCCGATTAGAAAAGTTTTTTCGCCTTTTACGTCAAGTTTTGTCTTAAAATAGGGAACAATCTCTTTAATCATCAGCGTTTCCAGATCGTCGGAGTACGGTTTGGGAGCGTCCTCAAGAAACATAAAAGCGTTACTTAAACTTATCGCTACGACCGAATATTCAGGCAAATTGGGATTATTTTTGAGAACCGCATAATATTTTGAGCCGAATCCGTTTTTTTCAGCCCACTCCTCTTCCGTTCTGTTAAATCCGTGAAGATAAAATATTAAATGCCGCTTGTCTTTTCCCTCGACGTAGAGGTATCTTAATTCCAGTTTGTTTTTGCCGAAAAACTCCTTACCTTGCGTATATGCAATGTTTTCATCGTATTTTTTAGGCTTTTCGCCGAAACTAATCTTCGAGCAAGAAGATAGAATTATAAATATAAGAAAGAATTTTAGAAATTTCATATCAAACCCTTTTAAAATGTTATCCCGCATTCTATATAATTAAATAAAAAAAATCAAGAGTTGAAAATATTAAGATTAATAATAATTTTCTTGACATTAACGCTAAAATATTATTATAATATGGACAATTAAAGGGGAGTAGTTTTCCCGTTAAAAAAAGCGGGACTCATAGCCGACAATCGCGAAAGAGCGCTAGACTTTTTCCGGTTATGAAACGTTCTACTAAGAGATTTAGAGAACGCAAACGAGACTTTTAACAAAATATTTTCGTATTTAAGGCGGTTTAGTTATCGTCTACGGAAGAGTTTTGTTAGAGGTCTTTTTTTTATTTTAAAAAGGAGAATATATGTACAATCTTAACGAATTTTACAACGTTGGAACAGACGAAGCGTTGAAAAAGGTCAATTCAGACCGTTCGGGTTTGAATACTGAAGAAGCCGAGGAGAGACTAAAAAGTTTTGGGTATAACGAGATTGCCGAGAAGAGAAGGGAGACGTTGCTTCAAAAAATTTTCAAATCCTTGTTAGAGCCGATGGTTTTAATCTTATTCGCCGCTTCGATTTTTTCATTTTTTATCAAAGATATTATTGAAGGATTTGCGATTTTGGGCGTCGTTTTGGTAAATACCGTTATCGGTCTTATACAGGACGGTAAAGCGGAGAGAGCCGTCGAGGAGTTGAAGAAAATTTTATCCCCTCAAACAAAAGTAATCAGAAACGGAACGGTAGAGATAATCGCCTCAAAATTTGTCGTACCGGGGGATATTCTCTCTTTTGAATCGGGGGATATTTTATCGGCAGACGCAAGAATAATAGAAGAAAAAAATCTGTTAGTCGATGAAGCTCATTTAACGGGCGAAAGCGAGCCGATAGAAAAGAAAAGCGACGCGCTTAAAGGGGGCAGTTTAAAATTATACCAGATGAAGAATATGATATTTTCCGGAAGCAAAGTCCTAAACGGAGTCGGAAAAGCGGTCGTAATAAAAACCGGATCCTCGACAGAGATGGGGAAAATAGCAAATACGATACAGGAAGCGAAAGAGGAAAAGACTCCGCTACAAAAACGTCTCGGTAAAGAGATCAAATTCCTCGTCGGATTGGCGTTTTTCTCTGCGGTTTTCGTATTGCTGGTCAGTTTGTTTAAATCTTTTAAAATTAACGAGGCGATACTCATAGCTATAAGTATAATGGTCGCCGTATTTCCGGAGGGATTGCCGGCGTCCATAACGATCGCGCTATCCTTAGCCGTCGAGCGGCTTGCTAAAAACGGAGTTATCGTCAAAAAAATGGCGTCAGTTGAAACGCTGGGAAGCGTCGATTATATCTGCACAGATAAAACCGGAACGATCACGCAACACAATATGACTGTAAAAGAGATCTTTATAGGGGACAAATTTTATACTAACGCCGAAATTTTTAAAATTATCGGGGAAGGGGAGTCCGAGGTGGTTCGCGATATTTTCCTTATCTCCACAAAATGCTCTACCGCCGCTATCGAGGAGCAAGACGGTAATATAATAAAAGAAACCGGCGATCCAACCGAACTCGCATTGTTGAAAGCGGGATTTTTAACGGGATACAAACCTAAACAGTTTGAACTGTATAAAACTCTCGACAGCATCCCTTTTTCGTCGGAATATATGTATTCCGCAAGTTTGGTAAAAAGTCCAGACAATAAAATAGAAATTATCGCAAAAGGAGCGCCGGATAAAATTCTGGATTTGTGCGATAAATATTACATAAATCATAAAACCGCCGCTCTTGATAGCTGGATAAAAGATGAAATACTTAAAGAATTAGGAGCGAGATCGGAAAAAGGTTATCGACTAATCGGTTTCTTGAAAAAAGCCGCCGATAAAAAAGCTAATCATAAAATTGATAAAGAAGATATGACTTCCGATTTTACGTTCTTAGGATGCGCGGCGATTTACGATCCGCCGAAAGACGAAGTTAAAGCGGTAATTAAGACTGCAAAAGAGGCGCATATAAATATCGTTATGATAACGGGCGATAGTAAAAAAACCGGTTACAGTATAGCGGAGAACGTTGGAATAGCCGACAATATCGATCAAGTCGTAGAAGGCGGCGAACTTGAAAAGATGAGCGAGAAACAATTAGCTCTTAACGTGGAGAAGTTGAAAGTATATTCGCGCGTAACGCCGCTTGAGAAACTGAAAATTGTAGATTATCTGAAAAATAACGGGCATATAGTAGCTATGACGGGCGACGGCGTTAACGACGCGCCTGCGTTAAAGAAATCCGACGTCGGCATTGCGATGGGACGCGCCGGCTCGCAAGTAACCCAAGAGGCGGCGAAAATTATTTTAGCGGAAGACAACTTTGCGACGATTATAAACGCGATTCGAGAAGGGAGAACCGTTTTTTATAATATTAAGAAACTGGTAAAATATCTCATAACAAATAATATCGGAAAAGTCGTTACGATTCTATTGTCCACGCTTTTTGGTCCCGGCGCGTCGTTGTCTGCGATTCAGATACTTTTCTCAAACGTCGTAATGGAGACTGCTCCGGGCGTCGGGCTGAGTATCGACCCGTCTAACGACGCGATTATGAAAAAGAAGCCGCTTATTAATGAAAAATCGGTTTTGAAAATTTCAGACAGAATCAACATGATTATAGACGGCTTGATTTTCGGAATAGCGATAACCGCCGGCTATCTCATAGGATTGAAAATTTCAAATAACGATCTCGTTATGGCTCAAACGATAGCGTTCTTAATAACGCTGATTTCGCCGCAAATATACGTCTTTATTATGCGAGACGGGAAGTTCCTCGGTAAATTTACCGCGCCTAATAAATTATTAAAACTATTCACTCTCGCTATGGCGATTATGATCGGATTAATTATCTATATTCCGGGATTAAATACGGTGTTTGGCGTAAAACCGATATTTGATTATAAAATATGGCTGATTATTGCAGGATTATCGGTAATTACGTCCCTTATAAGGCTGATTGCGTCGCTTTTTGCTCGAAAAATAGTATAATAAGTTTATTTTGGAAGTAGTATATGACTGAAGATATTAGAAAATTTTTATTTGAAGAATATTCAAAAATATTTGTAAATAGTGAAAAATTCCGGTTGTTTTTTGCGCCGGGGAGGATTAATGTCGTCGGCGAACATACCGACTATACCGGCGGATATTGTATGCCGGCGGGGATTAGCGCCGGAACTTTCGTTTTAGTTAAGCCGAATTCTTCCGCCGAATTTAACGCGTTTTCTATAAATTTTCCCGACAAAATTTTAAAAGTCGATATATCCTCAAATCAAATCAAAGAGAATAACTGGGGGGATTATCTAAAGGGCGTTTTGGTCGAATTAGCGGCGGACGGATACAAGATCGATAGGGGATTCGACGGCGTAGTTTACGGCAATATTCCAAACGGAAGCGGGCTATCTTCGTCCGCCTCCCTGGAAATGTCGCTGATTTTGGCGATATTAGGTATAAACGGTTATAATATTCCTGAAAACGGCTCAAAAGAGATGATAAAACTGACTCTATGCGCTCAGAGGGCTGAAAACAACTTTGTCGGCGTGAAATGCGGGATTTTAGATCAATTCGCTATCGGAAATGCGAAAGAAAATCGAGTAATCAAAATGAAGTGCGATACGCTTGATTTCAAATATTCTCCGATAAATCTTAAGGATAAAACTATAATAATAATGAATACCAATAAAAAAAGGCGGCTTGAGGAGAGTAAATACAACGAAAGAAGAAGCGAGTGCGAGCGGGGCTTTGAAATACTTAAAAATTACGGAATAAAAAAGACCGCGTTAGGAGACG
Source organism: Spirochaetes bacterium ADurb.Bin133 (assembly GCA_002070605.1). Taxonomy (GTDB): domain Bacteria; phylum Spirochaetota; class GWE2-31-10; order GWE2-31-10; family MWDO01; genus MWDO01. The sequence goes on from MWDO01000018.1 coordinate 41,222, forward strand.
TAACGATAGGGGAGTGGAACGAGTTAAAATCCAAAGTAAAAAGCGCCGACGAAATTATTTACCGACGATTAAATCACGTCGTCGGCGAGAACGATAGAGTCTTGAGAGCTTTTGAGAGTTTGCAAAACGACGATTTGAGTCGACTCGCGCGCCTGATTAACGAATCGGGCGACTCTCTTAAGACCGACTTTGAAGTAACCGGCGATTATCTCGACGCTATTGTCGAAGCCGCCCGATCGACTTCGGGAGTTATTGCGGCGAGGATGACCGGCGCGGGCTTCGGAGGGTGCGCGATAGCTATCGCTCAAAAAGACGATCTGGATAAAATAAAACTTGAAATATCGCAGAAATATCAAAAATCTACCGGAATCGCGCCTGAATTCTACAACTACGATATATCCGACGGCGCGCGGGAAATAGAAATTTGAAGTATGCGCCCTATGTTTTTTTTTTGGGGCGGGAGAAAAACCGACGCATTTGAAATTGACACATATGGAGCTATATACGCCTCGTCGCTCCCCGATGAGGTCTGTGAGAATTAAAGCGCACAAATTCCTAATACCTATTATTTACCAAATAACTTGAACGTCATATATCTCGGTTACTTTTAACGAAAGTTTTTCAGGAGAAGATATCATCCATAAGAATATGTGAGTATCAATCAGGTATTTCACTTATAGAAATCTCCGATTATTGAATCTGGAAGGGGAGCGTCAAAATCATCGCTCATCCATATTTTCCCATTTTCTTTGCCCAAAATTCTTTTGTTTTTTGATGTTTTATAAGGCATTAATTTTGCGATTGGATTATTTGAGTCTTTAATAACAATTTCTTCTCCGTTTTTGATTTTTGAAAGAAAAACGTCGATATTATTTTGTATTTCATTAATAGTAACTTCAAGCATATAATCGTCCTTATAAGAAATATATATAAATTAAAGGCAATCGTCAATTATATCTTTGTATTTTTTAGTCCCCGTCGGTTTTTTTTGCGAAACGGCAACTTTTGAGACAAATGACGCATACGCGGTTTTTTATTTCCTCGCTCCCCGACAAAAAATGACACATATGGAGCTATATACGCCGCGTCGCTCCTCGATAGAAAAATGACACATATGGAGCTACATACGCCGCGCCGCGCTCCCCGACAAAATTTGACACATATGGAGCTACATGCGCCGCGGCTACTCCCCGATAAATTTTGACACATATGGAGCTATATGCCGCGACTATTGAACCCTAGATTTCGCGTCCCGAGCGGATGCGAGGGGAAATCGAGGGTTCAGTTCTACACATAACCATCGCGGCTACTCCCCGGTGTAATTTGACACATATGCTACGCGTCGATAACGCGCGACAATTGTCGCATAAAAATTCGACGCATATGGAACAGATGTTTTTTATTCCCCAAAAAAACATAGGGCGCTTGAAGCGCTACTTTTTGAGTTTTTTACTCTACGCCGGTAACTTCGGCTTCAAGTTTGCCTTTGTTTAGTATTATTCGGAGAATATCGCCGGTATTTACGGAAGCGGAGTCTGATATTGTTTTATTATCTTTATCTAATACCAGAGAATAACCTCTCTGAAGGATTTTGAGAGGACTGAGATTATCAAGTTTTTGCATAAGGAGATGAAACTTTTTTTCGTTTAGTTCTAAAATTTCTTTTATTTTATTATTATTTTTTTCTTTTATAAAAGAGAAATCTTGCAGAGCGTTTTCGTAAATTCGCTTAAAGTAGAATAAAAGTTTGTCAAGAGTACAGAGACTATATCTGTTTAGATATTTTTCCATTATCAAATTGAAAGAGCCCTCGATCCGTATTTTATAAGAGACTATTGTATTTAGCAAATCCGAACCGTTTTTAACGGCTATCTCGGCGGCGGCGGACGGAGTCGGAGCTCTCAAATCGGATACAAAATCTGCGATTGTAAAGTCTATCTCGTGTCCGATACCGGTAATCGTCGGAATAGGGCAGTTTGAGATCGCTTTAGCTACTATCTCTTCGTTGAACGCCCAAAGGTCTTCTATAGAACCGCCGCCTCTGGATATAATAAGAATGTCGACTTTCAAATTTGTGTTTTTTCTATAATGGTACGAAGCGTATTCAATAGCTTTTACAATTTCAAATTTGGCTTCTTCGCCCTGCACGGCGGTCGGAAATACGGTAATTTTTAACGAAGAGAATCTTCTGTTTAAAACGTTTAGCATATCTTGAAGAGCCGCCCCGGTCGGGGAGGTTACGATGCCGACGCTTACCGGATATAAAGGCAGCGTTTTTTTTCGGGATTGATCAAACAAGCCCTCTTTAGATAATTTTTCTTTAAGAAGCTCAAATTTAACAGCTAATTCGCCGGCTCCGATTGGGGTTATTCTGCTAATAATTATAGAATAGTCGCCGTTTCTTTCATATAAACTCAGCCTGCCTTCAACTAAGACCTCGGAGCCGTCTTTAAATAAATTGGCCCCTTTTTTGAAAGAATCCGATATTGCCCCCAGAGAACCTTTAAAAATAATGGCTTTAATAGAAGCGCCTTTATCTTTTAAAACGAAATAAATATGTCCCGAAGAGGAGGGCTTGAAATTTGATATCTCGCCTCTTAAAAAAAGCGTCGAGAACGAAGACTCGAGATTTGATTTGAGAATTCTTGTAAAATCGGATATTGATAGATATCTATCCGGACCTACAGCCATTTATTTTACTTTAGAATTTATAGCTTCTTTTCTTTTTTGTAGTTCTCTGCCGTATCTTGAATTGAGACTGCCCATCTCTTTAACGGTCGTTTCTATAGCCTTATCAAGCTCTTGAACTGTCATCTTATTTATCTTTTTATTTTTCTTAGCTTTTTCTGCGTCCGACATATAACCTCTCTTTTACTGATACTCGTTTGTATTGACGTCAATATATCAAAAATTATAAAAAAAAGCAAGATTTAATTATTTATATTTTTCATTCAAACGTTTGAGGTCGTCGTCGGATAAATATTTTGAAATATCCGGATTTTTTAAAATATCGATAATGGTTTGCTTTATATTTTCGTCTTTGTTTTGCAAAAGATAATTTTCTTCGAGTATCAAAAGATATTTATCAAGAGCGTCGTCTTTTTGATAAATATCTAAAAGATAGTCATTAATTAGGATGTATTGAGAAAGATTATCTAATATTTTATAAATATCTTTGGATTTTATAAAATATTGCTGCGCTTTCTTAAAATTATTCTTTCTATATTGAATTATGGCTAATCCGTAGTAATCGTCGGCAATACCATTAATATCCTCGACCATTTTATCAATTTTTAACGCCATTCTGAGGTATTTTTCAGAATTATTAGGATTATTCAACTTTGAATATAGATGCCCCACGGAGTAATATGCAAGCCCCAGATTTTTAATATTATTTAAAAGTTTTTTCTTATACAATTTTTCAAGAACTCCGGTAGAATTTAGGAAATATCCGAGAGCTTTTTTATAATTTCCGACGGATTTTTCTATTTTAGCAAAATTCATATATATTATGGCTATGTTTTCTCTGTTTTTGAGTTTATTTTCTATTTCAAGAGCTTTATTGAAATAATCTTTTGATTTCTCATACTCTTTTAAAAGGTAATGAGCTTCTCCGAGCGCGTTTAGTATATAAGCCGTCTCTTTTTGATAATTCCCTTCGCCCGATTCGTTGTCTATAGTTTGTTTAGCCAAATTATAATAACTTAATCCTTTATTAAAATCGTTCATTAATAGCCAAACTTTTCCTATATCGGCGTAATTTAGGGATATTCCGGAGATATTATCAGCTAACTTGTTGTATCTTAAAGATTCTTCAAGATATACCAACGCTTTCTTGTATTCAATTTTTTTTACGTATTCGTTAGCGTTTTGAGAATTTTCCGCAGCCAAATTTTTATAATAATTACTTTCGTAAACGACCTTAGTTGAAACAGTCGAACAATTGATGAAGAAAATTATAGTTAAACAAATTTTAAAAATTACTCTAATTTTTTTCATTTTAAAAATCCTTATCCCTAATATTCTCTTTTACGGGAACTTGACTTTTTTTGTCGGTAATCCCTCCCTTAATCAGCGGATTATTCTTTATGCCTTCGATCACGTCGTTAAGGTCTTTCATAGTATCTTTACTTTGCAGTAACAGCGTTTCAATGTCGCTTGATTGTCCGTTGATAAATTGCGTGAAAGTTAATAGTTGCTCCATAATATCTGAAAGCCCGTCGAGCGACTTCTTTATGGAGTTAAACATAAATTCTCCGTCGGGATCGACTAACCTTTTTACTAATCCTTCCGGCTCTTTCATGTTAACGGATAACTCTCTAAAATTTTCGGTAATTTCAAAAAAGTTTTTTATTACGTCGTTAGTATTTTTGAGTATTCTATCAACAACGTAAAGCTCTTTTTTTAATAGTTCGACCGAATCGGCTCCGTTTACAAGAATTCTTGATATCGAATTTTGTTCGGGATTCCTATCGCTATTTAACGAGGCAAGAATCTGATTTACGTTATTGACTATGGACGATATAGCGTCCCCTCTCTCTTTTACTTGTCCCAGCGATAAAATCAATTTGCCCTCGTCGGTGTCAAGCGAAGGTATGTAAGAATTTGGTTTAGCCGGATTGACCGTAAAGTTGTTTGTCAGTAAAGATATGGACGTTCCGGTCAAAGGATTGGAGGCTTTATTTATTACAGAGTTCTCTTTCATAATGTCGTAGTAGTTTTCATAAATAAAAAAATCTATATCTACCGTATTAGCGTAACCCAAGTCTCTAAAAAAAGCCAATAACTCCAATCTCTCATCTTGAGGGATTTCTCGTATAATAAAATACCCCTTAACGATATCGTATTTTTTTATTATATAGTCGATTATTTCGTTTCTTGATTTTTCATCTTTATACTTTATCCTAATTTTACTCATAATATGCGTCTCAAATTCTTCAAGCGAAAGTTTATTAGGTATACTGTTTAATTTAAATTTCGTGATTTTTCCGACGACAAATCCTTTAAAATTTATATCTTGATTTATTTTCAACCCGACCCTGTCGGCGAATCTTGATTTGTAATATATTTTTTTTGTAAAAGTTTTTTGATTTAATAAAATCATTATTATAGTTAGCAATAGGATAAAAATAGACAAAAACAGGAAAATTCCGACTATTTTATCTGCGTGTCTCATTTTAAATTTCATATATCTCCCTCCGCGATTATCCGAGTATATCTTGTAATATTTCAGGTAAATTCTTTTTATCTACAGAGTCCCAATCTAATCCTTTACAGTCTAATTTGATTTTTTTATCTTCTAAAAGCATAACTCTTGAAGATATGTTTAATAACAAATCTTTAGAGTGCGTTACGGCTATAATAGTAGTATTTTCTTTGTTTGTATATTCTGTTATAATATTAAGAATTTTTTTCATTAAGGTTGCGTCGATCGAAGTTAGAGGTTCGTCGAGAAAAAGAATTTCGGGATCGGCTATAATCGATCTTACGACAGATAATAGTTTCTGTTCGCCGTAACTGAGCTGCGCCGGTCTTAAAGTAAGCGAATCGCTCATATTTAGTCTGTCCATATAGTAGAAAATTTTGTCGTCTATATCTTTTAACGTTATATATTTGAATTTATTTTTCAGAGGCAAGCTAAGGTTTTCTTTGATTGATAAATTAGATATCAGAGCCGAGTCTTGAAAAGCAAAACCGTATAGTTTCCTGATTTTAGTAATATCTCTATCGAATAGTTTGGTTAAATCCTTATTATACGCTATAACGGAGCCGGAAGTCGGTATCAGTAAGCCCGCCATTATTTTCAATAACGTGCTCTTACCGGCTCCGGACTTGCCGATTATGCAGTTAAAAGTGTCTTTTTCTATGTCGATAGAGATATCGTCTAAGACCAAATAGTTTTCGTTTTTGAAAAAAATATTTTTTACGGATAAAATTATATCGTTCATATTTATTTTTGCCTAAATCGAATAATATATCAGCGCTATTAAAATATCAAATATTATTATCCAGCTTAAACTGGAAACTACCGCTTTAATTGTTTTTTGAGGAACTTCCGTTGAAGCGTAATTAACGCTCAATCCCTGATAACAAGATATTATTGCGATGATAAAACCAAAAACAAGACTTTTAATTTGACTCACTACGGCGTCTTTTACGGTAAGTTTTTGCATTAATTTAGTCCCGAATTCGATAAACGAAAACGGCGAAAATATGTTAGCGACAAGATACCCTCCTAAAAGTCCCGCCAAATTCATATAAATTGATAAGGCAAAAAAGGATATCATAACCCCCAGAATTCTCGGTATTATTAAGTAACTGATAGGATTAACGCCGAACGAATATAACGCTTCTACTTCATGATTTACCACCATATTGCCCAGTTCTGTGGAAATTGCGGTTCCCGACCGGGCTATTAAGATAATAGCGGTAATAATAGGTCCCAGCTCCTTAGTTATTACCATTATTAATATAGTATATACCAAATCGGATTGACCGAAATTCTCCAGCAACCCCATGCCTTGTATAATAATAATTCCGCCGATTGTAAGTCCTATCAAACTTACCAGTTTTAAAGCCTCAAATCCTGTAAATAGTATCTGTCTTATCAATACCGTAGCGGTTACCTGTTTCCTTTTTGGAAAAAGCGCAAGCTCCACTATAACCAGTTTGAAAAATCCCGAAAAATAAGTTATTCTGTCTATTTTAGTTTTAAAATTATCGCTAAAATTTTCTAAAAATTTTCTCATATATATATTTGTATTACCGCGTTATATAAATTATTTAGAAATTTATTTTTAATTTTATTGCGTTATTTAATATTATCGTTTATTATTCGATTAATATCAAATTTTTTTAGGAGATAATTATTATGCCTAAGATATTAATTGCCGACGATAGACCTGAGAATAGATTTGTTTTGATAAATTTTTTCAAACTTTTAGGTCCAAATTCAAATATTGAATATTTTGAGGCGGATAATTCGGTCGACGCGGTGAATATTGCTAAAAAAGAAAAACCGGAGCTGGTTTTGTTGGATATAAAAATGGAAACAAACGACGCCGGGTTGACTGCGGCGGAAAAAATAAGAGAAGACGAAACGATAAAGGATATACAAATATGGGCCATTACCGCTCAGGCAATGGACGAACGCGACGGCGAGGATAGCGACAGAGATAAGTGTCTAAAAGCCGGATGCAACGATTACCTCACAAAGCCGTTCGATCCCGTCAAACTACTAACCAAAACTTCCAAACTTTTCAATATCGAAATACCTCAAAACATAAGAACAAGAATGGGAATCTAACAATATTGATATACGTTATTTTCGCCCGAGTTGTAATATAATTCGTTATTATCTTCCAGAAATTTAAAAAATATCTTCGGACTGGCGTCGATATAAGAGTCGTCGATAACCGAACGGTATATAATCTCGCCGCAAGACCTCTCTTGGCAGTATATTTTGCCGTTGTCCATATATTCTATCTCGCCTCTATATTCGCCGTTAATATAATCTGTTAACGACAAGTTAGCTTTATTTGTAGTTCCGATAGAACCGCCGTTATTATTTTCTATAGCGTCTAAAATTTTTACGGCAAAATCGTGAGATATTCTGAAGAAATAAAAATCATAATTTTTATCTCTCAAAACGGCTACCGGCGCATTATAAGATCTGTCGTAGAATATTTTTTTAAATTTTAATTTCATAAGCCGATCCTTATCCTATAATATATATCTAAATAAAAAAAAAACAATAAATAATTATAATTTATTTTTAAATATTGACTTATAAAAAAAATCGATGTAATATGCCCCAAATTTTATAAGTTTTGGCAAAATAATGAGTTCAACTTCAAGAAGAAAACGAATAAACGTAACGATTGGGATTTTTCTAATATGGGTTTTTTGCTTATCTTTATATATAGTTTTTCAAAAAATAATGAAAGTCGATCCAATAATTTCCGTCGCCGTAATTTTATCCGAAACCTTTCTCGTCGCTTGTATGTGGGGCTTTTTTATTCTCAAAATAGATTGGTTAAAAGACATTAATACGGGCAAAGAAATATATCATCTAAATATCTCAAATGTTCTATCGGCTATAAGGTTTTCATTAGTTCCTATGTTGATAGTTATGTTTGGTCTTGTGTCGGAAAATAATAACGGCAATATCAAAATCAAAATTTCTATTTTCATATTTACCGTGATAGTTTGTCTAACAGACCTTTTTGACGGAATACTTGCCCGAAAATTAAACGAAGTTACAAAGCTCGGCATGGTTTTAGACCCCGTCGGAGATTTTTTGATGATTACCTGCTTTTCTATCCTTATTTTCAGTAAAAATATTATCGATTGGTGGTTTTTTATATTAATAATGATCAGAATCCCCGGTCTTTTTATATTAATGGTGTTTTTCCTGATTACAGATATAAAATTCAAGTTAAAAACGACTTTTTTAGGTAGGGCGACAATTTTTTATCTCCTCTGTTTTTTAGGTATATCCGCTTTAAAATTATTTGTCGACAAACCTTTCCCTTTTTTTGACGAGTTTATTATAGTAACGGAAATAATAGGCGCTATATTGATAGTTTTGTCGTCGGCGCAAAAAATTAAGCTATTAATATACTACCTGAAAAATCAAAAAATTATCAGAAAAGAACTCTCAAAAGAAAATATTCAATTTTAGTTGTTTATGTAAAGCAAAACCAAGATTATACTAAAAAAAAAATATATTCTTACGAAAATAGATATAACGTAAACTCTCAAGGAAATATTATGAATGATTATCATGGAAAGACTATATTAATAATTGGAGCCGGTTTATTACAGGTTCCGGCGATAAAGACTGCGAATTCGATGGGATTAACGACGGTTGTGACGGATTATAATAAAGAAGCTCCGGGGATGAAAATCGCGGATTTTCCAGTAGTTGTTTCTACCAGGGATATAGAAGGGACTGTTAGAGTCGTAAAGGAGTTTAATAACGGGCGTAAGATTGACGGAGCAATAACGGTTGGCACGGATGCGTCTATGACCGTATCGGCGGTAGCGAACGCATTAGGGTTGCCGGGTATAAAATATGAAAACGCCATAGCGGCGAGTAATAAAATAAAAATGCGCGAACGTTTTAGGGAGCATAACGTTGCGATTCCGGATTTTTATAAATGCTGGAGTTTTGAAGATTTAAAAAAAGCCTCAAGCTTGTTGGGGTATCCTTTTGTTTTAAAGCCGGCGGACAACATGGGCGCGAGAGGGGTGATGAAGGTCGAATCCGAAGCAAATCTTGAGAACGCTTTTTTGAACGCTAAAAACGGCAGTCCGTCCGGGGAGTTGATAGCGGAAGAGTATATGGATGGACCGGAGCTTTCCATAGACGCGCTAATTTATGATGGAGAGATATTTATTACCGGCGTTGCGGATAGAATAATAGAAAGAGAGCCTTATTTTATCGAGACGGGGCATGTACTGCCTTCGGCTTTGCCTGAAGAGGAGTTAAACGAGGGGATCGAGGTATTCAAGAAAGGGATTAGAGCTTTAGGTATAGATATTGGAGCGGCTAAAGGGGATATAAAGATAACAAAAAATGGGGCGAAGGTTGGCGAAATTGCGGCGAGGTTATCGGGCGGTTTTATGTCGGCTTATACTTTTCCCTATGCGACGGGGATTAATGTAATCCGGAACGCTCTGGATATTGCTTTAGGATATCCGCCAAGTTCTTTAGTTCCGACAAAAAAATGTTTTTCCATCGAACAGGCTATAATTCCCGCTCCCGGTATTGTTAAAGAGATAATTGGAGTTGAAGAGGCGCTCGCTATTGAAGGGGTAAAGAATATCTTTTTTCATGTAAAGGAAGGGGACGAGGTAGTAATTCCAAAGAGCAACGTTGAAAAGGCCGGAAATTTCATTGTCGTTCGAGATACGCGGGAAGAGGCGTGGGAAGTCGTTAGAAAGGTTCATAAAATTATTAATGTCGTAACTACCCCAAAAATGGATAAGGTTTCTTGGGAAGAGATCAGACGTAGCGCCAGGGAAAAATTTAATAGAGCCTGTTTTGTTTGCAACATATGTAACGGAGAGGAGTGCAGAGGAAAAGTTCCGGGTATTGGCGGGATTGGAAACGGCGATTCGTTTGTAAGAAATTTTGAAGATTTAAGAAAAGTCCGGATTATAACAAAATCAATTCACGATATAAAGGAAGCCGATACCGAAATCGATATTTTTGGTATTCATTTGGCTCTACCTTTAATCGCCGCGCCTATAGCCGGGACGGATATTAATTTGGGAGGGAAAATATCCGAACTTGAATACGGTTCGGAATTATTGGCGGGCTGTAAAGACTCGGGAATAATCGGATTGCTTGGCGACGGCGCTCCGCAGAATTTATACAAGATAGGAGTCGAAGCAATTAAATCTGCCGACGGACATGGCGGTTTGATTATCAAACCCAGGATTGACGAAAAAGAGCTTAATAAAAGAATCGACGAGTCCAACGAAATAAATGCAAAACTTTTTGGAATGGACGTAGACGGAATATCTATGCCTACGATGGATATTCATAAACAAGGGGTTGAGCCAAAAACGATAGTTCAATTAAAAAAAATAATAGATAAAATTTCTGTTCCTTTTATTATTAAAGGGGTAATGTCCGTCGAGGACGCCGAGAGCGCCGTCGTCGCGGGAGCGTCGGCGATTGTGGTAAGCAATCACGGCGGCAGGATAACCGAAAATCACCCCTCGTCGATTTCGGTTCTGGAAAATATTTCTAAAGCGGTAAAAGGAAAAATTAAAGTTTTATTCGACGGGGGAGTAAGAAGCGGAGAAGATATTTTTAAAGCGATTGCGCTTGGAGCCGACGCGGTTCTAATCGGAAGACCTTTTGCGACCGCCGTTATGGGGGGCGGAAGAGACGGAGTAAAAATATTAATTGATAGATATTTAAAAGAATTGAAAAAAATAATGATACTTACCGGCGTAAAAAATATAAATTCTATAACCAGAGATAAGGTAGTCTGCAGGTTTTAAAATTTATATGATTAAAAATCGCGCCCGTCGGTTTTTTGGAAAATTAACGTATATGGAGCTGCATGCGCCGCAGCGCTCCCCGACGAATAAATTGACACATATGGGACGGATTGGGACTGCTCCTATAAATTGACACATATGCGTCTTTTTTTCATCTAGAAATGTATGCGTCCCATATGTGTCAATTTTATTTTCAGTATCATCTATGGTAAAAGTCAACGATAATCTTTGTTTTTTTTTAACATTTTAATCTATCGTCTATAAATACAGCCTCA
>MWDO01000019.1 GCA_002070605.1 Spirochaetes bacterium ADurb.Bin133
ATCGAAAGCGACATCATAGGCTTCGAGCCTGTATAGATGGATGATGTTTAGTCGCAATAGCAGATCTTAATCAAACATTTTATAAGGAGGCGCGATGACAATTATTAAGTAAGTATAAATTGACCTTTAGCTGTTTTACTATAGTATGTAGAAATAAAGCAGGTTAATTTTATTTTTAAAGAGTTTAGTTTATTCAAAAAAACAAAGATTATTGTTGACTTTTACCATAGATGAAGCTATATGCGGCGCCGCGCTACCCGATAGAAATTCTACGCATATGGAGCTACATATGCGCCGCGCCGTTCCTCAATAAAAAATTGACACATATGACGGCGCGCGAATGCCTTACGCGTAAGATCCCCGCTTGGGCGCATCTATTTTGACACATATGCGTCGGTCGGTCGACGTTAGAACGAGTGTCCGCCGGAGCTTCCTCCGCCCCCTCCCCCGCCGCCGCCCGACGACGAACCTGAGTCCGAGTCCGAGCTGAGCGTTCTTGTTTGCGATATCATCTTCGAGTTTATTTTCTTGATAAATTTTGTTTTCTCATTGAGATCGATAACCGCGTGCGACCTATCGATCTTGTTTATCGCAACATTTCTCTTTCTGCTAATCGCCGCGACTAAAAAGTTCGCTAGAAGCGCAAGACATAAAGCCATGAGCGCATTTGTCGCATATTTCATCGGCGTGAATATCCTCTCGCCCTTTAGAAGCATGAGAACTTGGTTGAAAGCCTCGTTTGCGCATTCAAAATACTTCTCTTTGGATGCGTATGCGTAAATATTATCCGCAATCTCATTCGACCTCGTATTGTTTATTATCCTTGCAAACTTACCGTCCGAGTAGAACTTAATCATTCTGTTGTCCATGCCCATGTCCAGGTCCATGTCTATCAGGAAAAGCGTCCCCGACTGATCGCCGAAAAGAGCGCCGTATCTGTTTCTGGCGTACTCCTCCGCCGAATAGTCGTTATAGCCGACTGAGATAAAGGCGGCATGTCCATACTCCGTAACGGCTTTCATATTCTCGAGCAAATTATCTTTTTCTTCTTCGCTGAGAAGATTTGCCAAATCGTCAATTACAACCAGATTCCCGTTATCGGCGGCGTACTTTATAATCGCAACCGTCGCCTCGTCCGCGAATGAGGCGACTGCAGAAATAGACGCGAACATAAGCGCAAGTAAAATCAGCTCAACAGATCTTTTTTTATTTCCCATGGTCTGCTCCCTCCCTTCTAAAGAAATCCGGTACGGGTCTGGTGGTCAGGTAGTTTAAATAGTTTATCATTGAAATCGTATTCGCTAACATTGCAAGCAGGCAGAGAATAGCTATTCCGTAATACCAATAGTCGTATACGGGATTTATTATTACTATTACCAGTCCTATTACGAGTACAATTATTCCAAACAGCATTGGAATGAAAGCCGTCTTTTTTTCTATTTTAGCGACTCTATCCTTAATCTTTATAAAGAGTATAATATGGAGGAGTAAAGTTACGGCGTAGATTACGAGGTTAACTTTCCCCACAACATTCGCAATAGCAAAAAACGCGAGTATTATAAATACGGAGAAGCTGGCAACCATTATAAACAAAAATCTCTTCTTAATTTCCGATTTCGCTTTTTTCTTTCTCCTTTCCTGTTCCTTTTTCTGTTCTGCTTTATTAACGCTCGCGTTTCCGATATTAAAAATATGGTTCTCTCTGTAGTAGATTTTCAAAATTTCGTAGAAGAACGCGATGGAAGATACCGTTAGGGAGACCGCCGCCGCCCAGGAGATTGTAGTAGGCAGTATGAATATCGGCATCAGCGAGAAAATTATAAATAACGCAACCGCCGCGATTCCCGAAGCTAAAAAAAATACTTTTTTATCTACCGGGATATCCATTGAAAGCTTTCCCGTTTGACCGTTCATAACGGAATACGCCACCCGGCTTTTTTTCTTCCATGTCAGAAACCAAACCGGAAAGAGATCCACCCCGTACCGGTATCCGTCCACCCCGGTCTGTCTTTTCCTCTCCGAGTATTCTTTCGGAACAACCAGTTCAACATTCCCGGCTTTTTTGCCAATGTCTTCATAAAAAGAATCTATAGCCGCCTTTTCAGCTATATCGCCGTAGGTCTCGGGCGGAGTCGTTAGCATATCCGAATAAAACCCCGCAATATACGCTTCTTTAAACTCTTTTCCATCCGTAGTATCAAAAGGAGCAATCTCCCTTGCAATGCTGTCGTCAAACGGAGACGACGCGTCGAAGCTTATACCTTTGATGGTCCCGCCTATTTCGACTTTTACTTCATATTCTTCATAGTAATCCCATCCGCCTATCGTATAACTCTTTGTCGCCATGAATTCAAAAGCGTTATCCGGAACGTCAAGTTCATAACTCAGATAAGGGATGTATATCCCTCTGAAACTGCCGATATACTCGCCTTCTTTAAGCTCTTTCGGAACGTAGGGGCGATATCTTAGAGATTTCTCATAAGCCCTGACCGCCTTTTCTTTGGAAATCTTAAACGGAATTATCAGCTTAGGTTTTGCAACCTCTCCCTGTTTCATTGTAAGAATGGACTCGCTACCGCAGTACGAGCAATAAGCCGCAGTCTGTTCGTCCGAAGCTGAGAGCTCGGCTCCGCAGTTCGGGCATGAATACACCGTTACCGAGTATACCCCCTTACTTACTCCCGCCTCGTTTGAAAGATCGTAGTAATCGACTTGCGTTTCGTTGTCGCAGTTGCGGCATTTCAAACCTTGATTAGGGACGTTGAAAATCATTTTACCCCCGCACGAAGGACATTTTATAGCCATAACCTCTCCTTTTTTTAAGTAAAAATCTTTTTTGACGCATATGCGTCGCGTTACTCCTCGATAACGCGCGACAATTGTCGCATAAAAATTCGACGCATATGGCGCAGAGAATAAATTGACACATATGCGACTTTGATTCGACGCATATGCGTCGCCTCGGCAAAACAATTCCTGAGTATTGCCGTCTTTATTCTTTAAATCTTGTTGTATCATTTTTTTTGCGTCTGGTAAATATTTCTTGAGTAATTTCCTCGATTTTTTTAATAAAATTATTCTATACTGAAAAGTTGTCGTTACGCAATTTATTCAACTTTCGGTAAACCCCATTCAAATTTAATAGCCAAAATTCTCAACACAAAAACCGCTATTCCGCCGATAATAGCGGCCGCATATTGATTAAATTTTAATAATAGGACAAAAATAATCGCCCCTATTAACGAGGCTGTGGCATAGATATCTTTTTGAAAAATAACCGGCTTCCTATTGGCAAAAAGATCTCTAATAACCCCGCCGCCCACGCCGGTAATATTGCCGACAAAAACAATGAGAAACGCATTTCCGTAGGAGACGCCTACTAAAGCTCCTGAAATTGTAAAAACGGCAAGACCGATAGAATCCATAATCCAAAAAAACCAACCTTCGATATTGATTTTTTTTCGAATTACCAATAAAAACGTCAACAAAGAGGCTATGAGCGCCGTCGTCGCATAGACCGGTTTTTGAAATGCAGTCGGCGGCGTTATACCCAAAATAATATCTCTGACAATACCGCCGCCTACCGCCGTCGTTATCCCCAATATGCAGATACCCAAAAGATCCATTTTCTCCCGGATAGCAACAGTCGCGCCCGACATAGCAAAAGCTACGGCGCCGATTAATTCTAAAATAAAAATCGCATTAATCCCGGTCGTAATTTCCATGTTTTTTGATTCTTAACGGCAATGATTTTTCAACCAGTTTACCGCGGCTTGAGCCATTGTAGCCGGTCCATATATCAAGGCTTCTTCATTAAATACTACCTTCGGATGATGAACCGCATAGACCTGCCCGGTTTCGTCCGGAAGCGGACAGGAGACAAAGAAATAACAAGACTCAGGGAGTCGACTTGCAATATGCGCATAATCTTCCGACGCTAAGAACGGTCCTATATACTCTACGGCATATTCAGCCCCCAAAACCTCTTCCGCCGATTCTTTTACCAGTTCGGACATTTCTAAAGTATTAATCAATGCGGGAACGTTAGCGACCGCTTCATATTTTGTCTCCGCTCTAAACGCCTTTCCGATATGCTCTACGATTTCGGGCAGTCTTTGTCCTATATGTTCGGCGGATTCGGTATATAAAGATCTGGACGTGCCTTCTAAATAGACGTTTGGCGGAATAATATTAATAGCCCCTCCCGGCGCATTGATATAGCCCATCGAAAGCGAAGCGCCCTTATTGGAAGGAAGTTCTCTGGCTAAAATACCGTTAGCTCCATTAATGATTTGGGAGGCTACAAACACGGGGTCGATCCCGTTATAAGGCAAAGCTCCGTGAGCCCCCTTACCCCTAATCTCTATTTTAAAGTTTAAGGCTGAAGCCAAAGCCTCCTCTTTTTGAATTAAAATCCCGGGCTTTTCCCCATTCGGCCACATATGCAAAGCCATACCCGCATCCGGTTTTGGGTTTTCCAGAACGCCCTTTTCCAGCATAAGTTTGCCTCCGTTAAGGGTTTCTTCCGCCGGTTGGAATAAAAATTTAATTTGCCCCCGTAGCTTATCTTCGTCCTCTTTAAGCATAATCAAAGCTACCAATAAAGATACGGCATGAAGATCATGACCGCAAAGGTGAGAACATTCTTTTTTAGATGCAAATTCCAAATCCGACCCCTCCGCCATCGGTATAGCGTCCATATCGGCTCTCAATAAGAGCGTCTTGCCCTTGCCGGGATCTCCCAAAGTCCCCACAAGAGCGTAAGTATCTCCAAGCCGGCTATATGCAATATCGTATTTCTCAAGTTTTTCCTTAATTAACTCCATTGTCTCGGGAAGTTCAAATCCCACTTCAGGATTTTGGTGTATTTGTCTTCTTACCTCCCTCGCTTCATCAAAAAGTTTTTTCGCTCTTTCAAAATAAGACATATTCATCCTCCTCAAACTTGTTGTATCATTTTTTTAACGCTTAGTAAATATTTCTTGAGTAATTTCAGTAATCCGTCGGTATTTTGAGGATTGACACATATGGGACTGCATAACCGCCGCGCCGCTCCCCGATGAAAATTTGACACATATGGTATTAAGGATAAAATTCGACGCATATGCGTTGAATTTCTCTCCCCGCGTCAAAAAACCGACGGGATACCAATTTCCGCGAAAATTGATTTTCAAAAAAATAAAATTATTCTATACTAAAAACAAATAATATTTTTAAAGAGGTTTTAAAATGAATTGTAACAATACCGTCGACTGCTCCTGCACGTATACCTCGTGTTCCCGTCATGGCAAGTGTTGCGAATGCGTCGCATATCACCGTAAAAACGGAGAGGCGCCGGGATGCCTTTTTTCTAAATCAGCTGAAAAGAGTTACGACAGGTCGATTGCCAATCTCTATAAAGATTATATGAATCGATAAATTCGCGCCCCGCGCGTATGCGAGGGGAAATCGAGGGTTGCGCGCTCCTCATAAAATTCGACGCATATGCGACGCGATAAAAGCGGGAATTCCCGTTTTGAATATACTAAAACACTAAATCATCCTTCATACCGGGACCTTATTGGGACTCGCGCCGCGCCTCGACGAAAAAATTGACACATATGGGGGCATAGAATTCTTGGGAAGAAATTTGACACATATGTGTCAAATTCCCCCGAGCTATAAAAAAGCGCCATATGCGTTAAATTCCCCTACGATAAAAAATTAACGCATATGATATCGTCGTAATTGATCGTTCCTACAATGCGCCGATATTCCGAGCTTTCCAAGCAAAAATAAAAAAATTAGCCCAAATTATCAAAAAAAAGTTGAAAATTTAATAAAAAGATGTATACTCGGCGGTAGTTTTCTTTAAATATTTAGCGTTTTTTTTAAAAGGAGCGTTGACAAAAATGGAAAAAAATAACGCAATATCTTCCCCCGATGAACCGGGTTCGCCGTCGAGATATAGGCTTTCAATTTCAAGGAGGATAATACTCTTTTTTTGTTTAATTTTTGCCGTCGTTTTTACGCTCATTTTTGTTTATTTTACGAGAGCGATTATAGACAACGGAAAACTCGAATTTTATGATTTTGCAGAGATGCAACTTTCGGATATACATAAAAGTATTTGTTTTTTCTTAAGCTCCGCGGGAAAAAACCTCGAACTTTTAGCAAAAGATGAATTCGTTAGAAATGCGGACGATACGCTTCATCAATACTTTAAAGATTCGCGGGACGTTTTAGTTTCCGAAACGATAAAAAGTCCGACCGAACAAAATCTTGTCCGCATTTTTAAAAGTTTTTTTAACTTCTACCCCGAATATGCCGAGATATTTTTTGGGACAATTTGGGGAGGATACGCGACCTCCTACGACGGCAAAATGTCGAATAGTTACGACCCGCGAAAAAGAGATTGGTATAAAGCGGCAAGCGCCGCCGGCGGCAAACTCATCTTACAGCCCGCCTATCTCTCTACAATAGGCGACGTCGTTATCTGTTTTTCGCGGCAAGTTTTTAATAACGACAATCAGCCTATCGGCTGTATCGGAGTTGAGTTTACCCTAAACACAATAACGGATATGATCGCCAAATCAAAAATCGGCGAGACGGGTTTTGTAATATTAGCTCAAAGCGACAACGTTATTCTAGCCGAGCCTAAGCGCCCCGACGCGCTTATGCAAAAACTTGACGAATACGCGATTCCCGATTATGCAAAGCTTGCGCATATGAAAAATGGAGAGGCTTTAGAAATATTCATCGATAAAAAAGCCTATCTTGTGCGGATGTATACCATTGAAAATCTTGATTATAAAATTTTTGCGCTTATGCAAAAAAGCGAGGTTATGAGAGGTTGGTACAAAACTTTAACGAGCGTAGGCGTTGGCGCGGTTGTAATTTTTGCAATATCTTTGATAATTATTATATTAATTATTCGCGGCATCATATCCCCTCTAAAGAAAACAATACGAGCTTTAAGAAACATCTCGGAGGGCGACGGCGATTTAACGGCGCGTTTAAATATTCAAAGTAACGACGAATTTTCGGATTTGGCTCGCTTTTTTAATCTAACTATAAAAAAAATTCAAAAATCGATACGCTCTGTAAACGATAACGCAAATACCATGCAAAAAACGGGCGACAATCTCGCAACCGACGTTATAGAGGCGGCAAGTTCGATGGCGCAAATCAACGCAAACATTAAAAGCGTGAAGTTGCAAATGACAGATCAAGCAAAAAACGTAGAGCAAACTGTTTTTATAACGGAAGAGATACTCCAAGCCATTGAAAGTACGGATAAAATGATTGAGCGTCAAGTCGTTAACGTAACGGAATCGGTAGCTTCAATAGAGGAGATGCTTGGAAACATCTCCTCTATTGGAAATATGATAGAGGAAAGTTTTGAAACGGTGAATAATTTGCATAATCAAGCGGAGAAAGGACAAGGCAGCGTTAAAGCGTTAAATCAAGATGTGGGGCAAATTGTAGTTATGACCGACAGCCTGATAGAAGCGAGTAACGTCGTTCGCTTGATTGCAAGTCAAACGAACCTGCTTGCGATGAACGCGGCGATTGAAGCGGCGCGCGCCGGCGAGTACGGAAAGGGCTTTGCAGTCGTCGCAGACGAGATCAGAAATCTTGCCGAAAATTCAAGCGCGCAAGGTAAGCAAATTGTGGAGATGCTTAAAGAGTCGACGGACGTAATTAACAAAGTGAAAGATTCCGGCTTGACGGCGGCGACCGTTTTTGACGAGGTTTTTGATTTGATTGAAAAAGTACAAAGGGTTATTGGTCAAATTGTATCGGCAATGCAGGAGCAGGAAAAAGGGAGCCATGAGGCGCTTAAAGCGATAACCGATATTATGGATATTACGAATAAAATTAAATTTGATTCAAATAATATGATTGAGGGGAGCGGACAAATTTCCGTTGCAATGGAAGCGCTTTATAATCTCGCTCACGGCATTGCCGAAAGAATGAATGAAATGACGACGGGCGTTACGGGTATTAATAGCGCTATTCAAAAAATAAACGAAGTTACTCAAAACAACAAAGCAAATATCGAAAATTTGATTGGCGAGGTCAAGCGATTTAAGATATAAAAGCGCGCTTGAAAAAATATAAATTTTATTTTAAAACTGCAATTTTTTTTTAAAAATATTGCTTTATATCTATTTTTAATATATACTACCCCACTATGAACAATCAAAATATTTTTAATAAATCAAAAAAGCCAAAGAAAAGCGTTTCTCTTCAAGCGCAGGTTGCGCTCTTTTTTTGTATAATTTTTATCGTTATGTTTGTATTTTTTTCGAGAGCGATTATAAAAAGAGGAAAACTTGAATTTTATGATTCTGCAGAAAAACAACTTTCGCATATCGATAAAAGTATCTCGTTTTTTTTAGACTCCGCAAAATACAACCTGGATCTTTTAGCAAAAAATGAAGCGGTAAAAAATGCGGACGATACGCTCCATCAACATTTTAAGGACGAGCGGGATATGTTGGTTACCGAAACGATAAAAAGCCCGACCGAACAGAGTCTGAGACGTATTTTTAAAAGTTTTTTTAACTCTTATCCTCAATATGCCGAGGTGTTTTTTGGCACAATTTGGGGAGGATACGCGACCTCTTACGACGGCAAAATGTCGAATAGCTACGATCCGCGAAAAAGAGATTGGTATAAAGCGTCAAGCGCCGCCGGCGGCAAACTCATCTTACAGCCCGCCTATCTCTCTACAATCGGCGACGTCGTTATCTGTTTTTCGCGGCAAGTTTTCAACGACAACAATCAGCCGATCGGCTGTCTTGGAATTGAGTTTACCTTAAACACAATAACGGATATGATCGCTCAATCAAAAATCGGCCAAACGGGTTTTGTTATGTTAGCGCAAAGCGACAACGTTATTTTAGCCGATCCTATGCGCTCCGACGTACTTATGCAAAAACTTGACGAATGCGCGATTCCCGACTATGCGAAGCTTGCGGCAATGCTGGAGGAAGATACTTTAGAGATACGCATCGACAAAAAAGCCTATCTTGTACAGATGCATACTATTGAGAATCTCAATTATAAAGTTTTTGCGCTTATTCAAAAAAATGAAATTTTAAAAAAATTGTATACAACCTTGTTAAACACCGCGGGAATGGTGTTTATAATTTTTGTAGCGTCGCTTTGCGTCGTTATGTTAATTATGCGCAACATAATAATTCCTCTTAAAAAAACAAAAGAGGCTCTAAAAAATATCGCGGAAGGCGACGGCGATTTGACGGCGCGTCTGGAGGAAGTTCAAAGTTATACCGAACTTGCCGGGTTGATACAATATTTTAATCAAACGATAGAAAAAATTCAATCTTCAATGATTTTGGTAAACGATAACGCAAATACCATGCAAAAAACCGGCGACGACCTTGCAGATAACGTTAAGGAAGTAGTAGTCTCGATGATACAGATTACTGCAAACATTGAAGAAGCAAAACAGAAAACGGAAGATCAGTTTGACAGCTTTGAAGAGACGGTCTTGATCAGCGATAAAACTATTCAAGAGATCAAAAATTTAAACGAAATAATTGAACAACAGACTATCAATATAACGCAGGCGGTAACGTCGATTGAAGAGATGTTTGCAAACATCTCCTCTATTGGAAAAATGATAGACGAAAGTTTCACGGCGATAAATAATTTGCATGATCAAGCGAGAAAGGGGCAAGACGGCGTTAAAGCGTTAAATCAAGATGTGGCGCAGATTGTAGTTATGACGGACGGCATAATGGAAGCAAGTAACGTCGTTCGCCTGATCGCAAATCAAACAAACCTGCTTGCGATGAACGCGGCAATCGAGGCGGCGCACGCCGGCGAGTATGGAAAGGGCTTTGCCGTCGTTGCCGAAGAGATCCGAAAACTTGCAGAAAATTCAAACGCGCAAGGCAAGCAAATTGCGGCAATGCTTAAAGACTCGACGAGTATAATCGAAAAAGTAAAATCTTCCGGCGCGACGGCTGGGGCTGTTTTTCACGAGGTTTTTGGTTTGGTTGAACAAGCGCAAGAGATTATTGGTCAAATTGTATCGGCAATGCAGGAGCAGGAAAAAGGCAGTCATGAGGCGCTCAGCGCAATAGTTGAAATCAACGAAGTTACGCATAAAGTTAAATCCGACTCAAACGACATACTCGGCGCAACCGAGCGGGTTTCCGGCAAAATGGAAGAACTTAATAAGCTCAGCCGAGTTGTAACCGAGAACATGAATGAAATGGCGACGAGCGTTACGATGATTAATAGAGCCATTAGAGGAATAGATGAAATTACTCAAAATAATAAAAATAATATTAAAAATTTGATCGACGAAGTTAGACAATTTAAGGTTTAGGAACGCTTTTGTCCAAAAGTTTTTTTTAAATAATGTTTTAAATAATATAGGAAAATTAATTATTAATAAGGAGTTTTTATGGCTAGATGCGGACGTTACGACGAGTGTCCTTTTTTAAAATTATTTGACGGAAAACGTCCCGAAATACAAGAAAAATGGAAAAAAGAGTATTGTAACGACAGCGTAAAAAGTAAAAAATACTGCCGCCGTATAAAATATCTTGAACGGGAAAAGAGAGAACCTGTAGATAATTACGCGCCAAGCGGCTCGTATATGACAAGCCGTTTTACTTATAACCTTACTAATACCGACGAAATTCAAGAAAACAAAGTTCCAAACGCTCTTTTAGCGTATTTGCTGCTCGGGAAAGTTTTTACAATGGCGGCTTTTTTCGTTGTAAATAGTCTATACGGTTTTTTTGGAAACATAAAAAACCTTTTGGAATATATGGTAAATCCCGGTTTACTCTTGTTCTTTTATCCCGCTATAGCGCTTATTTGCGTTTTAGGCATTCAAAGACTAAAAAAACTTACGGCAAACTACAATAAGGGCAAGGTACTCGATTTTGAAATACTCAAATATATTACTTTTTTACAAAGGATATTAATTTTATTTTTAGGTATTTTCCCTTTGCTTGAACCCCTAACGCTCCGTTTTTGCAGTTTTACGCTCGCGCCTATAAAAATCTTCGGAATAGCAATGACTCAAACCTTTAGCACATTTGCATTTACCCTTGCTTTTTATATTATATTTATTCAAAGAATTGAACGATTTGTTCAATTCTTACCTTTTTTAGACGAACGCAGGGCGATGTCGTTTACAATAAAGTTTCTTTTCGTTGTTGGTTTTGCAGCTATCGCATTATGCGCGCTTTTCATGGCGTTATTTGCAAACTTCGACAAAATTACGTGCGAAAACTTTTTCCGCCATATGTCGACAAATGTAGCGCGCGCATTTATTCTAGGGTTCGTAATCTTAATGACAGAAGTATATCTTCTATTAAAAAGCGTAACGCGGCGGTTAAAGATAATGAACAATTTTTCCTCAGGTCTCGTAAAAGGCGACTACTCAATAAAACCTATGCCCATAATTAGCCGCGAAGAGATCGGCGCGCTTATGAACGACATGAATACCCAGCTTGAAACTACAAGAACTCTTGTTGCTGGAATTCTTGAGAATATCGACTCCAACAAACTTATTTCTCAATCGCTTGTTTCCAACGTAAACGAAACTACAAGCGCCACCGACCGAATGAACCAAAATATCGAAACGGTTAAGCAAAGTATGGGAAGCCAAGCGGCGGCGGTAGACGAAAGCGCGGCGACCGTAGAGCAGATTACGCATAATATAGAAAAGCTTAATAACAACATCGAAGCGCAAAGCGCCACAATTGTAGAATCGGCAAGCTCTATCGAGGAAATGGTAGCCAATATCCGCTCCGTTTCAAATATCCTCAAAGAGAACGCCGAAACAATGAAAGAGCTTTTAGAAGAGAGCGCTAATGCGAAAGACCTCGTGCAAAACGCTACTTTGATCAACGCCGAGGTGCAGGGCGCGAGCGAGGGGCTGCTTGAAGCCGCCGACGTTATTCAAAATATTGCAAGTCAAACAAACCTGCTCGCGATGAACGCGGCGATTGAAGCGGCGCACGCCGGCGAGTATGGAAAGGGCTTCGCAGTCGTCGCGGACGAGATCAGAAAACTTGCCGAAGAGTCAAGCGGGCAAGGAAAAAGTATTTCAAACGTTTTGCAATCGCTTAAAGATAAAATTGCCGGTATCTCGACCGCTACGACCGACGTCGATAATCAATTTATACAGATGCAGGAAAAAATTACCAAACTCGACAATCAAGAGCGGATTATCCAAAACGCAATGCGCGAGCAAGCGTCGGGCGGAGCGGAGCTTTTAGAAGCGATAAAGCAAATAAATAATATTACCGAAAACGTCAAGTCCGGCTCGGCGGAGATGCTTGCGGGAAGCAGAGAGATTTCAAACGAAATGATAAAACTCGTAAATTCCACTAGCGAAATAAATATAAATATGGATCTGATGCTTGACGGGACAAAGCAGATTGCGTCTGCCGTCCGCGAAATACGCGAAGTTGCCAAAGCAAACGAAGCGGGAATAGATAAACTTGACGATATTACAAAACCGTTAAAAATTTAAAATAATAAATTTGAGTTTTGGAAAGTTCTTTGTTATATTATATTACATTAAAGTAATAAAGGAGGTCTTATGGCCAGATGCGAGCGTTACGACGAATGTCCTTTTTTAAAGTTATTTGACGGAAAGCGTCCAGAAGCGCAAGAAAAATGGAAAAAAGAGTATTGTAACGACAGCGCAAAAAGTAAAAAATACTGTCGTCGTATAAAATATCTTGAGCGGGAAAAGAGAGAGCCTGTCGATAATTATACCCCAAGCGGCTCGTATATGACAAGCAAATTTACTTACAACCTTACGAACGTAGACGAGGCGCGGGAAGTTGAAACTCCGACCATAATTTTAGCGTTCCTTTTAGCGGGAAAATTTGTTTCAACGGCGGCCGCGTTTGTTACGAATATTTTATTCGGTTTTTTTGGAGACATAAAAAACCTCGTAGAATATACTTTTAACCCCGGATTACTCTTTTTCTTCTATCCGGTTGCGATACTTGTCTGTCTTTCAGGATTTATACGTCTTAAAAAACTTGTCGCCGGTTATAACAGGGGCGAAACGCTTGATCACGAAATTCTAAAATTTACAAAAATTTGGCAGGTATCATTAATTTTTATTTTGGCTCTTCTCCCATTATTTGAGCCTTTAACGCTAAAGTTTTGCAGTTTTACATTAGAATCCATAGAGATTTTCGGATTAGTAATGGCAAGCGTTTTTAGCGTATACACGTTCAATCTTATCATATACATTTTATTTACCCGAAGGATTGAAAGGTTTCTTCAGTTTTTACCTTTCTTGGATGAACATAGAAATATGGCTTTAAAAGCAAAATTTATTCTGGTAATGGCGTTCTCGTCTGCCGGAATGGCGAGTCTTTTTGCCGCTTTAATTGCGAATTTTGACAAAATTACGCGCGAAAACTTTTTTGCGTACGCTTCGACAAATGTTTTACCCGCATTTATCTTGGGTATCGCAGTCGTAATCGGAGAGTTATATCTTGTGCTAAGCAGCGTAATTCACCGGATAAAAATAATAAACAAATTTTCAAGCAATATGGCAAATGGAGACTACTCCTCTCCGCTTATGCCCATTCTCAGCCGCGAAGAGATTGGCGCGCTTATGAACGACATGAATGTTCAGCTTGAAACTACAAGACTTCTTATTACCGCGATTCTTGAGAATATCGACTCCAACAAACTTATTTCTCAATCGCTTGTTTCCAACGCGAACGAAACTACAAACGCTACAGATAGAATGAACCAAAATATCGAAACGGTTAAACAAAGTATGGAGAGTCAAGCGGCGGCGGTAAATGAAAGCGCGGCGACAGTAAACCAGATTACGTATAATATCGAAAATCTTAATAACAATATCGAAGTTCAAAGCGCCACAATTGTAGAGTCGGCAAGCTCTATCGAGGAGATGGTAGCCAATATTCGCTCTGTTTCAAATATCCTCAATGAAAATGCAGAGACCATGAAAAACCTTTTAGAAGAGAGCGCTAACGCTAAAAATCTCGTACAAAACGCTACTTTGATCAACGCCGAGGTGCAGGGCGCAAGCGAGGGACTGCTCGAAGCCGCCGCCATTATTCAAAATATTGCAAGTCAAACAAACCTGCTCGCGATGAACGCGGCGATTGAAGCGGCTCACGCCGGCGATTATGGAAAGGGCTTCGCAGTCGTCGCAGACGAGATCAGAAAACTTGCCGAAGAGTCAAGCGAACAGGGGAAAAGTATTTCCAACGTTTTACAATCGCTTAAAGATAAAATTACCGGTATCTCAACCGTTACGACCGACGTCGACAATCAATTTATACAGATGCAAGAACAAATTACCAAACTTGATAATCAAGAGCGGATTATCCAAAACGCAATGCGCGAGCAAGCGTCGGGCGGAGCGGAGCTTTTAGAAGCGATAAAGCAAATAAGCGCTATTACCGAAAACGTCAAGTCCGGCTCGGCGGAGATGCTTGAGGGAAGCAAAGAGATTTCAAACGAAATGGCAAAACTCGTAGATTCCACTAACGAAATAAATATAAGTATGGATCTGATGCTTGACGGTACGAAGCAAATCGCATCCGCCGTCCGCGAAATAAGCGAAGTCGCCGAAGCAAACGAGGCGGGAATAGATAAACTTGACGGAGTTACAAAAGCGTTAAAAATTTGAAATAATATAGAACTTTGTAGCCCTTTAGTTTTTTGGGGTTGGGGAAATGACACATATGGCGCTTGCAGTTAAATTGACACATATGATACAAATATTTTTAATCGGTAAATTATTTGTTATTCCCCAAAAAACTGACGAGTTACTAGAACTTTGAAAAGTTCATTGCTAATACAAGGAGTTTTTATGGCTAGATGCGAACGTTACGACGAATGTCCTTTTTTTAAGTTATTTGACGGAAAGCGTCCCGAAGTACAAGAAAAATGGCGAAAAAAATACTGTAATAATGAAGAGAATAGCAAAAAATTTTGCCGTCGGTTAAAATATCTTGAGAGAGAAAATACCGAGCCTGCCGACAATTACACGCCAAGCGGCGCGTATATGACGAGCGATTTTACGTATAACCTTACAGATAGCGACGAGGCGAAAAAAAATACGATACCGATCAGGATTTTGATTATTCTTTTAATAGCTCAAACTGTGTGGATTGTTGCGGCAACTCTTATAACTCTCTCATTTGGGGTATTTGAAAACAAAAAGGATTGGCTGGAATATTTCTTCAATCCGGCGTTACTTTTTTTCTTTTATCCCGTTACGGCTTTGCCTATTTTTTTGGGTTTTATACAACTGCGAAGACTTGTTGCGGGCTATAACGCGGGCAAAGTACTCGACCATGAAATTTTAAAGTTTTATAATATTTGGCAGCCCGTCTTAATTTTTTTTATAGGCGTTATTCCTATCTGCGAACCTTTTTTTGTAACAAAGCTTTGTAGTTTCACCTTATCCTCTATAAAAGTTTTTCAATTAACGATGTTTACGCTGTATAGCGTCGCCGCATTTACCCTTGTCGTATACATCTATTTTGTCTTAGAACTTGAAAAGATCTTAAAATTTATCCCTTTTTTAGAAGAACATAATAATATGTCGTTTAATCTAAGATTTGTTATGGTCGTAACGTATGCAACCGTATCTTTGGGGGCTTTGTTTTTAGCTTTAATTGCGGGCTTTGGTCATATTACGGAAGAAAACTTTTTTAAAATGATAGCAACCCGCGCTCTGCCTCTGATTGCGATAGGAATAGCTATTACGGTTGCCGACGTTATCTACTTAGTTAATTCTGTCAAAGAAGTAGTGGTTTTAATGAAGGATTTTTCAGGAAACATTGTAAAAGGCAACTATTCTGGAAAGAGTTTGCCCATTATTAGGCGGGATGAGATCGCTTCGCTTATGCATGACATGAATATACAGCTTGATACGACAAAACATACTATTGCCGGTATTCTTGGTATTCTTGAAAACGTCAATACCAGTAAGGAGGTCTCTCAATCGCTTGTTTCCAACGTAAACGAAACTGTAAATATTACAGAGCAAATGAATCGTAATATCGAAACGGTTAAACAAAGTATGGAGAGTCAAGCGGCGGCGGTAGGCGAAAGCGCGACGACGATAGAGCAGATTACGCGCAACATTGAAAGTCTTAACAACAATATCGAAACGCAAAGCGCCACAATCGTAGAGTCGGCAAGCTCTATCGAGGAGATGGTAGCCAATATTCGCTCAGTTTCAAATATCCTCAATGAAAACGCCGGTACTATGAAAGACCTTTTAGAAGAGAGCGCTAACGCTAAAAATCTCGTACAAAACGCTACTCTGATCAACGCCGAAGTACAAGGCGCAAGCGAGGGACTGCTCGAAGCCGCCGCTGTTATTCAAAATATTGCAAGTCAAACAAACTTACTTGCGATGAACGCGGCGATTGAAGCGGCTCACGCCGGCGAGTATGGAAAGGGCTTCGCAGTCGTCGCGGACGAGATCAGAAAACTTGCCGAAGAGTCAAGCGGACAAGGAAAAAGTATTTCCAACGTTTTAAAATCGCTTAAAGATAAAATTGCCAGTATCTCAACCGTTACGACCGACGTCGACAATCAATTTGTACAGATGCAAGAACAAATTATCAAACTCGATAATCAAGAGAGCGTTATTCAAAACGCAATGCGCGAGCAAGCGTCGGGCGGAGCGGAGCTTTTGGAAGCGATAAAGCAGATAAGCCATATTACCGAAAACGTCAAGTCCGGCTCGACGGAGATGCTTATAGGAAGCAGAGAGATTTCAAGCGAAATGACAAAACTCGTGAATTTTACAGGAGAAATAAATAGAAATATGGATTTGATGCTTGCCGGTACAAAGCAAATCGTATCCGCCGTCCGAGAAATAAGCGATGTTGCCGAAACAAACGAGGCGGGAATAGATAAACTTGACGATATTACAAAAACGTTAAAGGTTTAGAATAATATAGGACTTTGTAGCCCGTCGGTTTTTTGGGGAATAAAAAATATTTGTTCCATATGTGTCAAAATTTAAGATAAAATATAGCGCCCATATGTGTCAATTTTTTTTAATGCATATGCGACGCGTCGATAACGCGCGACAATTGCCGCATAATAAAATGACACATATGATACCGAAAATAATTTGACACATATGAGCTGCATAGCCGCCGCGTCGCTCCTCGATGAAAATCGACGCATATGTGTCAATTTTTTTAAACGCATATACATCGAATTTCTCCCGTCCCCAAAAAACCAATAGGAATACTTAGCTTTATCCAACTATCAAGGTCTGAAAAATCAGGGGATTTCAAGAAATTCGGAACTGTCGGCGTCCGCGGGCATACGTAGCGAACTGCGCGGCGAGAGATCTACCGAGCCGACCTTAACTCCGGCCGGCGCGCAGTCCCTTTTCCATTGATTTTGAAAAAATCTTTTTATGAATATCTTCAAAACTTTTTTTATCTCTTCGTCGGAATATTTACCTGAAAACGCCCGGCGCGCCAGAAATAAAACTTTTTTTGCGCTAAACCTGCATCTTACAAAATAGTATAAAAAGAAATCGTGGAGTTCGTAAGGTCCGATTATATCTTCCGTCTTTTGAGTAATAGACGATCCGTCGGACGGCAACAACTCGGGCGATATCGGTTGTTCGGCGATTTCGTCAAGTATCGTCGATATTTCTCCCGAATACTCGTTCTTTGAAGCCCAACTAACAAGATATTTGACCAACGTTTTTGGAACTCCCGAATTGACGTTATACATGCTGATATGATCGCCGTTGTAAGTAGACCACCCCAGAGCTATCTCCGAAAGATCGCCCGTGCCGACGACTATGCCGTTATGTTTATTAGCAAGCGTCATGAGAATATAAGTCCGGGCTCTGGCTTGAATATTCTCATAACAAGTATCTCTCGAATCCCTGCTATGATTGACTTTATCAAGAACCATATCCGAAATATCCGTAATAGGAATATCGAAAAGCGTTACTCCCATTTTTTTGCAAAGCGAAAGAACGTTTTCGTAAGTTCTACTCGTAGTCCCATACCCTTTCATCGTAACAGCTATTATCTCTTTGGGATTTTTATTCAGAATCTTGTAAGCTCTATATATAACTAAAAGCGCTAAGGTAGAGTCAAGTCCGCCCGAAACTCCGACGACGCATTTTATACCCGGTATCGATTCCATTCTTTTACATAATCCCGCCGATTGAATATTTAGTATCTCTTTGCAACGTTCGTCGAGTATCGCTCTATCGCTTGGAACAAACGGGCGGGGATCGATATATCTGTTTAGTTCGAATTTTTTTTTGTTTCCCGAAAAATATATCGCCTCAACTCCGGCTCTGTTTTTAAAACTGTTTATTTTTAACCTTTCATAATAGAGTTTATCAATATCAATATCTCCATATATTATCTGATCGTCTCTTAAAAACCTTTCCGACTCGGCTACCGTCTCGCCTTTCTCGCATATCATAGCGTCTGCGTCGAAAACCATATCGGTCGTAGACTCCCCTACTCCGCTTGAAACGTAAATATATCCCGAAATACAGCGGGCCGACTGATTTTTGACGAGTCCGGTTATATATTCCTTTTTTCCGACCAAAGCGCCGCTCGCAGATAAATTGCATACAATTGTCGCGCCCGATAACGCCAATAAACTAGACGGAGGTATAGGCGCCCGCAGATCTTCGCAAATTTCAACGCCGACGACCAACTTTTCGTAATCGGAGCATTTGAATAAAAAATTGACGCCGAATTTTACCTCTTCGCCGTTAATATTGATCGCGCTCGAGCATTCTTCATCTCCGCCGGCGAACCATCTGTTTTCGTAAAATTCGTTATATCCCGGAACGTAGCTTTTTGGTATAAGAGCTAATATTTTACCTCTGTTTAGCGCCGCCGCGCAATTAAAAAGTTTGCCGCCGTTTGCAATAGGAAGCCCGACTATAGAAAGTATATCAAGTTCTTTGGTCTCGTCTTTTATATAAGTAAGCGCGGCTAAACTTTGTTCCAAAATAGTTTGATGATTTATCAAATCCTGGCAGGTATAACTTGTTATCGACAATTCAGGAAATACGACAATTGTCGCGCTATTTTCGTAAGCGGATTTTATCATATTAACGATGTTCTTTTTATTGTATTCTATCCCGCCTACTTTGTTAAAAGGTACGGCGCCGGCTATTCTGACAAACCCATATTCACACATAATCGTTTACCCCGAAATATCAAAAATAGTCGCGCAATCCGCTTTATCGGTAAAATTCGAAAAACTTACCCCGATCAATCTAATTTTTTTCTCAATATTCAGATTTCTAAGCAAAGACTCGATTTCATCGCGAATTTCGTCAAACGAATCGGTGGCGCAACTAAAAGTTTTGGATCTGCTAATCCTTGTGAAATCAAAAAACTTTACTTTCAACGTAACCGTCTTGCATAAAATATTATACTTCTTTAACCGATTATACGCAATATTAATTTCATTATTAAGGTATATTATCAAGTCGTCCACGTCGTCTGTGTCGATCGGCAAAGTTATTTCCGAACCGATTGATTTAATTCCTCCGCCGTCGTAAACCGGAGAATCGTCTATACCCCTACAGTAATAGTATAGCGTTTCTCCAAAAACGCCAAATATTTTAACTAAATCCAATATAGAATATCTCTGAAGGTCGCCGCAAGTTTTGACCCCCATCTCTTTAAGCTTAGCGTTCGTAACTTTACCTACTCCCCATAACTCGCCGACTTCGAGATTTTTGACAAAATCCTCGACGTTTCTCGGTTTAACCACAAAAAGTCCGTCGGGTTTGTTTATATCGGACGCGATCTTTGCAAGGAGTTTGTTTGGAGCGACGCCCGCGGACGCCGTTAAATTCAAATTACTTTTTATTCTGCTTCTTATCTCTTTGGCTATTTCAGTAGCGTAAGGAATATTTTTTTTGTTCACAGTCACGTCAAGGTAGCACTCGTCAAGCGATATCGGCTCGACCAAGTCGGAGTATTCAAAAAAAAGCGCCCTTATCTCTTTTGAAACTTTTTGATATTTGCGAAAGTCCGGTTTTAAGATAACCGCTTCGGGACAAAGCCTCGCCGCCGTCTTCACGGGCATAGCGGACCTAACGCCGTATCTTCTGGCTTCATACGACGCGGCGCAAACGACCGACCGCTCGTCCGGACTGCCGCCGACAATCACCGGACGACCGTATAGCGCCTTATTATCCCTCTGTTCGATAGACGCGTAAAAAGCGTCCATATCTATATGTATGATTTTTCTTATCTTATTTATAAATTTCCAACTCTAAAAGTTCATGATATTTATCGAGATCTTTTTCTTTATTGAAACAAACCCCAAATCTGATCTTATCATCGCCAACCTCTTTCGCATAAGTAACCCTAGACTTTAATTTATAATTAAAAGGCAATACTTTCAGCGTCAAATTCTGGCCGTTATATAAAACGTTATCGCCCATACCTTCTATGAAAAAACCCATTCCCGAATTACTCGCGTCTACCGTTACAGCCGTATGCTCTTGGAAAAAACCGGTTGTAATGACAACGTTCTTCAAACATTCCGGTAGGTTCTCTACTGGAATTCTAACCTCTCGCCTCTTTTCAAGCATTTTCTCCTCCAAAAATATAGCTAAGTATTTATTATTGCCAAAAAAATATTAATTGTCAACAACAATGATAAAAATTCATACAAAATTAAAAATAAATTTATTTTTTTTTAAAATCTGTTATTTATTTAACCTTGTAGCCCTTATCAATTAATATTTTTTTTACAAATTCCGCTTTATCGCCCTGTAACTCTATCCTATCTTCTTTGACCGTACCGCCGCAACCGCATCTGGTTTTTATCTCCTTACAGAGCCCCTCTATATCGCTATTGCTTACAAATCCGAATATAACGGTTACGATTTTACCGCCTCTGTTGTTCTTCTCAAGTCTTATCCTTAAAACTCCGTCGTTTCGCGTCGAATATTTACTGTTTTTTTCTTCAAATTCCCGATATTTTGTCGGAACTTCGCCTAAACTGTACGAATAAACTATCTTATCTTCGCCCATTTTATATCCCCCTTATTATAATAATAAAAATATTTAATTCGGTCAAATGATAAATCTTTTTCTCGACAATTGTCGCGCTTAATATTTTTTTTGACACATATGTGTCAAATTTATAGGGGCTGTCTCAATCCGACGCATATGCTCCTTGCAATTAAATTGACATATATGAGATAAATATTTGTCATTTATTAAAAATTTATCCAAATTTTTGTACAACGTTTTCTACTTCTAGTTGTTATATATATAAAAGAAAAGGAGAAAATTTTATGAAAAACAAAAAACATCTATTTCACTTTATAGTGTCAGAATCTATGAATAAGAACGTCATAGATTTTCTACTAAAGGAGTTCAAAATTAATACGTTCAGCGAATTATTTGAAACTATGTTTCGCCTTATTGACAAAAAAATCTCAAAAATGAAGAGAGTAATCGGAAATCATCGCTCCGAATACGCCGTTATAGACAATACCGACGATAAAAGGTTGGATAAATACCTTAGAATCAGCGAAGCGGACTATCTTCAAATAAAAAGATGGCATTCCTTGTATAACGAATTCGGTATGGCTTCAACGGTTCGAGATATTATCTTGTTTTTTTATAACGGCGTTATGAAATACGGGTTGGAAGGATTTCTTGAGCTTGTTGGTAAGAAATTAAGGGTCGATAAGTTGGAAAAGGACTTTTTGGATAAAATGACACAACTGTTAAATATAACCGCTCAAAAACGGCTATTATACGAGCTCGTAATCGAAAATTACCCCCAATACGTCTACTCTACGTAAAATTATTTTTTATTCCTCAAAAAACCGACGGGAATACTATTCTATTTCTCTAACTCTCAAAAGGTCTACGTTTATTTTGATCAACCTTTTTTTCTGACTGTAACAATTTTCATCGTTTAGTATCTGGAAGGTATGTTTTCCTTTTTCGAGTTCGATAACCAGCGGGGAAGAAAATCCCCAATCCACCCAGGAACCTCTTTGCGGAAAGTATATAGTTCGAGTTTGCTTTCCGTCGAGAAATGAAGACCTTATAGCGGCTCTCTCTCCTGTATTGACGGCGCCGGCGCCGTTTTGATATCTTATATCCAACATATATTTTCCGGATTTTTTGACGTTAAAGACGAAATTTATATAGTCGCCTAACTTTTTTCCCCAATTTCCTATGTAACCCGACGAGTTATAGGTCGATTTGTCGAGATAGAACGATATTTTAGCGTTAGTTCTTTTTACGTTAGAAATATTTTTGGTTAGAATTTCTCCGCCGCTAAACTTCATTCTTTCCGCTTCGACGAAAAAGGCGTTTTTGGCGCTTTCTACCCAAATCGGCGTCCCTTTTAAAGCGGGGAGATCGCCGCTTTCCGAAGTCAGAAAGTATTCTATCGCTTTATCTTCCGGTTTGAGCTCGTAAGAGCCGCCGTCGATTGTCGTTTGAAAAACCCCATTTCTGAAGAGGTTGAATCCTTTTTGATTTTTTTGATTCCATTCCATATAATATTTATTTTTGTAAATATCCAAAACGGGGTAAGGTATCTGAGGAGCGTAGGACGCGGCGTCGTATTTTGGCGTAACCGGCTCAAAACTTTTGGGGGAGTTAACGAGTTCGATTTGAATATTATGTTCGCCTTTCATATCTTGCGGGACGACAAAATCGACCGGCGCGATCTTGCCGTCGAAGTAGTATGCCGATATTTTATCGCCGGTTCCCGTAATCTTAACGTTTAATATTGAGTCCTTGTATGCAAATCCTTCAAGAATCGCTCCGTTTTTCATAGAGTCAAAAATAACGGGATTCAGCGATAGTCCCTTTTCATTGAAACTCATACCAAACATTACTCTGTATATAAAGGAGAGGAATCCGGCGACGGACCACAGTTGTCTGTCTGAATTTATCGCCGTCCCGGCGCTGTCGCCCGTCGTCGCGACAAGATTTTCTTTGAACGTCAAAAAATGCGCCGCCGATCTGACGGAAGTTGCAAACTCAAATTCAAGCGTCTTTACGTCGCCGGCTTTTTTTGCGGCAAGCCCCCTGTACGCCTGGACAAAAGGCCATATAGCGTCGTTGTGATAGGGAGATATGCCGGTCAGTTGCGGAGCGACGACGGGAAAGCCGTAATCCGAAGGGGCGACGGAGTTTAAAACTAAGTAGCTTTTTTCCGCCGATATTAAGCCCGAAGTAATCGCAAGAGATTCTCCAAGACTTTCGTACCCCTCGTAAAGATAAGGGTAGGCTCCGTCTATTAAGTACGCTCCAAAATAGCCTCTGTTTTCAATCCAGAAATTTTTAATGATAGATTCCTTTAAATTTGCCGACTGTTTGGTCCAAATATCCGTATCGGAGTTAATTCCAAGTTTATTCGACATAATTTCAAGAATTTTAAAGGCTTTATAGTATAAAACGTTTACGTTTAAGGCGAAAGAGTCGCCGATATTTACCGGCTCCATCCATATAGGATAGGTTTGTTCTCTCCAGTCTAAAAAGGACTCTTCGCCTCTAAAAAGCCCGTTGTTTTGGCAGAAATTTACTTTTAAATCCTGCAATACGCTGTTTTTGATAGTATCGTAGACTTTTTTATAAAAATCGGCGTCTTTTGAGCATAGAGCGGTCTCATAAGCCGCCAAAGCCCATACGATACGATCGGAGCTTATAGGGTAAGAGCCTCCGGTGCCGGTATCTTGTAAGATCAAACCGTTATCTATTCTGGTTTCGAGAGACTTGACGGAGGTTTCGGTAAGTAAAAATCCCAGCGACAGATAAATCGAGTAGGACATATCGCGCGTCCACGCCTGATTCCACTTCTCGCCGGCCGCGAAGTATCCATCTTTGTTAATATCCAAATACGCCTCTTCTATCGCCAATAAATACAAAGCGTCAATCAAAGGATCCGAGCAACTGAATTTTGGAAAATACAAGCCGGCGGTATTAACGGTTCTTGTTTTAGAGGCGCCGTAATAATTTGAAGTAATATTCGGCGAACCTTTAATCGCGTAAGACGCGGCGTTTGTAGTTTTATCGATTACTTTGCCGTCGGCGATCGAAAACATTTTTGAATCGTAATTATACGAATAGAGCG
Source organism: Spirochaetes bacterium ADurb.Bin133 (assembly GCA_002070605.1). Lineage (GTDB taxonomy): Bacteria > Spirochaetota > GWE2-31-10 > GWE2-31-10 > MWDO01 > MWDO01. The sequence continues at coordinate 24,130 of MWDO01000019.1, forward strand.
CGACAATTGTTGCAAAATAAATAAAAATAAAAAAATTTTTCATTGTCGATCGATCCTTGATAAATAAAATTATTTGAAAATTAATAAGAACTCGGTACCGCTTCCCATTTTTGAATTTAGTACAATATCGATTTTTAACCTTTCCGCAACGGCTTTTACGATAGAAAGCCCCAACCCGGTCCCTTTTTCTTCAGAATTGCTGTTTATTCGATAAAATTTTTTAAAAATATTCTCTTTTTCATTTTCCGGAATTCCCGGACCGTTATCTTTTATAGATAGAGCCGTATTATCGTTGTCGTAATAGATGTTAATATCAATTTTACCGTATTTTTGAGTATATTTTATAGCGTTATCTATAATATTTATCAAAATTTCTTTTAACATTCCGCGGTTGGTATTAACTTTTGCGCCGCTATCGTCGCAAAACGTCTCAATATCTATAAATTTACCGGCGGCTTTATTCTCTAAAAGGGCGACGGTATCTGAAACTATAGGATATAGTTCGTACTCTTTTAGTACGGGCTTGTTTAGATCGGCTTCGATTTTTGATAGATTGAGGATAGAATTGACCATATCCGAAAGGCGAATCGATTCTTTAAGGATTATTTTGAGAAAATCTCTCTGTTTATCTATAGATAAGTCGTCGTTGTATATCAGCATCTCGGAAAAACCTTGTATCGAAGAGAGCGGAGTTCTGAGTTCGTGGCTGACGTTTGATACAAAATCAGCTTTTAATTTATCCATCTCTTTTTCTTTTGTAATATCGATAAAAACCAAGATAAATCCGAGCAGCTTCTCTTTATTGTTAAAGAATTTAGTCATCTGGATTGAATATATTCTGTTATTGATACTCCATTCTGTTTTATCGCTTTTAGCGGAACTGTGAATGAAAAAAAACACCTTCTGTTTAATATAGTCGTTTAATTTGGTATCCATAATCGATTTGTCGTCCGCCGTTTCGTCTTCGTCGTCAAAAAGGAGGTGTTTAGCCCTTTCGGTTACTATGTTTATTTTACCGTCCGGGAAAAGAACTATTACTCCGTCGAAGATGTTTTTTAGAATATATTCCATACGGATAAGCAATTCTTCAAATATCAAGTTTTTGTTCTCAATCTCTTCCCTATATTCGAGGTTCGTCTTTTTTAGAAAATAGAGTTCTAAGCCGTCTAGAATGATTTTCATTAGATCTTCGATACAATACGGCTTTTGGAGGATTTTATAAAAACAGTTTGAATTAACGGCTTCCATAAGTTTTTCTTTAGAGTTTGCGTTGTCTATAAGAATGCAGGGGATATTTGGGTTTAAATTTAATATCTCTTTAACAATCTCCAAAATGTTTTTTCCCCGAACCATATAAGTTAATATTGCCAGATTTACTTCGCGGTTGGTTAATTCTTTGATGATATCCGAAACTTCGTTTAGATATAAATAAACGCAGCATTTTGAAGTCGACGGGATAGATTGGATATCGTTTTTGATAAGATCGCCGTCGTCTACAACTAATATGGTAAATTTATCTCCGTTATTAACGCGATTGTTTAAGACTGTCTTATTTTTAAGTAAAACTGAACTATCCATAATCTATAGAATATAATAAAAATATTTTTAATTGTCTACTTTACTATAAATAATTTTACATTTATAAAAAAATATTCTATAATCTAAGTAGAGGACGGCGCTGAGTATTATGATTACTACGGATATCAAACCGGACATATTGATAGACTACTTCGACGATAGAGAGAATACCAATCCGATGGTTGTGGTTTATGTAAGACCCGAGACCAACGAGGTGCAATACGAGAAGGCGTTGATTCTCGGCGTTTCGCCTTACGCCGACGTGGTTTATCTTGCGAATCTAAACGGTAAGGTTTTTCTTCAAAACGCGCTAATTCTCGATCATTACGCTAGTCAATACAGATTTTCTATAAACGCGGGAAACGAGATCGAACAATATCCGGAAATGGTCGAGCAATTTGAAAAACATTTCGGCGTAAATTTTGATAAAGACAAGATCGTCGGATCTTTCGACGCTATGCCAAAACTTGATCTCACCGCCGACGATATGTTCGATATCATCGTCGATAGCAAGGATTTTTTGAATTTTTACGGACAGACTATAAAAAAAATCAAGGGTTATTACGTTGTGAATTATAACATCCCCGCCTTAGTTAAGCGCTATACTCCGGACGTTAATATTTTTGTCATGGCGGCTAGATCCAAAACGCCGGATTGCAAGTTTGAAGAGATCAATCAATCGATATTCGAACAGATGGAGCAAAACGTAAGGACGCCGATAGTCGACGAAGATCTACTGAAGGAACTCAAATGGAATGAAAAAATCAAGCGGACGTATCATATTTCTAAGAATCATATCATGGCGATGTTTGATATGATGGACTTTATATTCAGATCGAATGGGGAGAGAATCGGTTTCATCGAAACTCCGCTTGGAAGAAGACTCGTCGAGGATCTTAAATTTACTGAAGATATGTTGTTTAAATTGAAAGAACATCCCATCGTTTATATTAAGGAGAAACAAAAAAAGAAGAAACTTGTCAATATAATCAACTATGCCAGAGATAAAACTATGGAAGAATCGGTCGAAATTATCGGTTCTATAGTATTTTAGTTTTTACCAAACTTCAAAATTGTTTTTTTCGTTAAAATCCGGTAAATATTGGTCGTTTCCGTATATATAATCTTGAATAAACCCGTTTTTGAAATTAAGCTCGCGAGCAAGATTGACGATTTGTTCGTATTCGTCCCTGCGTAGTTTTCTGTTTATTTTATCATATCCTATTTTGAGGTATTTTGGAGAATATTGGCTCATAATACTAATAAATATCTTATTTCCGAAACTAAAGTAAAGATTATTAAGAACTTCTTCGCTATTTTTGATAAAATCAGGCATTACCAGATGCCTGACTATGACGCCGCTGAGAGCTTTTCCATTAGCGTCGAGTCTGAGATTTCCCTTTTTTTTAAATAGGAATTCCAAACCGCGCAGAGCGACGACGTTATAATTTTCAAGATTTAGGAGGTATTTCGACGCCGAGGCGTCGGCGAATTTGTAATCAAAAAGAAAAATATCCATATATTCGCTCGCCGTTTCAAGAGATTCGAGAGATTGGTAACCGCTGCAATTGTAGACCGTCGGAATATCAATCCCTTTTGAACGTAAATATTTAACACCTTCGATAATATGAGGAAGAAAGTGGTCGGGAGTAACGAAATTAACGTTTTCAGCGCCGGATTCTACAATTTTATCGAGACTATAGAAGAAATCCTTTAAATTATAGAACTTTTTATCTATCGGATTTTGACTTATTTGCATATTTTGACAAAATGGACAACGAAGCGAACATCCGGTAAAAAATATTGTTCCCGAACCGTTTTTAAATGAAATCGGCGGCTCTTCCCCTTTATGCAATAAAATAGAATCTACGCTCAATTTCGCCGTTTCTCCGCAGAATCCGGCTTTACGATACCTATTTACGCCGCATTTTCTTGGACACAACAAACAGTTCTCATATTCGATAAAATATTCTCTAAAATTCATAATATCAACTCATTCGGACTAAGCCATAACGACTTGGGATCTATATTTTGTTCAAACGCTCCGTCGCGGTTGGCGTAGCAATATATACAGCCGTTTTTGCACGTTCCCCTACCGCCGATATCTTTCGATTCGACGCATTGGCAAGGCGCATAGTTTTGAACCGCCGAGCCCTTTCTTTGAGATTTTGATATAGGAATTTCTTTAAGATCGGGAATAACTTTTCTCAAATATTTCATAGACAAACATTGAGATTGAGGCAATAACGCCGAATCCCTCTCTTTTATCCCGGGAGAACAGCATACGCTCAACTCTATGCCGAATTGTTTTGCTATATCTCTCATTTTTAGACACAAATCTACAAAATCGTCGTAACCGATCGCAATCATTTTGTCGCCGTTTTCTCGAAGAATTTTGTCTAATTTTGGCGCTATATTTTTATAAGCCCCGTCGATATGACATTTGCTGACTATTACTCTCTCCGTTTTATCCCGCCATATTTTGCAAAGGCTCTCAAAATTTGAAAGATGCCATTCGATAGATAATTTTTCGGTAATAATTATGGGATCGTAACGCGCCCAAACGGCGTATTTGGAGAATTTGTCGACTATAAGATCAAGCGCGGCGCTTGTATCTACTAAGTCGGGCGAGTTGGATTCTAAATACCCGGGATAGTTGGTCGCGGTTATAAAAAACGTCTGGTATTTAAAACCCCTATTTATCAGGTCGTCTAAATGCGGAGTTAATTTTGCCGGATTTTTCGTCCAAAAATTCAGCGCTATTACGTCGTCGGGATTCAAACTGACTTTATAAGGCTTGTCGTTGAAAGGATTGGGGACGTAGCAATATCCAAGTTCGACCTTATCCGTAAACCAATCCATAAAGAAAGCCGGATCGGTTCTCCTTGAAAATGTTATAATATATCTCTTTGGCTTCATAATATTTACCCCAAGCGCCCGCTTCGTAGTTTAATATCAAATTCTCCGATATTTTACAATCTTATTTTAATAAAATAAGCGCCCGACATTTTTTTGGGAATAAAAATATTTGTTTCATATGCGTCGAATTTGTTTATCATGGAAAGATAAGCCTATTGATGAAATAATGGCGTTAAATTTTACAAAGGTCGATAGCGAAGCATGGTTAGGGCATCCCTAACTTGCGCACGGAGAATAACGGCAATATCTTACCAAATTGACACATATGCGTTAAACCAAAGACGCGTATGCGTCATAATCTTTCGGGAAATTTTTTGTCGTCCATATAATGTTGGGAACAAATAACATAAGGAGACAAATCAGTCCAACGTATGAAAATCCGAAATTCAAGTCTGCCTCGCTTTCTTGAGTTTATATTATTTAGATAGATGATCTTCTATAGATCGTTCATCTAATAGAAAACTTTCAGCTCCTATATATAAAATACCGTCATCGTCGTGTCTTGGGACGATGTTGTCGCGTACAACAACAATTTTTTTAAAAGAATCGCCTATTTTTTTTAGAGGAGCCGTTTCTTGTTCTCGTTTTTCGTTACTTGAGATAGACAGCGCCGTTTGAATATAATATCTTTGATGCCCTTTATTTATTACAAAATCAACTTCTAGCTGGACTTTTTTGCGTTCTCCATTCACATTAATTTCATGTTCAACTACGCCGACATCGACGTTGTATCCTCTACGAACTAAATCGTTATAGATAATATTTTCCATGATGTGTGTTTCTTCAACTTGCCTAAAATTCAACCGGGCATTTCTAAGACCGACATCCGCAAAGTAATATTTTAACGGCGTGCTAAAATATCGGGAACCTTTGACATCGTATCTGTTGGCGCGATAGAGTACATACGCTTCTTCAAAATAATTCAAATATTTTGAAATAGTTGTATGCGAAATGTTTATGCGTTTTTCCGATAAAAATCTTCGGGATAATTTGTGAGGATTAGTCAAAGAGCCAATCGCCGATGAAACAAAATCGAGCAATACTTCAAGCGCTTCATAGTCGTTTTGAATATTATTTTTCTCAATAATATCTTTGATATATGTTTCTTGGAATAAATTTTTTAGATACTTGCTCTTTTGCTCATCGCTTTCTAACGAATAAATGTAGGGCATACCGCCGAAAACAATATAGTCGTTAAATACCTGAGATTTATTTTCGTACAAGTTATATATTTCCGAAAAAGATAACGGATGCAGATGAATTTCGTCGCCCCTGTCTCTAAACTGCGTCAAAACATCCTTTGAGAGCATTTTTGAATTGCTACCGGTAACATAAATATCGACATTGTCTACCTTCATTAGCCCAAGAACAGTATCGACAAATGTTATATTTTTTTCTGAATTTTCGATATATGGATTTTTAACAGACTCAGACAACTGTATTTCATCGATAAAAACATAATATTTTTTGTTCTTGTTTGTTATCTCGCCTTTGATATATTCATTTAAATTAAACGGATTTCGATATTTTAGGTTGTCGATGTCGTCCAAAGCAATGGCGATTATTTGATTTTCTTTAACGCCTACCGACGACAAATACTCTTTATATAACTTGAATAGCAAATATGATTTTCCGCAACGCCGAATACCCGTAATAATTTTTACTCTTCCGTTGTCTTTTTTATCGATTAATTGTTTTAAATAAAAGTCTCTTTTAATACGCATACATATCCTAACTTGAACAATTTGGCGTATTTTCGCCTTTTTTGCTCGTGTTTATAATATCATATTTTAAATATATAAATCAATACGACTCGAACAATTTCGGTGGAATTCCACCTTTTTTGTTCAAGTTCATACTAGCATTGGTCTATTTCTTTTTTTTAAGTTTTTGATTTGGCAATTCATCAAACATAGCGTTAAACAGTCCTGCCAAATATTCTTTGCTCGAAGCCATCTTCTACCTTATCATATCTTCCAACGCCTTCAATCCTCTGATAAATTCGTCGGGGCGGTCGTGGTGAATGTCGTGCATCGAGCCTTCGATATTGCCGATAAGCGCGTTGTTCGGCAAAAGTTTGTGAACGCGCTTTGCATCCTTGTCGTCGAGCGCCGCCATGAGAATGCCGTCTTCGTCGTAGTACGATTTTGAGCCTTTCGGTTTTGCGACGTGGAGAAACACCGACGGGCATTTGACCGCTTGCAACGTCTCGGCTTGGTTGAAGCCTTCAAACCACGAGAAGTCATAAAACATCAAACCGAATCGCAAATCGTACTCGCCGTTGCCGTCCTGCATATTTGCGGCAAGCGTGTACAAATTGTTCAGTTGCGTGAACTCAGGATAATACCAAATTCTCGGAATAGTCCCGGGATTTTTTTCCAAATATTTCATCGCCGGATCTACGACTAAGAATTTCCATACGTCGGTTCCGCCTTGATTGAAATATTTTTGTATAAAATTATTTTTAATATAATACTTGGTATACGAGTCTTCTCCGCTTTCAAAAAAGTCGCGCATCAATTGGAAACCTTTGTACGCGAATGTTTTTTCCGCGCGACCTTTTTCCGTTGTGAAAAACGGCGCGTCTTCGATCAATAGCCCGTCGATTTTGTCGGGAGCATTGGCCGCTACCCACGTCGCCAAAAGTCCTCCCGACGAATGCCCGGAGATGATAACGTTTTCGCCGACGACATTGTCGATAAACCAGATAATATCGGCGCCGTTTTTTAAGATAGGATATTTTTCAGGATTTTTGCTCGAACCTCCATGCCCGTAGCAATCGATCGCAAAAACGCGATAGCGCTTGACCAGATACGGCAATACGTTGGCGTAATCTTCCCACGTCGTTTCCTGACCGTGAATTAATAACAACGCCTTTTTATCGCTCGCGTTTTCTCCATAGTTGATAATAGAACCGTCGGGCAACGTTACCTGTTTTTCAACGACGCCTAACTTTTGAATCTTCTTTATTCTTTGCTTGGGCAGATTCATGTTGTACGATTTGAAGCTAAGTAAACCGACCGTTATCAAAACGATAACGCTCGCTAAAACAATTAATATTTTTTTCATTTGCTAGTCCTTTTATGCCACTCCGCCATTTTATTTATGAGAATTTTAACGCTCTCTTCTTCAGCCTTTTTGTTCGCTTCCGAGTTGCCGCCCATTCTCAAAAAATATTTCGTATGACGATAAAAAACAATCTCATGTAATCTCCTTGCGATAAATGTAACGTTTTTTTTAAATTTAAGCAATGCAAATTATTATTTAAAATCCTCGTCGGTTTTTTGGAGGCGGGAAAAATTGGACGCATATGTACTCCGTCAGTTTTTTGGAGGCGGAAAAAAATTGGACGCATATACGTTTTTAATTTAACGCATATGCGGCTTTGATTCGACGCATATGAAACAAATATTTTTATTCCCCCAAAAAAACCGCCGGGATACATTTCAAATATTTTTATTATTAGAACACTATTATCTTGCCAAAATGTCTAAGTAAATTTATACTAGAGGAAGAGGTATGGAGGCGCGTTATGCTCGAAATGGTTGATTTAAAATCGAATCTTTCAAAAAAGGAATTCAAAGAACGAAAGGATAATTTCAAAAAAGAATTAATGACGTTGCAGCAAAAAATTCATAATGTCGGAATCCCTGTCGTTATTATTTTAGAAGGCTGGGGAGCTTCCGGCAAGGGAAGTCGAGCCCGGGATATTATTTCTTATTGGGATCCTCGAAGGTATAAGACGCATTCGATTGGCGAGCCCAATACCGGCGAACTACGATTTCCTCGAATGGCGCGCTATTGGAAAAAAATACCGCAAAAAGGCGAGATAGCTGTTTTTGTTAGGAGTTGGTATCAGGAGGTGCATACGGCGATTTTGGATACCGGCGAGACGTTTAAAACTTCTCAGGCAAAATGGCGGGAGCGAATTCGCGACATTCAAAATTTTGAGCGACAGCTCGCCGATAACGGCTATTTGATAATTAAGTTCTTTCTGCATATATCCCGCAAAGAGCAAGACCGCCGTTTTAAGGAGCTCTTGTCAAATAAAAACACAAAATGGCGGGTGACCGATCTTGACCAAAAGCATCACGAAAGATATGAAGAGTATTATGAAATATTTGATTCTATTTTGGAAGAAACGCATAGAATGTATGCGCCTTGGTATGCCGTGTCCGCGACCGACGAAACTTACGCGATAAACGAAATGTATCAAACTATTATCGAGCAGATGAATAAGGCTATTGAAAGGAAGGAATCCGATTTTAAACACGACTTTTCAGTATTTGCAACAAAGAATTTTCATCTGTCTCCCAAACTACGTTTAGCCGACGTTGATTTAACGCAAGCGCTCGAACAAGAGGAGTACAAAGAACGACTAGAGAAAACTCAGGCAGAGTTGAGCGACTTGCATAATAAATTGTATCGTAAAAAAACGCCTATGATTATTATCTTTGAAGGTTGGGACGCCGCGGGCAAGGGCGGCGCAATACGACGGCTAGTCTCCTGTCTCGACCCTCGAGGTTGCGAAGTAATTCCTATAGCCTCCCCTACCATATATGAAAAAAATCGTCATCATCTGTGGCGTTTTTGGAATGCGTTGCCAAAAACCGGACATATTAAAATTTTTGATCGCTCCTGGTATGGTCGTTGTATGGTAGAACGCGTCGAAGGGTTTTGCACGGAGGACGATTGGAAACGTTCGTATACTGAAATCAACGAGTTTGAGGAATATTTGCGCCGCCAAGACTTTATTATTGTAAAATTTTGGTTGCATATCGACAAAGACGAGCAATTGCGGCGCTTTGAAGAACGAAAAGCCTCGCCTGAAAAACAATGGAAAATTACCGACGAAGACTGGCGAAATCGAGAAAAATGGGAGCAATATGAAACAGCCGTCGAAGAAATGTTTGCTAACGCCTCGACTGATTTTGCCCCATGGACTATTATTGCCGGCAACGATAAATACTTTGCGCGCATTCAAGTAATCGAGCGAGTTATTCAAGCGATAAAGGATCGGCTGTGAAAGGAATTTCTATGACAAAGGAACTTTTTATACAGGCGATATTAAAATTTACTTTGGGAGTAATACTTGTCGGATTGTTGATTTTTGGGTCGGCGGGAACAATCGCGTTTTGGAATGGCCGATTATTTATGGGGATTCTTTTTATTCCAATGCTTATTGCCGGAATTATACTGATGGTTAAAAATCCGACATTGCTAAAAAAACGCTTAAACGCTAAAGAAACTCAACGCGAACAGAGTATGGTAGTCAAACTGGGAGCTCTTATGTTCGCGGTCGGATTTATTGTCGCCGGATTGAATTTTCGTTTTAAATGGCGCATATTGCCGGCAAGCGTTTCGATAATCTCGGCGATAGCGTTCTTGCTTGCATATCTGCTTTACGCCGAAGCGCTTCGCGAAAACGCTTATTTGTCTCGAACGGTAGAAATTCAAGAAAATCAAAAAACGATAGATACGGGTTTATATGGAATTGTGAGACATCCGATGTATAGCGCAACGATACTTCTGTTTTTGTCGACGCCGCTTGTACTAGGTTCTCTTCTATCTTTTGCGATTTTTCTTATATATCCTTTCTTAATCGCTAAGAGAATTAAAAATGAAGAAACCCTGCTTGAAAACGAGCTGGAAGGGTATCGCGAGTATCAAAAAAAGGTGAAATATAAATTAATTCCTTTTGTATGGTAAGCGCGGAGGGGATTCGTTATAATAAAAAAAAACGCAGGGGACTAAAAAATGAACGCGATCGTATCGGGCTTGATTAATATTGAAACAACGCTCAAAGTTAGAGGCTTTCCGATCAACTATTATCCGGTCGACTACCCTTTTTTCGGCATTCAGTCGAGCGTATCGGGCGTGGGATACAACGTTGCAAAAGCGCTTTTGACGTTAGGCAATAATATCGAGCTTGCGTCTTTTATCGCCGACGATGAAGAGGGAAAGCGCATTTTATCAAAGTTGAAAGCCGACGGAATTGGCGCGCGGTTTTTATATCAAGAATTAAAAGAAACTCCCGTTACGGTTGCGTTGAACGATAGCGAAGGCAAGCGACAGATACATTGCGACCTAAAAGATATTCAGGAAAAAACCGCAGACTTTGTCAAACTGGAATCGTCGATACGAAAAAGCGATTTGGTTGCGTTATGTAACGTCAATTTCAATCGCCCTTTGTTGAAAAAAGTAAAGGCGCTTGGAAAATTGATAGCGACCGATGTCCATGCGTTAAGCGATATCAACGATGAATACAACAAAGATTTTATGGAGCATGCCGATATTTTATTTTTGAGCGACGAGCGCCTGCCGAGCGCTCCGGAAGAGTTTATTCTTGAACTAAAAAAAAGGTATCTTCCCAAAATTATCGTCGTCGGGCTCGGCAATAAGGGAGCGCTTTTATACGCCCGCGCCGAAGATAAAAGATACAAGTTGGAGCCGGCTCATGTCGGAGAAGTTGTTAACACGCTTGGGGCGGGCGACGCGTTGTTTTCCTCCTTTATACACTATTATATAAAGGGCTGTTCGGCGGTAGAAGCCTTGACCCGGGCGCAAATTTTTGCGGCGCTAAAAATTCGTCATAACGGCGCGGCAAACGGATTCAGCGACGAAGATGTTATCGAAAAGTTTTATCGACAAATCAAAGTCGTTGCAAAAGAAGTAAATTGATAAAATATAGGACGTCCCGCGTAAACCGTCAGTTTTTTGGGGTGGGGAAATGAGCGCATATGTGTCAAAAACAAAATTCGACGCATATGCGACGCGGTCGCTCCTCGATGAAAAATGGACGCATATGGCGCTAAGAATAAAATGACACATATGGGACAGACATTTTAACCGGCAAATCCCCAAAATACCGACGGGTTACATTAAATATATTTTATTTCTTGACAAAATATGTAGTTTTATTAAATAATATTATTTATAATTATGAATACTTGTTGTAGAATTATTATCGTTAATTAAGTTTTTTAGTATGTTAGTATGAAAGAGGAAAAATATGAAAAAGTACTGCAGCGCGATTTTGTTTTTTTTAATAGGAACTCTTTGGGCAAGCGAGATAAGAGTCGTCGACAAAGTTATCGATCTTTCGCGCTGGGATTATCGCTCTCAACCGGAAGCGCTGCTCAGAGGGGATTGGGGGTTTAGTTTTAAGCGGTTACATACTTCGGTCGCTCAAACTGATAAAATAATAACCGTTCCGAATGGGTGGGAAAAAATTGGCGAAGAAAAATTCGGTTGGGGAACGTACGGGTGCGCTATTATTTTGCCCGAGCATCATGGAAACTTAAGCCTCTATGTTCCCTCTATGTATTCAACCGTGAGGATTCTCATTGACGGCGAGCTTGTCGCTTCTCAAGGCGTCCTTGGAACGAACGCAGAAACGTCCAAGCCCGATGAAAAAAAGTTTGTAATTGATATTGCTCCCGATAAAAAACAAATTGATTTAATAATACAAATTTCAAATTATCATTTAGCAAAGTCGGGGATGTATTCCGTTCCGAGTATTTGCGAAAGCGATTGGATACATAAAAAAGTCTCTAATGAAAGAATTTTGGACGCTCTAGCGCTCGGTTTTGGTTTATCAATTATGCTTGCGACATTAATGCTTGTTATTTTACGCGCGTCTCATGCGAGCAAACTTTGGTTTTGCAGTTTTATTCTTATATTTCTGATTCGCATCGGCGCAACAGGATCGCAAGCGTTGCGTCAACTTACCGGAGCGGGATATGTCTTAAATTTACGACTTGAATATCTTTCGATGGTCGGTATCCCGGTTTTATTTTTTGCAACTTTTTATTATCAATATAAAAAACATTTTATTAAGCCTGTTATCTTTACGCTTATAACGATAGGCGGAGCTTTTATGCTTATTAATATGGTTACGCCGACGTATTTTTTTACGGGCGCGCTTTCATTTCAACAGTTATATTTATTAGTTTCATTAGTATATGTGTTAATTTTTATTGGACGGCTTGTCAAAAGACGAGCGGATGGCTCGGCTTTTTTATTAGCGGGCGCTCTAAGCGTGGGATTATTTGGCGTCCACGATATTTTCGTTTCGTTAAGTATTCTTAATGGAGAATTTCTTCTATCGTTTGGATTTTTAATTTTTATTCTTTCGAATAGTTTGGGAGAAAGTTACCGACAGTTTCAAGAAAAAAAACGCGCCGAAGATATTGCGACGCAATTAAAAATTTCTTCCAAGCAAAATGAAACTCAGCTGCGCGAAATTCGCGATGCGATTTTACGACTACAAGATGGAAAAAAACTGTTACAAAACGCAAAAGATAGTTTGTTTTTAGCCGCGCAAAATATAACGGATTGTTTGACGCAAGTAAGAACTCAAATGGATTTGCAGGATACGTTTATTGAAGATAGTAAAAGCTCATCTGATTTAATGAGCCGGTTTTTAGTTTCGCTTGGCGACGGCTTAGAAAGTCAAAGTCAAATTTCTTTGAAATCCATTAATAATATTGACGAATTGGCGGTTAATACGGGCAAGCTTGTCGAAGAGTTTGCTGTCGCCGAGCAAAGTTTCGCCGGCATTTTGGAAAGCAACGAACTTGGTAAAGACAGTTTAATTAATATGTCGCAAACGATTGCCGATATTTCCAATAAATCCGCCGCGCTTGCCGATACGAACGAAGTTATCTCGCAACTTGCCGAGCAAACAAATCTTTTGGCAATGAATGCGGCAATTGAAGCGGCGCACGCCGGCGAGTATGGAAAGGGCTTTGCCGTCGTCGCCGAAGAAGTTCGTCGTCTCGCCGTGATGTCGACGGAACAAGCGAGCGAGACGGGAAAAATTTTGAAAGAGATCGGCGAATCAATACATAATACGGTCGTCGCTTCAGAAAAAATGGAACAAAGTTTTGCCGAAATTAACTCGCAAGTAAATAATTTCTCGACCGTCTTGCAAGGCATCTCTTCCTTTATTTATAAAACGAGTTCGCAAGGAAAAGTTATTGCCGGCTCGCTTGAAGATATGCGCGCCGAGTTTTCAAACGTGCGAGTTGAAAGCGAGAATGTAACAAACATACAAAAAAGCGTAATGGAAAACTTTGCAAAATTATTTGACGCCGCAAAGACTATCAACGGTAAAATCGAAACGATGATTCAAAGCGTCGACAAACTTTCCGGCGTGCTTCAACAAACTACCGACGCTTACAACGAAAACGATGCCGTCGTTTCGCGCTTGATTATGTTTATCAATGAAGATAAGTAGGTTTAGATTCTGAAATGCGCAAACTCTACGATCTAACTCGCGCGATTGAAGTTTCTCCTTTTTGACGATCTGATTGCCGTTTTTGAACGAATTGCCGGCGATCAAGCGTCGGGTTCTTGGGGGATTGACACATATGTGTCGAATTTTCATCGGGGAACACAGCGCCGCATATACAACCCCATATGTGTCAATTTCTGTCAAGGAGCGACGCGGCGAGTATAGCTCCATATGTGTCAAATTATTCATCGAGGAGCGACGCGACGCATGCAGCTCCATATGTGTCATTTTAAGAGACCGCCGCCCTAACCTATCCATATGTGTCAAATTTTTATCGAGGAGTAGCCGCGGCGAGTATAGCTCCATATGTGTCAAAATAAATTTGACACATATGCGTCCGATATATTTCTCCCGCCCAAAAAACCGACTAAAAAGTATTTCTTAATCAAAATATTAATGATAAGATATTAGGATTTTAATTTTACAAATCAGGGTTTAGCGCGGAGGAATAATGAAGTTTGCTCACTGCTCCGACATTCATCTCGGAAGAAGACCTATAGGTCCCAGGGGGGACTACTCAAACATTCGTTTTGAAGATTACTTTACGGTTTTCAGAAATACCATAGAGGAGTGTTTGAAGTTAAATATAGACGCTATGATTATAGCCGGCGATCTTTTTGATAGAAAAGAGTTGATACCCGAAGTTCTTGAAAAAAGCGAGGAGCTGTTTAGTATCCTTAAAGATAACGGCATACCCGTAATAACGATAGAGGGCAATCATGATAATATTTCCTTCGGCAAGGAATACGATTCGTGGATATTATATCTTGAGAAGAAAGGCTATCTATCTCGACCGTATTATATTCGCGATAATGAAGATTATCTATTTTATCCGATAAATATAAAGGGTTACAATTTTTACGGACTCGGATACCCCGGATGTTTCGTTAACGAGACTATAAAAGCTCTATCGGAACGTCTCGACGCCGAAGATACCGCCGACAATATCGTCATAGTCCATACGGCTCTATCGGGCAGCGAAATGTTTCCCGGTACGGTCGATAAAGAAACTATAGATCTGTTAAAAAATAAAGTTACGTATATCGCAGGCGGTCATTTTCATTCTTACTCGCAATACCCCAAAGAGTCGCCGTTTTTTTTTGTCCCGGGTTCGCTTGAATATTGGGATATAGCCGAAAGCGTCGAAGGTAAGGGTTTTATAATATTCGATACCGATACTAAAACCGGCGTTTTTTACAATTCTTCGCCGCGAAAAAAAATCGATATTTCTATAACTTCGGATCATTCCGATTTCGAAAGTTTCAAAGAGAGTTTTATTGAAGAAATCGATAAATATTCGATTAATCGGAACGAAGATATAGTCTACGTCAAAATCAAATTGTTAAAATCTTTCAACATCGATTCGTCGCAGATAGAAAATTACATTTTATCAAAAGGCGCGTTAAAAGTCGCCGTAAAAATACGGTATCCCGGAGAGGCAAGCGTTCTCGACGGCAAACTAAGAATTCTCGGAACAGACGAAGTAGAGATGGAGTTGATATCGCAATGGGAGTTCGTCGGGGAGAATAAAGAAGTAATTTTCAACTCTTTGAGCAGGCTCAAGCGGTATCAATCTGAAAATAACGAAACGCTTTTTTTTGAGGAGATGGAAAAATTGATTGATAACGTCGGCGGTAAATAAAAATACTATCTGAGGAACCGTAATGAAAATCAACAAAATAGTATTAAAAAATTATAGAAATCACGCTTTAAAAGAATTTACTTTTGACGAGGGGATAAATCTTATTTTAGGACCTAACGGCTCCGGCAAGTCGTCGATTGTCGAGGCGTTGGGCGTCGCGCTATTTAACGCCGAACCCCGAAACGGCAATTTATCCGACGCGATAGGCGTAGACGGTAAAAACGCAACTATAACCGTCGATTTTATAGGCGCCGACGACAACAACTATATTATTGAAAGAAAAATCGGGCAAGGAAGTTACGCAAGGCTATATTTAAACGGCGAACCCGGCAATCGCGCGGAGACTATGGATGAAGTCTACGAAAAAATGCGAAGTTTAGCCGGAATAAAGAAAAATGAAAAAAAGATATTTCAAAATATAATCACGGCTAGTCAAAATAAGTTTGTCAACATTTTTCTGGAAACTCCCGGCGAGAGAGAAAAGATTTTTAACGAGATATTTGATACCGAAATTTACAGAAAAATGTCCGAAGACTTTCTCAAAAAATTCGGGGACAGCCGAAACAGCGCTCTTCAAATAAAACAAAATCTATCTTTAGAAAAAAGCCGCTATATAGTCGACGCTTCCGAACTTGAGCAAATCCGTTTAGACCTAACCGAAAAAAGAGACGTTATAGAAAAAGAGTTCGCCGGGCTTAAAAATACTCAAAAAGA
This sequence comes from Spirochaetes bacterium ADurb.Bin133, assembly GCA_002070605.1. Classification (GTDB taxonomy): domain Bacteria; phylum Spirochaetota; class GWE2-31-10; order GWE2-31-10; family MWDO01; genus MWDO01. Next base: position 40,281 of record MWDO01000019.1, read on the forward strand.
GCTCTCGATAGAAAAGAGCGCGCTGGAAAAAATTCAAAACGAAATAGGAGTTTTAAATAAAGACGTCGCTAATAAAAAAGAAAATTATGAAAATATAAAAAGAGAAATAGAGCAGAATTCAAATAATTTAAAAGAATCGGAAAACGCTCTAAAAATTGTCCGCGATAATAAATCAAATTACGATTTATACGAAATTAAATCGGCGGAACGCGCCAAAATATTTGCAGAGATAAGCAAGCTGGAAAAAGATAAAATTGTCTCCGACGAATTAAAACGCGAAATTAGCGAGTTGAGTATAAAAATTGCAGAATCGCAAGAGAAAATAAAAGGAAAAGAGGATACTTTAGCCGAAAAAAAAGAGGAAATAGCGGAAAAAAAAGAGGAATTTGAGTTATTTGAAAGAGATTTTGAATCAAAGAGAGCGGTAACAAAGGATAAATCAATATATTTAGAAAAGTTAGCTTCCGAATATTTAGAATTCTCCGATTTACGAACCGCTATAATCGATTTAAAAAAAGAAAACGATAAGCTCGAAGCGCTAATCGAAAATTTCAAAGATAAACTCGTCGATCCCGATTGTATTCTTCAAAAACTAGAGCTTTTAAAGAAAAAACAGAACGAGCTTCAACTGAATAAAAAAACGATGGATACTCTATCGCTTGATATAGAAACTTATCGAACAAGATTAAACGACCTTCGCGAAACCAAGACAAAATTATCGTCGGGTTATTGCCCGTATCTAAACGAAGAGTGTTTGAATATCAAAAACGACGTATCCCCGGATAAATATTTTGAAAGCAAAGAGAATGAATTTACGGTTAAAATCGACGATTTGAATAACGAATATCTGAAATTTAAAGGTTTAAGTTCGGAAATTGATAAAAATATCGGAGATATTTCCGAACAAAATAGAGCGCTGGAAGAAAACGCTCAAATAAAAGCTCAAATAAGCGATAATCAATATTCTATCGAACTAAATAATAAAAATATCGAGATTGATAAACTCAAAATTACTAATTTGTTATCCCAGTCGCATGCAGACTTATGCAAATATTTAGATAACGAAAATCTCGACGAGATAAATTTAAAGCTTTCGGGAAATATTTCTTCATTAAAAAGGGAGCTGGAATTAAACGAAGCCGAATTGTCAAAAATGCAAAAAGAGTTAGATCGAAAGAGAGCCGATATAACCGGCGAAGATAAATACGTTGAAAACTTAAACGACGAAATTATTAAATTAAAAGAGTCGTTAGATGAAAATTCCGCTAAAAAAAACAACTTAATTGAAGAAAAAGACAACTACGATAAGATAATATCGGATCTTCCGCAAAAAAAAGAGGAGTTAAACGCAATTAATAGCGAACTGCAAGAATTAAAAAATTCATACGATTTGTATATGTCCAATTTTAGTAAATCCGCGGAATTAGAAAAATATAAAAATAAAATCATAGAGTATAAAGACAATTTATTAAAAACTGAGGCGCATATAAAAAAATGCGAAACGGAGATTCTCAATAAAAACAAAATCTTCTCCGTTGAAAAATTAAACGAATTGACAGATTTGATCGCGCTTAACGATAATAAAATCGAAAATACGCTAAGTTCTTTAAGCGCGACAAAAATAGAGCTTAATAATATCGTAGATAAGATTGAAAAAAATATTTGCATAATAAAAGAAAAAGAGACGCTTGACAATGAAATAAAAAGATTAGATCTGACGCTGGACGTAACAAAAAAACTCAGAACAAAACTAAATGAAATGGGTAAACTTGTCGCGGCTCGTTTGATCGAGAAAATCGAACAAATATCTACAAATAATTTTAGAAATATTACCGGCAGAAACGAAGAGATTGTCTGGAAAAACAGCTCGACGGAGTCTTACGCGGTTTATCTCCGTAAAAATTCGGACGCTGCAAATGAAACGAGATTTGACATACTATCCGGCGGCGAGCAAGTCGCCGTCGCTTTATCGATAAGAGCGGCGCTGGCGAGCGCGTTTACTGCTACAAATCTGGCGATCTTCGACGAACCGACCATAAATCTGGACTCGGAGAGAAAAGAGGCTTTGGCTGAAAATCTTTCCGAAATATTTAAAAACTTGGAACAGACTATAATTATCACGCACGACGATACTTTTAGAGAGACGGCTCAGAAGGTTATTACTATTCCTTAGATCCGAGATTCATAACCTCGTAAGATTCGATATACCAAACGCTCCCCTTCTTAAAAAGGAAGTAAGTATAATATTTCTTCTCTATATAATCAATGTACTTATATTCTACGATAGTTTCAACTTTGGCTTTTCCCTCAGTATATTCGGTCCTCATAATTTTATAGCCGTGAGGTAAATAACTTATTTCATCTATCGAATTCTGCTTCAGATACTCTTTATATTCCGTTAATATCTCTTTTTTTCTTTCAATATCCGCTTTCCTGTAACGCGAGTTAAAAATATTATTCCATTGAATCAACTTTTCAAGCTCTATGTACAGAAAGAATTTCTCCCACTCCCCCTTCATTCTGGCGTCTAAAACGTATCTAACGACTTCGTCGGGAGACTTTTTCTCGGCAAATAGTCTTTTTTCATCTTCAAGACTTTTAAGTTCGACAATATAATCTTCCTCTATATCGCCCGGTCTTAGATTTATAGTTAATTGATTAGATACAATTTTTGCGTCGTTTTCGCTCCCCTTTTTGAGGTTGGGATAATAATAAACTTTCAAAAAAAACTGCCCGGATATATCCAGATCGTAATAATCGTTAAGCCGAAGCGTATAAGTAAATCCCTCGTCGGAATTCAATTTTATAATATTATAAAAAACAGGCTGAGTTTTATGAAAAGATATATAATAATCTTTATTTCTATAGACGCTTCTATTTTGCATATTTACCAAATCTATATCAAAACTATATTTTTTATCGTTAGATATTAGCGAGCTTTTCTCAATATTTTCAGGATTGTAAATATTAACTTTAATAAATATCTCGTCGTTTTGTTTATATATTTTAGGATTGGCCAGTTCCGCTTTAAGTTTCAATCCGGAAAAATCTTCCGACAATAATAAAAGGCTACCTTCAGAATATAAATTGGAAACAGACAAAAGTATTAAAAGTAAAAACAATTTTCTCATTGTAGAGATTATCGGAGTTTTTTGTTAATAATAAATATTATTTTACAAAATATTTTATTTTTTTTTGTTATTATGTTAGTATCCTAAAAAGGAATATTAAATTGAACTCTAAAAACAATAACGTCGGCAATGGACCTATCGCTTATTCTATCATTTTCGGAGCTATAACCGTTTCAGCTTTGATTGTTTTTATAAATATCAGCAGGCGGTTGAAATATAACGTTTTTATTTCAATTTTAACTCTGATTTTATCCAGATCTATAAGAAATAGAGATAAAGAAGCCGTCGAGTTAATATTAAACGAACTTTTTAAATCTAAAAATATCACAAAAATTGAGTTTTATTCAAAAATTATAACAATCAACAAAGAAAAGCCGGATTTTCATAAGAACAATAAATTATTGACGAAAAATTTTTATTACAGAAATATATACTTAGGTTCGTTGGACGCTTACGTCGCAAACTAGATTGTCGCGTTTAGACCCCTTTTTTTCTTCTTGCGTTTCTTAGCGCTGATAAGGTAATGGATAGGTTTTAGAACGCTAATATTCTCGCATATCACATTCAACGCCGACATAAGAGGAACCGCCAAAAATATACCGGCTACTCCCCAGATATATCCCCAGGCAAACAACGAAGTAAATACCACTATGGAACTTAAATTGGAACTCTGACTTTGAAATTTAGGCTCCAATAAATTCCCCAACACTTGTTGCAAAGTCGTCAGAGAAATTAATAAAAATACCGGCTTAATTATAGCGCTAGATTCGATCAACGACATAGTAACCGGTAAAATAACCGCAATAATAGATCCGATGTATGGTACAAAATTGAATAAAAACGCTACCGATCCCCATAAAATCGAATACCTGACGCCAAACAGATAACAAATTAAAAAAGTAAGAGCGCCGGTGATTAAACTAATTACAGATTTAACTACCATATAGCGCTGAATCTGCTGTATAATGTTAGAAATAATTTTATTAATTTTTGAACTGTTTTCGGGATAAGCTCTCGATATCCTTGAAGATATCTTGTTGATTCCGGGAATAATAAACACTAACGAAAAAATAAAAACCAAAAAGTCTTTGATTATAGATATAGTTTTACTCATAGATAACATTAAATAAGCGCCAAAATTCATCTTGGCAAAAAGTTCAAATATTGAGGTTTTAAGTTTTTGTTCGCTAAAATATTCTTTGACAATCGGTAATTTTGATACGTCTGATAATAAATTGAGAAGTCTTTTCTGAATGGCTTCGGATAAATTCGGAAAATCTTCTAAAAAGTTCTGAAAAGTAATGAATAATAAGAAAATAAAAGCAGATATGAGAGATACTGATAAAATAACCACTATAATGGTAGAAATCCATGTAGGAATCTTGGTCCTACTCATTCTGATTAAAAAAGGCTGCAACATCAAAGAGACAAAAAAACCAAAAAAAATCGGAATCAAAAAGGCGGACATATAATGCGTAATATAAAGAATTAATATAATAAAAAAAGAGCACAATATCAGAAAAATATTTTTTAAAGTCTCTTCAATATTACTCATAAACCGCCCGCCGAATAAGTAAAAAAATATTAAGGAAAACTATCATATATGCATCGAATTTGTTTCAATAATTTAATTATTATTTTAATATTTGTCAAGAAAATTATACATATTGTTGACCCGCCGGTTTTTTTGGGAAAAAAATGACACATATGAACAGACGTTTCCGACTTACTCTTAAGCGGCTCAAATTTAAGGGATATTGAGAACATTAGGTTTTTAGTATATTCGAAACGGGAATTCCCGTATTCTCCCCGGACGATCGCTTCAAAAAAAATCTTAAAGCAAAAGCCCTTCCCTATAAAATTGCTCTCGTTTTTTTAAAACGCTATAAGGCGCGTCAAAAACCTCTTCAATATTTTTTTTGCCGAATAATTCTGAAGTTTTTCCAATAATCGGATTGGATTTTTTATAAAAAAAGATAACGTATTCGGAATATTTTTCCGTTAGCTCCAATTCGTGAGCCGAATACAATATCGATATATTATATTTTTTTGAATAACCGATCAGATAGTCAAACATTTTATTTTTAATATAGTCTTCGCACGCAAAGACCGGTTCGTCCATCATTATAATCTGAGTTCCATAAAGAATTGAGAATGCGACAATTGTTCTTTGCAGTTCGCCTTTACTAATTTCTTGAGTTTTTCTATCTAATATTTTTTCCAGCTCGCATACGTCGATAACTTCATCGATAATGTTTTCCGATACGTTTTTACCGGCTAGAAATCCGTTATTGTAAACCTCTTTCAATAATGCGCTAATATTTTCTTCCGTTTCAAATTCCATATTTTGATATATAAACGAGACCAGCTCCCTACGCGTTAATTCGTCGGAGTATACGTCTCTAGAATTTATACCGTTTATATAAATATCGCCGCTCTGCGGAAGCAAAAGTCCTCCGCACAACAACATAAAGGTAGACTTTCCAACGCCATTCTGTCCTACCAAACCGGTTACTCCGTAGGGTATCGATAGAGTTACATTTTTAAAAATCTCAACAGGGTCGGACTCCTCATATTTCGGATAAGTAAAACTGATATTATTAACCTCTATTTGCGTCATAATACTCTTCCACGTCAATATTTTTTATTATAATTACTTTAAACTTAAACGTTTCTCTATACTCGATTCTTTCTAACTTCTTTTCAATTTCTCCGATATATTTGATCTGTTTCATACTATTTTCAAGTTTGATCAGACAACATTTGTCATATTTGTAGTAGTTATTTTTATCGTCTACTACGACTATAAAATCGTCTCTTGTTTTGTATATATTTTTATAGTCAGATTTAACGTCCGTAATCGTTATCATCTCCAGCAGTATTTCTCGAATTTTAAAGTAGTTAAAATCTTCTTTTGTTCTCTCGACAGATTCTTTTTTATTTTCAATTCGCGCATGAAAAACCTTATCCGAAGTCGCCATACTATAAAAGATCAAATTAAAATTTTCGTTTCCAAAATCGTAAAAAAAATCAAAATCATAACTGAGATTTTTTTCGGTATAAACGCCTTTAACAACGCCTTTTTTTTGAAAATACAAATTTTGAGATATTTTAGCTTGAATATCTAGCGCATTTTTTCCGACCAGTTTTTCAGAAAATTGATAATTAATGGTTCTACACCCCGTAAAAATCGCAATAAAAACTAATATCAACATAAAATATCTATTAATAACCATATTCATCTTAAAGCCTCTATTATTATCAAATATTCCCCTTTATTTATATTTTTCATAGCAATCTCTTTTTCAACTTTGACAACGTCCCCATAAAAAAGCGTTTCGTCGGGTTGCGTTAAGTTATACGATATAAATAGCGCTCTACTTTTTAATTTTTTCTTTAATAACTCTAAAATATTTTTTAATCTGTAAGGCGACTCCATTAATACAATCGCCTCTCTACGTTTTAACAATATATCAATCTCTTTTTCTCTGTTCTCTTTTTTTTGAGAAACAAAGCCTGCAAAATAAAACTCTTTTACTCTAAACGGAACCAAAGTTAAAGCGTTTATTATAGAATTTGCCCCCGGAAGCGCCGTGATTTTTATATTTTTTTTCCTTAAAAAATTTATTAATTCAAAACCCGGATCTTCAAACAGAGGAGTTCCGCAATCCGATATTAGCGCTCCGCTCTCCCCCTTTTTTAAAAGTTCGTAAGAAATTTCCGTAGCCTCGCGTTCGTTATCTCTCGAACAAACGACAAATTTTTTTTTTAGTATTCCCAATGCCCCAAACAATTTATCGTATTCTTTCTCCGACTCGCAAACGACAAAATCAACCTTTTGAAGAGTTTCATGGGCTCTAAATGTTATATCTTTATAATTACCGATAGGCGTCGCAACTATATAAAAATCGCTCACACCCCCCCTCCATAAAAAAACCCCGCAGATGCCGTGGCAAAGAGTAGTTTAGCGCCCGGATATAATCCAGGTGGGTCTCCTCAACTCTGCTTCTTATAATTTCGCAGGGCAGCCCGCAAAACAGATAATCGACAAAATTATACTGGAGTCCCTTAATAATAGGTTGAGCAGAAAACAATTCTCATTTCACCAACACCGCAGGGCGCTTCATTCTATCACAACTTTAATGAAACTTCAAGCTGTTTTATCGCCTGGGTAATTATTTCATCGATTTTTTGATTGTCCCCGTTCATCGTCGTTTTCTTAGATTTCGCTAAATTATACAATTCGTCGGTTACCGTTAGCCCCGCCAAAACAGCTATATCTAATTGCGATTTATTAGGAGCTCTTTTCTGTATAGACTCCACTATACTCTTGAAGTAATTGCCAACCTTTATTAGCTCGTCCTTTTTGCCATCCTTCGTTACCAAACTAAAATTTTGACCAAAAAGTTCTAAATTATATTTATCGCCATTCATATAACTATAAAACCCCTCTTGGCAAATCTTCGTCGTTTTGCTCTTCAGCGTTATCAATGTCAAAATCTATTTCAGGAAGTTCCTCATTATCTATAAGCAGTTTTTTATAATTTTCCTCATAATCGTTTTCAAGACTATTTTTTGAATCAAATATATCGTCTTCGTCGGACTCGTTATCGTTCGTTTCGACAATATCGTCGTTTTCAACTGATTCGGCGGCAATATCTTCTTCTTCGTCAAAAAGACTACCTTCCTCAGAGTCGTTTCCCGAAACTACTTCCGCTTCGACGTTCTCATCCGAGCCGCCGGTAAATAAGTTCTTACCCTCTCCGGTATTTTCGGCGTTAATAAACTTTTTAAGTATCTCCTCTTCATCGATTGAAGCGTCATCATCGATTGAAGCGTCGGTCTCTTTGTTTATTACAAAATCCTCTTCGACGTCATTATCAATTTTATCGTCAATTTTTTTATTATCCGCGCCAACATATTCGGACGTTTCGCTTTCCATTGAAAGCTGTTCAGAAACAACCTCCTCTTGATCATTCTCAACGTCGCCGTTATCGTCGGGCAAATACTGTAATATTTCTACAATTTTATCTTCAAGACTTTTATATAATACGTCTCTACGCTCAGAATCCTGTTTTAATACCTTTATCTCATCTTTTAAAGAGGCAATAACGCTCTCCTTATCCGCCAGACTCTCTTTAAGCTCTTTTATCTCTAAATTCTTGCTCTTTTCAACCTCTTTCAGTCTCTGAATCGACTTAGCCGCTTGAGTTACTCTGTTAAGCAATAATTCAAATTTTTGTAAATCCATTCTCCCCCCCATAAAGTAAACAAGGGGGTAAATCCCCCTTATTACTATTTATATTTTATATAAATTTCTTTTTTACAACGCAGATTTAGCTTTTTCAACAATCGCGTTGAAAGCGTTAACGTCGGTAATAGCAAGATTTGCAAGATTTTTTCTATCAATTATTATTCCGGCTTTTTTAAGTCCATTAATAAACTTTGAATAAGGAATTCCGGCGTTTCGGCAAGCCGCGTTTATTCTTGCAATCCATAATCCTCTAAAATCTCTCTTCTTTCCTTTCCTTCCCTCGTACGCTCGAGAAAGAGCCTTCAACATAGCGCCTTTCGCTACCCTATAAAGTTTTGATCTCGCGCCTCTAAATCCTTTTGTTCTTTTTAAAACGGTTTTTGCTCTTTTTTTATGAACTCTTCCTGTTACAGCTCTAGCCATTCTCTATCCCTCCTATGCATATGGTAATAATTTTCGAGCTCTTTTCACTTCGCAACTCTTCAATACGTCGAGTTTTCTAAGTTTTCTCTTTCTTTTCGACGATTTTTTCGTTAAAATGTGCCGTCTGCCCATTTTACTAAAAAGAACTTTGCCGTTTTTAGTAATTCGATACCTTTTAGCCGCGCTTTTTTTTGTTTTGACCTTTATTTTTGGCATAACCTTTTCCTTTTGATCTAACAGACTTTTATCTGTCAACATTTTTCGCGAAATAACATTCCGCTTATTAATTAAATAAACAGTAAAAGAGGCAGCTAAACCTCTTACCGTCCTATTTTTTTATTTCTTTTTCAACGGAGCTACTATCATACTCATATTCTTACCTTCGACGCTCGGCGCTTTTTCTATAACGCCAAACTCTTTAAGATCCTCTTCGTACTTTTTCAGCACCTCTTCGCCGAGATACATATGAGCTAATTGCCTACCCCTAAACCTAATCGTAATCTTAACCTTGTCGCCCTCGGTAAGAAAATTTTTAATATGTTCCAACTTAAAATCGTAATCATGCTTATCGATTTTAGGTTGTAACCGAATTTCTTTAAGCTTAATAATCTGCTGGTTTTTCTTCGCCTCTTTAGCTTTTTTCTCCAATTCGAACTTATACTTGCCGTAATTGATAATCTTACAAACGGGAGGTTTGCTATTCGGCGAGATCTCAACTAAATCGAGTCCCGCTTCTTCCGCCATCTCCAAAGCTTGACCGATAGGCGTTACCCCAATATTGGTTCCATCTTGATCGATAAGAAGAATCTCTTTAATTCTTATCTGATCGTTAACTCTTAACTCTTTTGTAGACAGAATAATCTCCTTATTATATTATTTTTTTTTATCCCTTATATCGACAAAAAAATTTACAAGGTTGTCAAAAGAAACTTCGATATTATCCTCCCCGTCGGCTTTCCTGACCGTCATAGTTCTGTTTTGAACTTCTTTGTCGCCGATAACGCCCAAATAACATACTCTCTCCAATCTGGCGTTCTTTATCTTACCGCCAAGTTTATCAAGAGATTTATCTACGGTAATAGTAATGTTCTGTTTTTGCAGCATATTTTTTATCTCGTCGGCAAAAGCAAAATGATTTTCAGATAAAGGCAACAACCTTATCTGTTCGGGAGCAAGCCAAAAAGGAAATTTACCTTTATAATGCTCTATCAAAATTCCTATAAATCTCTCGCACGATCCCAATATCGCTCTGTGCAACATAACCGGCCTACGTTTCAAACCGTCCTTCCCTACGTACGATATATCAAATCTCTCAGGCATTGCAAAATCGCACTGAATAGTCCCGCATTGCCAGCTTCTGCCAATCGCGTCCCTAATATGAAAATCAATTTTTGGACCGTAAAAAGCCCCGTCGCCAGGGTTGATTTTATAATTTATATTTAATTCAGTCAAAGCATTTTTAAGAGAATCTTCGGCTAATTCCCACATAGCGTCGGAACCTATCGACTTTTCCGGCCTCGTAGACAACTCAATAGCCACGTCGTTAAATCCAAAGTCCGAATATATTTTCTTAATCAACTCTATAACCTTTATTACCTCTTCTTTGACCTGATCCTCGCTACAATATATATGAGCGTCGTCCTGAGTGAACTGCCTTACTCTCATCAAACCGTGTAAGACGCCCGATTTTTCGTGTCTATGCACTAATCCCAATTCGGCTATCTTCAACGGCAACTCTTTATAAGAGTGTATCCCGTCTCTAAAAATCAAAAGTCCTCCGGGACAGTTCATTGGTTTTACCGCATACTTAGTTTCATCTATTTCCGTAAAATACATATTCTCTTTATAATTATCCCAATGCCCCGATCTATGCCATAACTCTTCGTTTAGTATAATCGGCGTCTTTACCTCGAAATACCCCGCGTCCCTGTGAACCCTTTTCCAATAATCCATAATATTGTTGTAAAGCGCCATCCCGGCCGGTTTCCAGAAAGGAAAACCGGGACCTTCCGGATAAAAACCAAACAACCCCATCTCTTTACCGATTTTTCTGTGATCTCTCTCCATAGCCTCTTCGAGAAATCGGAGATAAGCTTTTAACGATTTGGAATCGGCGTAAGCCGTTCCATAAATCCTTTGAAGCATCTTGTTTTTCTCGTCGCCTCTCCAGTAAGCTCCGGCAATCTTCATCAGTTTAAACGCTTTTATATATCCCGAAGAAGGAACGTGCGGTCCTTTGCATAAATCCGTGAATTCGCCCGACGTATACAAAGTTATAGAGCCGTCTTGCAACTCTCCGATCAATTCGGTCTTATAAACTTCGCCCTGATTTTCAAACATTTTCAAAGCTTCTTCCTTAGAAACCGAAGCCTTAATAAACTTAACGTCGGCGTCGATTATCTTCTGCATCTCCTCCTCTATCCTAACAAAGTCCTCCTCGTTAAACCTTGTATGAGAATCAAAATCATAGTAAAAACCGTCGTCGGTAGAAGGGCCTATCGCTATTAACGTTCCCGGGAAAAGCCTCTTAACGGCTAAAGCCATAATATGCGAAGCAGAGTGCCTCAATATTCTTAATCCTTCGTCCGACGCCGCCGTAATCCATTTTATATTTATATCCGCATTTATGGGCTCAAAAAGTTCTATCGTGTTGCCGTCCGCCTCTGCGGCTAAAAAATTACTCTTAGCTCCGGGAAAATTTTTCATAACCAAATCAAATAAAGTCTTCCCCGACTCAAGAGCGTACGATTTGTCGTTTATTGTTACTGAAATATCCATTTAAAAATCCGTTAAAAAAATCAATAATACTGACGAAAATTACACTTTTTATCGTAATATGTCAAGAAAATAAGAAAGATATTTGCCCCGTCGTGTCATTCAAAAAATGAAAGTTTACACTTATTTCAAAAAATGAGACTTGACGTTTTTTTTAAACATAATATTATTCAAAAAAACAAAAAATCTTTTGGGGATAATAATATGATATTAAAAAGGAATATAAATAGTTATATGGAAAAAATAAAGAATAATGAAATCTCTAAATCTGAAGCGGCTAGAAAACTAAATTGCTCAAGGCAATGGACGCATGAACTTTATAATAGATATATAAAT
>MWDO01000020.1 GCA_002070605.1 Spirochaetes bacterium ADurb.Bin133
TTTTCTAATAATTTAAGGTTTGGTTCTAATTCGTCAAACTTTCTTCTGTAATAATATGCTTTTGCCATTACCCCCCCCTTGTTGTTAATTTCCCGCCAATGATACAATATTTTTATCATTATGGCAACCTTTTTTTTCGCTTGGAAGGAAGTATGCGTCATTCCCCAAAAAAACTGACGGGCTATTAACCGGAATAATAATCGGTCGCTTTTTTTGAAAATCTAACTATTTATCGCTGAGAGCGGCGATTCCCGGTAGAATTTTTCCTTCCACAAGCTCCATAGAGGCGCCGCCGCCCGTAGATATGTGCGTCATCTTATCGGCGACGCCGGCTTTATTTACGGCAGATACGGAGTCGCCGCCGCCTATAACCGTGATCGCCCCTTTCAAATTGGCGAGCGTATTGGCTATCTCGATGGTTCCTTTCGCGTAATTTGACATCTCAAATACTCCGACAGGTCCGTTCCAGAATACGGTTTTAGCGCCGGCGAGAGCTTTTTTAAACAGATCGATGGATTTCGGTCCGATATCGAGCCCCATCATGTCGTCGGGAATATGATCGACGTCGACGGTCTTAAATTCGGCGTCGTTTGAGAACGCTTTTGCAACGATAGCGTCGGTTTGAAGGATAAATTCTACCCCTTTATTTTTCGCCGCGGCTAACGTGTTTTTTGCAACGTCGAGTTGATCGTCTTCGCAAAGAGACGTCCCAACTTTTTTCCCCATAGCTTTAAAGAATGTAAAAGCCATTCCGCCGCCGATTATTATTTTATCGACTTTTTCGAGCAGTTTTTCGATAACAGTTATTTTTGAAGAGACTTTCGCGCCTCCGATGATCGCTACAAACGGCTTAGCGGGATTTTTAACAATTTTGTCTTCGAGAAATTCCAGCTCTTTTTCCATCAAGAAGCCCGCGACTGCCGGAAGATGACGGGCGATGGTCTCGGTCGACGCGTGAGCCCTGTGAGCCGTTCCAAAAGCGTCGTTAACGTAAATATCGCCGTATTTTGCAAGTTCGATTGCCATTTTTTCTCTATCCGCTTCTTCTTTAGCGGTCTCTTCTTTATGGAATCTGGTATTTTCAAGTAGCAGAATCTCGCCGGCGCCGAGAGCGTCTACCATTTTTTTGGTCTCGTCGCCCATACAAGCCGGAGCTTGTTTTACCGTTTTACCGAGAAGTTTTGATAAATGCGCGGCAATCGGAGCCATTTTATGTTGTCCCTCGATATAAGCCGTTTCGTCGAACGCCGCGCCGGATTTTTGAGCCTTTTCTTTCGCTTTCTCCATATCTTTTTTAGGATCGCCGAGATGCGACATCAACACGATTGATTTCGCTTTTTTGTCGAGCAGATACTTGATCGTCGGAAGAGCCGCTTGAATTCGGGTGTCGTCCTGAATAACTTTATCCTTGATCGGAACGTTAAAATCGACCCTCATAATAACTCTTTTTCCGGAAATATCGATATCCTTAACCGTCTTCTTTGTTATAGCCATAACTTTATACCCCTTATTAATAATTTTTTTAAAATTATATTCTATTTTAAATTTAAAATTTATGCAAGAAAAATTGTTTGATAAAAAGCTCCCGTCGGTTTTTTGGGCAAAAGAAAAATCTACGCATATGTGTCATTTTTTTTTAATCAGTAAAATATTTGTCATTTATTAAAAATTATCCAAATTTTTGTAAAGAGTTTTCTACTTTTAGTTGTTATATATAAAAGAAAAAGGAGAAAATTTTATGAGAAACAAAAAACATCTATTTCACTTTATAGTGTCAGAATCTATGAATACCAATGTCATAGATTTTTTACTAAAAGAGTTTAAAATTAATACGTTTAGCAAACTGTTTGAGACTATGTTTCGCCTCATTGACAAAAAAATCTCAAAAATGAAGAGAGTAATCGGAAATCATCGCTCCGAATACGCCGTTATAGATAATACCAACGATAAAAGGCTGGATAAATACCTCAGAATCAGCGAAGCAGACTATCTTCAAATAAAAAGATGGCATTCTTTGTATAACGAATTCGGTATGGCTTCGACGGTTCGAGATATTATACTGTTTTTTTATAACGGCGCTATGAAATACGGACTAGAAGGATTTCTTGAGCTTATTGGTAAGAAGTTGAAGATCGATAAATTAAAAAACGACTTTTTGGATAGAATGACACAACTGTTAAATATAACCGCTCGAAAACAGCTATTATACGCGTTTGTAATTGAAAATTTTCCCGAATACATCCGCTCTACCTAAAATTAATTCTTATCTCCCCAAAAAACCGGCGGAATACCGGTAAATAAATTTACATAGTTTAAAAAAGATATTGACAATTTAAACTATATTATTTAGTATAAATTTAAATTAGCGAAATTTTTTTTATATAGGAGAAATAAAATGGCTACAAAAATTGCTATTAATGGTTTTGGTAGAATCGGCAGATTAGTGTTTAATGCTTTAGTTGAACAAAATCTTTTAGGTTCTAAATTCGACGTTGTCGGAGTCGTAGATATGAGCACCGACGCTAAGTATTTTGCTTATCAGTTAAAATACGATTCGGTTCACGGCGGTTTTAAAGGGGATCTTAAGACAGAAAAGAGTTCTCCAAGCGCCGAAGCCGACGACGTTTTAGTCGTAAACGGGCATAAGATTCTTTGCATTAAAGCCGCTAAAGATTTGAAAGAGCTTCCATGGGCTAAGTTAGGCGTAGAATACGTTATCGAATCGACCGGCGTTTTTACGGAAGACGTTAAGGCGCAAGGGCATATCGACGCCGGCGCGAAAAAAGTTATTATATCCGCTCCGGGAAAAGGCGCGGGGGTTAAAACGATAGTAATGGGCGTTAACGAAAACGAATACGACGCTTCAAAGCACAATATTATCTCGAACGCTTCATGCACGACGAACTGTCTCGCTCCGGTCGTTAAAGTTCTTCTTGATTCTGTGGGAATTGAAACGGGACTTATGACTACTATCCACTCTTATACCGCGACTCAAAAGACGGTAGACGGCGTTTCCTCTAAAGATTGGAGAGGCGGTAGAGCGGCGGCTATTAATATTATCCCGTCTACTACCGGCGCGGCAAAAGCTGTCGGCGAAGTTCTTCCTCAAACTAAGGGTAAGATGACCGGTATGTCTTTTAGAGTTCCTACTCCAAACGTATCCGTCGTAGATTTAACTTTTAGGTCTGAAAAAAATACCTCTATTGAGGAGATTGACGCTCTGATGAAGAAAGCGAGCGAGACAAATCTTAAAAATATACTTGGGTACGCAAATGAGGAGGTAGTTTCTACAGATTTCATTCACGATAAGAGATCGAGTATATACGATTCTTTAGCTACTTTACAAAACAACCTCAAAGGGGAGAAAAGATTCTTCAAAGTCGTATCTTGGTACGATAACGAATGGGGATATTCAAACAGAGTCGTTGATTTATTAAAATATATGGCTAAATAAGAGTTATTCTTATTCTATAAAGCCGCTCTTCGAGGCGGCTTTTTTTACTTTTTATTTTTAAATTAAAAATTATAACTTTTAGGTTGACTTTTCGATAATTATATAAATAATAATATCTTAAGAGGATACTGATTTGGCTCAACAATTTTTATCAGAAAAAAAATCTTACTCTAAAGATTCGGTAGTAATACTTCAAGGCAGCGATCAAAAAGAGATCAATTTATTAACCGAAGGAGTTATTGAAATAAAAAGAAGCCGCGACAACGTCGCAGGATTAGACGAGGAGAAGATCGTAAAAAAAAGCAGGCGAATTCAGTTGATTCAAGCGCCTACGATTTTTGGAGTAGAAAATTTGATTTCAGGCGATCTCCAGCAAAATTCTTATATAGCTCTTACCGATTGCAAAATAACAAAGTACGGCATAGAGTCCAACGACTATTCCGTCTTTTTTAGGGCAAATTGCTCAATAGCGCTGAACGTTTTATCTACGCTGAAAGATTACGCTCTCAGGGGAATCAATCAGATAAAGAAATTCGTCAAAATGACGGGCAATATTGGCAAAATTAATGATAACTTTGAATTGTTGTATTGCTTCATAAACAAAGATGAAAATAACAATTTATATAAAAAATTTATAGAAAACGGCGGCGTGTTTCCGTCCGTATTTGAGCCAAATTTTCTATTAGAAGATTTTTCTACAATTTTAGAAGTTGGATACGAAGATCCGGAGTACGATCCAAACGCTATATTCGACGTAACGAAACTGGAATTTTATCACAACTTACTAAAGTCGAAGCCGGAGGCTTTTACGGCGTTAATAAACGCTAATCAAAATATTTTCAATTATATATACGGCGATTTGTCATTAATTAATAATATGATTAATATTGAACTGGAAAACAAATCTTTTCAACTTGAAGAGACGGCCGACGACTTTTTTAAAAAAAAGGACTCGCCTTTAAACAGACTCGTCGATATAGCCGAGAAAATCAAACAAAACGAAAACGCCGGACCGAAGATTACTATGGCGATAGCGTCGCTTTGTAAGAACGTAGAAAATAACATAAAAACCCTCGTCGGCGTCGTATATCCAGATAATTCAAGGAAATATGAGATATTAACAAAATATTCTTCTCAAAGCGGCGGTAATGAAGGAAAAGTCGTTCCGCCCGCCGAAGAGAAATATAAAAAATTATTAAAAGATTCCGCAAAAAAGATTGTGGGATTTTCTACGCTTTCAAACGAACGAAAAGAGACGATCCTCAAAAATATCTCCGATATGAAAAAAATAAATATGAACGATCCGACGACTAAAGAGTCGAGACAGATAATCAGGAAACTTCAAGACGATTTCTTCGAGCTGTATGCTTCGATATTCATTAAACTTATGGAGAAACACAGAGGAGAAATTCCGATAGAGATAAAGTTGTTTATCTATTTTGCATTTATAGACGAAAAACTTGTTACGGAAGATCAAGCCGAGTTTTTGTATAATTCTACTACGTACTTTACCAAACCTTTTAAAAGCGAATTCCCTATAATATCGTTTTTTGACTATCTCAAACTAATTTACGAAGGGACGGAGGCTCCGTCAATGACGGAAGTCGGCGAACTTTTTAGTAAAATTGTGAAAAAAGCTTTTACTAAAAATGAAAAAGTTATAAAAGATACGCCGGCCGGAAGAGCCGAGTTTGAAATTAACAATATGGCGAGGAGCGCTTTCAGGATAACTTCGGACAATCTCAGGGCGTATATTCCTTATATAAATCAAAATTCTTTCAAAGGCCCGTTTAGCAGAATATTCTTAAATCCGAAGAAACTCGAGCAATATATAGAAAAAATAAGGCATGTTAATTATACGTTGTTTTTTAGAGAAACGACGTGGAAAATCCCCGGAAAAAGCGAGCTTATAAAAAAAGAGGTTTTACCCTATCTTATTTTAGTTCCGAATTCCGGTCAAAGAGTGCAAATGTGGCAGGAGGTTATCAATAATATAAGAGCCTCTAGGGGGAGATTTATCGTTCCCGTATTTTTTAACGGCGACCTAAACAAGTCTTTGATTATGGCGTGCGCGCATTTCACTTGGGAGTTGTGCAAAACCGTAGTCGGTTCAAACTGGATGGATCCGACCGAGGGGGGGCTAGTCGGAGCTTACTACGATTATTCGCAATTTTACGATAAGTATAAAGATTTGTCTATTGAAGCGAAGGAGTTGATTAAAGCTCAATTTATGAGAGTCAAAATTGATAGAGACAGGTTCGCGTACGACTTTTACGAATGGTTAGAATTTGAGAGAAAAGGGGTGCCGAAACTAAATAAGATTGTTAGAGGCATTTTTTACAGATATATACCGTTTCCTAAAGAGATCAGAGAAAATCTTGCAAATTTGCCTCTTTATAGCGAATTGGACAATAAATTCAACAATATAAGAAATAGAGAATTTCGCTCGCTTGAATCAAGATATCATAAATATATGAACAAAGGCGAACTTCCCGAAGATTTGCGGCTATATCTTGAGATGATGCAAAAATAATTATTATTATGAAAAAATCTGACGTAGAATATATATTGCTGACCGGGGCGGCGGGTTTTATCGGAGCCAAAACCGCCGAACGTCTGCTTGAACTCGGCTATAAGGTCGTCGGCGTAGATAATATGAACGACTATTACGACGTCTCGATAAAAGAGCGGCGTCTAAAAACGCTAATCGGCGACGATAATTTTGTATTTCACAAAGCCGACATTGAAGATTACCAATATATGAAGTCGCTTTTTGAAGAAAACAAATTCTCCGCAGTAATTAATCTCGCCGCCCGAGCGGGAGTAAGATACAGCGAGGAGAATCCTCATGTCTACATGTCGACAAACGCGCAAGGGACTCTCAATTTGTTGGAGTTGATGAGGAAGTTTAACGTCCGAAAATTCGTATTGGCTTCGACGTCGTCGCTATACGCCGGACAACAAATTCCTTTCGTAGAAACCTTGCCTGTGAATACTCCGATATCGCAATACGCCGCGACAAAAAAAGCCGCCGAGGTTACGACGTATACTTATCATTATCTATACGGAATCGACGCGACTATTTGCAGATACTTTACCGTTTACGGTCCGGCGGGGAGACCCGATATGAGCCCCTATCGATTTGTAAAGTGGGTTTTAGAAGGAACGCCGATTACTCTCTTTGGCGACGGGACGCAGAGTAGAGATTTTACCTATGTGGACGATATAGCGATAGGAACCGTCGCCGCGTTAAAAAACGTCGGTTACGAAATAGTAAATCTCGGCGGCGGACAAAAGCCGATAACTCTAAACGAGATGATAAAACTAATCGAGGAGTATTCCGGGGCGGAGGCTAAGATAAATTATCAGCCTGTCCAAAAGACCGATATGGTTGAAACTATGGCGGATATCAAAAAAGCCAAAACCTTACTAAACTGGTCGCCCATTGTATCTTTTGAAGAGGGAATCAAGAAAACGGTCGAATGGTATCTGGCAAATAGAGAGTGGCTCAAAAACGTACCGGTATAAGCAACCATTTTTTCTACGCGCCTCGCCGGTTTTTTGGGGCGGGGAAAATTGACACATATGATGTTAAGGATAAAAATCGACGCATATGTGTCAATTTTTTTTTAATTAGTAAATTAATTGTTATTTATTAAAAATTTATGCAAATTTTTGTACAACGTTTTCTACTTTTAGTTGTTATATATATAAAAGAAAAAGGAGAAAACTTTATGAAAAACAAAAAACATTTATTTCATTTTATAGTGTCTGAATCTATGAATAATAACGTTATAGATTTTCTACTGAAAGAGTTCAAAATTAATACATTCAGTAAACTGTTTGAAACTATGTTTCGCCTTG
Source organism: Spirochaetes bacterium ADurb.Bin133 (assembly GCA_002070605.1). Classification (GTDB taxonomy): domain Bacteria; phylum Spirochaetota; class GWE2-31-10; order GWE2-31-10; family MWDO01; genus MWDO01. The sequence goes on from MWDO01000020.1 coordinate 7,319, forward strand.
TTAATAAAAAAATACCAAAAATGAAGAGGATAATCGGGAATCATTGTTCAGAATACGCCGTTATAGACAATACCGACGATAAAAGGCTGGATAAATACCTCAGAATCAGCGAAACGGATTATCTTCAAATAAAAAGATGGCATTCCTTGTATAACGAATTCGGTATGGCTTCGACGGTTCGAGATATTATCTTGTTTTTCTATAACGGCGTCGCGCAATACGGGTTGGAAGGATTTCTTGAGATTGTTAGTAAGAAATTGAAGATTGATAAATTGAAAAACGACTTTTTGGGTAAAATGACACAACTGTTAAATGTTACCAATCGAAAACAGCTATTATACTCGCTCTTAATCGAAAATTATCCCAAATACGTCTATTCTACGTAAAAATATTTTATTTTTTTGACCGGTTATAACTTGATATAATTATTAGTTTTGATATAATGAAGGCTATATTTTGTTAGAGAGAGCGGTATGGATTTAAATTCAAAAATATTTGTCGCGGGGCATAGAGGGTTGGTCGGCTCTTCGATTGTAAGAAAGTTACAGAGAGACGGTTATAAAAAGATTATAACGAGAACCAGAGAAGAGGTAAATTTACTTGATTTTTCTTCGGTAAGAAATTTCTTTGAAAAAGAGAGACCGGAATATGCGTTTCTTGCGGCGGCTAAAGTCGGCGGGATTTTGGCTAATAGTTCGCAAAAAGGGGATTTTATATATCAAAATTTGCAAATACAAAATAACGTCATTCATAACGCATATTTATCCGGGGTAAAGAAGCTTCTGTTTTTAGGAAGTTCTTGTATTTACCCTAAAAATTGCCCTCAACCGATTAAGGAGGAGTATCTCCTTTCGGGATATTTAGAAGAGACGAACGACGCTTACGCTATAGCTAAAATTGCCGGATTAGTTATGTGCCGTTCTTATAACAATCAATACAAGACCAATTTTATCAGCGCAATGCCGACGAATTTATACGGATATAACGATAACTTCAATTTGCAAACGTCGCACGTATTGCCGGCGCTTATGAAGAAGTTTCACGACGCAAAGATTTACGATCAAAAAGCCGTAACGGTATGGGGAACGGGCGCTCCTTTGAGGGAGTTTTTGTTTGTCGAAGATCTTGCCGAGGCGCTTGTTTTTCTTATGAATAACTATAATGAAGATACTCATATAAACGTCGGGACGGGACGGGATATTTCAATAAAGGATCTTGCTTATCTGATAAAGGATATTGTCGGTTTTAAAGGGGAGGTCGTATTTGATCCGACCAAACCGGACGGGACGCCTCGCAAGCTTTTAGACGTTTCTAAACTTGAAAAAGCGGGGTGGAAAGCGCAGACCTCTTTGGAAGACGGAATAAAAGCGACTTACCAATGGTTTTTGGATAATCAAAAATAGACGGTTTATGAATTTAAATAATCCCATCTCTATCATTTTTTTGTCCCTTTTTGCTCTCTCGGTTGCCGTTAAGATTGCGTTGGATATTATAAATTATAGACATAGGGAAAAATACGGCGGCGAGATTCCGGACGGACTTGAAGATTTTGTAGACCGCGAGAAACTTGTAAAAATTAATGACTATTCCAACTCAAAATTAAAGTTTGGCGAGATCGAATATATTGTTAATAAAGCCGTACTTATCGCTTTATTATTATCGGGGGCTTTTCCTTTATACTACGCTTTCATAGGGTCTTTTGTTTCAAATAAGTATCTGATTTGCTTGGCGTTTTTTGGGGGCTTCTCTCTGCTAAATTTGCTGATTGATATCCCTTTCGATCTATACTCCAACTTTGTCCTTGAGAAAAGGTTTAATTTTAGTAAAATAACTCTCAAGTTATGGATTAGCGATCTGTTTAAACAGATTATAATATCCGCTATATTGGGGGTAATAATTTTGATTCCTCTAACATTTTTTGTATACAATTTGGGCAATTTATGGCCGTTTGCCGTATGGGCGTTTTTGGTAGTTTTTTCGTTTCTGATGCAGATTATATTTCCTACGGTTATTGCGCCGCTATTCAATAAATTTACTTTGTTGGCGGACGAAGAGTTAAATGCGAAGATACGCGAATTATTTAAAAAAATGGATATTAATATTTCGCAGATTTTTTCTGCGGACGAGTCCAAACGAACTACTCATTCAAACGCCTATTTTACCGGAATTGGTAAAACAAAAAGGATAGTACTTTTTGATAGTCTTATAGAGAATCATACCAATAACGAAATACTCGCTATATTATCTCACGAAGCGGGGCACTATAAAAAGGGGCATATCGTTAAAAACATTATCTTTTCGGCGCTCGTATCTCTTACCGGACTTTTAATTGCAAACTTATTAATAAATTACGACGGTTTATATGGAGCGTTTGGATTTGAAACAAACGATAAAATTATAGGACTGTTTTTATTTTCGATTTTTATCAGACCTTTATCGTATTTTATCAAACCGATTTCGTCGTATATATCGCGAAAGTACGAGTATCAAGCGGACGACTTTTCAAAAAAAATAATGGGCGAGTCCGGATCGCTTGCAGACGCGTTGAAAAAACTTTCCGTTCACAACCTGGGCGAACTAAATCCCGCAAAAATTTACAGCTCGTTTTATTACTCTCATCCGCCGATATTAGATAGATTGCGAAATTTGGAAAAATAAATTAATTTATAAAATAATTTAGTCCGAATAATAATATTGTAATAAATTTTATAATATTATTTGCTTTTTTTAGATTAAATATACTATAATTAGCAAGGGTAAAGCTTATTAATTATAATTGGCGGTTGTCTCTATAAGAAGCGCCAATTATTTTTTTTGCTTGGAGTATTAGTTGATTTTTCAAATATTTAGGAGGAGATAATGTTTGTTTTCAAGAATTTTGCGAGGCTATTAGTTTTAATACTCTTAACGGCGGCTCAATTTTCTTTATACGCTCAGAAAGACGTTACCGCCGACGTCAAGTCTTTTAAGAAAGAAGCCGAAGCGGAGAAGAAAAAAGTTGCCGAGATGGAGTTAAAAAAACGAAATAAGGCAAAGAGCGAAGAGGCGATTAAAGCGAAAGCTAAAAAGGATAAGATAAAAAAACTTCAGGACGACTTAAAAAAGATTAACGCAGAGATAAAAAAGCAAAATCTTGATATTAAAAGCGCCAATAAGAATATAGCTAAAATTAATGTAGATATGATTAATCAGAATAAAAAAGAAGAACTTGATAAACTCTCTGAAAAAAAAGATCGCGAAGCAAAGAAGATTATAACGTGCAATGAAAGAATTAAAGATTTGCGGATTGATGCAAAAAGGATTAATACCGAACTTGAAAGCGTTAAAGACGTCTATGAGATAGCCGAAGGGACTCTTAATTGGAGTAAAGATTATAATATTTCAAATAAAAGCAAATACGTTAACGGCAAATGGAGCGTTCACGTTAAGGCGCGGGACGATAGGGATAATTACAGTCCTGAAGTCGGCGTCAATATTATTATCGACCCTAAGTCTGACATACCGCTAGTAAACGTTATTAACCCGTTGCCTAACGCCAAAGTTCTGGGAAATCTAAAAATAGTCGGAACGGCGTACGACGACGACGCGGTCGATCGGGTTGAAATTATAGTCGATAACGAAAAAGAGAAAAGAGCCGCCGAGGGAACGGATTTCTGGTCGTATGATCTTGATACTTCGATGATGAAAGACGGGGAGCATTTTTTTAGGGTAAAGGTTTACGATATAAACGGTATTCTTAGTAAAGAGGTACAGGTGCCGTTTCAACTCAACAGGAGGACGCCTTTTATAGAGATTAACACTATTAAATCGGGATCCGTCGTGTCCGGGAAAATGAACGTCGGGGGTATAGCGAGCGACGATAACGGGATTGTTAGCGTAGAATACTCCGTAGACGACAGAGAAACTTTTACAAGAATTGGGATGATAAAGAACTTAGCTAAGAATCGGGTAAAAGTTCAATGGAGCATCGGAATTGATTCGGGCCTTCTTGCCGACGGAACTCAGACCGTTTGGATAAGGGCCGCCGATAAAGCCGGCTCTGTCGGTTATTCTCCTTTAACCGTTATCGTCGATCATAAAAAGCCGGAGATATGGTTTGATTTTCCAAGGGATAGAGATAAGGTAGACGGTAAGTTTACGGCGTTTGGATACGCCTACGATAACGTAGACGTAAAAGGGGTTGAAATAACGATAACCGGAGCCGGAATGGACGGCAAGCCTATGCCGGTTACGCTTTTGCCGGGTAATCCGCTTTGGAGTTATCCCGTAGATTTGTCAAAAGGGAAATCGGGATTTTATAAGTTAACCGCCGCGGTAACTGACGTATCCGGTAATAAAACGGTTAGCAGCGTAACGGTGTCTTTAGACGAAGATCTCGATAAACCCAAATTAATTTTGAAGAGTATTGCAAACGACGATAGAATATCGAATTCTTTGCCTCTTTTTGGAGACGTATCGGACGACGACGGGATGAAAGAGGTAATAGTTACAATAACGAAAGATCAAGCAAAAACGCCGGTATTCCAGAAGAATATAGCCGCGAAGTATAGCTTTTCATTCGACGTAGACGCGTCGGATACCTCTAAATTTACCGACGGGAAATATAAAGTCGAGCTTGTTCCGGTAGATATTAATAACACAAAAGGGGATTTGGTATCGGTAGACTTCTGGATAGACAGAAGCTATCCTGAATTTGATAACGAGTTTATCAATAAGAATATCGCCGGCAAATATTTTAAGAAAGTAATTGAAGTCGCAAATATTCAGGTTAAAAAGAGCGGCGCTCTTAAATCGGTTAAATATAGCATAAGCGATTTGGCGAACGATCAGATTTTAGTAAAAAGTAAGGAACTTAAATTTACCCCTTCTAAAAAGAATGGATATTACGACGTCGAGGCGATTAAAGAGGATTTTACAAAAGACGCAAAGTTTGCCGATAAATTAGTCGCTATCAATCTAACCGCGACGGACTTTGTTAATCGTTCTTCAAACTTGTCGATTCCTGTAATAGTAGATATGAAGGAACCGGAAATAAAATCGCCGGTTATAGACTCTAAAAAAGGGATGATGAAAGACGAGAGTATTGTAGTTAGCGACAACGTATTGCTAAAAACGGTGAAAATTGATATTTCTTCATCGGATAAGACCTTTAAGCCGATAACCGGAGCTTCCTTGGCCGTCGGCGAGGATAAAGAGTATGTTCTTAAAGTAAAAACCGCCGACGGCGGTATGGCCGAATATTCTTTTACTATAACGGCTACGGACGTCTCGGGTTTTGAGACGAAATTGTCGAATTTTAAAGTATCTTTTAAAGAAACCAAATCGGCTTCGTTAAAGTTAACGGTAAGCGTAAAAAAGAAAGATACGTTAATAACTTACTCCAATCCTAAATTACTAATAGCGCGGGAGACAGTCGGTTATGATGAAATTAATAGATCTATTTACGGATTAATTCCGGAGGGGTATTCCAATTTAAATCTTTCAGGCGGGTCTTTAAATGTGAGCGGAACTTTGCTCAACTCGGATTTTGGAATTTATAATTTTGATATTGGAGGCGACGCTAATAGAGCCAGTTTAGCGCCGGGTATCAATAATATCTCTATAAACGGTACGAGGGATGGAGGCTCAAGCTCTTTGGCAAGTCTTAATATTGTGAACGATAACTCCGATCCGAAGGGTTTAACTATATGGCCCCCTTCATATATGTCTTTTAACGAGAATATTTCTATATTCGGAGTTGCAAGCGACGATACCGGCGAAGTAAAGGTTCAGTATAGCGTAAATTCGGAAGACGCTTACAACGACGTATCCCTTGAATCCATTTCCAATTTGAAGAATTATAAAGTTCCGGAACTCGATCCTTTAAAGAGAACTCAGAGTATAAGATTAAGCGATTACGTCGCAGATAATAACTTGCCGATCGATCAGTTAAACGATAAATTATTTAAGATTGATTTGCCTATGCTCGATCTCAATATGAAAGAGGGGGAGCATACCGTTCGTATAAAAATTACCGATAACGCAGGTAAAACTACCATAAAAAAGGTTGTAACTATATTTGATAAAACTCCTCCAAGTCTTAGAGTGTGGAGTCAAGCCCCCAAAAAGGTAGAAGTTAACGATTTTAAAAATAATATTCTAAAAAATATAAAAAACGCAAAGGATAAAGAGTTTTTTGAGAAATTTTATAAAATTAATAGTTCGAATACCTTTTATATTCTTGAAGAGAGGTTGACCGACGACCAAAGATTTAGAATTTTGGACATACTAGGCAAAACGGGATATAATTGCGTAGAGACGGCAAACGGTCAGATAACTTTAAGAGGAGATTCGTCGGACAATAATAGTCTTACAAACGTAGTCGTTATGCATAACGGCGTGGAGAATATAGCCAAAGGGAGGTATCTATGGGAGGCTCTTTACGACCTAAACGAACTGGAAGGGGTAAATTTTGATTCCGTCGAATCTATTCCTCATACAATAGATATTTTTGCCATCGATAAGGCGGGCAATAAAAAATTTGCCTCAAAAGACGTATTAATTGACACTTCGACAGACATTCCTGAAATATTTATTAACAGTCCCGCCGTCGACGGACAGAGGTTTACCGACTTTGTAGAAATTGGCGGTATAGCGTTAGACGACGACGGAATCGATTACGTGCAATTTCGTATTGATTTTGGCGATCCGGGTAGCGTCTTAGATACTGTGAAAAAAGAGGAAGTGAAATGGGAAAGGATAGATATGACCAAGGGTAATCCTAATTGGTTTAAAAAAATTCCTAAAGATTCTATATCGCCCGGAAAGCATGTTCTCGAAGCGCAGGCGGTCGATATGTATGGAGCGCTAAGTAAAATCAAATCTGTTACCTTTCACATTGATAATGAAAATCCTGTTATAAGAATATTAAGTCCAATCAACGGAGAGTATTTGAGGGGCGAAACCGTTATAAACGGAAGAGCGTCGGATCCTAACGATATTGATATAGTAGAGATAAGCACAAATTACGGTTGGACTTTTTCCAGAGCGGAAGGTACGACAAGTTGGAAATATTACTTTGATTTCAGATCCGTACCCGACGGACCGTTAAGAACTCTTATTAAGGTTAGAGATCAGGCTGGCAGCGAATCTTTAACATTTGCGTTATATAACATAGACAACACCCCTCCGGAGATAGATATTCTTATGCCTAAAGACGGTATGACTTTAAATAACAAATACAGAATAGTAGGACGAGCTAAGGATAATATAAAGATAGATTCGGTCAAGCTTTATGTCGACGGTAACGTTGGAAGTAAAAACGTTATATATGGAACTGAAATCGAGGGAGAGGACGAAGGATATTTTGAAACAGAAGGGGATAATAAGGCTTGGTATTTTGATCTGGATACTAGATATTTGACGCCTAAAGATAAATACCAACTGATTGCCAGAGTTAGAGACCTTGCCGGAAACGTTTCAGAGAAGTCTTTAAACTTTACGGTCGATCCCGCTTCAGATCTTCCCAAATTAGTTCTGGATCAGCCCCAGCCCGGACAACATTTGACGGGACAAACGATAGATTTTTTTGGCACGGCTTGGGACGACGACGGCATAGACAAGGTTTTAGTCAAAATTGACGACGGCGATTTTGTGGAAGCGAGAGGATCGGAATTGTGGAATTTTTCGTTATCTACCGTTGGATTGACTCCGGGAGAACACAAAATATTTGTCGTCGCTTATGAGAAAACCACGGCTGAGAATGAAAAACAAAAAACAATATCTTTGTCCAGGCAGTTCTATTTTGACGAGTTTGGACCTGTAATTGAGGTGAAAAGCCATATAAACGGAGCTCCTATGGAGCACAGACCGTGGCTTATGGGTAAATCTTATTTCTACGACGCTAACGTCGATATGAAATTGAAAAAACAGATACAATACGCTAAATTTAAAGCGTTGAAAAAGAAATTTAGAAGGGACGAAGAAAAAGTAAAAAAACTTGAGGAAACTATCGATCAGATTGAAGTTAAACCTTACGAAGTAGCCGCGCTGAAAAATAAATATATGGAGAAAAACAAAGTCGAATCAATATATCTGAGTTTGGATAACGGTAAAACGTTTACAAAACATATAGGATTTCCTTCAGATTGGCAAATCCGCGTTCAAACTCAATATCTGATAGACGGACAACATGTGCTTCAAATAAAGTCTGTTACAAAGAGCGGCTTGGAGTCTTTGAGGTATTTTAGAGTGGCTATTAATAGAAAAGCTCCCGAAGTTATTATCGATAGCCCCGTAGACAGCGATAGGATTAACGATAAAATAATGGTAAGAGGATCCGCTAACGACGACGGCGAGGTTGACGAGGTAAAAATAATGTTGCGAAGATTTGACAAAAATCTGGGTAAAGTGCCTCAATTCGTACAAGGAATATATCTTTGGGCGCAAATATTCGGCGGACCTTACGTCTCAGGAGGATTTGGGTTAAGTTTCTTCGACGACGTCGTTAGAGTAGAAGGAATGTTTAGCTGGATACCTACTAAGGAAAACATGGAGGATATGGGAATCAGTCAATACGATCAGTCTAGATTCAATCCTCAAACCGGTTGGCCTAATTACAGATACGAACCGAGATTTTACGGCTTCTGTACCGGCGGTAAACTTCTTGCAAAAATTATCGATATACCGTTTGAGTTCTTTTTCGGCGAAGACGCCAAAAACTTTTCTATAAGCGTAGAGATTGGTTGCGGATTTTATTGGTTTAGCGGGTATGGCGGGGGATCAACCGAAAAATATAATTTAGTTACAGATAAAAATTCCATAGAGTACAAAGATTCGGCTTATAAAAAAGGAAAAGTTATCGCCGGATTTATGTATCAGATCGATTTGTTCAAGGTTGAAAGATGGAGTTTCTTGAGAAAGTTCGCTATATACTTTGAGAACATTTTCTACTTTATAGCTTCCGAAGTAGAAGGAGGATTGACGCCTCAAATAGGATTTGGAATACGAAATGCGTTTTTCTAATAGCGCAAGTCGCAAGTAATAAAAAAAGACCGCCTTTTTATCGGCGGTCTTTTTTTGGTATGACGGGCGTAGGCGAACAACGCATATGCATGCGTTAGGGCGTCGGGTTCTTAAAATGACACATATGTGTCAAAAAAAATGGACGCGTAATCTTCGATTTTTTTTGATTATGAGAATATAAAAATATTCAAAACGGGAATTCCCGCTTTTATTAGGAAGCGCGGCGGCGGTTATACAGCTCCATATGTGTCATTTTTTATCGCAGGGCAGTTTGACACATATGCGTCGAATTTCTATCGAGGAGCGGCGCGGCGTATAGCTCCATATGTGTCGATTTATTTTCGGTATCATATGTGTCATTTAATTTCAACGCGATAATTGCCGCCGCGCTTTAGGCGCATATGCGTCCATTTTTCTCCCACTCCCAAAAAACCGCCGGGGTACGCGAGATGCCATAAATTCTAGTATGCGTATTTTTTTACTTGTTTGCCAAAAGCCGTTAGGAAAACAATTTTTAAGTCAAAGAAAAGCGACCAATTTTCGATATATTCGATATCGTAACGAACCCGGATTCCTATATCGGAATCCCCCCGCCAGCCGTTTACTTGCGCCCAACCGGTTAGTCCGGGTTTGACCCAATGCCGCACCAGATATTTATCATATTTCTGATAAAACTCCTCGGTATGCGCCAACATATGAGGTCTGGGACCCACGATCGACATTTCCCCTTTAAGGATATTAATGATTTGAGGAAGTTCGTCGAGGTTATATTTGCGTAAAAAATCGCCGAATTTGGTCTTTCTCGGATCGTCTTTTGTCGCTTGCTTCGTATCCGCTTCGTCGTTTATAAGCATCGTCCTGAATTTGATAATCTCAAAATCTTTTTGCTTAAAACCGGTTCTTTTTTGTTTAAAGAAAACGGGTCCTTTTGAAGTAAGTTTTATCCCTATAGTAATAATCAAGAATACGGGGGATAAAACTATAAGCGCGGCTCCGCTCAGTATTATATCGCAAAGCCGTTTTACAAAACGGTTATACATATTTTCAAGCGGAATATTTCTGATGCCTATGAGAGGATAACCTTTTATCTGACGTATAGAAGGATTTGCCGTTATTATTTTGAAATAGTCCGGTATCAATTCGGCTTTTACTCCGTATTTCTCGCACAAATTAGTTATATTAACAATCTTCTGTTCGGCGTACATAGGCAAAGCAAGCACTACGTTGTCGAGAGCCATAGTTTTTAAAATTGTCTCAATCTTGTCGGTTTTACCGAGAAGCAGTCCTTTAATTGCGTCGGTGTATTCCGGATCGTCCGTATTTAAAAACTCCTCGTTGTCGTCGAGAAATCCTACTATACGTATCCCCAATTCGTTAGAGGAGACTACTTTTCTGTAAAAATTAAGACCAACTTGTCCCGCTCCGACTATCAGATAGTTTCGGAAATTAAATCCTTTTTTACGAAGTATCGTAAGCGCTAATTTAATAAACATTCTTTCGATAAAAACGAAAGATAATACCAGCGTAATATAGCAGAGAACAAATTTGTTTTCAAACTTAAAAATATCAAATAGTATTAAAAGATAAAAGGAAGAAATCATATATACAAGAAGTCTGAAAATATTTTTTAAAATAACGCGAAAAGGTTTAAATCTATATGTGTGAGAAAATTCGGCTCTCTCCAAAGCGATAAAAAAAACAAATACCAGAATTAAGATAATAATAGTTTCTTTAAAGCTAAAAGTAAAAATATTACGCGTTACGATAAAATTTGAAATATAAAACGAGGCAAGAAGAACTAAAAGGTCTACAAGAGACAATAAACCTAAAATAAAGCTGCTGTTTTGCTTTAACATATACTCCCTAACGCGATAAAATTTTAATCAATCAAAATAAACGTCCATAAATTACCGATTAAAAACATTTGTTTCATATGTGTCAATTTTATCTTTAATTTCATATGCGTCAATTTCTCCGCTCCAAAAAACCGACGGGCGCGTTCATAAACAAGACTCCGTCTTGCGTTTCGACCGATAATTATTCAAATCCTATTATTCTTAACTCCCTCTCCAGTTTGACGCCTTTTTTCTCCAGAACCTCGTCCTCAATAAATTTTATCAGTTTCATAACGTCGGCGGCTTTTGCGTCGCCGTTGTTGATTAAAAAATTCGCGTGTTTTTCGGACACTTTAGCACCGCCGACAACGCGCCCTTTAAGACCGGCTTCCTCTATTATTTTACCGGACGAGACGCCGATTTGATAGTTATTCTTAAATACGCAGCCCGCCGAAGGGTAGTCAAATTGACCTTTAGACTTTCTATCGTTAAAATTTTTCAAATAAATTTCTTTTATAACGGAAGGATCGCCTTTTTTTAGCTCGAGTTTGACGTCGTAAATAAAATAATTCAAATCCATCAAGGCGGAATATTTGTAAGAATAATTTAGGAAGGTTTTATCGACGACGCTTGCCGTCCCAAACTCGTCTACTACGGTCGCCTCCTTAACGACGTCGGCGAACTCCCCGTTATACGATCTGGCGTTCATATAGCAAGCGCCTCCTATAGAACCGGGAAGTCCGCCGCTGAATTCCAATCCCGACAGCGAACGGCTTAGAGCTAAATCGTTTAGACTTTTTACCGTCAAGCCCGATTCGACCGTTAGTATAGCGCCGTCGATTTTGGATTTATTAAGCGCGGCGGTATGTATAACCGCTCCTTCTACGCCGTCGTCGGATATGAGCAAATTTGAGCCGCCGCCGATTATTATAACTTCCAGCCCTTTATCTTTAGCAAAATTAAGGGAATATTTAACCTCCTCAATATCTTTCGGAGCGGAATAGTACTCGGCTTTACCTCCAATTTTGAAGGTCGTAAACTGTTTCAAATCTATATTTTTTTGTATTAAATCTCTTCTCATAGTTATAATACCGGTATTTTTAATATAATTTTTCGTTTTATATCGGCGTCTTTTGCGTATATCGTTTCGATCTCCCCTTTAATAGTCTCTAAATAGTTCCTTACGTCGCGTATAGAAAAAACTTCGTTGTCGTATTTTTTTATCCCGTCCTCTTTTTTTTCAATACGATCGATTTTATCGCCGCAGTTATCCTCAAACGTAATAACGATATACTCCTTTTTATCGTATCCCTCAACCATCTCAGTATGAATACCGACGTCTTTAGCGCCGCCTTCAATATTTTTTGACGAATTTATCAATTCCGTCAAAAAATAGAAAATTGTTTGAATTATTTTTGAGGGATCAATTTTAGTTTTTTTAATATCTCCTAGAAACAGTTTGATTTCGGTAATTTTTTTATCATATATATACGTCATAACCTTTCTAATATCTTCCAATATTTCGTTTATATCGGTTTCTTTATCCGAGCCGGTTTGTTCAAGAAGCGTCCCATTAATTTGAATTACTTCCTCAAGGTTCAGTATTTTATCAGCGATAACGGATACAAAATCTCTAATCCCGTTAGTTAAATTTAAATTTTCTTTGTTTTCCAAAATAATTTTATCTTTCCACAGATATAAGTCGGCAAGAATCTGATCGATATAGCTGTCTACTTTGTTTAATAGAGAAGAGGTTATGTTTAAAGCGCCGGCTTTAAATGATTTGTCCATAAGAATATTCTGATAAGAGAGGTTTTTTTTATGAAGGTTATAATTGTCTATAGTTCGGAAAATTCTTCTTTGAAAATCTTCAAAATTAACGATAGGAATTACGATTATGTCGTAAACTTTGCTATAAATATTCTCAATAAATTTATCGTTAAACATATCTTTGGTCATAAGAGCCAATCTTGGTATATCGCTATGATCGCGGCAGTAAATATCGAGCAACTCGTAGGGAGTCGTACTGCTATCCGTCATATCAACGACTATTAGCGACGTGGATTGATTCACCTCTCTAATGGCCGTCTCTCTATCGAGCGCGACGGCTAAATTCATACCGACTTTACTCGCCAAAATCGAAAAAATAGTCGGCAACTCTCTATCTTTATTGACCAGAAGAATAGATTTTTGCATAATAAATAATTCCAAATATTAATATAATGCGCTTTTAAATTTCCTTACGATGAAAATTTCTACCAAATTTTTCAGGTAAAGATACTCTTCATTATTAAGTTTTTTCTCCTTTTTGTCAACTTTTAAATAGCTGTTATCTATCATAGCGATAAAATATTTTATATAATTATTCATACTCCATTCCGTCGCGCCCGCAGTTTTGTTTTTCATATATTCCGCTATACTTTTTTCTAAAACGGGGGTTATAGAGTCGAGCGTATCGCGCAACAATTTGTCCTTTACCTCTTTTATTTTTCTTCCATACTCTCTAAATTCGTGACTAACGATATTTCCGACCAACTCTTCAATCTTAGTTTTAATTTTATCCTCTATATCGTCGCCAAAAAAAGTTTTGATCATATCGTCGACTATAGATTTATTCAAATTAATTATGTCTTTTTGAAATAAACTTAAATTAATATTTCTTATTATAAACAAAACTTTTTCTTCAATTTTCTCCAAAATATCTATAGTCAATTTATCGAATTTGATCTCCTCTATCTCTTCGATCTCAAGTTCCTCGATTATTTCGGGGGCGTCGTTTTGTATAACGTTTAGGCGCTCCTCTTTTTTTTGCTTGAAAGCCTGTTTTATCTCCTCCTCAAACTCCATGAAACTTACATCTTTTACGGTAAAAGAGGGGGCGTCTATATCAAACTTGTCCCCTGATTTTTTTAACTCTATATGTTTTTTTATTCTGTTTCTTAAAATGTCGATCGAGTTCATTTTTTATCTCCAATCGCTCTCGTTAAAAATAAAGAAGCGATACTTGCGCGCGCGTCTTTTTTTATATTTCATGGAAGCGAGCGCTTGCTTTTATTATCGAAATGTTATAGTAATTAACCTAAATTTTTTTAAAATATAGTTAAATGAAATTAAAAACAACCGATAATAAAGAAAAATCTTTTTTTAACGAGGGGTTATATGAGAAGATTGAGAGAAAAGTTGAGCGCTTTAAAAAACGACAATAGTCTAATCGGCATCAAGGGCGGAACGGAGATCGAAGCGATGAGTTTTGAAGAAATTTACATTATGAAAGAGATCAGCGACGGAATCGTTCCTATGACGGTAAAAGTCGGCGGTCCCGAAGCCCGCAACGACATTGAATATATGCTTTCCATAGGGGTCGATAAAATTCTTGCCCCGATGGTCGAGTCTCCATATAGTCTCAGAAATTTTGTTGAGACTATGGAAGAAATTGATAAAAATCATACCGTTAAACTCGCAATTAATATCGAAACAATTTTCTCTTATCAAAATCTTAAAAATATATTTCAATCCCCTTTTTTTTGGCATATCGATCACGTAACGGTAGGCAGAACGGATCTGGCCGGCTCGATGAATAGAGCCCCCGACGATCCCGAGGTTATTAAAATAACTCAAGATATAGTCAACCTAGCCCATTTTTATGGAAAAACAACCTCCGTCGGCGGTAAAATTAATACGAACAACTCCCAAAAGATTCAATCTGAGGTATATTCCAATTCGCTAAATACGAGACACATGGTAGTATCCTGCGCCTCTCGAAATATCGCGCGGGACGTAAACAAAGCGCTAAAATGGGAGAGCGACTTTTACCTTATGTTAAGGGAGAAATTCCCGTTAAGAGTAGAGTTCTATAACAAAAGAATCGCCGATCTATCCGAAAGAATGGCGATACTGTCAAAACGGGAAGCCGACAAAGTATGTATCTAAATCGAGCGCTGTTGTATCGTAATCCGCATAATATCGTCCGATACTTATGAAACCCGAACTGATGTCTCCGGCCGGAGGAGTTAATAGTTTTATAGCCGCGCTCGACGGCGGCGCCGATTCGGTCTATTTGGGTTTGAGAAAATTCAACGCGAGGCGACCGGCAAAAAATTTTGATAATTTTCTACTGAAAAAGTGCGTACGTTACGCTCATGACAAAAACGTTAAAGTTTTTGTTACTCTGAATATCGATTTGAAATCAAGCGAAGTAGCCGAAGCGTTTCAGATATTAAATTTTTTGGCGGATATCAATGTAGACGCCGTAATCGTTAAAGACCCGGCGCTTATATATTATTTGACTAAATATCTTAAAAATAAAATCGATATACATATATCTACTCAAGGCGCCGTTACTTCCTCCCTGGGGGTAACCCTCCTTAGAGACTTGGCTGTAAACAGAGTAGTACTCGCCAGAGAGCTCAAATTGCCTGAAATTCAAAAATGCGCCTCCATACAAGGAATAGAAATAGAGGTCTTTACCGAAGGCTCGATGTGTTTTGGCGTTTCGGGCAGATGCCTTGCCTCTTCGTTTATCGGCGGGCATAGCGGCAATAGAGGGGCGTGCGCCGCTTGTTGCCGGATCGCATGGGAAGACGAGAGATCAAAATCAAAAAAAACTTTTTTTTCAATGAAAGACTTATCTCTATCGGAATATATAAAAACTTTAGAGAAATACGGAGTCGCCGCTCTTAAAATAGAGGGGAGACTAAAAAACGCAAATTGGGTAAAAAATATAACTTCGATTTACAGGCAAATTTTAGACGGAGCTATCGACGAAAAAGAGCAAGCAGAATTAAAAAATGAACTGAAAAAATATTCCGCAAGAGAGATTCATTCGGGACATATTGTCGGAGGCAAAAACCTCGTCGGCGAAAACGCGCGCTGGGACGACTATATAAAAACTTCGGACGACTACGCGATCCCGGAAATTTTTATGGAAGCGATTAAGGTAAAGATAGAGATAAACGATAAAACCGTCGTATCGCTCCGTTTTAAGGATCAAGAATCGTCGTTTGAGTTTAAAACTCCGGCTCCGCCAAAAAAAGCCAGACCCGTCCGGTTATTTGAGATTATTGAGAAAATAAAAGAAATTTATAAAGATATTGAAACCGTCGTTGAACTATCCGATAACGAAGCGATATGTTCGCCGTCCTATTTAAACGAATTAACGGATAAAATCAGAACTGAATTGATCAATCTTGAAAAAAAATCCGAAAAATATCCCGATTTAGACGGCGAACTAAACAAAATATTATACCCCGATAAAACAGAAATTCAAAGAGCGGCGCTGTTTGGAAGTTTTCCCGATAAATTAATTATAAGGTCTGATCAAATATCTTTTTTTAACTGCAATAAAATCGATTTTATCAAAACGTTGGTTATCTATTTATACAAAGAGCTAAATTATGCGGTAATTTCTGAAATATCAAAAAAATATGAATTAATCTTCGCTATACCGGACGTAATATTTGAGAAAGATATAGACTTTATTACTAACGCCATCGATAAACTCTATAAAGCCGGCTTTAAGAAATTCCAGTCAAATTCGTTCGACGGAATGGAGGCCTTAAAAAAATATAATTGCGAAAAAAGCGCCGGACTTGGATTGGCGGTAATGAACCATATAGCTCCCAAATTTTATCAAGAATTCGGCTATAGCTCGTTCTACGTTCCGGTTGAAAGCGACTTATCGGTTTTAAAATCGCTCGGCTCTTTCTCGGATCAAAAGATCGAGTGTTGCGTCTACGGAAAAATTCCGCTGTTTATATCGAGAGTCGAAGAGGATTGTTACGAGAATAACAAATTCAGAGATAAATACATTGAGCTTGAGACGTATAAAATTAATGATCTGTATTACTTTGTAACTTCCAAACCGCTCTGTTTTATCGGCGAGGTCTTTAGAAAGGAAAATATCAAATTTGACTCCCTTACCGCCGATATGAGGTTTTTTGATAATCCATATTTAACGGGCAAAGAGATAAAAAATAACAGACTTCAATTTGACAAAGATTATAGCTTCAACTATTTCCGTAAATTAGTTTAAAAAACCGCTTTTATTGCTTTTATTCTCTGTTTATAAAGTTTTTAACGGCGTTCTCAAATTCTCCCGTCTCTTTTTCAAGATATATAAGGAAATCGTTATCTTTTATGTCGCCGATAACGGCGATCATCTCCTCTTCGTTATCGTAGAGCATTTTTCTATACGAATCGGCATAATCTTTTTTCTTAACGTCGTAACAAGCGGAATAGATAAATTTCTTTATCAAAACGGCGTCTTCGAAAAGTTTTTTCAAATCCTCTTCGGTAAATAAATCAACGTTCTTATCTAAAATAGTTTCAAACGCGTAGATAGAAAAACGCAGTTTGTCCTTCGGATATTTCTTCCACAAATCGTTATATCTCTCGTGAATTTCGTCCCAATTTGTCAATTTGTCGTTTTTTATATCTTTTTTTATATCTTCCAAATCCTCTTGCGATACGATTTGACCTCCCAGATTTATCCAATTAAGATACAATTTGGTCTTTTTTAGACTCTTTAGCTCTTCCAGAACTTCTTTTAGGCGTATTGTCGCAATATCGTAGATATTCACAATATTTTTTACTAAAAAATAAAGAATCATTTTTTCAAAATAACATACCGCTTTTACGGGTCTCAATATCTTAGCGCCGTATTTCTTCATACACTCTTTATCCTTAAGTTCTATATCCTTATTTTCGAGCGCTAAATTACGGATATACTCCTTGCCGATTTTCAAATATTCGTCTTGAGTCAAATTATCCGTTTTATTTATCGATTCGCCGGCTAGAACGTATATTCTATCGATAGATTTGATTATCTCCGATACCGTGTCGGGAGCAAGATATTCGCTCTCAATATTTTGAATTTTGATTTTCCGTTTATCTCTGTTTGCAAATTTATACAAATTTCTTTCGATCGCATACATATTATAAATAAACCAATACGCCGGTATTATTTGTATCGCCTCGTCGGATTTATTCTGGAATACCAGCGAAAAAGGATAAGTTACGTTCATTTCATAGGCGTAAGACCCTTTTGATATCAAAACAAACGAAGCAAACTTACTGTTATGTTTAAAATCGCTCGATAGCCCCGGCCAAAATCCTCTTCCCGCTAAAACCTCGCCGTCGGCCGATCTCGAATTATGATTCGACCCGATTGTCGCCCCCGCGGCTATGTTTGATTGTCCTAAAACCGTCGCCGCTATCAAAAACGAGGTGTTGTGATGTTGCTCGTGAAAAGGAAATATAAGGTTATTGAGCAACTCGCAACACGATACCGTCGAATTGTCCCCCAATATCGAGTTTAAAAGGCGGGCGCCGTATTTTACCTGCGTATTTCTTCCGGTAACAAACCTTACCGCTTTGCATCCGTAAAAAATTTTAGCGCTAAATCCTATAATTCCGTTTACTAATTCCACCCCCTCGCCGATTTGAGTCGGTTCAAGTTTGCTGGAGTTTATAGTTAGATTTTTTAGCTTATTTGCGCCTTTTATGTAGCAATATTCGCCAATATTAACGTCTTTTATGATCCTGCAGTGCTTGATAACCGAATTAGAGCCGACTAAGCCGTAATAGCCCCTTTTTTTACTATATCCGTTATTTGTAATTTCGGCTAATTTAGCTAACAACTCCTTGTCGTCCCGATATTTTGACCAGATATAAGCGTCGGCGGTAATAATTTTATCAAAGGGAAGAATTTTTCTTCCGCCGTTTTCATTGCCTACCTCTATCCAAATTCTAACCTCTTCCTCTTCGCCTTCCTTTAATATTCCGTTTCCAAACTTTGATCTGTCGGAAGTAATCATCTCGTCGATATTAAAAAGGATACAGTTGTTTCCTACTATGTAATGCGAAAGGTAGTTCGCATTTCTAATGGAAACGTTGTCCCCTATCTCGCAGGATATGATAGTAGAGTTGTATATGCCGACGGGAAGTTTGAGGTCGTTATATTCCAGATAATTTTCAGATAATTTACCTATTAATACTTTTCCAAAAAACTCGTTATTAATTACGCAGTTTGCGTTAAATTCTTTTGAAACAAAAATTTCGTTCCAATTTTCGGCAAAATTATTGTTTTTTACCAGCGTTTCTATCTCAGACGCCTCCAGGTTTCTGAAGAATTTATGCCCCGCGTTAGGATTTCTATAATAATATTTGGACTCTCCGGCGGGAATAGCGCTTTCATTAACAAAATTTATAGAGAACTGCTCTATCGGATACATTTTTACGTCGCTCATTTTTTTTCCTTTTTGTAAATTTCTTCGTAGATTATCACCCGATCTCTTCCGTTTTCTTTAGCGTAATAAAGCGCTTCGTCCGCCCGTTTTATCAAATCTTCGTTGGATTTATCGTATATAGAGAATTCGGATATACCTACGCTAATTGTAATATTAAACTTAACTTTTTTTTCGTCGAAAAAATCAATCTGTTTAATAAACTTTCTTAATCTCTCCGCGGGAACAAACGCGTGTTCCGAATTAGTTTCGGGTAAAATAACGACAAATTCTTCCCCGCCGTATCTGGCGACAATATCGTTTTCGCGAAAAATAGTTTTTGAAGTCAAAACTTCCCCGATTTTTTTTAACACCTCGTCCCCGATCAAGTGTCCGCGAGTATCGTTTATTTTTTTAAAAAAATCTATATCCAGCAATATGCAGGCAAATCTCCCAACATGATCTTCTATTTTGCCTTCAAGTTTATGATGAAAATCAAGACTTTCGTCTATAGCGATCCCTTTTTCGTTTTGAAGTCTTACAAAATTTCTAATGGAGCGTTTTTTTTCGGCTTCTAGAGCCTCAAAAAAAGCCCTTCTATTTAGAACGTTAGTCAAATAATCAATTTTGCTTATCTCAATTATCTCTTTGTTGAGGGTTTCGATCTTTGCTTTCTGGATATTAACTAAAGTCGAGTCCACAATTGTTTGAAAAGAGTCTACAATGTAGTAATTTAGCCTCTCCGTAGTTATTAAATTCTTGAAAATCAGATTTACGTAAGAAAGAAAATAGTTTCTTAAACTATTGTAATCGCTCTTATATAGTATTTTACTTATCAGAAAAAAATAGTTGCCCCCTTTGTCAATCGTCTCTTTATCATTTTGCGAAATATCTTCGTCGTCAATATAAAGTATATACGGTAAGGTAAATTTATATCCGTCTGAAAAAAAATCGAGTATCTTTATCAAATTTTCGTCCGTCAAAACGGACTTTTTTATTATTAGAAGCAATTGTTCGCGAGACGTCTCTTTGCTAATTTTCTTAACTTCAAATTTTAGAGAGTCGAGAGATCCGATTTGGTAGTTATATCCTATATTTTCTATTTGAAATATTTTTTCATATTGCTCTAAAGAATCGTTGACAACGTAAACTAATCTCTCATACTTTTTCATGGCTAAAATATAAAATTTGAATTACATTTTGTCAATTAAGAATGTATAATTATTTCTTTATTTACCGCTAAAAAAAAATAAAAAAAATAAATTTGAAGATTTTTATTGAATTGTCGTTCTTTTTTTATATAATAATAAATATCGTAGCGTTTCTATATGTTTTTGATAAACATAAATTTATTGCTACAAAGGAGGGGGCGTTTTAGAACAATCTTTTTTATAATATAAGAGCGTCGGTATTATTAAAAGGATTGTTTTTTCAATTTTATTATAATCGACGCTGAAATTATTAAAAAAGGGGGAATCGCAATGATAAAAAAGGGTAATTTTATCATTTATTTTGTTTTGGTATTCTTATTAATAACGTCCTGTTCAAATTCATCTTTTTTGACTTCGGACGTATCGTCAAACTCGCCTGTAATTGAAGACGTCGTTGCCGTAGAAAATGCGGTTAGCGACGCCGTTTCTTGGCCTCTCGTCGCATACGGTCAAAGTTCTTTAAGCGTAAAAGCCGTGCAGTATTTTCTAAAGCAAAAAGGATATTCTATATCAATTGACGGAGATTTTGGATCAGGAACGTTAACGGCGGTAAAAAATTTTCAAAAAGCCAACGGATTAACGGCGGACGGCAAAGTCGGTTCGGCGACATGGTCGAAATTAATAATTACCGTTAAACGCGGTAATTCGGGATATGCCGTTAGAGCGGTCCAGGATTTATTAAAAAATAAATTCGGATACTCTCTATCAACCGACGGAGATTTTGGATCAGGAACTCAGAACGCCGTTAAATCCTTTCAAACTAAAAAGAAATTGAGTTCGGACGGTATCGTAGGCGCGACTACATGGCTCTATATTATCGGAAGCTCGGGAACTACCTCCGGCTCGACGACGGACTTTTGGGGTTCGAGAATTTCTTCTTGGACGTTTCCGGTAAAGGGCGGCTATCTTGATCCGAAAACAGGGGCGAGGTATTTTGGAGCGCCAAGAAACGGCGGGACTAGAGCCCACGCGGGAATAGATATCGTTCCCAATAGCGGACCGGGAACCTTAGTGTACGCCATGACTAACGGAACCGTTACGGGATACTATCATTTTTACGCAGGTACGTACGCTCTGGAAGTTGAAAACGACGACGGAACGGTGGCTAGATATACGGAAATTACTTCTACAAAACAAATCAACGCTCGGATAAAAAAAGGCGAAGCTATCGGAAAGATTATCCGCAATAATAGCGGAGGTTCTTATATGCTTCATCTGGAAGTATATATGGGCGATTCTACGGGAGCTTTGACAAATAGCGCAAATACCAGCTACAAATATGTGTCATGGAAAAAATATAATCGAAGATCGGATTTGGTTGATCCAATGGGCGTTACGAGATTGCCATTGCCCTAATAATTTGCTTATTCCGAAGGGGGGCTTCAAAAAAAATGAAGCTTCCCCATTTTTTTTACGAGTCTTTTTTATAAAAAAATTTAATTGCCGTTAAATTTATTTCTTGACAATATTTTTAATTTGTTGTCTATTATTACAGTCGGGGGTGAGGCGTGGCCGTATATCAAAGCGCTTATAAAGCGCATATTCTGAGACTTGATAACGAGTTTGAGATAAGGCGCGAGTTGGCAAATATTGGGGTAGATAAAAAAGCGTTTGATATACTAACTCAAAAAATGTCGTATCTCCACATAAAGGTCGAGAAGGTCGATACCAGAGCCGCTAATCTTATAAAACAATATCTTAGCGCGATCGGCGGAGAAGCCGCGATATCGCAAAGCGCGTACGCATATACCGAAAGAACTACCGATATGATTATATCGGCTTCGAGAAAGAATATATTTCTTTTAATTAAAAAGATTCAAGAGGATAGATACGGTCTCTCTGAAATTGCAAAAGAGATAGAAAAAAGTCTTTTTTCTTCAGTCGGAGCGATAAAACTTGGAAATAATATTTTAGATTTCAATAAGTCGACTTATATTATGGGGACTATCAGCCTTTTTAAGTCATCGTCTTTAGAACCCGCCTCCGAAAAATCGGTTTTAAAAAAAGTAGACGGTTTTGTAAAAGCGGGAGCTAATATTATTGATATTTGCGACGAGTGTTTTTATAAAGAAAATTCTGAAGATAAGGACGCTAACGAATTATTGCCTAGAGTCGTTTCTATTGTAAAACAGATAAAGGAGCGATTTCCCGGCGTAATTCTTTCAATAGATACGGTAAAGATAAACGTCGCTAAAGAGTGCCTCGACGCCGGTATCGATATAATCAACAACTCTATCCCTTTAAAATATAATGAAGAACTGATCAACTTAATCGCTAAAGTAAAATGTCCGATGATTATGATATTTAACCCCACTTTGATTACCGATCAACCCAAACCGCTAATATCTATTTCCGACGTTATTCGCGAGATACAGTCTAACGTCTCTTACGCTCTAGGAAAGGGAGTGGATAAAGATAAAATAATCATTGATCCCGGTATAGGCTTTGGCAGAAGCGATAGGGATAACTTTCTGATTCTTAAACAACTATCCGGCTTTAAATATTTTAATATGCCTATTTTAGTCGGATTATCGAGAAAAAGTTTTTTAAGAGAGGCGTTAAAAGGAAAGATGGGGAGTTGCAGACTTAGCGCTTTGGCGGCAAATACGATGGCTATAATTAACGGAGCGAATATCGTTAGAACTCACAGCTCCGGAGAGGCTTTAACTATGAGAAACGTTATAGAGTCAATTAAAAAAACTGACTAACAATAAAAATTTGCAGGATACAAATGTTACTATTTAAACTACCGATTTGGATAATTTCGCTAAATATTGTTTTTGTTCTGATTGATATTTTCATCGTTTTTCTACTTTTTTACGCTATATATTTGCTATTCGCTCAAACTAAGGCAGTCCAAGTAATCAAAGGACTCTCTTTCTTTGTTATTCTTTATGTTATATCAAGAATCGGCAAGCTACAAACATTTTCATGGTTGCTGGATCAAATCGCAAGCGTTATGGCTATAGCTGTAATCGTATTATTCCAGCCTGAACTGAGAAGAGTTTTGACAAAAATCGGACAATCGGACTGGTTAAATAGAATAATAAAGAAGAACCCCAAAGATTTGTTGCAAATTCTAAACGCTATTCAAAATTTTCATATTTTACAAATCGGCGCTTTGATTGTATTTGAAAGGAGCGTCGGCTTAAAGAACATTATCGAAAGCGGCACTACCTTAAACGCAAAAATATCCACTCAACTGCTAATAACCTTATTTACATATAAGACTCCGCTTCACGACGGAGCGGTTATCATAAAAAACGATCAGATAGTCGCGGCGGGATGTTTTTTGCCTTTATCAGACTCCACAATGATTAATAAAGATCTCGGCACAAGACATAGAGCCGCTTTGGGGCTAGCCGAAGAATCCGACGCGATAGTAATCGTCGTTTCGGAAGAGACCGGCAGGATTAGTTTGGCTTACGACGGAAGATTATATACAAATTACGATATTGGTCTGTTAAAAAAAGAGTTATGCTCTTTGATTGGGTATGAAGAAGAAGAACTTGGAGAAATTATCAATGAAGAAGAAGACTAGTTCTACCGAAAAACGAAAAATCAGTATTTTAAATAATTTCAATATAAAAATTATTTGCTTTGGACTTGCCGTCGCTCTGTATTCGTTTGTTTCTTACATTCAAAGCGTCGAAAAAGCTTTTCCTTGTCAACTAAAAGTGATAGGATTAAATGAAAGTTTTATTATTTCCAACAATATACCTTCAAACGTTAAAATTACGGTAAAAAACAAATCAAATATTATTGATAAAATAACTGAAAATGATTTTAATTTACGCTTAGACCTTTCAAATATAGATAGTCCAAACGAGTACCAACTAAAACTGTTATACGACATTCCAAAAGCTATGTATACTTTTTCGAATTCAAATATTTTTAGTTCTATTATATTAGAGCCTGAAAAAGTAAACGTTGTCGTCGAAAATCTTGTTGAGAAAAACATACCAATTATCTTAGATTATTACGGAGAAGTCGAAAAAGGGTATACCGTCAGGAAAAGAACTTTGGATTCGTATTACGTCAGAGCTCAGGGACCTGAAAGAATAATCAACGAAGTCAAATTTATTAAAACCGAAAAAATAAACTTGGAAGGAGAAACGGAAACTTTTAAAAGGACGGTAAATCTCGAAGCCGGCAATCCTCTGATTAAATTAATCGGAAAAACCAAAGTCGAAGTTACTTTTGAAATAGTAAAATTGATAGAGTCCATCCGGCTCTCTTTTACCGACTTATCGGTGCACAATCTTAAAAATAATCTTAAAACCAAAATTGAAGATATAAACGTAATTGTTCAGGTTAGCGGTTCGAGAGATGAAATTCTAAAATTAAATAAAGAAAACATTATTCTAAGCGTCGATTTTTCGAAAGTCAACTACCCGGGAGAATACTCCTTAAGAATCGACGTCGGTTTGCCAAAAAACATAACGTTAAATCAAATTAAACCTGAAGTAATTAAAGTCAAAGTGGAGCAAAAATAAGATTACTCTCCGCCAAACAGCGCCATCCCAAAAGCCGTTATTCGTCAAGGGGCGATAGCCCTTTTGCTTTATATTTTACGCTATTTCGTCTATTAATCTTATAAGATCCGCGACGCTGCGCTCGGAACTAAATTCTTTAGAGTAGATCAGGTTGTTTTCTGCGATTGGTCGAAGAGAGGCGGCGTCTTTTACGCAAGAGTTTAGGGCGAGCTCAATAGCCGAAACCGATCTTTTTTCTATCAATTTTCCGTTTACGCCGTCTTTAAAGACGTCGCATATCCCCCCTTGATCGGTCGTTATGACGTAAAGCCCCGACGCGTACGCTTCAAGTATTGAAATAGGCTGTCCCTCGATATGATAGAAAGTTGGTAAGATAAATATATGCGATTTATGCAACAGGTTTTTCTTTTCTTCGCTTTTAACGACTCCGAGATAAGATATGTTTTTTATGGTTTTAATTTTATTAAAAAAAATGTTTTTTACATCTTCAGATTCAAAATCTCCGGCAAAATCAAGCAAAATTTGTTCTTTTATATTATTATCCAGTTTTTTATAAGCTTCTATCAGTTCATTATAACCTTTTTGCGTCATAATATTTGATAAATATAGAACCCGAATTATCGTTAAATTATCCCATTTTTCATTAAATTTATCGTATGATATTTTGAGATAATCTTGATAAAAATTATTTATCGTTTTAATTTTATTTTCGTTAATAACCGGTTCTAAACATTTTTTTAGAGAATTGCCCAAAACAATTCCAAATGCGACGTTTTTAAATAACTTTTTATTGAGATATTTAACAAGATTGGGAGATTTATAATATAACTTGTCAAAATATCCTCCGTGAAGATGTACTATGGTTTTTTTTAGTAATTTTCTTCCTAAAACTGCTAGAAAAAGAATATCTTTCAAATTACCAAAGCGGGACTGAGTAATAGTAAAATATACCGCGTTTATCGATTTTTTATGATATAGTATTTTAAAAGCCATTTTTAATACTGAAAATATCCATTTTAACGATGGTTTTGATCTATTTAGAGCATTTTTTCTTGAAAAATTAATTACAGTTATATTATATTTATCTTTTATGCCTTCAAATAAAGCTTGAGAAGCCAACGACTGGCCTGTTATTGGAGGCGGCAACGGCGCTATGAATAGTAGATTTTTCATTTTATCCCTACTACCGCGCAGGAGGGAGATAATAAAGAGGGGAGTATGTTATGCGCTCTGCCAAATCTTCCAAAACCGTATCGTTTGATATTGGCAATACCGTATCTTTCATAAAGTTTCTCTAGCGCCGAAAATGTAAAATAATGTACATGGCCTCCGTCGAAAATTTCAGTTCCGTCGTTAAAACCAAATCCCTCGTCCGAAGCGGAAGTTGAAGGAAATTTTCCAAATAGCAGAGTCAAGCGTCTGCGAATATCGGCGATATTCGGCGTAATTACGATTAGTTTGCCGCCCTTCTTCAAAATACGGGCCATTTCTTTAAAAGCGCTAAAAACGTCGATTATGTGTTCTATCACGTCTGAAGAGACGACGACGTCGAAATATTCGTCGGGGAAATTTGCGCTTTCGACGGTAGTCTCTATTATCTCAAAGTTATTATCTTTTAATAGTTCTTTCGCTTTTTCGACTCTAGTTTTATTAATTTCTACGCCGTATAGTTTATCAAAACTGTCCTTCAACTTATATAGCAGATTGCCGTAGCCGCAACCGACGTCGAGAACAGTCTCACCCGTTCCCGCAAGGTAATAAGCCGCTTCAATTCTATTTTTTGGATATTTCATTTGCCGCTCCGTTTTTTCATTCTTCCACATTCCTGTGAATTTGTCAAACGCCTTTTTTTTATACGAGAAATTTTTCTTAGAATTTTTCTTATTGCTAGATAAAAAGGTCTTATATATTTTATCTTTATCGCAATCTTTTTTAATTTTCCCAGAAGATTTAATTTATATAACTTTGAACATTCAATCATAATTTTTTCGTTAATCTTCGTTTCTTCAGGAAATTTAGTAAAATCAATCTTTTTATCGGATAAATCGGGCATATTTATTCTAAACGACTTGCAATGTTCTCCCGATCCGTCAAATCCTATATTTTTCACTAGCGGCGCGACGGGATTGATACAAATTCCGTCGTTCAGCGCTATGCTTATAGACCAAAATACCGCCCACGAATTTAACAGATTTTTTTTCTGTAATTCAAGCATCAATATCAAATCCTCGCCGCAAAGATTGATTTTTTCTTTTAAATCCGAGTTTTTTTTTATTTCATCTAAAATTGAGATATCGTCTTTATAATATTTCCACTTTTCCTTCCAAGTCCCCCATCCCCAGCACGAAGACCTTTGACAAAAGTAGATGTCGTATTTATAATCTTCAGGCAGCGTTATGGGCAAACTGTAGCCGGATACGCTCATAACGTTTGTATTTTGATACTTATCAAAGCATTTTTCCATAAAAACAAAGAAATCTTCCCTCGCTATGCAGTCGTCTTCAATTACTATAACTCTTTCATGATCTTTAAACGCTCGATTAATCCCGGATACTAACGACTTCGCCAATCCTCTGTTTTCATTATTTTCAAAAATAAAAGTCTTGGTCCAATCGATAGATTTTATCAAAAATCTCGTTTCTTGAACTTTATCGACGTCGTTAATATCTTTAGGTCCGTCGCAAAAAATGTAGAGGCTATCGATTTTACTTTTTTTTAGCGATTCAAGAACTTTTAAAGTATGAAACGGTCTGTTGTAAACAAAAAGAGCGATCGCGGTTTTATTCATAAAGGTTTCCTCTAAACGCCTATTCGGAATCGTAATTAATTAGCGAGGTAATTTCATAATCTTTTAAAACGTCGGCGTATTTTAAAAAAGGCAGTCCTATTACGCCGAAAATACCGGCGACGACCGCGCCAAGTTTTTCAACCATATTAGCGCAAGCCTTGAGAGTTCCTCCGGTCGCTATCAGATCGTCTATTATCAATACGCGAGAGCCCTTTTTTATATCTTCTATATGAACTTCAAGCGTCGCTACGCCGTATTCCAATTTATAACTCTCTTGTATCGTTTCGCCGGGGAGTTTGCCGGCTTTTCTGGCGAGCGCCAAAGGGACGCCAAGATTATACGAAATTGGCGCGGCAAAAAGGAAGCCTCTGGATTCTACCGCCAGAATCGAGTCTATTTTTTTATCTTTGTAAATCTGCGTCGCTTTATCGACGACCCGCTTAAAAACTACGGGATTAGTAAAAATACCGGTTACGTCGTAAAACAATATCCCCTTTTTAGGAAAATCTTTTACTTTTCTAACGGCTTTGTCTAAATCAAAATCTATTTGGCTATTCATTAATATTATCCCGCAAAAAAAGATTTTTTTTACAAATCTAAATTTTCAACATATTTGGAGTTTGCCTCTATAAATTCTCTTCTGGCTTCGACGTTAGATCCCATCAGGATTGAAAACATTTCGTCCGCGGTATACTCGTCTTCAAGAGTTACTTTTATTATATTTCTTGTTTCGGGATTCATAGTCGTCTCCCATAACTGCTCGGGATTCATCTCTCCAAGACCTTTGTATCTTTGAATCGTAATTTTATCCTGATCGAGATTTTTTTCTTTCAATATTCTATCTTTATCTTCATCCGTATATGCGTATAGTATTTCTTTTTTTGGACCGCCTGTTTCAATTTTATATAGCGGAGGCATAGCGATGTAGACGTTGCCGTTTTTTATCAAAGGTTTCATGTATCTAAAGAAAAATGTCAACAAAAGAGTCCTGATATGAGAACCGTCGACGTCGGCGTCGGCCATTATTATGACTTTCCCGTAACGTATTTTTTTTATATCAAAATCGTCCCCAACGCCGGCTCCGATAGAAGCTATAACAGGCTCAAGCTTATCGTTAGTCAACACCTTATCGATCCTCGTTTTTTCGACATTCAGCATCTTACCCCACAAAGAGAGTATTGCCTGCGAGTTTCTATCTCTGCCCTGTTTTGCCGAGCCGCCCGCAGAATCCCCTTCGACCAAATATATTTCGCATTTTGCCGGATCCCTCTCCGAGCAATCGGCTAATTTTCCGGGAAGCCCCATCGTATCAAGAGCGTTTTTTCTACGCGTAGCCTCTCTGGCTTTTCGGGCGGCGTTTCTTGCTTCGTTCGCTAAAATTGCTTTTTCAATTATCGTTTTTGCGTCGTCCGGAAACTCTTCAAAATATTTTGTAAGCTCTTCGTTTACGACGCTCTCGACAAGCCCCTTAACGTCGTTATTGCCCAACTTAGTCTTAGTTTGACCTTCAAACTGCGGATTTGCCAATTTAAGAGATATTACGGAGGTAAGCCCCTCCCTTACGTCGTCCCCCTCAAGTTTGTCTATCCCTTTTTTTTGAAGTTTTAATCTCTTCATAAAATCGTTTAGAGTTCGCGTTAACGCCGATTTAAAACCGCTAAGGTGCGTCCCGCCTTCGTGAGTATTTATATTGTTGACGAAGGAGTAAGTGTTTTCGTTGTAAGAATCGGAATACTCCATCGCCACTTCGAGTTCCATATCCTCTTTTTTGCAACTTATATAAATCGGTTTATGTATGGATTTTTTTGATCTATTAATATACTGAACGAAAGATACAATCCCGCCGTCAAATTGAAATTCCTGAACTCTTGCTTCCGGTTTAACTCTTTCGTCGGTAATTACTATCTTTATACCTTTATTTAGGAAAGCTAATTCTCTAAATCTATGCGATAGAACGTCAAAATGCGGGCTTGTTTCATTAAATATTTTCGGATCAGGTCTAAACCAGACTTTTGTCCCATTTTTATCGGTTTTTCCAATATTCTCGAGCGGTTTTTCCGGGGCGCCTCGTTTAAAAGCCTGAAAATATATATTACCGTCCTTAAATACGGTAACCTCGCATTTGGAAGAAAGAGCGTTTACGACGCTGGCTCCTACGCCGTGAAGACCGCCGGAGACTTTATAGGAATTTTTATCAAACTTCCCGCCGGCGTTTAATTTGGTAAAAACAACTTCAAGAGCTGAAACCCCCAAATCTTTAAAAATATCGACCGGAATCCCTCTACCGTTATCTTCAATTTCTATCGAATTATCTTCTTTAATAGTTATTTTTATCTCGTCGCAATACCCGGCTAAAGCCTCGTCGATAGAGTTATCGACAATTTCATATACTAAGTGATGAAGCCCCTCGACGCCCGTAGACCCAATATACATACCGGGCCTTTTTCTAACGTGTTCCAATCCTTCAAGAATCTGTATATTTGAAGCGTCGTAATTATTTAAATTGTTGCTCATTAATTTGCGTCCTAATTGAAAATATACCGCTATTATACTTTATATTTTAGGATTGGTCAAGAAAAGAAACGATTCTTTAAGACCCTTCGGTTTTTGGGGGTGGAGAAATTCGACGCATATGCGTTGTCATGTTTTATCTTAATTTTTTGACACATATGATGTTAAGAAGAAAATTGACACATATGGGCAAATATTTTTAATTAGCAAAATATTTGTCATTTTCTAAAAATTTATGCAAATTTTTGTATAACGTTTTCTACTTTTAGTTGTTATATATATATATACAAAGGAAAAAGGAGAAAATTTTATGAAAAACAAAAAACATTTATTCCATTTTATAGTATCAGAATCTATGAATACCAATGTCATAGATTTTTTACTAAAAGAATTTAAAATTAATACGTTTAGCAAACTGTTTGAAACGATGTTTCGCCTTATTGACAAAAAAGTCCCAAAAATGAAGAGAATAATTGGGAATTGCCGCTCCGAATACGCCGTTATAGACAATACAGACGATAAAAGGCTGGATAAATACCTTAGAATCAGCGAAGCTGACTATCTTCAAATAAAAAGATGGCATTCTTTGTATAACGAATTCGGTATGGCTTCGACGGTTCGCGATATTATACTGTTTTTTTATAACGGCGTTATGAAATATGGGTTGGAAGGATTTCTTGAGATCGTTGGTAAGGAATTAAGGATCAATAAATTAAAAAACGACTTTTTGGATAAAATGACACAACTGTTAAATATCGCCGCTCAAAAACAGCTACTACACGCCCTCGTAATCGAAAATTATCCCAAATACGTCTACTATACGTAAAAACCGGCGGAGTTAAAAACTTCCATATATCAAGAATTGACTTTCGTTGCAATTAATTATAATATTTACGCTCGTAAAAAAATATTTAAAAATCGTTAAATAAGGATTAATCAATGAAATTCTATTATTCAAATCAATCTAAAAACAGACTTGTCGTAATTCCTTTTTGCGAAGACTGGGAACTTGAAGATTTTCAAATAATTAATAACTACTTGCCGATCGACGACGAGGCGTATAGATCTATTTATCAAATAAGAGAGTTTATCTCTTCTTTTGGTTCGGTAAAAAAAATATTTCTAAATTCAAACGAGTATGTTTTTATTAATATTGGCAAGAAAGAGGATATAAATATTGAAACTCTGAGAAAATACGCTTCGCTAGCCTTAGGACTGGCAAAGTCTTCGTTTAACTCAGATTTTGACGTTGTTCTGATATGCAAAGAATTTAGTATCGACTTAAACGACGCCGTATACTCTGTTATCGAGTCTTTATATTTATCAGATTATACCTTCGAGCAATTCAAATCCAAAAATAACCGTTTTAAGATAAATTCCGTTTCAATTATATCCAATCAAAATATAGACAACTTCCGGAAAATTGTAGATAAAGCTAAGATTGTATCGGATTCTATATATTTAGCGCGGGACCTTATTAATTCTCCGGCAAATGTCGTTACAATCGACTATATTGAGAAGATAGCTAAGGAATTAGCGCAAAGCAACTCTTTGGAAATAAAAGTTTTTGATAATTCAAGTCTTTTGGAGAATGGTATGAATCTGATCGCCGCCGTCGGCTCCGGAGGTCCAAAACCGCCTAGATTGATAGAATTAATTTACAATCCTCCAAAATTCTCTAAAACGGTATGTCTCGTCGGCAAGGGGATCGTTTTTGATACCGGCGGCGTCAATCTTAAACCCGGAAATTTTATGGACGATATGAAGTCGGATATGGCCGGAGCCGCGACGACGCTTGCGATTATCGATTCGGCGTCCAAAGCTCGGCTTCCCGTGAGGATAATCGGGCTGATTCCGTTAGCAGAAAACAGCGTCGACGCAAATTCTTACAGAACCTCCGATATAATAAAAAGTTATAAAGGCAAATATGTCGAAATAAAAAATACGGACGCCGAAGGCAGGTTAATATTAGCCGACGCGCTGTCCTATTCTGACACCAAAAATCCCGACGTAACTATCGACTTTGCAACGCTGACCGGAGCGGCCGTCGTCGCGTTGGGTTCAAAAATGGTAGCGGGATTTTTTGGAGACGAGGAGCTTAAGAAAGAGCTTCTTTCGGCGGCGCGTTTTACAAACGAGACTATTTGGGAACTTCCGCTGTTTGAAGACTATAAGGAGTATCTTAAAAGCGACGTCGCGGACTTGGCTAATATAGGTAATCCCGCTAAGGAAGCGGGTAGTATAATCGGCGCTTTATTTTTACAAAATTTTATCGATAATAAAAAATGGGCGCATTTAGATATTGCCGGGCCGGCGTATATTGCAAAAGACGATTTTTATTTTACAAAAGGAGCGACCGGAGTAATGATAAGAACCGTCCTAAAATATTTAGAAAATTTACGTTAAGGACTTGTATGAGAGTTGAAACGAAAAAATATTCTCAAAACGCATTTATTTACCTTGAAGGGAAATTCAATCTTAAAGAATTCTATATAGTTAAATCCGGTAAAATAAAAATAACCAAAACCAACGATATTACCGGCGTTTCCGAAGATTTTCGGGAAGACGGTTTTATTTTTGGGATTATTCAATGTATAACGGGCGTTTCAGACAACGAAACCGTTCAAGCTCTGACGGATTGCGAAATTCTGGTTATTCCTAAAGAGAAAATCGAGGAGTTATACAACGAACATCCCAAAATAATACTAAAAATTTTATCGGAATACTCTGAAATATTGAGGAAGCTGGATAAAGATTTGGTTAAAATCGATTTTTTTTCTTCAACAGACAAAAGAGAAGACAGAGTATTTGAAATAGCGCAAAAGTATGTTTCTATAAAGGAGTATAAAAAAGCGGCTTCCCTTCTCAAAAGTTATTCTTTTGAAATCAAGGATAACGAAAAGGGGTTGGCAAAGACAAACGCTATTTTACAAAAACTCCCCGGCGTCGACATTGTCGACGTTATAGAAACAGATCAACTTATATCATACAAAACGTTGCAACCAAACAGCGTAGTCTTTACAGAATACGAGCTCGCCGATAATTTTTTTATAATAAAAAGCGGAAAAGTAAAAATAACAAAGCTTAAAGGGGACGAGGAGACGCTTCTTGCCATACTCGGCGAGGGGGACATCTTCGGCGAAATGGCGATACTTAACGATAAACCGAGAAACGCGACCGCGTCGGTAGAAGAAGAGACTACTCTCATGATAGTCGACAAAAGAGGGATAAACAAACTTCCGCCCTCGTTATTCGTAAAAATTCTTTTTTATTTGACCAGAAGAATATGGATGGTTCAGCAACAAATAATTTGCTCAAACATTTACAACGCCGCGGGGCAGATATACTATCTTCTTACTTCAAAATTAAAACTCGCCGGCGTTGATCAAAAAAGAGACTCTGAAAAATCTTTCACTTTTAATTTTCCGTTAAGAGAGCTTTATCAGATGTTAGATATCAATCCCCAAAAAAAAGCGGAAGAACTAAGCGATTTTCTGAAAGATAATAATCTTGAATTTTTCGAAGACTGCATAAAAATAAGAAAAATAGGCGCGCTTTATGGGAAAAACTCCTTTTATTTAACCAGAGGATAACGATTTTTACCAAACGATAAAGAGCGACTCTAATAAAAAAAATTCTTCCTTATCGGAAATTATAAAATTTTCGCCTCAATTTTTTGATATATCTCCCTTAGCGCCAGAGCGGCTTTTGATCTTTTAGCAAAAAGCTCGATCGGTTGCAAGCGAAGATATATCTCCTCCATTTTACTGCAAGACGGTATGAAAACGTCCATATATAGCGCGCTATAATTTTTCTTTAACTCTTCTATCGATTCTTGATGAACCTTTTTTCTAAGATCGGTCATATTCGGAATAATTCCCGCTATTTTTCTTCCGGCTTTACAGCTTTGTATAAAACTTATATTGTCGTCAATTAACTTCATATTAACCGAATTAGGGATTACCGGCATATAGATATAATCGCTTGCTTTGATAATATTCTCAATCAACAAAGATTTGGTCGCCTGAGGGTCTATTATCATAACGTCGAAATCGTCGGATAATTTTTTAGCTATATCTCCGGCGACTTTTCCGGACTTTTTAAAGTCAAAAAGCGAAACTCCGAGATCGTTTAGATCTTCGCCGGCCGGAATAACAAATAAATTATCCCATTTTGTTAAAAAAGTTCGCTTTCTGATTCGTCCTTTCTTTTTAAATATCTTATCGTAATCGTTAAATTTGTCGCGAGGACTTTGCGAAACCATCGAGAGAGCGCCTTGAGTATCAAGGTCCCACATTACCGTCCTGTATTTCAGCGAAAAAAGATAAGCGATATTAAAAGTCAACGAAGTTTTACCTACTCCGCCTTTCTGATTGTAAAAAGTTATGATTTTCATAAAAACAGTATATTCCGTTAAACGTTTTTGTCAAGAGTTATTGTTAAAACGCATAGAATAATTTGATTCTTATCAAGAAATAAAGTATAATCTTAACGATCGAAGCGCCCGTCGGTTTTTTTTTTGGGGCGGGGAAATTGACACATATGAAGCATAGAATTCTTGGGGAAATTAACGCATACGACGTTAAGAATAAAAATTGACACATATGGAGCATTTTTATTGACGCGGGAATATTAGCGCATATGGGCGTTTCCAAAAAAACCGACGGGAGCATAATCAAATATAAAAGGACTTTATATGTTAAAAAAACTACTTTTTAGCGCGGTTTCGGCGTTGATATTAATAGGATGTTCGCAACCTAAAACATACAAATATTCCGAGACTATTTACCGGACTTTTCCGACCGACGTTACCGTAGATAATATTGACGATATCTCCGTCGAGAACGCCGCCGGAGATATTGAAATTAAGGGTTGGGATAATACTAACGTAGAAATTGCCATAGAAAAAAAGACAGATATGTTCGAAGATGAATTATTAAAAGTTAAAGGAGAGATAACTATTGAAGGCCATACTCTCAAAATAAAGACCGTATATTTTAAAACGCTCGGCGAGCCGAAAGTTTCCGTTAAGTATGTTATAAAAGCCCCAAAAAATATAGCCGTTAGAAGAGCCGAAGTTTTTACGGGAAATATTTTAATTGAAGACATATCGGTCGATTTGATCAAATCGGAAGCCGGCTTTATAACGCTAAACAGAGTCGGTTACGTTAATTCAATATCGGGAACTACCAACGTTATTAATATAAATACGGCTGAGCGCGTTAAAAGCGTTTCAAATGTAAACGGATCTGTCTCCTTAAAAGGGGTAAAACGATTTGGAACTATAAAAAATGCAAGCGGAAATATCGAAGCGGAGATTCTCGACGACGCGATTTGCAAAAATATCGACTCCTTAACGGGTAACGTCGATCTAAAGATAAAAGACGGGCTCAGTCTCAATTTAAATTTAAAGACCTCTACGGGTATAATAGATAACGAGTTTAATAGTAATATTATCGGAAGCGGAGCTGCGGGATTATGCGTAGAAGTTACGGCCGGAGGCGCTATTTCCATACGTAAGATTTAATCGGGGGAAGAATGAAAAAGTTAGTAATAGTTATAATAGTTTTTGCAACATTGGCGGCGGTATCCGCTTTTGACGACGATAAGAAATTAAAGATATATATTTCGGATTTTGTCTCGGAAAATATTGACGATAAAGAGTTGAAACTAATTGCCGAAAGCGTAAAATATTATTTTGATCAGTATAACGTCTACGATATAGTCGATAAAGACGAGTTGTTTAATGACTCCGGAGAAATATCCGACTTTACCCAAGAAAATGTCCTAAAAACTGCCGAATTATCCGGTATTCAAGTCGTAATAAACGGAAGCGTCGTAAAATCGGGCAAAAAATACGTAATAAAACTTTGGGCGGTCGACTCAAAAAGCGGCGTCGTCAAACAATCGGTCGAAAGCTCCACCGCGAATAAAAATAAATTGAAGAGCGTCGTTAAGAAAATTTGTTTCGATCTAAGTCCTATAGAAGAGATGTTTGAAAAAAAAGTTTTGGCGTTGAGTTTAAACGGCGCTTTTAAAAAAAACAATTTTAAAATTAGAATATCGGATTTTATTTCGGATTATCAATACGATACGTCTACGGGGGAAGGGAGATCGTTTCTAAACGGCTATCTTAAGAAGAAAATCCCAGCCGACTATATATACTGCTCGTACGATTCGTCCAAACTTTCAAATATATATCTTATATTTCATAAAAATAACGCATATAAAAACGCTTTTGCCAATTACGAGTCGCTATTGATAAAATATCTGGGAGCAAATTTTACCAAAGAAGAGGGCGCTAGTTATTGGAAAACCGATAAGAATACGGCGGAATTAATTACAGCTCGACTAGGCGACGCCGATTATATCGTAATTCATTATTACGTTAACGATAACGAACTTGATTTCGACGACTTTACCTCGTCGTTTCTTGCCGTTAAAGAAAAATTGGCTTATAAAAAGAATTTGGAATTTCAAATAGGCGGAGGTTACGGCAATAACAGCGCTTATAAGTTCTTAAGTTTTAAAAAGAATTTTTACAACAACAATATACTAGAGAAAGTAGAATACGGTAAAATATCGTCTATTTATCAGTATCAAGGCGTATCTTTTGATATTCCGTTTTCTTTCTCTTACTCGATAAACTCGGCAAATTCGTTAGGATTTTCTCTTATTCCTTCGTATATTATCTCTTTTAGTACGTTGGGCAATAATTTTTACGATAATAATATTATGTTTAATCTATTGTTGAAGTATAAATACGGAGAATATAGACAAAAAAGCAAATTCTTGCTTGAATTTGGAGCCAACCTTAATTACGAATACTTTTGCGATCTGAAAAGCGGCAGTTTTGAATTTGTCAATTACAACGCCGATTACGATAAAATAAATTTGTATATCCCTAGAATGTATTTGGCTTTCGGTCCCTCTTTGCTGGTCGGCGCCGAATATAACAACAAGAGTTTCTATATGGCTTTTGCAAGTTTTATATACGCCTCTTTTGGATTTGGTTCATACGACGGCGCAAATCTTGAGCCCGAGAGTCTGAATATAAATATCAGCCTTGGGGCGCGCTTCAGGATTGGCTATAGGGGCTTGGTATTTGTTAAATAACGCTAAAAAGTTTTTTGGGGAATAAAAAATATTTGTTCCATATGCGTCATTTTTTTTATGCGACAATTGTCGCGCGTTATCGACGCGACGCATATGTGTCATTTTCTTCCTTAAAGCCATATGCGTCGATTTTTGTCGGGGAGCGGCCGCGGCGGCTATGTAGCATATGTGTCAATTTCTATCGAGGAACGCAGCGCTGCATATGTGTCAATTTTAAGAGTCGATCCAACCCGCCGCATATACGTCCAATTTATTTCCTCGCCCAAAAAATATACGACGCGCCTTCGTTAAAAACAAAATCGTTGCCTTTTTTTAATTATTGATATAAAATAGCTTAATTCCAATAGAGGAGCGGCAGATGAAAAGCGATATAGAAGGTTTTTTTGGAAAGTACGGCGGAAGATATATCGCAGAGGCGCTACGCCCTTCGCTTATCGAACTCGACGAGGGGTTCAAGAGATATATAAATGATCCCGAATTCTTAAAGGAATTCAATTACATACTAAAAAACTTTGTAGGACGACCGACTCCGCTATTATATGCCGAAAACGCTTCTAAAGAACTCGGCGGAGCTGATATTTACCTTAAACTCGAAGGGCTCGCCAACACCGGCGCCCATAAGATAAACAACGCTATCGGTCAGGCGCTTTTGGCAAAGCGGCTGGGCAAAACCCGCATAATTGCCGAAACCGGCGCCGGGCAACACGGAGTGGCGACGGCTTGCGCTTGCGCCCGGGTGGGATTAGAATGCGCCGTATTTATGGGAGAGGTAGATATCGCCCGTCAACGTCCTAACGTATTCTGGATGGAAATGTTCGGCGCAAAAGTCGTACCGGTAACAAGCGGAACAAAAACTTTAAAAGACGCCGTGAACGCCGCGCTACGGGAGTGGTCGGAAAGAAGCGTAGATACGCACTATCTTCTGGGAAGCGCTCTCGGTCCCTCCCCATTTCCGGATATGGTTAGAGAGTTTCAATCCGTAATCGGCAAAGAGGTCCGCAAACAATTTGCGGAGTATCGTAACGGCAACCCGGATTATATGGTCGCTTGCGTCGGCGGCGGCTCAAACGCGATCGGTTTTTTCAACGAATTTTTGGGAGATAGAAATATACGAATGATAGGAGCGGAAGCCGGCGGTATAAGCGACGCTCCCGGCAAGAACGCCTGCAGAATAGCCGGTTCTATCGGCAAACTCGGCATCGTTCAAGGATATAAATCGATATTTTTACAGGACGACGACGGGCAACTCCTATCGACTCATTCGATCAGCGCCGGGCTCGACTACGCGGGAATAGGTCCGCAATTGGCGTATCTTGCCGAAATAGGAAGGATAGAATTCCGCTCCATAAGAGATAACGACGTTTTAGGCGCGCTAAAATTTTTCGCTCGGACGGAGGGGGTTATCGCCGCCTTAGAATCTGCGCACGCTCTCGCCGCGGCTATGAAATTGGCAAAAGAGATCGGCAGAGGAAAGACAATTGTCGTAAACGTTTCGGGGCGCGGCGATAAAGATATATTTATTACGGCCGGAGCTATGAAAGATCCAAACTGGATCGAGTTCTTAAAAACGGAGAGCAAAAGATATGAATAAAATAGATGAAAAAATTAATGCGCTTAAAAAATCAAATAAATTTGGTTTTATGGGGCACTTTATCGCCGGATTTCCCGATATTCCGACTTCAATAAAAGCGGCGAAGGGGATATGCCGCGCGGGAATAGAGTTTTTAGAAGTTCAATTTCCGTTTTCAGACCCGACGGCGGACGGTCCTACGATCGAGGGAGCGTGTTACAAATCGCTGGAGAATGGATTTACCGTCGCGAAGGGGTTTGAGATCGCCCGCGAACTTGCTTCGACTACCGATACGGCGATTATAGTTATGACTTACGCCAATATCGTTTTTAGATACGGAACTAATCTTTTTATATCTAAAGTTAAAGAGG
Source organism: Spirochaetes bacterium ADurb.Bin133 (assembly GCA_002070605.1). Taxonomy (GTDB): domain Bacteria; phylum Spirochaetota; class GWE2-31-10; order GWE2-31-10; family MWDO01; genus MWDO01. The sequence continues at coordinate 46,442 of MWDO01000020.1, forward strand.
TAGGGGCAAGCGGGATAATAATCGCCGATATGCCCCCCGAATACGACGAAGGGATAATCGAGCTTTGCAAGCAAAATGATTTGAGAATAATACTTATCTGCGCCCCGGGAGCCTCTTCGGAGAGAATACGGCAATTGTCCGAGAAAGGGAGCGGTTTTTTATATACCGCCATGCGTAGGGGTATAACCGGTAGAAAAACGGATATTTCAGAAGAAACCGCCGAATGGCTAAAAAAAGTTCGATCTAACTCGATATTACCTATAGCCGCCGCTTTCGGTATTCGATCAAAAGAACAGATAGATTTATTAAGAGATATGTCCGATATAGCCGTATGCGGAAGTTATTTTGTAAAAAAAATAGAAGAGGCGGTTCAAAACGGATTGGACGTCGAAGAAACTCTTTATAAAACGGTTAAAGAGTTGATAGGATAATTTTTTATATTTTAGGAGGAGTAAAATGAAATGTAAACTATTTTTAGCGGAGGGGTTTGAAGAGCTTGAAGCGGTAACTCTTATCAATCTTTTACGGAGAGCGGAATTTCAAGTCGATACCGTGTCGATTAGCGACAAGCGCGAAGTCGCCGGCAGCAAAGGGATAACAATTGTCGCAGACCGAGTATTCGCCAAAGAAAATTTTTCGGATACCGACTTTATTCTTCTTCCCGGCGGTATGCCCGGAGTAAAAAATTTGAGCGAAAAAAAAGAGCTGTTGTCGTTGATTAAAGATTTTAACGACAAAAAGAAACATATCGGAGCGATATGCGCCGCTCCTTACGTTCTGGAATGCGCCGGTATCTTAAAAGGGAGGAAAGCTACTTCGTATCCCGGTTGGAAAGAAAAAATGCCTTCGGCGTCGTACTCGGAAGACGCGGTCGTCGTCGACGGCAATATAATCACAAGCCGCGGCGTCGGAACGGCTATAGATATGGCGCTGAAAATTGTCGATATTGTCAAAGGGGCGGAAAGTAAAGAAAAATTAAAAAAAGAGATAGTATATAAATAAACGAATTCGATTAGGGAGATCAAAATATGCAAGAATTCAAACCGATGGGATTTGGCGACGTTATAGATAAAACGTTTCGTTTAGCGCTGAAAAATTTTAAAAATTATCTTAAAATTTTCGCAGTTTTTTACGTAACTCTATTTCTCATTATAGGTTTGATAGCTCTAAAAGCTTATTTTATATACAATAACGCCAAAAATCTTGAATATTCGCTGTTTTTTAATGAAAACCTATACATACTGATAATTCTTGGAGTAATTGGAACTTTTTCAGCGATAATATTATCAATATTCGGCGCCGGCGTAACGACGGATCTTTTTTCCAAGTCCTTTTTAGGAGAATATTGGGATTTTAGAAGTTCGTTTTTATATGTCAAAAATAAGTTTTGGTCTATATTTGCATCTTCGTTTCTTAGCGCGTTAGTCGTATTATGCGGAGCTCTCCTTTTTATTATAGGAATGTATCCGGCGGCGGTTTTGGTCTCCTGCGTTATCCCGGCGTTGATAAACGAAGACCTAACGGGAAGCGGCTCGATAAAACGATCGTTTGAACTGACAAAAAATAAATTTTGGAGTTTATTCGGCAGTTTTATTCTGTTTTCCCTGTTTACGTCGACGCTGGGATTTGTTTATCAGTTTTTTGTCTCTATATTTACATTTGCCGCCGCCGCCCCTCTCAAGTTTATCGCTTTTAGCGGAACGCATATTTCAATAATAACTATAGCAATTTATCTGATTCTTTTTATAGCGACAGTTTTATATATATGCCTAGTGGGAGCGTTGTCGACGGCTTACTACGTCGTCCAATATTTTAACCAACGAATTAAATTTGAGAATTTTGTCGCAAACCCAAACCTTCAATATTCTATCGAAAGCAACGATAATCTCTACTCGAATAATTAAATGAGAAATAATCTACTTATAAAAAATACTTATCCCATATGCGTCAATTTGCTCATCGAGGAGCGGCGGGGCGTATATGTATATCATATGTGTCAATTTATTCATCGCGGAATATTGCGTTGCATATGTGTCAAAATTTCTACGACAATTGTCGCGCGCTATCGACCCGCCGCGCCCCTATAAAAATGTGAATTCCCGTTTTGAATATACTAAAATACTAAACACAGTTCATGCCGCGACTTTATCGGAGCTTGCGACGCTAAGAATAAAACGCCCATATGTGTCAATTTTATCTTTAGCGCCATATGTGTCATTTTTCTTTTCCCCAAAAAAACGATAGGGATACGGCGGGGAAAATGTTTTAAAAAATTTATTAATTTTTTAAAATAAAAAAATATTAATGTCGTTCAACTTTGAGACTTGACGCATATTTCAAAAAATGAGACTTTACGCTTTGAAACAATTCTTTTATCATACTATATCTCCAATATCATATTTAGTCAATATATTATCTTTATAGAAAATCTTGATCCATTTATTTGGATTTTCTCTAACTTCAACTTCGTAATTTGAAAGAGAACAATTTTTATATTTTGGAATTAGAAAACATTTATTCTTATAACTAATTTCATTTACTTTTTTAAAGCCGTTATGTGATTTTCAAGATTATCGCTAGTTACAAACTTTGCATATAGAATGTATCGCGATTTATC
>MWDO01000021.1 GCA_002070605.1 Spirochaetes bacterium ADurb.Bin133
TTGGTAAGAAATTAAGGATTGATAAATTGAAAAACGACTTTTTGGATAAAATGACACAACTGTTAAATATCGCCGATCAAAAACAGCTATTATACGCGCTCGTAATCGAAAATTATCCAAAATACGTCTACTATACCTAAAATTATTTTTTATTCTCCAAAAAACCGACGGATTACCGAGTCAAAGTTTATTAAATTTGACAAACGTCTTTTTTTTATATATACTCCGTTTATCTTAGAATAATATTTTACTTTTTGAATAGATCCTATGAAGCGTAATAATACGGGGTATATTGTGAATATTGACAATAAAATCGAAAAAAGTTACAAATTAGTAGAAATAGCCGGGAATACGGCTCAAAAAACGCTTTATTTTAGGATAGGCAAACGGGATATATCCCCCGGCAACTTTTTTATGCTGAATTACAATTGCGCTCAGAAGCCTTTTTCTGTATCGGGCTATGACGGCGACGTCGTCGGTTTTACAATTCAGGATAGAGGGGAATGTTCTCAAAAAATGATTAACGCTAAAGCCGGCGAGTATTTTGGATTGACCGGACCTCTCGGCAATAATTTTGATCTTTCTAAATCAAAAAACGCTCTATTGATCGGCGGAGGTATCGGTTCGGCGCCTATAAAATTTTTAGCCGAAACGCTTGTTAAAAAAAATATTAATTTTTCAGCGTTTTTTGGAGCGAGAAGCGTCGATTTCTTGAAATATCTCTTTGATTTAGACAAAAAGCGCGATAGGATAAAATATTACACCGACGACGGTACTTACGGAGCTAAAGGCTTTGTAACCGACGATCTTGACGAAGCGCTTAGGACCGGGAATTTCGACGCGATTTGTTTGTGCGGTCCCGAAAAAATGATGGTTAAAGCTATAGAGATCGTCGGCGGTCGAATCAAGAATATTCAGATATCGATGGAGAGATATATGAAGTGCGGCGTCGGTCTTTGCGGATCGTGCGTTCTCGACGATATTTCGGCGAGAGTTTGCGAAGACGGGCCGGTGTTTTCATATTTTGACACAATTGTTAATTGTAGAGAGTTTGGAAAATATCATAGAGACGGATTAGGAATAATTGAAAACTAAAATAGCCGTTATCAACGGAAAATATTTTGACGGTAATATTTTCAGGAAAGGGGATATTCTTATCAAGGGCAAAAAAATCTCCAAAATTTGCGACGACAATCGATATAAACTCGCCGATCTTGTCGCGGAAAATTATGAAATTATAGACGCTAGAAACTCGCTAATAAGCTACGGTTTTTTTGATCCGCACGTTCATTTCAGATGCCCCGGCGGCGAGAGCAAAGAGGACTGGATTAGCGGTGTCAACGCCGCGATTAGCGGAGGATACACATATGTGTCAGATATGCCGAACAACTCGCCGCCGGCGACGCAATACGATATATTAAGGATCAAATCAAAATATCCCAAGAAAATTCCGATAAATTTCGGGCTCTATCTGGGATTGACGGATGAGAATTCCGGTAATCTGAAAAAAATAATAAAAAAGATAAAAAAAAATAAAATCCCTTTTCTCGGAATCAAGTGCTACCTCGGATCTACGACGGGGGGGCTTTTAGTTAAAAATTACGCTTCGGTAAAAAACGCTCTCGCTACAGAAGAGCTCGTTTTGTTTCATTGCGAAGACGAGGCGACTATTGAGAAATACAAAGAGGTCGTATGTAACGAAATCAAGGATTACAACGCAAAACGCCCCCCGTCGGCGGAATTGAACGGTTTTAAAAAGATTATCAGAGCCGCGATAAATATACGATATAAAGCTAGGATTTATATATGCCACATATCTTCAAAGATATTGCTGAAGGAGATCGCGAAACGCAAACGGGAAGGATTTAACGTTATCGGAGAGGTTACCCCGCACCATCTTTTTTTTCATCTTTCCAATATCGAAAATTCAAGCGTATATAAAGTTAATCCTCCGATACGAGAAGTCGAAGATGTCGATTATCTCCGAAGAGCGTTTAATAAAGGATATTTTGATCTTGTCGGGACAGATCACGCTCCGCATTTGCTTTCCGAGAAAAAATCTAATAATCCCCCTTCGGGATTTCCCGGACTTGAGACGGCGTTTTACGCGTTATATAACTTATACGAAAGGAAACTCCTCAATTTGGGGATGATTTTTAAAATGCTGACAAACGGCTATAAAGTTTTTAATATCAAAAAGAGAGGGGAGATAAAAAAAGGATACTACGCCGATCTGACTATTATCAGAAAAGAGCCGAATACCTTCGACGGGAAAACCGCTCATACAAAAGCCGGTTTCTCTCCATGGAATGGATTGCAAACGGGGGTAAAAATAGAAAGCGTTCTGTTAAACGGAAAATTAGTCTACAACGACGGTAAACTATTGTATTAGGAGTAGCTTGGTATGAACTTTACAGATATGTGTCAAAAAAGATACGAGACGATCAAATCCAATTTGTGCGTCGGGTTTGATCCGGATATTTCAAAGTTCCCCGATAAATTTAAGTCTATGACGATAGAGGAGTCGATTTCGCTTTATTTTAGCGAGATAATGTTAAACTTTAGCAAATATATTTATGTTATCAAGCCGAATGTAGCTTTCTACGAACAATACGGTTTTGAAGGGCTGAAAGCTCTCAAAAATATTATACAGGTATCGAGGGATTTGTCGATACCTGTTATTCTCGACGCGAAAAGAGGCGATATTGGGAATACCGCCAAAGCCTACGCCTTATCGATTTTTAAGGAGTTTGGCGCCGACGCGGTAACGTTATCTCCTTATCTTGGCGAAGATTCGTTAACGCCGTTTTTTGAATATAAAAACAAGGGGTTTTTTATATTAGCCCGGACTTCCAACAAATCGGGCGGAGATTTTCAACTGCAAAAAGTCGGAGATAAGTATTTATATATGATAGTCGCGGAGAAGATAGCCGAATGGAATAAAAAGTATTCTCCTTCGATCGGAGCGGTGGCGGGAGCTACAAGCGTCGAGGAGTTAAAAAATATAGCCGGTTATTTTTCGGCTAATTCCTGTCCGCCTATACTCATACCTGGCGTCGGTTCGCAGGGGGGAGATCTCGCGTCGGTTATCGAAGCGCTTGACGGTTGCAAATATCCGCGTTATCGGGCTTTTATTAATTCGTCGTCGAAAATTACTTATTCTCATAAAGGCAGAGAGGGTGAAGATTATTTGACCGTCGTTGAAAATGAGATAAAAAAGATGATAATATAAATTTATAATGAAATTTATTGCAAAATATTTTAAATAAGTAATAATTATGCGGAGCGAGTTGCGCTCAAGGAGAGTAGGATGGACTATCTGAGAAATAAAGAGTTATTAAATTTTGATCTAAACGTACGAAACGTAGGGAAAGCGAGTATAGAATCCCCTTTAAAATTATCGCGCGTTATGAACGACGACGTGGCTAACTTTGTAACCGACGACGAACGGATTTTGGCGGTAAATACGTTTGACGAGATGAACAAATGGCTAAGTAAAGAGAAAACGATCCCTTCTTTTGAGAAAGCCGGTCCGAGAAATAAGATATACTTTAAACCGGGGGATACGATATCGGCGGTAGTTACTTGCGGAGGGCTTTGTCCCGGTCTGAATTCCGTCATCAGAGCCTTAGTATATATGAATTATTACAGATACCGCAACAGGATTACATACGGTATTAAATATGGATACGAGGGATTTATAGACAAATACGATCATGCGATAATGAATCTTACTCCCGACGTAGTTGAAAATATACATAAAATCGGAGGGACTATACTGGGAAGTTCCAGGGGAGAGCAGGACGTTTGCGCGATCGTGGATAAACTTGTAAAACTGAGAGTTAATATTCTGTATACCATAGGGGGCGACGGCACGTTGAGAGGCTCCAAAGCTATTTCCGACGAGATAAAAAAAAGGAATCTCAAGATAGCGGTTATCAGTATCCCGAAAACTATCGACAACGATATCGCCTATATCGATAAATCGTTCGGCTCCGAAACGGCGTTTAGTAAAGCGTGCGACGCGATAGACGCCGCTCACGTTGAAGCGAAAGGGGCGTTCAACGGAATAGGCATAGTAAAAGTTATGGGTAGAAGTTCCGGGTTTATCGCGGCAAACGCGACGATAGCGTCAAACGACGTTAATTTTTGTCTGATACCTGAAGTCCCGTTTGATCTCGACGGAGAGAAGGGGTTTTTAAACGCCTTAAAGCAGAGATTGTTAAAATCAAACCACGCCGTAATATTGGTCGCAGAGGGAGCAGGACAGAACTATTTTGAGAATCTTGAAAAGAGATACGACGCTTCGGGAAATGAAAAACTTCACGATATAGGATTGTTTTTAAAAGATAAAATAAAGGAGTATCTTGCTAAAGAGAATATTCCGACTTCTATTAAATATATAGATCCGAGTTATATTATAAGATCTACCGAGCCTACTCCCAACGACTCGATATTTTGCCTACAGCTGGCTCAGAGAGCGGTTCACGCGGGAATGGCCGGCAAGTCCGACATAGTTATAGGTTACTACAACGGCGAGTTTATTCATCTTCCGGTAGAAGTCGCCGTATCCAAAAGAAAAGTTCTTGATCCGGAAGGCGAAGTGTGGTTATCGGTGCTGGAAGCGACCGGACAACCTATGAGTTTTAAAAACTAAGGATATTATAATAACGCCCGCCGGTTGGAAATTTCAAGCCGACGGGATTTGGATTGCCCCTAAGTTAATCTATATACGATTGTTTTTCAGGCGGAGAGCGTATGAAGGGTATAGTAATTGCGGCGGGTTATGGAACGAGATTTCTACCCGCGACCAAAACTTTAGCGAAGGAGATGTTTCCGTTGGTGGATACTCCGGCGATTGATTTTATCGTAAGAGAGTTTATTGATTCGGGAATTAATGAGATACTAATCGTTACGAGCCGAAGGAAAAAGATTCTTGAGGATTACTTCGATAGAGAGATAGAACTCGAAACGATTTTTACTAAAGAAAACGATACGAAGAAGTTGGCTCAAATAAACAATTGTAACGCTAATATATATTTTGTCAGACAGAGAGAGATGCTGGGGACGGGGCATGCGATTTTAATTTGCAAAGAATTTGTAGGAAAAGAGAGCTTTGTTATCGCGTATCCCGACGACCTGATTTTTGGAGACGTCCCTCTGTCTAAACAACTGATCGACGTTCACGAGAAGACCGGCGGGAGCGTTTTGGCCGTTCAAGAGATAGAAGGGGACGTATCGAGATACGGGGTCGTCGGTTGTACGAATTATCAGGATTTTTATAAGGTAACCAAGATCGTAGAAAAGCCGAAAGCCGGAACAGAACCGAGTAAAATGATCTCGATTGGGAGATACCTTTTTACGTCGGAGCTGATGGACCTGCTTGAAGAAGAGTTTAAAAACCATCAAAAAGGGGAGTTCTACCATATCGGCTCTATAAATAAGCTGGCCGCATCCGGTAAAATGTTTGCGACAAAATACTCCGGAGATAGAATCGACGTCGGGGATAAATTGGGATACATAGAGGGTTTTATCAAATACGCGCTGTCGAGAAACGATATAAAAGAGGGAACTCTTGAAATATTGAAGAAATATTCCGTCTAAATTTAGCTAATCGTCGTCGCTTTGATTAATAAAGTATTAAGATTGGCTAAATAAGCTCGTTTTCTCAAGAAAAGATACAAATAATTGTAATCCGTCAGTTTTTTGGGGAGACGTAACCCTCGATTTTCCCTCGATTACGCGCCGCGGGACGCGAAATCAAGGGTTTAGTTTCATGCGCCGCATATGTCAATTTTATTCTTAACATCATATGTGTCAATTTTTTTGAGACAGACTCGCGTTATTCATTTCCTTACCCCAAAAAACTGACAGGATACCAAATAATTTCAGAAAAAAAATTTGACTAATTATATTTTTTTAAATATCATTTGCGTTTTAGAATTATAAGGTTATACTATTGTATAATACTGTAATTCTAGGAGGAATATATGAAAAAATTCTTAATTTTATTTTGTTTTACGGCTCTTTGCTCTTCCGCTTTTAGCGCGGCGAAAATAGTCGATTTAAGGAGAGTTTTTGATTTTGGTATGATAAAATACTACCTTGTAGATTCCGAAGGTTTTAGAGACTACGGTTATTACGAATACAGCAGGTGGCTTTCCGGAGGCGGTTACAATTATACCGTTTATACTCACGAAGTTAAAGATAAAAGCGTAGCGCCTTATAACGGAAGAGTCGATATGAACAAAGCTCTATATTTTATCAGACAGAATGAAACTTTCTTAGAAATGGGAACCGGAACTATAATCTCTTTAATTTTTACCGCATGTCTAATACCGGGGATTCCCCTTTTATTGAACGGCGACGACTCTTACGGCGCGTCCGAAGAGAAAGAGGCGATGTATTATGCGGGAATGGTGTTGACGGTATTTGGGGGGGTAGGCGGTATATTTGCGGCGGTTTTCGGCGTTATTACAATAGTATTTGGAGTTATTGCCGCGTCGGCAAAAGTTCCTATTATTAGAATGATAAACGGTCAAAGCTCGTCTACCGGCGGGAAGAAGTCGATTCAATGGAGCGCTTTGCTGGAACAGGATCGGGATTGTTTATATTTTGGTTTGAAAGGGGCTTTATAAAAATTTGTTTGGTCGTTTCATACCGGGCCGCTACCTTTTTCTTTTTTTAGCAAGGTCGTTGGGCATTAATTTCGCGATTCGTCAGTTTTTTGGGGGATGGGAAATAAATTGACACATATGGATCTATATGCGGCGGCGCTCTCCCCGATAAAAAATTGACACATATGATACGCCGCGTCGCTTCCTGATAAAAGCGGGAATTCCCGTTTTGAATATGCTAAAACACTAAAACTCCTTTCGTACCGGGACCTTATCGAGACTCGCGCGGCGCTCCCCAAAAAACCGATAGGATTACTTAAAAAAAATATTAAATATTTGACATTTTAAGATTTTTCATTTACTCTTTCGCTTATCATGTCAAAATTAAAAATATTACTTGCGCTTTTAATAATTTCATCTTCTTACCTTTTCCCTGAGAAATTGTCTTACTTCTGTAGATATACTTCCGATAAAAAAGTTCTTGATAATCAGCGCATTACCGTCGATAAAAACGCTTATAACGTTGAAATAGATATTTTTCTAAACGGCTCTCTTACTTATAGATCTTCGTACGACGCCGAACTCAATCAGTTGAGCGCCCTTCATTATAGTTCAAAAAATACTCCCATATTAAACGTTAATTTTGATAATGTCGCTATGAAAATGAACGTATTAAATCGAAAAAGTTTTGATATTGAGAAATTCACTCTGGTAAATAATCCTACAATCTTTTATATATTTCAAGAAAAATACCCAAAAACAGTCGGCGATAAGATAATAATGTATCTTTATCAGACAGATCAAAATATTATTTATCAAATTTACGTAAAAAATCTCGGAATCGAGACTATTTCTCTGGACAATCAAACAATCGATACGATAAAAGTAGAAATGGGGCTTACCGGTTTTCCCGGAATATTGTGGCCCTTTAAATATCACTATTGGTTTAGCAAAGATTCCAATATGTTCGTCAAATATACAGGTACGAATACGGAATTAAAAACCGATACGATAGAAGTAAACCGATATATTATAGAGTAATAGATTTGGACTTTAATTTGGGGTTTTATGAATAGAATTAATAGAATAATAACATTGAAAACTATTTTAACGGCTTTTATTATATTCTCGACAATCGCGCTTTTTCCCAATGAAAACAAGCGGATCGGCGTATATCCTTTCATATATATACCGGGAATGTTTGATAACGGCGATCTTCTGAACAAGGATAATCAACTTGTCGTTACGCTAAATAACGAAAACGGCTTTTATTTTAAAAATTATTTTTCAAACGATACCGGCGATACGCGACGGTACGGCGAGTATAAGATCGATTGTTCGTCGAATATCGTCGATTCAAAATACGAGAGATTATCCGTCGCGAATCTTATCGGACCGACGAGAACTAATATCTCTCTCGACTTGATGAGCGATCGCCTTTTCGCCTTCATACGAGGACGAGCGCCGAAATTCCGGTCTTACAATGCTCTAATAAATTATAAAGGTAACGATTACGGCGGTTTTTTTGAGATTAATGGAGAGAAAATCTATTTTAAAGGTCTTATCGAAGAAATCTGGGCAAAATACGGCAAAAAGGTCTATTACAGAGTTAAGAATAATCGTAACGAGGTTGTTTTAGAACCCAAAAAAGACTCGGCGTTTTACTTAAATGAAAATTACTATTTTGAGGACTATAAAGAGATCAAATTTAACGTCGTCGCTCATTCAAGCGGCGGGCTTGCGATCCGGAAATATCTCGGATTATGCGAAAAAGAAAACGCCGTTATTCATATCAATAGCGTAATCAATCTTAGCGTACCTCAAAAAGGCGCAAGAATGTTATACGATCTAAAAGGCGGTTTTTACAATCTCATAGACGAAACTATAAAACGTTTTTACCAAAATATTGATAACGGCGAAATAACTTTTAACGGCAAAGAGGGCGAATTAACTTTCAGTTATAAAGAGTTAGACGAAGAGACTAATATTAATTGGTTAAAGGGTAATTCCGGTAGAGCCAAATTTCTTAAAGGCGCTATAAGGGATTATATATTATACTTTATTCCGTTCGACGGGCTAAATAACTATCTTGGAACCGACCCGGCTTTGTGGGATTTACACCCGTCGCATGCCTTTATAAGAACTTTGAACAAAACGGGAATTCCCAATTCGATTATTCTAATAAACTACATGGTTGAAAACGCTTATTCGCCGGCGTTCAAGAATATAGGACAATTTTTGAGACTCGGCAAAAACGACGGCGTAGTCGATATAAACGATACTTATTTAGACAACGTCCCAAATTTTACAGAACTAAACATAAAAAACGTAACCGTAGAGAAGGCGAATCATATACCGATGCCGTATATAAAACCGCTATTCGAACTAAGAGAAACCGTTACAAAAAACTACCCGTTTTTGAAGATATTATGCAAAAAGGCAAAAAATAGAGAGGACGGCATCGACAAAGTCCAGGCGGTAATATCGGTAGTTATGAAAGAGATGGGGCTCGAGCTAGACCATTTCTTAAAACATGAGAACTACTCCGTTATAGATTATTTTGCAGACAATCCCGTCGGTTTTTAGATAAAATCGCTATCTATTTTATGATTATCCCCTTTTTCTTCGGTAGTCGAGGTTTTTGTATTTTTAGTCGACTTTCTCTTTTTTGGCGTAGAAGGCGGCTCTTCGTCTTTTACGCTGTTCCGCGTATCGGTTGGCTCTTCTTTATCTTCGTAGAAAGTTTCTTCGTTTTTACAACAGCCCGAATATTTTTTCAGTTCGTTTATCAGCTCCTCTTTTTTAGCCAAAATAAAATCTTTTAGTTTAGCAAATTCTATTTTGCCGTCGTCCGCCGCCTTCTCAAATATATCTTTTAACGAATCCGCCGACACCGCGCCCTTCTCTTCGGCGTATCTGCGAGCGACTATACCGATCGCGTAACAACCGGCAAAAGCCACCGATGAGTTTATAGCCCACCCTAAAAAAGGGACAAAGTTGCATAACAATTTTGACGTAAAGCGAAATACAACTCCGGCTCCTAAAGTAGCTCCGGCGGTTTTTAAGAACTCTTTTGCGTCAAATTCAAAATCGTACAGACGAAATATCGAGTTAATCATGACGATCTGTAGCGGCGTTAGTATAAAGATGTCCGATACCGGAACAAAAGGTATAAAGCCGACGGCTCCCGAAATAAGCGAGAAATTTTTGACTATCGTTTCAAATTCGTTAGTTCTGACGGCTTCGTCGTCGTAGATGTCAAAATCGAAGCCCGTTTCAGTCGATTTTAGCCCCAATAATTTGGCATATTTTATCATTTTCGCCGAGCTTGCTCCGGCAAACGTATCCATTTCGGATATTGACTTAGCAAGAGCGAAATATTTTATCCGATCCGGCGAAGAAATATTTTCTATAATTTTACTTAATTTTTCTTCGTCGGCTTCGCCGGCTAATATTTCGTCCAGTTCCGCGTCGGTTGCGATCTTTAAATTAGTTTTAACATACTCCCTCTGTTTTGCGTTTAAACTTCCGCCAAAAAAAGGATACAATATAACGGTTAAAATATCTTTGTCCATCTTCCGTCCCCCTTTAAATTAAAATACTTTTACGCCGCCGTTTTCGGCGGTAACGTTTATAATTTTTACGTTTGGTTTCTCAAATAAAAACTTTGATACGGTCGTCATAAGTTCTTTCTCAAAAGTCCGCTCGAGATTCCTAACGCCAAATCTCCTATCGTAGCCCGTCTGTAAAATGTGATCTATAAACGTCGTGTCAAATCTGATCTCTATGCCTCTTTTTTCAAATATTTTTACGGACTTGTTGATTATCAGATTCGTTAAAATATTTTTTGCCACTTTCTCGTCTATATAATTGAAAATAATAACCTCGTCGATACGGTTAACAAGTTCGATTGGGAAAATTTCCGTTAATTGTATCTCAGATTTATCGACTTTATTTCCAAAACCGAGCGACGTCTGTTTAACTCCGACGGCGTTGCTGGTCATAATTATTGTTACGTTTGAAAAATACGTAGTTCTTCGCTTATTGTCCGTAATTTTACCTTCGTCGAATATCTGAAGAAATATTTTCATAACTTCCGGATGAGCCTTCTCGACTTCGTCCAGCAACAAAACGCACGACGGATTGTTTAATATTTTATCCGCAAAAAACGAGGTCTCCTCGTGACCGACGTAGCCCGGAGGCGAACCGATCAGTTTGGATACCGAGTGGGGTTCGACAAACTCGGACATATTTAGCGTTATAAGTTTATCTTCGTTGCCGAATAAAAATGCGGCTACCATTTTAGCCAAATACGTCTTTCCGACGCCCGTCGGACCCGCGAAGAAAAACACTCCGTCCGGTTGTTCCGGTTTTAGGTCTAAGCGCTGTTTAGTCATACGTATCATATTTGATATCTTATCGATCGCCTCGTCCTGACCGTAAATCCTCTCTTTCAGATATTTTTCCATTTCCAAAAGACGCTTGCCTTTATCCTCTTCGGTCTCAATAAATTTCACACCGACAAATTCTCCGACTATGTTCGCTATGGAAGTTTCGTCGACTTCGGTTTTATTATCCAGAGCGCATCTTGAAAAGGATTTTTCCAAAATATCGATAGCTTTATCCGGAAAAGCTCTATTCTTAATCTCCTCAGCCGATAGGTCGACTATCAACTTCATATTCTCTTCGGATATCGTTATTTTATAATGTTTCTCCATTTTTGGTTTGAGACCTTTCAGAATCTCGTATGTAGAAAGCGCGTCGAGTTCGTCGATGTCTATCTTATAAAACCGCCGCTCAAACGCCGGGTCCTTCTGGAAATACTTCTGGTACTCCTCGGTAGTCGTCGCGCCTATGCACCTCAGTTCGCCTCTTGCTAAAGCCGGCTTGAGTATGTTCGCCGCGTCTAACGAACTATCTGTAGTCTCGCCGGCTCCCAAAACCGTGTGAATTTCATCAATAAACAGGATAATATTGGGATTATTGACAGATTCTTCGATAATCTTCGTCAACCGCTTCTCAAAATCGCCTCTATAAGTCGTTCCGGCTATTAATAAGCCCATATTTATCTCGATTATCTCTTTATCTTTAAAGAAATCGGGAGCGTCCCCTTTTGCGATCTTTTGAGCAAGCCCTTCGACTATCGCGGTTTTTCCGACGCCGGCTTTTCCGACTAAAATGGGATTATTCTTCTTTATCTTGTATAAAACTTCAAGAATTGATCTTATCTCCTTATCCCGCCCCTTTACCTCGAATAATTTGCCGTCTTTAGCCATTTTAGTTATATTTCTGCCGAATTTCTCGGCATACAACTCTTCCTTTTTCTCAACTTCGTCGGAATTGACGGCGTTATCGCTGTTTGAATGCAATGTAGAAACCGCCGTTCCTACTCCGAGACTTACGTTTTCGTTGACATGCTTGCATCTGTCTTTATAAGTCGCCGGCTTTAGATCTTTCTCTTTCAAAGGGCGACCGTTTTTTATCTCGTCCGCCCGCTCCCTTTCCAACCTCAATTTTTCATCAATAGCCGGCTGATAATTTGGATCGCTTTGAAGAGCTTTCAAATGGGCTTCGTAAGCTTTTTTATACTCCTCGATTCTGTCAAAAACCAATCCGATATTATAAAGAGAGTATTTATATTCGCTATCAATTTCAAGAGCTTTGGTATAATAATATAGAGAGGAAAAATAGTCGTTTTCGTCGTAAAATATTATCCCAAGATTATTGTAAGCGGCGTTGTAAGACGGATCGCATTTAAGCGATTTTACCAGAAAAAGCTTTGATTTATCGACGTCTCCTCTTTTTTTATATATTTTTGATAAGTTATAATACGGAAATTTGTACATTTCGTTGCTTTTTATAGATCTGACCAGATACTCTTCCGCTTTATCCAGATCGTCGTTGTCTAAATAATATAGCCCTATCTCGTTCAGAGCGGGGTAGTAATCGTCCTTTATTTTTATAGATTTTAAATACCAATCCAAAGCTTCAATTTTTTTCGCTTTATCGCTCGGATAAAACTCAAGCAAACTAAGCCCTATGTTGTAATAACTCCAATAATATTGATTGTCAATCTCTATAGCTTTCTTATAACTTTTTATGGCGGAATCAAAATCCCTCAGATCAAAATATATATTTCCTATATCGTTCCATCCGGTTGCGTTTTCTCCGTTGATGCTAAGAGCTTTTTCCAAGTATTCGGCCGATTCTTTCAAATTATTTCTTGATTTCTCAATTTTTGATAATTTTTCATAAGATAAATAGTGCTCCTTGTCTTTTTCGAGAATTTCAAGATAAATTTTTTGAGCGTTATCGTAATCGTTATTGTAAAAAAAATCGTTAGCTTTTTCGTAAAGCGACTGTATATCTTTATCTGACATTCTATTTCCTTCCGTTTTCCTATATATTAGCGCTAATAAAAATTATTTTCAACAATATTTTACTATATTTGTCAGTTTTTCGGAGGGAAGGAAAATTCGACGCATATGCGTCGAATTTATTATCTGGGAACACAGCGCCGCATATAGCTCCATATGTGTCAATTTTCAGCAGGGAGCGGCGCGGCGGATATGTAGCCCATATGTGTCAAATTTTATCTGGGAGCGACGCGCCGTATATAGCTCCATATGTGTCAATTTTTTTATCGGAGAGCGGCGCGGCGTATAGCTCCATATGTGTCATTTTTTTTATTCGACGCATATGAAGCTTTTAATTTTTTTTTTAATCTCTTACCGACAATTTTATATATTTCTTCTTTATCTCGCTTACCTATACCCCATATCTCAATAATTTCAAGTAAATGTTCTCTGATTCTATATACAATTCTATACCTTTTTGAATTAAAGTATATCTTATAAAAACCGGTTAGGTCTATATTATATTTATTCCCTAATTTTTCGCCTAAATTCGGATTTATCTCTAATTCTTCCAATTTTTTATCGCATAGTATCTTTAAACTACCGTCAAGTTTTTTATAATCTTCCGCCGCTTCCTTTATGAACTCAATTTTAACGCTCATTTCTCAAGTCTTCCCACTTAACGTTAGTTTTAGGATTATAATTAGTAATTCTTTTCTCAATAATATCATTAATTTCTAATTGCTCGATTATCTCTTCCGCCTTTAATAACATTTCGTATTCGTCTAACGGCAAAATAACAGCTTCCATATTGTTATTTTTTAATATGTATAAAGGTTCTCCGCTATTAGAAATATCCCGAATTTGTTTCGTTAACTCTTTTTGAAGTTTTGTTACAGAAATCATCCTTTTAGTTTCTACTAACATCGCTTTCTCCTTATAACGCTTATTATTATACTTATAATAATATGTATAAAATTAGAATTTGTCAAGAGGTATAAGAGCTTATCGAGGAGGACGCGGAGGCTATGAGACCCATATGTGTCAATTTCTATCGGGATGCGCGACGTAACCTCCATATGTGTCATTTTAAATTCAAATTATATTTACAAACCCGAATTTTTATTATATTCTGGAATTTATAAAAGGAGATTTATTATTATGAAAGAGAAATTTTTGAACGTATTTTTATTTCTTATTTCTATTACTTTCATAGGACTAGGAATAATCTTGATGTTTTTTAGCGATAAAATCTTAATGCTGACGTTCGTTGTAGACGGTATTAATGCTTTTATAGATAACCCCAAAGTAACCGGCTACTTTATGTCGCTATTCGGATCGATCGTTTTTACATGGGGAATATTTTTCTTCCTTCTTACGGTATTTACCGTTATGGAACTAAAGAACAACAACGTTTACGGGTTTATCTTTTGGGGATTCACTTTCTGGATAGCGTCGTCGGGCGTCGTTACTTATCTTCACAAATTCTATTTTATGTTAATAATTCTAGGCGTTTTATACGGAATATTATTTCTACCGTACCTTTTTTCGCTCCCGATGAAAGGTTCGTCTACAAAAAATTAGGAGAAGTTTATGGAATTCAATCTTACAACCCCGTCGTTATTATTCCCGGCAATCTCGCTTCTTATGCTGGCTTTTACAAACAGGTTTATGACCGTCGCCAATCTCGTTAGGGAGCTTCATTCTCAATACAAAGACAAGCCTGACGATAAAATACTGACGCAAGTTAAAAACTTAAAGTTAAGATTAAACCTCATTCGAATCATGCAAGCGATAGGAGTGGCAAGTTTATTGTTGTGCGTGGTCTGTATGTTGGCGTTGTTTAAAAATTACGTCTTTGTTGCGGAGATACTTTTTGCGATCAGTCTCGTACTACTGACCTTATCGCTTGCTCTCTCCATCTGGGAAATACAAATATCAAACAACGCCTTGAAAGTTATACTCAACGACCTTGCTAGAAAAAAAAAGAAAAAGAGATAACTATGTAACTCGTCGGTTTTTTGGGGATTGACATATGTGTCAAAAATAAAAATGGACGCATATGGAGCTATATGCGCCGCGCCGTTCCTCGATAAAAATTGACACATATGCGTCCATTTTCCAAAAAACCAACGGGATGCGATAACTATGTAGAGTATTTAATTTATAAAACCAGGAGAGTAACAGATGTATAGTTTCGACGCGCTAAAAACTTGCCATCCGGATATAACGGTAAAAAGATGTTTAGAGATATTCGAAAAATTTAAGTTTGAAGAGAACGGTATAGTTAAATACGAATTCCGAAACGACGAGGAGTTTGGCGTGTGGGCGGCGAGCCTGTTTAGCGCGCAGGAAAAATTATACGATTATTTTCCGGAGAGTTTCCCTTACCTCAAAGACGCCAAAACGTTTTGGTTCAAAAAAGTTAGCGGCAAAGGAATATCAAAAACTCAGTGTATAGCAAGCCTGTTTATGGAGTTTTTTGAGCGTCTATCTATAGAATTTAAAATTTACGAAATAACTCCCGACAGAATAGTAAAAACTTATTCAGAATACCTCGACGAAATCGAAAAAAACTCAAATGGTTTATTAAAATATATAAAACCGGTATTAGCCGGAAAGAAAGCGGAAGAAGAATCTTCCTTTATAAAGGTAAAAGATATAAAATCGGGGGAAGAGGTTCTTTTCCCGATCAGATTGCTGTTCTTGAGCTCAAACGGTTATTCGGCGGGCAACGAAGAAAAGGAGGCGATAGTTCACAGTATATTTGAGTTAGTCGAAAGATATACTCAAACCCTCTTTGTTATCAAGGCTTTGGGCGCGTCCCGGGAAGATATAAGTTACAAATCGTCGAGACTTTTATACTCCTTCGACGCGAATTTGTCTAACGACGCAGATAGGCTCGATCCGTTTATCGTTTCTATCGAATCGATTATCAAATTGTTCCCCGATTTGGAATCGATTATTAACAATATTTCGCAAAATTTCACAAAATTTGAGATAGTCGACGTTTCAGTTGATATAAACGGCGTAAAGTTTTACAGTTATATTGTCCGACAAGAAAATAGCGACTACAATTTTAAACTTTTCGCGTCGAGCGGTTGCCACTTTGACCAGAGAATCGCTATCGTTAGGGCGTTAACCGAGGCGAGTCAAGGATTTGTCCCTTATGAAAAGTTAAATCAATCGTGGAACGGTTTCCTTTTTACTCGAAAATTCATAGATAAAGTTTTTTATTCGGATTTGCCGACTCGAGACTTGATAAAAGACGGGAGACGTTTTGAAACGATGGACGACATTTACGAGGAGTGCGTCAAGCCGTTCGAGTCGGTTCTGGTTTTCGATTGCGCTAACGATCAATTTCAAATTCCGGTATATTCGATCTATATACCTGAATTATATACCAAATCGTTCTTATGGTCGAATATTTTTTCTACGACGTCGGTCGGCGATCCGTCGCTAATAAGCGCTTTGGGCGAAAATAATATTCAGAAGATGTACAATTTTTTAACGGAAAAAAGTATATCCGGTCTGGAATTTTTATATTTCCTTGAAAACTACAATCAACTGGAGGAGGATATTCGCCAAAAAGTTTATTATTTATATTTGGGATTAATTAATGACGAAAAATTATCGAAACACGCGTTGTCTCAAATAAAAATCGAGGAGGATAAAGAGGAGATCGATAGGATTTTGAATATTACAAATACTACGGAAATATCCGTTATCCGTTCTTTCGACGAGCTCGACGGCGACTCGCTCTTAAGTTTTAAAAAACTGTTAGATAAAGAGAACAAATCTAAAGAAGAAACTAGATCGGTAATTGAAATATTTTGTAAGATCGGAATGTTGGACTATGCGGATTTGATCGCCAAAGAGCGTAATATCGATATAGCCGATATGAAGGAGTCCTTTATCGCGGCTTATCAGGAACTCGCCGATTACGCGGAATACAACAATATGTGGAAAAGATATTCAAGCATAATGAATACGCTATATAATGCGACCGGCAAGGAAGATTATTTATCCGAATCGACGGCGGCTTTGGAATTGTTTGAGAAAATTCGCAATAAACAGAATAAATTATTACGCTGGGAAGGTTCCGAGCCCCTATTTTTCGGACTAAAAAAAGGCGCGGATTTTAACGGATTTATTTTATCGGAAATATTTAAAACCGGCGAATACTCTTACGATCTAATTTTTTCGTCGGAAAAAGAGAGAATGAAATTTTCGGTCTCTACGGTAAAAAGAAACGATTTTAAAGAATCTACCGAAAACGGATATTATCTCGACTACGCGACCGGATTTTTCGCTTCAAATAAAAAGAAGTTGGCTAAAGCGTTCGTAGAACTGGTTGAAAACGTCCAATAATTCTTTATATATTTGAGAATTTTTGTTACAATGGTTTATGATTAGATTTACGATAATCATCGTTACGGCTTTTCTTGTAAATTTGGCGCTATTTTCCAACGACGATCTTGTAGTATCAAAAATGGCGGATATTTTAATAGAAGAGTATCAAAAATACGAAGATAAAACCTTCATGGAAAAATTTGTACTTAAACTCGGAAAAAACGCATATATAGACAGCGTAACAATCTGGAAAAACAACTATAAAAATATCGACAATCTCGATATCAAACTGCATAGACAACTTGAAAATAGCGCCAAAATAGTCGATAAACGACTCCCGGCCGACAGCGCAGAGTATTACAGAAATCTATTAAGAAAACTAACCTATCTGGGATATATGAATTTACAAATGTATTTTAACGCCGTTAAGGATAAAGGATTAACCGCTGAAGAAATATCGATAGAAACGATCGACGATTCGGTCTCAAACGCCCAATTTTACAATGAAAAAGTAAAACTATACAACGAAGAGAACGAGATAAAAAATAAAATCAGAGAATTCTACGATCTAAAAGAGATAAAATATCACATATCGTTTTACGCGTTTGCGTTTAATTTTTTTGACAAAATAAGAAAAGGTATTATCGAAAAAGACATGAAAAAAATGAACGAAAAGTTGGGAAGGGTAGAATAGTGCCGGAAAACGCATATGTGTCAATATGTCAAAAAGGGTTAGAAGAGGTTTTATCTAAAGAGATCGCCAACGGCGGCGGCGATATAACCGGCTCTCAGACCTCGACCGTCTTTTTTAACGCCGACAAAAAGAGCTTGTACCGTCTGAATATGTCTCTCCGAACGGCTCTCTCTATATTAATGCCGCTCAAAGAGTTTACGGCAAACAACTACGACGAGCTCTATTTTAAAACCCGCAAAATAAACTGGCATAAATTATTCTCCCCGGATAAAAATATTCGAATCGACGTTAAGGGGAGATCAAGGTCGCTCAATCATTCGCAATTCGCTATGCACCGTATAAAAGACGCGATCTCGGACGCGTTCAAAAAACTAGCAAACAACGTCAGACCGAGCGTAGATAAAGAAAACCCCGATATACGCATAGTCGCATATCTAAACGAGAATAAAACTACTATTTATCTGGACAGTTCGGGCGTTCCTCTGTTTAAAAGGGGTTACAGATTGCCGGGGTACGACGCCCCTATAAAAGAAGACCTTGCGAGCGGTATAATCCTTCTATCCGGCTGGGACGGAAGTAAAAACTTACTTGATCCTTTTTGCGGCAGCGCCACATTTTTGATAGAAGCCATGATGATTGCTAATAACATTCCGCCTAATCTGGAGAGAAATTTCTCATTCTTCAACTGGTTTGATTTTGACAAAGAGATTTACGAAAACGAGAAAGCCCTGCTTAAAGAAAAGATTTCGCCAAAACAGATCAAATTGCAGGGATACGAGATAGACAAAACCGCCTATATGAAAACGCTGACTTTGCTAAAAAAAAATCCGCTTTTTAAAGATATAAGAGTATTCAACGAAGATTTTAGAAAAAGCAGAGAAGATTTTAACGATTGGTTCATAATTACCAACCCGCCGTATAACGAAAGAATGAAAGAAGAGGATATAAACGGACTATACAAAGATTTCGGGGATTTCCTCAAGCAAAAATGTAAAGATTCAACAGCTTACGTTCTTACGGCAAACTTAGAGGCGGCAAAACATTTCGGACTAAGATCCAGTAAAAGAACAATCCTATATAACGGAGCGATGGAAGCGCGTCTAATTGAGTTTAAGATGTACTAATTATAACTAACGGGATTCTTTCATTTTCTGTCTTTTTATTCGTTCGACGTCGTTTTTAAACATCCAGTTGGTTTCAAGAGCCTCGATAATTATCTCAAGCTCCTTGATAAACGAAATAATCTGATCGGTCAACGGTTCAAATTGCCCCAAATTTGAAGTAAGACCTTTGTCAAGTTCTAATAACGATTCGCTCATCTTAACCATAGATTTGTCCACCCCGACAAAAGTCTTTGACATACCGTCCAGCTTCCCGCTCATATCGCCCATCTTACCGCTAAGTTCGCTCATCTTCTCGCCCATCTTGTCGAAAGAATCGGTAAGTTTCTCCATCTCCTTCATAGCGTCGGACATTCCAGCTAAACCAAGAGACATTCCGGCAAATGAATCGTTCATCCCCGTAATAGAATTACTCATAGTCTTTATAGACCTCTGAAAATCGTTCATCGTTATGAGCGAACTTATAGCCATATCGTACAACTCCCTAACGGATATCCGCTTGATATCCTCTGTGGAATCAAACAGAGGATTAAGCCCGATTTTATCGACAAATCTCTCTAAACTGGCGCCGCTGACCAAATCTACAAGTTCCGACGACTCTTCCGAAAGTATTACAGAATTGGGCGGAAGAACTTTATACCTATCAAGTCCCGGAGATATGTTGATCTGTTTGTTGCCGATCAAAAGAGGTCTAACAATCTTTGCCACGCTATCCTCTCTGATCTTATCGCTCCACTTCGACCACACCTTAATAGTAACTTTAACCCTGTTTTTATCGTCAAGCTCTATCTCTTTTACGTCGCCTATATTCACGCCGTTCAAACTGACGACAGTCCCCGTCTTAATATCGTTGCCATATTCGTATAATATATAGTACTTCGTTTTAAAAAAATTTAGCCGCTGTCTAAAAAGCAAAGCAATCACAAAAACTACGACGATCATTACCGCTATGGTAAAGAAATACCCAACGGCGGTTTCAAAAATAATCTTTCTATTGTCGTTCGACTTCATAAAACTTCCGGTAAAATTAATATTCTGTAACGCCGATAATAGCGCTAAATAAAAATTTTATCAAGAATATTATTCGTAGCTTTTGCGCCCCGTCGGTTTTTTGGGGACTCGCCGGAGCCCCATATGTGTCAAAAATAAAATCGACGCATATGCTACGCAAGCGCTCTTTGATGAAGAATTGACACATATGGGGCTATACGCGCCGCTGTGTTTCCCGATAAAAATTTGACACATATGTGTCAAATTGTCCTGCGATATAAAATGACGCATATGCGAGGCGCGGCGCTCCTTAATGAAAAAAAATGACACATATGTCAATCCCAAAAAACTGACGAGTTATCTTAAGACTTGAGTTTAATCTGTTTGAGGAGTTTTTTTCTTGCGGCGACTCTGATTTCGGCGTTTTTAAACCTTCTTCTTTCGTCTTCGGTCTCCGGTATAAGATCGGGTATCTTGACGGGCTTTTTGTCTTTACCGAGACCGACAAACGTAAGATAGGCCGTGGTAGATACGCCGCTTTCTCCCGTTATAGGATTCTCTTTTGTTACCTGAACGCCGATCTCCATGGAAGTCGTCCCCACAAAATTCACCGACGCTTTGAGAACTACGTGATCTCCGATATTAATCGGAAGTCTAAACGATATTGTGTCGATGCTTACCATTACCGCTTCGTGTCCGCAATGTCTTTCAGCCGCCATAGCCGCGGCTATATCTATCCAGGACATAATAACGCCGCCAAAGACGGTTCCATAGTGATTGGCATGCTCAGGCATAACAATATTTCTTGTTTCTACGGAACTGTCTTTGGGATGTTTTGAGATCATAAATTATATATTTCTCTCTTCGGTATTAGCGGTCATTTTTTGTTCTTCCGCCGCTAGCATTTTTGCGAATTCTTCGTCGATATCGCTCCCAGCCGCGAGAAGCTCGTCGTCTATAGCGGACTTGCTAGTCTGAGAAAGTTCGGTCGAAAGTTTGGCGTTAGCGAGAGCTTTTTTCCTCGCTTCGTCGATCGCTTCGAGCCCTTGCATATTGACGTCCGTCGATAAACCGGAGAGCAGTTCGTTAAGTTTGGTAATCTGTCTCGAAGAGGTAATATCGGCGACCGCCTGAGCCTCTTGAGATTTTAGCTCCTCGATTCGAGTTTGCAACATAACAAGTTGACTTTTGTATTTTTCGATATTTGAAGAATTTTGTTCGATAAAAGTTTTATTCAAAGATATACTTTCGGTAGCTTTCTGAAGTTGAACGCTAAATTCTTTAAAAAGATCCTGATATTTGACGTCGTTTGTCTCTTTAAATTTCCTTACGGCGCCTATTTTTTTAGTCTCTAACTCTTTCAACTTTTTATTTAACTCTTCCGTTTCATTCTTCTTTTCTTCGTTAATAGCCATAAGGTTTGCTACGGCGTTTCTAACCGTAGTATGGTTCTTCAACAAATCCTCTCTGACTTTTCTGAACTGAGCTCTGATCGTCGATTCGTTAGCGGTCAGCATCTTATCGCCGGCGTTGTTTAACGCGCCTTCGCCCAAACCAAAAAGTCTTGCAAAAAATCTGCCTATAGCTCTAAAAAAACCCATAATATTCCTCCGTTATTTTTAAAATTTTTTTTAACAGTATTCTATAGAGTACTATTAAACCATTAATTACGTTATTAGTAAAATAATATTTTAAAAATAATCGATTTTTATTTACTCCAAAAAAATAAATTAATGACGATGTCCGCAACCGGCTCCGGGACAGTTGGAACGGCTTAATTTTAAGGAATTATCTATTAATTTTTGTACAAGTTCGTCTTTCGAAATAGAAATATCGCCTTCGTACGCTTTAATATTCTTTAAAGCCAAATTTTTAATAGCTCCGTCGCCGATCCCTTTAACTATAACTTTCTCGACTCCTAACTCATTCAACCATTTAGGAATGGATTCGCAATCGTGAGGAGGAGGCGTAAGTTCTTCGTACTTTGCAATCTTTTTATCTTCAACGGTAAATATACCAAAAAGTTTCGCATGTCCGAAATGTTCGCTTAATTTACCGTTTTCCAGCGGCATAGCGGCTTTAAAAGTATTTTTACTTCTACATTGCTTGCCAATTTTTACCATAAGTTTTTCCGCTATTTCTGAGAATATTTTACCGCCTTCGGTCTTACCGTAATGATAAACGTAAGGCTTGCCTTCGTCTCCGGAATTAACAATGTTCCCGTCGATCGGTATAGAGCCCAAAACTTCGACATTAAAACTTTTCCCGACCTTTTCGGCTCCCCCGCTTTTAAAAATATCGACTTTCTCTCCGCATTTAGGACATACAAATCCCGCCATATTCTCTACAATTCCCAAAATCGGAGTCTCGAGTTTTTTAACGAAATTAATTGATTTTCTCACGTCGAGCAAAGCGACGTCTTGAGGCGTCGTAACTACGACGACTCCTGTAACGTCTCCGATCAGTTGTATAACGCTAAGCGGCTCGTCTCCCGTCCCGGGAGGACAATCGACCACTAAGTAGTCGAGTTCGGGCCAATCGATATCTTCCAAAAACTGCCGGATGACGCCCATTTTCATAGGTCCCCGCCATATTATAGCCTCGTCGGGACTCTCAAGCATCGACGCTATCGATAAGACGAAAAGATTGTGAACGGCTTCAATCGGTCGAGGTCTTTCTCCCTCCTCTTCAGATACAAGCCGCTTATTATCAATGCCGGTCATTTTGGCAATCGAAGGTCCGTGAATATCGACGTCCATTATGCCTACCCTACGCCCTTGAAGCGCAAGCGCGTACGCGATATTTACGCTGACGGTGCTCTTTCCTACGCCCCCCTTCCCGCTGATAACCACAATAGTATTCTTGATTTTTTGCAAATTTTCCATTCTTAACATATCTCTGTTCTGTTCGTCGTTTTGATGCATATTTACTCCGGATTTATATAATTTTTTCGCTATTGACAATCATTATCATTTAGATAACCGCTCAAAATGTATATTATTTTTCAACGTAAGTCTTTTCTATTTACATACATTTTACATTACATACGTTTTACTCCATACCCCGTCGGTTTTTTGGGGAAATAAAAATTAATTTTAGGTAGAGTAGACGTATTTGGGATAATTTTCGATTACGAGCGCATATAATAGCCGTTTTCGAGCGGTTATATTTAACAGTTGTGTCATTTTACCCAAAAAGTCGTTTTTCAATTTATCAACCTTCAATTTCTTACCAACGATCACAAGAAATTCTTCCAACCCGTATTTCATAACGCCGTTATAGAAAAACAAGATAATATCGCGAACCGTCGAAGCCATACCGAATTCGTTATACAACGAATGCCATCTTTTTATTTGAAGATAATTCGCCTCGCTAATCCTGAGGTATTTATCCAGCCTTTTATCGTCGGAGCTATCTATAACGGCGTATTCGGAGCGGCAATTCCCGATTATTCTCTTCATTTTTGGCATTTTTTTATTAACGAGGCGAAACATAGTTTCAAATAACTCGCTAAACGTATTAACTTTGAACTCTTTTAGTAGAAAATCTATGACAGTAGTATTCATAGATTCTGACACGATAAAATGGAATAGATGTTTTTTGTTTTTCATAAAGTTTTCTCCTTTTTTCTTTGTATATAAATAACAACTAAAAGTAGAAAACTCTTTACAAAAATTTGGATATTTTTTAAATAAATGACAAATAATTTACTGATAAAAAATATCTGTCTCATATGTGTCATTTTATTCCCCCGTCCCAAAAAACCGACGGGTAAGTTTACTCCCAAAATTTAAATATTAATAAAAATATTTGACTTTTAATCAAATGTTGTTAATACTGCTTGTTATCCGGAGATTTTGGAGTAGGAAGTGAAACATTTTTTAGCGTTACTTTTCATATTTTCTTTCATCGGTTGTTCGACTCTGCCCTCCCCTTATAAGTCGGGAAAAACCGGTTGCGTCGCCGGCAAGATCAGGTTTATAACGAGCAGGCAATTTTGGTCTCTAAAAGACGGGGAGTATAACGACGATATTATTGTAACGGTTCGGAATATTGCTACAAAAAAGATGTACTTTAACAACTCTAAAAACGGTTATTACTTCTTCTACAATTTGCCGATCGGAGACTACGAACTTATCAAATGGAGAAAAAAAATCGAACTGCCCGGCAAAGATATGTCGGTCTATCTGTCCGGAGATAAAATAACGGAAAAATTCTCCGTCTCTCCGGCGTCGTTTACAGTTTTGCGGGAAGTTACCGCTAAAGTCGCTATACCGAAAGAGTTTTCATATAAAAATCAGGTTTCATATATCTATACCGACGCCGATATTGAAGAGATAAAAGGGGCTTTTACGTCAAATTTTGATAAAAAAAACCAATATCAAGATTACGAATGGAAATACGGCTCAAAATCGGCTATATCGATAGAAGAGAAAATTCCGGCAAATCAGGCAATTAATAATCTCGTCTCAATTTCGGATAACGACTACATATCTATGGAAAAACTATACAAATCCGGCGATTTTTATCTTTCTTTCGCTTTTTTTCATCGAATATTAAAAAATCTCCTGAAAGCTTACTATATTAAAAACGTCGGCGAGAACGTAACGGATACGGACGACCTCAAATCTTTGTCCGACGCTTCCAAATTTGAACAAAGCCCCGACGGCGCTATACTGTTTATCGATCTGACTTCTCTCAATGAAACGATCAAGACGGGAAGCGCAGACGCCAATTTTAAGAATATTTTTACAAAAGAGTACTTTCAGGAATATCTAAACAGAGTAGATCAGGTCAGGGACAAACTGAAAAACTTATTGAAATAATATCCGGACGACGCGCAAAACATGGAACAGACTATTTACGATACGCTTAACGAACGACAATACGAAGCGGTTTTTTCAGACGATAACAATATTCTCATAACCGCCGGAGCCGGAACCGGCAAAACCCGAACAATTGTCGCGCGTATCATACGCCTCGTTGAGAAAAAAGCCGTCCCGCCTGAAAATATCGTCGCGTTGACGTTTACCAACAAAGCGGCGAAGGAGATGAAAAACAGAGTCGATTCGTATTTCGGCGACGATATCGGAGTTACTATTAAGACTTTCCACTCTCTTGGGGCGTATATCCTACGAAACTCCGGCGGCTTCCGCGGTAGAACAGAACGCTTCAATATTTACGACGACGACGATTCGCTAAAGATGGTCAAATCGGTTCTTGAGAGAGACGAATACCAAGAGTTGCTCCCTTATGAAGTAAAAAAAGATATCGCCCGGTATAAACAGAGCGTTGAAACCGGCGCTATAGCCGGATATGATTTTCAAAATATTTACGACCTATACGATAGCGCTCTCAGGGAGTCCAACGCGTTTGATTTTGAGGATCTGATTTTAAAATGCGTCGATCTATTGAGAACAAATCCCGCCGTAAAATCTAAATACGCCGACCGTTTTAGATATATTTTGGCGGACGAGTATCAAGATACCAACGCAAGCCAGTTTGAATTATTGAAAGCCCTGAGCGGCGCCGATACTCATACGACGGTCGTCGGCGACGAGGATCAGTCGATATATAAATTCCGCGGCGCGACTATAGAGAATATCCTCAACTTTCAACGGGAGTTTGTTCCCGTAAAGATTATCAAACTTGAGCGTAATTACCGATCGACAAAACAGATTCTCGATCTGGCAAATTCCGTTATCAAAAACAACATAGGAAGAATCGATAAAAATCTCTATTCGAAATCGATCGGCGACAAACCGGCTCTGTCCCAATACGAAGACGAGAACGAAGAGGCAAGCCGTATATGCTCGGCGATTATCGATAAAGCGTTGTCGCTAAAAGATACCGCCATTCTATACAGAACAAATTGGCAAGCGCGGGTTTTTGAGACCGTCCTTAGGAGAAAAAGAATTCCTTACGTAGTTTTTGGCGCTCAGCCCTACTTCCAAAGAGAGGAGATAAAAGACGTTATAGCCGTTTTAAAATGGCTTTTCAATCCGAAAGATAAGATAGCGTTTGAAAGATTTGTCAACAAACCGGCGCGGGGGATAGGTAAAAAAGGAGTTCTGAAATTTTACGAACTTTCAACAAAATTCGACAACAATCTGCTCGAAACGTTGAAAAACATAGATAGCTTCGCAAAGGAAATAAAAAACTTAGACTCCTTTTTATTCCTTAAAAATATATTTGAGGAAAGCCCCGCCGTCGCAGATAACAGACTTATCGATAGCGACGTTTCTTCCATAATGAACGATCTGGGACTTATAGATTACTATAAAAATTTAGATTCGAAAGACGGCGGGGATAGGATATACAATATCAACGACCTGTCGATATATCTCGCTAAATACGAAGGCGACGTCGCCGAACTTTTAGAGGAGATTTCGCTCGACGCCAATAAAGCGGGCGAACGACCGCAAAACGCGCTAACGTTATCGACGGTTCACAACGCAAAAGGGCTTGAGTACGAAAACGTCTTCGTCGCCGGCTTAGAAGAGGAGACGTTCCCGCACCGGAATTCCATCGGCGAATACGACGAAGAGGACGACGTCGACGAGGAGAGACGCCTGTTTTACGTCGCGCTAACCAGAGCAAAAAAACGGTTGTTCGTATCTTATTGCTCAAAAAGGAGTCTTTTCGGTTTGACTAAAGTATGCCGGCGCTCAAGATTCCTCTCCGAAATAGAAGAGGGACTGCTTGAAGAGATACCGCGCGACGATTGCCTAACCGAACAATACGGCGAACCGGAGTATCGGGGTATAAAAAAAGGGGTTATCGTCAAGCATAAAGATTACGGTTCGGGTAAAATAGTAAATATTCTGAAAAAGAACAATAAACATCTTGCAACAATCGATTTTTACGACTATTCTATAATGGAAATGATATTGGAATTTACAAAACTCGAAATCAAGGAGGATACGCTATGATAACTATCGAATACAGCTCGATGTGTTTTAACGAGGATAATTATAAAGAAAAAATCGACGAAGCTCAAAATTTTTGTTCCAAAGAGGGGTTTCAATTCGGAATACAGATTCACAACTCCATTACTCAACCGCTATACGACCGCGTTATTCGGTACAAAGATAGTATCCCGCTATCGGCTCACTCCCCGGTATTTTCAAAACATTTTCTCAATCTGGCGATGGACGACGCCGCTCTAATACGAGATACTTTTAACGAAGCTAAAAAACATCTCGAATTTATAGGGGATAAATTATTTTTCTTCCACGGATTCTTTATGGCAAACGAGCCGATAGTTATGGATATGAACAACTACCGCAAGGTTATCAGAAAAGGGGTTGGCGAAGATCTCTGTTATAAAGGCTCTTTTATCATGAATCCCGAGCTTTTTGATACGGATATTTTCAATCGTTATAAAGAGACTTTTTCACGAAACTACAAGATGTTGAGAGAGGAAAACAAAGACTTTATAATTTCTCTCGAAAACGACTTTGTGGGTATCGGAAGCGGTCTTCAAAGACCTCGAGAGATTCTCGAACTTATTGAAAATTTATACTTCGACATCGGGCATTTCTGGACTTCCTCTCTGCTTCACAAATTTGATTACTACGAAGCAGCAAGCGAAATAATCCAAAAGAAAAATATTACCGGCTGTCATATACAACGAAGTTTGATAGGCAAAAGCGTCCCTCTTGAAAAAATATACGACACGCATTCCCATATCTATCTCGAAAGCGAACAGGACGTTCAAAAAATCGTAAGAATGTTGGCGAATAAAGGGATTGAGAAGTTCACTCTGGAGATAATCGACGGCGATCTAAAAGATATAGAGACTTTTATCGACTATATATCGTAACGTTTATTATTGGATCGATCTCAGAAAACTTAAATACAAACTGTCCGATACCGATTTGTGAGGACCTTCGGAGCGATCGTAAAAAAAAGCGACGTTGTTTTTCTCAAGTTTATCTACAAAACAGGATATAAACTCTGAAAACCCCGGATAATCGTTCGCAGCGCTGGATAGGAAAATCAAAGGTTTCTTTACCTTATTGTCGATAATGCAATAAGGATTATAATTATTCCAATTTTTTTCGTCCTTATACGCCTCTTTTATCCAGTATTGATAAGCGTACATAGACGGATCTCTCAATCCCAGTCCTCTTAGCGAATTCCGGTATTCCTCTTCGTTAAACGGAGAAAAAGGCATAATAAAAGGGGATATCGCTAAAACGTTTGAGAAAACATCGGGATATTTTAGCGACAACGTCAACGCGTTAAATCCGCCCAACGAGTGCCCTATCAAATGAATCTTACCGTTACATTTGAGCTCTTTTCTAAAATACGGAACGATCTCGTTTATGAATAGATGTTCCAGATCGGCTTTAAACGGCTCTGGGGCTTCGTTATATATAACGTAAACAAATCCAAACGATATCGATACGACGGGCAACTCTTTGAGTTGCGGATTTTGCTTCAACAATAAATAATATCGTTTCCCAAACGACTTCTCGTCTACCCAATCAAGTTCGGTTCTGCCTATACCGTGGAGATAAATAATAAAATCGCAAGGATTGTCGTTTTTTATCACATTTTTTGCTATAATATACCTTAATTTGATCTTCTCTTCGTCAAATTGTAAAGTTCCTCTGTCATAATTAATAGATTTATCTATTTTACCGGGTCTTAATCCCTCGAGAAATATCTTCTGGCATGCGGTAAAACAAATTAATATTATGAAGCAAAACGCCGCATCTCTTAAAATATAGTTTAGTCTGCAACCTTTCAAATTATCAGCTCTCTTATCATATTAAACTCTTAACGGCCGTAATAGATAATTTATCGTCGTCTATGCTGTAAGTAATCTCAAATTCCCCCTCGTAAACTATCCTGTATAACCCCATTTGACTCTTACCGTGTTCCTTTGCATTTAAAATCTCCCGAATTCTTTCTACGTATAGATTGTTTGAGTCCGGCGAGCTCTTTATCTTACCAATCGTCTCCTCAATGTTTTTTCTATCGTCGGTAGATTTTATATTATTAGTTACAATTATTTTAATAGTCTTATCGTCGTTAATAAATTGCAACTCTATATCCTGATTATTATTCTCCGGCGGGCAATATTTAACGGAATTTTCCAATAACTCGCATATAACCATCTCAATCTGATGAAGTAAATTCTCATCCGCGATATTTAGCCGTTCTTTTATGCTACGTTTAACAAAATCAATACTTTTTGGAGTGGGTCTGATCAAATATTCAAGAGTTTTCATTATCGTCCCCTATTATTAAAAATCATAATATTGTCGTCATAAAGTCCCGCCGGTTTTTTGGAAATTGACACATATGGTAATCCGTCAGTTTTTTGTGGAATAAAAAATATCTGTTTCATATGTGTCAATTTTATTCTTAACATCATATGCGTCGAATTTCTCCCCCTCCCCAAAAAACTGACGAGGTCCCCCCATATGTGTCAATATTTCCCACGACAAAAAATGCCCTATATGCGTCGAATTTCATATCCCAAAAAACCGACGGGTACATTTTGTACAACTTTATATTTATAGTTTCCACGTCATGTGAGCGTCTTCAACTTGAAAAAGCCCGTCCTTTGTAACAAACACGTCGAGCGTAGAAAAATTCAGCGCTTGCCATTTAAGATCCCTGTTGTAGATTACTTTAGCTTTTATCTTCTCCTCCAGCAATTTCTTGATAAAAAATATAATAGAATTCATCGTGGAAGAATTCATATAGACAAGCTGAAAGAAATTAATAACTACCGAGTAATTTAACAATTTTAATTCGCTGATAACGTTGTCAAAAAATGGCAACAGGTAAGAATCCGGAGCCAAATCCACGCTTTTACCCTTCCATAAAAGTTCGATAAGCTCCTTATCGTCCATTTTAATAACCTCAATCGATAAAGTATTTGCCGTAAGATTATCCAACATAATTTTATCCTTATTTTAATATATATTATTCTCTTTTTATCACCAAAAGAGTAACGTCGTCGGTTTTATCTAAAAAATTTTGAAATTCGCCTAAAATATTGTTTAAAATATCTTTTGACGATAAATTCGAATACTTCAACAAGTAATCCGGCATAAAGTCGCCAAACATTTTCCCCTCTTCGTTAGCCGCCTCGCTTAATCCGTCCGTATAAAGCAACATAATATCGCCGCCGTTTAGTTTGATCTTATACTCTTTAATATGCTCGGAAATATTTTCCATTATACATAGCCATATACCGTTTGTCTCAATAACTTCGACGGAATTAGTCTCGGCTCTATAAACTAAAATATCGTTATGCTTCCCGCACCCTTTAAAAAGTCCGTCGCCGTATTCCTGCAATATCGACATCGTAATATACATCCTAACGTCGAGTTTCTTGATGCTTTTTATTAGAAGAGAATTTAAATCAATAAAAAGATCCTTCAGTTCAATATCGTTATCTTTTGTTACAAGAGAATCAATTATCGTCTGAGCTATCATAGTAATCAATCCCGGCGTAACCCCATGACCCGAAACGTCTCCGATAGCTATCATACTTCTTTTACCGTATTCAAATATATCGTAAAAATCCCCGCCGACTTCGTCCGCGGCGATCATTTTAGCGGATATATCGTAACCCGAAATAACGGGCTTTGCGGGAAGCAAAGATATCTGAATTTTTTTTGCCAACTCCATTTCGCTCCAAAGAGCTCTATGCGCCATTTGAAGTTTTTCATGAGCGTCTTTTAACTCCCCCGTTCTCTCCTCGACCATCTTCTCAAGATTATAAGTATAGTTTTTAACCTCTTTAACCATTATATTAAAAGCTTTTGATAAAGTTTTCATTTCATTGTTGGTGGAAACGTCTATAGAAATATCATAGTCTCCCTTAGCGATTTTTAACGAGGCGTCCGATAAATCCATAATAGGCTTGGTTATCGCCGCGCTAAATATCATACTTATTATCACAACGACGACCATTATAAAAAAAGTAACAATTACGATTATCGACACTATATCGTAAATCGGTTTAACTATCTGAGCCACAGGATGAAAATATATGAATTTACATAAAGAAGATTTCTCGTAACCTATTACGGTTAAATAACGAACATTATTTCGCGTAATATAGTATTTCTTATTTAAAACCTCTTCAATTGTCCCGTTCTCTTCCATCGCCGTTATATTCTCATAAGAAAGACTATTTAAAATCTCCCGAACCTCTTTTTGGTTAAGTATGCCGGAGTCGGTATTTAGATTCTGGTAATCTTTGAAAGTTAGTTTCTCGTAGGGATCGTTCGGATCGTCGTCGCCTAAAACATACTGTTTTTTCTCGGCGTTGTATTCGTAATAATCGTCGGCTCCGGGATGGTTTTTAGATAAAACGTTGTCAAATTGATCCAAAATATACAAAGTGCCGTATCTAAGACTATCTATGCCTTCATAAAATTTTGGTATAAAGTCGGCAAACAAAGTTATCAAAATAAATTTGTTAAAAGTTTCTTCTTGAGAATTTTCCTTATACAACGGAAAGATTATTACCGGCTTCTCTTCGGCTTCTCCAAACGCCTCGTTTTTAAACCTACCAAAAACCATTCTCTCCTTGTTGTTTTCTTTTAACTTCAGAAATAAAGGATCGTTTAAAAAAAGTTCGGTTTTTGGCGCAATATTGCTAGAAGATACGTAATGCGCTTTATAATCTGTCTTATCTAACAGAGACTCTCTATCAAGTTCGTACAAAAAAACCGCCCCTTCGATCCGTTCTTCAACGGTATTTCTCAATCCGCCTCTTACGGTTGCGTCGCCGACTATGCTGTTCGACACGGCTCTCTCCTCCGCCATCGAACTATAAGGCGGACTATCGAGACCTTTGACGACCTCCGGAATACCTACCATATTCGACAAAGTCCGCGCATACTGATTATAAACAAAATTCAAGTTGTTGGATACCTGAACTAAAAGAGTAGAGTAATATTGACGGCTCTGGTTTTCCAGATGAGCAAAAATCCTGTTTGTTACTATAAAGACAATTATTAACAGAGGAATAATGGCAATAGGAATAATAATAATCAACAATTGCGATCTGATTTTAAATATCCCGTTTTTTTTACCCATCGCCCGAACCTTTGAAAAACAAAAAATCATCTCTACAGTTATAAACTACAATAACTTAAAAGTCAATAAAATAAATTTTTAAACCTCGCCCCGTCGGTTTTTTGGGCGGGAAGAAATTCGACGCATATGGCGTTAAAATTAAAATGACACATATGATGTTGAGAATAATTTGACACATATGGAACGCATACGTTTCTAGATGAAAAAAAACGCCGCATACGCCTTAAAGCTCCGCAAAAATCTAAATCGACGCATATGTGTCAATTTTTTTAATTAGCAAAATATTTATCATTTTTTAAAATTTATCCAAATTTTTGTAAAGAGTTTTCACTTTTTAGGTGTTATATATATTAAGAAAAAAAGGAGAAAATTTTATGAAAAACAAAAAACATCTATTTCATTTTATAATATCTGAATCTATGAATAAGAATGTCATAGATTTTCTACTAAAAGAGTTCAAAATTAATACGTTCAGCGAGTTATTTGAAACTATGTTTCGCCTTATTGATAAAAAAATCCCAAAAATGAAGAGAATAGTCGGAAATTGCCGCTCCGAATACGCCGTTATAGATAGCTCCGACGATAAAAGATTGGATAAATACCTCAGGATCAGTGAAGCGGACTATCTTCAAATAAAAAGATGGCATTCTTTGTATAACGAATTCGGTATGGCTTCGACGGTTCGGGATATTATACTGTTTTTTTATAACGGCGTTATGAAATATGGATTGGAAGGATTCCTTGAGATTGTTGGGAGGAAATTAAGGAGCGATAGATTGAAAAACGACTTTTTGGATAAAATGACACAACTGTTAAATATAACCGCTCGAAAACAGCTGTTATACGCCCTCGTAATCGAAAATTATCCCAAATACGTCTACTCTACATAAAATTACTACTATTTCCCCCAAAAAAACCCGGCGGGACGCTCTGGAATCCGTTATTTTTTATTGCAAATAGGCGATTTTTATATTATAGTTTTTATAACTAGCGACGGGAGGGATATATGTCGGAATACAAGTTTTTCAACAGGTTTTCAAAGAATTTTTTATCGGGCGAATACAATCAGTTTATTTTCTACGGCAACATTTACGATATATACAAGAGCGAAGACGAATACTATAACCTTTCGGATTATTTAATAAAAAAGTTGTCCAATACTCGTACTATTATAAAATTTAACATAACAAGCGGCGTCGATTTTAATTCAAACGCGGATAGGGATTTGTTTATTAAGACGCTTGCTGAAAATCTGACTTTTTTTAGTAATTACGACGATAAAAGAAGCTGGGTTATCAAAAATATAGCTCAATCGCGAATTTCAAGTTTAGACGGGCTTAAACTCCTTAAAGAAGCGTTTAAGGTAAGTTCGTCTCCTAAAAAATCTTTCATCAAACCGTTCGCTTTTTTGATCGAGCATGCCGAAACTTTGGCTCCGGACGTCGAGATTGAGAGAATGTTTGAGTTAGACAGGCAAAAGTTGGTTTTTTTACGGGAGTGGTTATGCGACGACGAATTTATAAACTCTCACAATATTGCGATTTTTATATCGCAAACGACCTCCGAAATTCACAAATCGTTGGTCAATCTCCCGTCGATGGACAAGGTTGTGATCGACTATCCCGATTATGAAGAGAGAAAGATTTTCATAGAGGAGCAAATACAAAAGATGGAGATAACTCCGGCTATCTCGTTAGATAGAGCTACGGACTTGACAGCGGGATTAAATCTAAACGGTATAAGGCATATTTTAGTGCAAAATAAATATACGAAAGAGCCGTTGACCGAAGAGGTTATACTGTCAAAAACGGAAGAGGTCATAAGGGGAACGATCGGCGATTACATAAAGGTCATCAATCCCGACCACGATTTTTCGGACGTTTACGGCGCGGCAAAAATAAAAAAAGAGCTTGCGAGACAGGTAAAAATTATCAAACTCAACGATCCGAAGATCATACCGCGCGGGTACTTGATAAGCGGTCGAAACGGCGTCGGCAAAACTTATATAATGGAAGCGTTCGCCAAAGAACTTGGTTGGCTCTGCATAGAGTTGAAGAATCTGAGACAAAAGTATCTTGGCGAGACGGACGTTATATTTGAACGGGTAAAA
The DNA here is from genome assembly GCA_002070605.1 of Spirochaetes bacterium ADurb.Bin133. Classification (GTDB taxonomy): domain Bacteria; phylum Spirochaetota; class GWE2-31-10; order GWE2-31-10; family MWDO01; genus MWDO01. The sequence continues at coordinate 34,317 of MWDO01000021.1, forward strand.
ACCGTTTTGGAGTCTTTCAAAAACGTTATCGTTTACGTGGACGAGGCGGATACGATGTTCGGCGGCAGGGGCGAGAACGTCCACGAAACTGAGAAACGGCTTACCGGCAACTTTATCAAAATGATCGGCGATCCGGCTAATAGAGGAAAAATAATCTGGGTTTTTATTACTTCCAGACCGGATCTACTACTGCCGGATTTCATACGGAGACTCGAGATAAAATTAGGTTTCTTCAACCCCAAAGGGGACGATAGAAAGGACTTTTTGGCAAATATACTAAACGACGCCGATATCAAATACGACGCTCTAAGCGACGCCGAAAAGAAAAAGATCGACGAGGTCTTTAAGGACTTCTCGCCTGCGGAATTCAAGACGCTATCGACTCAGATAAAGGCGGAAAAGAAACTGACGCAAAAACTCGACCTCGCCGGGGTTATAGAGTTGATGAAGAGGTTTAACCTCAGCATAGGCAGGGAAAAATATCTTGAACAAGACGAGATCGCCAGAGAGTATTCTACTTACGTCGATTTGATTGAATAGGTAGTTTTAGTATCCTGTCAGTTTTTTGGGGAATAAAAAATATTTGTTTCATATGTGTCAATTTTTTTGAGACAGGCTCGCGTTATCCGGTTCCTTCCCCCAAAAAACCGACGGATTACGTAGTTTTATTCTTCCGCCTCGAGAGAGAGATTTCTGTTTTTCCATTTGCCTTTTTCGTATTTTTCGTCGACTTTGGTTTTATTAAACATCTTCAAAAGTTGATTTTCGCTGTCGATCTTCCAATTTACGGCGAAGGTAAAGGTGTTCTCCCAATAAAATCGATTTACGTTATCCGGTTTTTCGGGTTTACCGACATATTGGAATATCAAAGTCCAATCGTGAAGGTTATGTTCTACGGACACGGCTATCTCTTGCAGATTAAAATTACTTGATTTCCTTTTGTTTATGTCTCCGAAATTAAACGAATTAGCCAGATCTGTAAAAAAGTCTACTATTCCTTGATCGGAGTAGTATCGATACATTTTTTTATTGACGCTTTTTGTGTGAAAATGGATTTTAGTCTCAAATTCGGTTTTTTCTCCTATTATAAGATCCAAACCCAAGTAAAAAGTCAGAGAGTTGTTGGAGTAATATGAAATGTTATATTCTCTCATATACGCGCCTTCGTAATACTGTCTATGTTTTACGTTAAACTGATAGGAGATAGAAGGATTAATCGTAAGTTTAAAATACGTGAGAAATACAGGTATTTCGGTAATATTGTAACCTAATTGCATCGAACCGCTGTCCAATTCAAATCCGTATCCCCCATCTTTGAAATCAAAATATTTAAAATTCAACGTTAGCGCGAATATGTCTTTAAATATTTTTAAATTTATCGATTGGCTGTCGTAATAAAAATCGTTAAATCCGTTCGGAGTACTCCAGTTAATATTTCTATTCCACTTAAAAGTCGAGGCGAGCGATAAGGAGAGCCAGTTTTTATCTATTTTATAAGCGAATAAATTGCCGTTAAGCGTAAAGTTGAAAGAGTGCGTCTGCGTCATAACCATAATTTTATACTCGTCGAAGCTCTGTTTATCGGTCGGAACGGCGACGGTATTGTCGAGCTCTTTGGAAAAAGAAATTCCTAAGGAGTAGCTGATAATCGAGTTAAAAAGCGATATCGAAAAAGATTCGTTTGGATATATGGCAAACGGATCGGGGTTGTTAGGGTCTCCGTCCCCTTTTGAAAACGAGCCCATATTATCGAGTCTAAAAACTAAAGTGTTTGTAAGAGAAACTATGGATATCGAATTGCGGACAAAGGAGTAGTTCATATTAAAAGATATATCTTCAAACATTTTCCTAAAATACTTCGGTCCTTCCCAAAAGTTGGCTCGTTCGTAAAAAGAGTTTATCTTGTTATTAATGTTCTCTCCGCCGTTTTTGTAGTAGATATAATCTTTCGCTTCGTTAAGAACCTCGGCGTCGTAAGAAACGTCGGAGCTTTGATCGTTCCATATCAGGTTTTTCATCTCGGACAGTATAGCCGACGGAATAATCCAATTTATTTTCGGACCCACGCTAAAATTCAACGTATGCGCTCCTCCTTTCGGAAAAACGTTTAGTTTTAGACTAAAATTTGTGTAAAGCGACTCGATTTTCTCATAAGAGACCATATTATCGTAATACGTCGAGTCGACCGGCATATATATAGGATTATTTGCGTTTTTTTCGTTTAAAAGGTCAAAATTATATTTTCTTTGCTCGTTATGCTTAAATATTCTGAACTTCATATATGTGTTTATGCCCGTCCCTTCAAACATAGGCGAACCGAACGCCAAATCGTTTCTTATCGTATCGTCGTAGTAGATCGAAAGTTCCGATATATTTCTATTATTTTTATCTTTGTTATCCAGATTAGTCTGAATATTATTATTTCTGGTAACTACGTTGGAGACGTTTGAATAAATTTTTTCGAGATACGCTCTATAAATTGTCATATCGTCCCAATTCTTTTTGTAATAGACGTTAAAATTGGGATTCATCTGCCAGATTTTACCGCTTGAGCTGTAAGCCTGGAGCCACAGAGAGCCGTTAAGCGTAAACGTCAAATAATTAGTCAACGTTAGCGACTCGACCGCTTTTGAAGGATCAAACTCGTTAAGAAATATCTCTTCAACCGTATCGTGTTCGGGATGATCGTCAGAAACGTCGTCGTTATCGAACATATATTTATTTACCAGATTGTCGCTAAAGTTATAAGTAAGATTAAAATCTATTATATTTAACCCGGTCGAGCCGGTTACATTTTTAACCGGCGTCATATTGGGAGCGTATATTTTTTCATAGTCGGCTCTGGTTTTTATAGTTTTGTTATCGACGGCGTTTTTTTTATTTTTTTCCATTTTTACGATTTTACCTTCAAACGCCGGCGAATTGTAATCGTTCTTTATCTCTATTTGCTTAGTAACTACCTTTTTCTTAGATTTTACCGAATAAAACGGCAACAAATCTCTATAATTTATCTCTTTAGGATCGCCGGAAGCGTCTATCAAGTTAATTTCTACTATCGGCTTATATAGATTGTCTTTGAGCGTATCGTCTTTGGTCATAGATTTCTTTTTTTTATCTTCTTTAATCTTCGCGTCGATTTTACCCGGAACTTCTTTGATTGCCTTGAAATTTAACAGCTCGCCTCTCATACTGAAATTTGCCGACGGAGCGGTAAAACTATAGAGATGGAATCTGTAAGATTTGGGGTCGACGTAAGAGGTAGAGTCGTCGGTATAGACGTCCTTCTGAAATTCTTTTACGGAAGTTTTAATCATATTAACGTCCGACTCTGCGTTTAGGGAGATACTTGAAATCGGCTTTAAACCGAAGATATCCGGTATTGATTTGGGAGAAAAGGCTAATTTTAAAAATGTGTTTGTCGAGCTTTTGCCGGATACCTTCTCGTCGACTTTTGCTGTAAAGACGTCGGCGTTACCGTCGCTTGAGGATTGGATACCGTACTGAATAGCGTCAAACATAACGTCGATATACGAGAAATATCTGCTTCTGTTGTAAAAATCTCTAAAATAATCGTAGTCTGTAACATACTCCATTTGGAAAGTATATTTCAGACTCATGAGGTTGGGCGCTATCTGCCCGTCGACAAAGAGCCATTGCGACGTTCTGATGGTTAGAGGGTTAGCGGCTAAATTAGAGTAGGTATTTGACGAGCCCAAAGTCGAGAATGTCGACGGGTTTTTGTGGAGAGGATTGTAAGGAATATAAACGTCTCCGGCGGTATCTTTCCATATAAGCCTCGAGAAACCGAAGTCCGACAAAATTGAAAGTTTTACGGGAAAATACTTATCGTCCATTCTTAGAAAAAAATACGAACCGGTATAAAATCCAAGATTTGTATAGGCGTCGCCAAATACCCGCAACGAGAGGTCTAGATTCTGAAAATTGGGATATATTTTTGCTTTGGGGTATTTTTTGTAGAAATCGTATTTATTATAAAAACTGTCTAATTTTTCGTCGATACTTTTCTTGGAAATTCTCATATACGCTTTTTCGGTAGATGGATCGGCGCGGTTTTGAGATACCCCAAATACGTCTTTTGAGTCTTTTTTTACCTCTTCTTCTTTACCTAAAATGTAATAAGTGGTATTTAAAAACCACCCCTCTCTGCTTCTAAAACCAAAAGAGGGATTGATATTCAAACTTTTTGGGTGATAGTATATGGGTATATAAAAAAAAGGGATCGGTCCGATATATATAGCGCCGTTTAGTATCCCCCATTCCCCTTTTTGATTTATCCACATTTTGGATACCGTCAAAGAGTAGTGGGGATTCTCGTTATCGCAGGTGGTCAACTGCCCTTTAGATAAGACGGCGTCGTCGGTATCGGTCTGAAGTATCTTCTCCCCTTTAAAAAAAGCGCCGGCGAGTCCCGAATCCCCCCCTTGCAATAGTTTGGTTCGTCCGTCAAAAAGAACGCCTCTGTTTATCTCAAAATTATAAAAAAAATGCTTGCCGCTGAATTCTAATTCGCTATCCTTAAAGACTACGTTGCCCGTTCCGGTTAGTTCTTTATTCTTAAGATCGATAAAAATCTCGTCGGCATGAATCGTTCTCGTTACCGTCTGGTTTTTGTCGTCTTTGCCGTTAAGTACAAGCCGGACTTTCCCGAACAGATGGAGGATTTCTTCGTTATCTTCCGTAAATTTGGTCATTTTCAGTTCGCCGGCGCGCTCTAATATTATTTTATCGCCCTGTTTAGGGCTTTCTATATTAACGGGGTTGACTATTCCAAAATATTTATATAAAGCGGTTCGATATTCGGCGTCGTTATTGAGATTTTTTAATTTCAAAGAATTTGCCATCGATTTTAGATGATTAAAGTCTGATTTTGCTATATCTTTCGCGATGGAATCAAGCGCGAATTTTTTGGACTTCTCCTTCCAGTCGTCCGAACTGTTGTCGGCGGAGAACGCGCTTATAGTAATAGAAATCAGGAATAAAATGAAATATTTTTTCATAGAAAGGACACATTACTATTTTTTTCAAAAAAAATAAATATATTTCATTTACATATTTCCTTATTTACGCTTAATTTAACTTTAATTTTTAATTTAGTAATCCGTCAGTTTTTTGGGGTAAGGAAATAGATAACGCGAGTCTGTCTCAAAAAAATTCGACGCATATGGAACAAATATTTTTTATTCCCCAAAAAACTGACGGGACGCTTTAATTTATCAAAAATAAGTTGTAAAATATATATAAATGCGATATTAAGAAGAGTTAGAATTTGGATTATAATTTGCGAAACGCCGCGTTTTATAAAAAAGTCGAAAATATATGAAAAGACGAAACCAGCCGGTTTTTTGGAGAGGAGAAATTGACACATATGGGACAAATAAAATGACGCATATGGGACAGATATTTTTAATCAATAAACTATTTGTTATCCTCCAAAAAACCGTCGGGGTACTGAAAAGATTCTATTTATTATTGGCAATGTTATTTACCCTCGGATGCTCGCAAATTCCCGTCGTTATCGACTATACTTCTAAATATTGGACGGTAATGGTTTACGCCGCGGCGGACTGCGATCTTGAATCCAACTTGTTGATCGACGTCGAGGAGTTGAAAAGAGGAACTAACAATAACGTCAATATCGTCGTATTGATAGACAGGAGCGAAAAGTACTCCGACGACGCTTCGGTCTTTGGAGAAAATTTTTCGGATACGCGTCTTTATCTGATAATTTCAAAGAGAGCGATTCGTCTCGATGGAAAAGAAGAATTCCCGGAAATTACAAGAAACTCAAACTACGAAGCCAATATGGGCGATCCTATTACGTTAAAGAAATTTATAAATTATTGCAAAAAACAGTTCCCCGCCGATAACTACGCTCTCGTTATGGGGGGGCACGGCGACGGCGCGAGAAGCCGTTCTACTACGGACGTCTCCAGAGCAATATCGATCGACGAAAACGCCGACGGTTATGGAAACTCCGACCTTTTATTTATAGGAGAGATAACGGATCATCTTACAAATAAGGAGAGCGTAAACTTGTTAGTTTTGGACGCGTGCTTGATGGGAACTATCGAAGTCGCTTATCAATTCAGACCGAATATTAATAAATTCGGAGCGGAATTCCTAGTCGCGTCTCCTCCAAAAATGTGGGGTCCCGGACTAAAATACGACGCTATTTTTTCAAGAATCTCCGAATCGGCTAAAGCCGGTTATTATAGCTCGCAATCGCTTACTCCGCTTGATTTCGGAACTATTATTATCGAAGAGCAGGCAAAAATTTTTGAAAAGCATTCCAAATACGATTCGGCTCTGTCGCTGTTTGATCTGTCAAAATCCGTAGCGGTAAAAGAGTCGATCGACGATTTATCAAAGTCGTTATATTTGTATAAAAATGAATTGGAAAAGATACGGGGAGCATATTACAAATCAGATTTGATACATTATTTTGATTTATATTATTCAAGCGAATGGCTGGATTGGCCTTATTTCGATCTCTACGACTTATGCTCCAAGATCGCCGAATATCCGGCTTTTCCTGAAAATGTTAAGCGCAAAGCGCTCGACGCGATGTTAGACATAGACGAGTTTGTCGTCGCCTCGTACGCCGGCGCTTATTACTCCGGTTTTGTTGGCGGCAAAAACGGCGTTTCGATATTTTTCCCGAACGGAGCTTTAAACTGGAAGGAACAATACTGGTATAACGCTATCCGTACGCAAGGCGTATTTGGCGGCGGAGAGCATTACGGGGCTCTGGATTGGTGCGCCGACGGAGCCGCCGCGGGAAATAATACCGTAGAAAACTGGTTTGAACTTCTGGATAGTTTTTTCGACGAAACAAACGACTCGTCCGGAGGGGTAAACGGCTATCAATACTAGAAAAACGTTAGCATAAATTATCAAGAAGTTTTTCAACGACAAAACTTCTTATATCGTATAATATTTTTTGGAGGACGAACATGAAACTTTTAGTAAAAATCGCGGCAATAGTAATCGCGGCAATCGCAATCTTAACGGCGATCCTTTATTTTGTTTACAAAGCAAACGGAGGAGACGTAGAGGTCTCTTTCAACTACAAAAATATAGAGAGTCTGATTATCGTTTACGAACATCTAAAAGGAGATTACGCTAAGTCGGGTAAAATTATGGACAAACTGCATAAATCTTTAAAAGAAAACGGCTACGATGCTACAAAGGGCTTTGGGATATATTACGACGATCCGAAGAGCGTCAAGAAATCCGAACTTCGCTCTTTGGTCGGCTGTATCGTTGATGAAAAATATTATCCGAATTTAAAAGATATTAAATCCAAATTTAAGATGAAAGAAATTCCGCCGTCAAAAGGACTGATTGCGGAGTTTCCATATAAAAGCCGAATATCGGTATTTATCGGGATGTCCAAAGCCTATCCAAAATTAAATAAATTTTTAACAAATAACAAACTTCAACCCGGACCTGTTATGGAAATTTATAATATGAAGGATAAAAAAATTCTCTATATATTCCCATACTCTGATATATACGATCTCAGAAGAGGTTACTGACGTAGAAAGAAACGGTAAGAGAGCGGCTCGGTCTTGAAGAAAAATTTTGACGCATATGCGTCGTTGGTTATTATATGCCGCGACAATTGTCGTAAAATCCTACGACGCATATGTGTCAAATTTCTTATCGAGGAGCGCTGCGCTGCATATGTGTCAATTTTTATGCGACAATTGTCGCGCGTTATCGACGCGTCTCATATGTGTCAAATTTCTCTTTAACATCATATGTGTCATTTTATTTCTTTACCTTTTTGTGTTTTAACGCATATGTGTCAATTTTATTCTTAACATCATATGCGTCGTTCTATTTTCTAGCCGGTTTTAATTATTTTTATCCCGTTAGCGGCTACATATACTTCGCTTGCTCTTATCTCTTCATTTGATATAAGTTCTACGGCGCCGTTAAGATTTATCGGGAGTTTTACAGTTTTGTCTCCGTCGGAACAGTTGAGACATACGACAATTGTCTCGCCGTCGAAATTTCTTGAAAACGCCAATAGCTCCGTGGATACGTAGATTGTTTTATAGTCTCCGTATTTTAGCGCTTTATAGTTTCTCCTAATGTCTGCCAGTCTCTTTATCGAGTTCAATATGCGTCTATCGTTTTCATTAAACATATCGAGCGATAGATTAGGTCGCAGTTCTTTGTCGCTGTTTGCGCTTCTTTTTCCTTTTATTCCAAACTCGCTTCCGTAATAAATGGAAGGAACTCCGGGCATCGTAAAAAGAAGTCCGTAAAGAGCCGATAAATTGCGTTCGTTTTTCAGCGTTTCGGTAATCCTATCCACGTCGTGATTATCCAAAAAATTATAGAGCGTTTTGCCTTTGCATAATCCGTAATCCCCAAATTGTCTGTTAAGAGAATAGTTTATTTCAAAAAAATTTTTGTCGTTAAAACTCGACCAGAGTCCTTTGTACGCCTCGTAATTTGTTACAGAATCAAGCCCCGCTTCGTTAATCCATCTTTTATAATCTCCATGGACTACCTCGCCTTTAAGCCAAAAATCCGGCTTTATACTTTTACATACTTTGCTTAGGTCGGAAAGAAATCTAAAGTCCATTACGTCCGCCGCGTCGAGGCGCAGACCGTCTATATCAAACTCTTTTATCCACATTCTCACCGCGTCGAATAAATGCTCGCGGGTATCATGATTATCAAGATTGAATTTTACCAGTTCAAAATGCCCCGCCCATCCTTCGTATGAAAATCCGTCGCGGTAACAATTGTCGCAGTTAAATCTAAGATTCTTATACCAATTTTTATAGTTAGAATTTTCGCGGCGGGCTTTAATATCCTTAAATGCGAAGAACTCTCTCGAACTGTGATTAAAAACGCCGTCGAGAACGACTTTGACGCCGTTAGCGTGAAATTCTTGAACCGCTCTTTTTAAGGTATCGTTGGTTCCAAGCCGTCTGTCTACTCTAAAATAATCGATAGTATCGTAGCCGTGAGAAACCGACTCAAATATTGGGGAAAACAAGACGGCGTTAGCTCCCGTTTCTTTAATATGCGGTATCCATTCGACCGTTTTCATCAAACGCTCGTTCGGTTCCGAATAAAAATCGTTCCGCTCAGGCGCTCCGCAAAATCCCATAACGTAAATGTGGTAAAATACCGACTCGTTGATCCAATTATTCATATAAACCTCCAAATTTACGTATACATACCGTTAGGTATATAAAGTCAAGAATATTTTTATTCCCCAAAAAACTGAAGGGATACATTTTCTTCTTAAATATTTTCATACTGTTCGATTCGACCGTAACGCTTGTTTTACCGTCGGCGACAGTTAAGTCCGCGTAGCTTCGTAGAGAACGACGCCGACGCTTACCGAAAGATTTAGCGAATCAAGTTTGCCGTTGGTCGGAATTTTTACGATTTGATCGCAGTTCTTCTTCACAAGCGGGCGTATGCCGCTCCCTTCTTCGCCGAAAACAAAAGCCGATTTTCCGTCGAATTTCATCTTCGATATATCGGCGCCCTCCCCGCTGGCGGCGTATACCCAGTATCCGTTTTTTTTCAGTTTTTCAATCGTATTTGAAATGTTGGTAACGTAAACTATTTTCATCTGGAAGACCGCGCCGGCGGATCTTTTTATTACAAGGTCGCTTATCGGCGCGGAGTTATTTTTAGGAAGTATAACGTACGCGACGCCAAAAAGCAAGGAGGTTCTGATTATAGCGCCGAGATTCCCGACGTCCTTTACTCCGTCGAGTATAACTATCGGATCGGTAGATTCGCTTTCGGAAATTTCCGCGTCAAACTCCTCTTCCGTTTTCAGATATGCCGGATTTTTAGAGCCGTCTATTTTTAGCGCAACTCCTTGAGATATTTTGCTTCCGTAAAATTTATCAAACGTCGCTTTATCGACGTATACGATCTCTATTTTCTGCGCTTCGGCGGCTTTAACAATGTCCTTTATTTGAAAATCGTTAGCCCCCTTCTGAATATGCAGCGTCCCATTTACTTTGGTCTTAAGAATTTCTCTTACAGGATTGCGACCGTAAACGACGCTAAAGTTTTCATCCATCTACTTCTTCCCGCTTATCTTACCTAAATCAGGATTTTTCTCGACGGTATCGATTTTTCCGTCAAAATTTATATCTTTATCGATCCTAATAAGTTGTCTTTTATCGTTAGTATACCGCCACTCGTCTACTTTACCGTCAAAATTCGTGTCGTATTTTGCTACGACCTCTTTCATTTTACCTTTTGCGTCGTAATTAATATCTATCCACAAATCGATCTTACCGTCGTGATTAGAATCAAATTCTTCCTTAATCGGTTTCTCTGCGACAAGTTGCTTGCCGCGATAAATCATATCGGTCCAGAAAAACGAATCCATCTTTCCGTCTAAATTTGTATCCTCGCTTTTCTTTTGAATTATCGTCTTATACTGAACTTCTACCATTTCGTTATTCACAAGTTCTTTCCGGGAAAAAGAGGTTCCGATCGAGTATTCTTCGGTAGATTCGAAAATTCCGTCAAAATCCAGATCAAATTTTGCAAAGGTTTTAAAATCGTTTTTCTCATTGATAATCATATCAATTTTGCCGTCGTAATTAGAATCGACCGATATTTCTTTATAGAAATCTCTCTTATCGTAAACTATCTTTATCCAAATATCGATCTTACCGTCGCCGTTATAATCCTGTTTCTCCTCGTTTATCCTGTAAACAATATTCTTTTCAGAAACATAAAAACACCCCTCGTCGGCTTTTTTGTTTCTATTGACGTCTAATAACTCCCAGTTCTTATCCATATCGACGCTAAGCCATCTGTCGGGCTTTCCGTCATTATTAGCGTCCAAAACAAAATCTGCCGAAAACAGACCTAAACAGCTTAATACAAAAACTAATGTTAAAATTACTCTCATTATCTCCCCTTTATATAAATATTTTATTGTTTTTCGCTGTATTTATCCGCTATATCCCTCATCGGTTCGGGTATATCGCAAAAATTGTTGTCTTTCGCCGATACCGACGCGTGTATTGTATAGCCCGAACATATCTCGCCGCCGGTTGAGTCTACAATCTTATAGCCGATTTTAAAACTAAAATTTTTTATATACTCAAAATATACTTCGACGATAAAATTCTCGTCGTATCTGATCGGTTTTTTATAATCGAGACGAGCCGACGATATCGGGAATATTATCCCCTCCTCCTCAACTCTCGAATAAGGGTATCCTTCGCTTTTTACCATATCGATTCTCGCCTCTTCAAAATAGACCTGATAAACGCTGTTGTGGACGTATCCCATTTTATCGACGTCCTTATATCTGGTAGTAGACCTATATTTATATCTCATACTGACTTTTCCCCTTTATTGCAATTTTAGCGCATACCGCTTAAAAACAAACTAATTTACATTTAGTATATAGTTGAATTTTCGTCGGATCTTACAAACTATATAATTTATAATCGACATATTGTCAAAATAACAAATATTTTTTACAATATCGATATAACTATCAACAACTATCGTTACGTAAACGCTATATAACGCCCAAAAACTTCTATTTCTTCAAATATTCGGTAATTTTCTCTATAAGAGTCAATTCGTTTATAGGTTTTGATAAAAAATCGTTAATTCCCGCCTTTTTACATCTATCTATATCTTCCTCCATTGTATAGCCGGTTAAAGCTATAATAGGTATTGCGGCGTTATTGTCGCCTTCCCTTATGATTTTTGAACAAGTTATGCCGTCCATCTCCGGCATCTGAATATCCATAAGAATTATATCTATCTTATTTTTATAAAACAATTCCAGAGCTTTTTTACCGTTATTCGCAATTATAACTTTAAATCCCTTCTCCATGAGAATTTCTCTGAGATAATACAAGTTTATCCCGTTATCTTCAACGGCCATAACTGTAAAATCGCTATAAACAATCTCGTCGACGACGCTTTCCGCTCCGTCGCTCTCCGATGGAGCGCTAATAATATCCGGAACCTCCAATTCAAGATTTATAGTAAAACAAGTCCCTTCATACTCCTTACTCTCTACCGTAATAGAGCCGTTCATCGCGTCGATCAGACCTTTTACAATGCTTAATCCCAGCCCGGTTCCGGCAAATTTCTTTCTATACGAACTGTCTATCTGCGAAAACCTCTCAAAAATCCGCTCTATTTTATCTTCCGGTATCCCGATTCCCGTATCGCAGACGGTTATTTCAATTTTTTGTCTATTTATATCGACGGAATTCTCATTAACGCCGCCCGCTTTTTTTACATGCAACCGCGCCCCGCCTTTTTCTGTAAATTTTATTGCGTTATTGACCAAATTTATAACTATTTGGCTGATAAACGTCTCGTCGGTAAGAAAATTATCCGGCAAATCGTCGTCGTAATCAAAATATAGTTCGATTCCCTTATTGTCTGCCGATATTTTAAACGCTTCGTATAAAGAGCCCAGCAGTTCTCTAAGATTAACGCTCTTTTTCGTATATATCCTTTTCCCCGACTCGAGTTTAGATATATCCAATATATCGTTTACAATATTTAAAAGAAGATCTCCGGATTTTTTCATCATCGCAAGGAATTTCTTTTGGTCTTCGTCAAGATTAGTCTTACTCATCATATTTATCATGCCAAGAATTCCCGTAAGAGGAGTCCGTAATTCATGATTCATATTTGACAAGAAATTACTCTTCACGACGAGAGCCTTTTCAGCAGTCTCCTTCGACTCTTTCAGCTCCTTATCGATACGCAGTCTATCGGTAATATCCTGAACAAACGCTATATATTCGTCGTCGCTAATTTTTACCGCATTCACGCTCATATTGCGTAAAGCTCCGTCCGCCCTGACAAATTCAAATTCGTCGTAAGCGGCTCCGAATTGAGAAAGTTTATAAAAATGATCATAACCGTCGGATTTTGATCGTTCCGATAATATCTGTCCGAATTCGAAATTCTGAAGTTGTTCGTAAGAATATGCGGTCATGATGCAAGCCGCCTCGTTTACAGATTTCAATTTCTGGTCTCTGGATATGATGAATATTCCGATCGGAGAATTCTCTATATAAGATCTTGATTTTTCTTCGCTTCTTTTAATCTTTATAAAGGACTTATTTAGTTTATCTATCATATTGTTGAACGTCTTTGTCAACTCCCCGATCTCGTCGTTTGATACAACGGGGATTTTAACGTTTAAGTTATCGTAGAATACTCTCTTTGTCGCGTAAGACAGACGGTTGATCGGATTTATAATCAAACGCGACAAAATATAAAAGATAAATAGGTCTATCAAAGCTACCGTTAAAATTACGGATACAACGTAAATCAATCTTATCCATAATAAATCGTAAAACAACGATTTGATTGAAAATATTATTTTTACCGAACCTACAAGCTCCTCGTTCATGTTAGGCAAAGCTTTATAAAAACAAGGAATGTTTTTTACCAGCCAAAATTTTTCCGAAACTTTTAGTCTTATCTTCTCGGGCTCGTTAAACGTACGATTGACAAGTTTACCTTCCAAATCGTAAATTTGGACAGATAATATCTCCAACATCCCCTCTTCATTGCTTTGAAATTGGATCGTATCTTCCTCTAAGAATAGATACGTATATTTAGCAAGATGGGGAGCGCAAATTTTCGCTATATTCTCGCCAATTCTTTCGGCGCTTAAGTTATATAAATTTTCAATCGAATTTTCATGATAAGTAATATATACCATACCGGTAACGATTAATATAAAAAACAAAACTATCGATATAATTACCAAAAATTTTGAAAAAAGACTTGTCGCGTATTTGTATCTAATTATTTTTTTTATAAACATTATTTACTCTCTTTTTTCAGCATATCCGGCGCCACAACCGTATCCGTAATAATAATTAATTATTATAGCCCCATCCAAACAATAACCGACAATCTACTGTTTATAAACAATTATTTATAAATAGTAAATCAAAATTGCCGCAGAAGCGCCCCGCTGGCTTCTTGGAGAGAAAAATTTGACGCATATGGTGTTAAGGAGGAAATTCGACGCATATGTTTTTTTGACACATATGCGAGGCAATGTTCCTCGATAAAAAAATTGACACATATGGAACATTTTTTTAAGTAGTAAATTATTTGTCATTTTCTAAAAATTTATCCAAATTTTTGTAAAGAGTTTTCTACTTTTAGTTGTTATATATATTAAAGAAAAAGAAAAAGGAGAAAACTTTATGAAAAACAAAAAACATCTATTTCACTTTATAGTATCCGAATCTATGAATAAGAACGTCATAGATTTTCTGCTAAAAGAGTTCAAAATTAATACTTTCAGCAAACTGTTTGAGACTATGTTTCGGCTTATTAATAAAAAAATACCAAAAATGAAAAGGATAATCGGGAATCATAGCTCCGAATACGCCGTTATAGATAATACCGACGATAAAAGGCTGGATAAATACCTCAGGATTAACGAAGCGGACTATCTTCAAATAAAAAGATGGCATTCGTTGTATAACGAATTTGGTATGGCTTCGACGGTTCGCGACATTATCTTGTTTTTCTATAACGGCGTTGTAAAATAC
>MWDO01000022.1 GCA_002070605.1 Spirochaetes bacterium ADurb.Bin133
AACAATCTTTCATCGTACTTAACCAAACTTGGTTCAATTATAACCGCTTTAGCAGATTTAATCAATACTTTTACCTTAGCATCATATGCGTCGACTACGACTACAACAATTGAACCCACGACGACTACGGTAGAACCATCTACTACTACCACAACAACGACAATCGCTCCAACTACGACTACTATTGATCCAACAACTATTGGAGCTTATTTAAGAGGCAACTTCACAGGCTGGATTTTTGACAGTTCATATAAAATGACTTGTACAGATGCGGCGACCGGAACTTACGAATATACTTTAACTGGATTGGATTCCTACCCATATTTTAAAGTTATTGGAAACGACAAATATTGGAACGAGGCTCAATCGCTAAAACCTTACGACGAAATCAATTTGAACGATTTGGAAGAGGATTTGTTGAATACAGCAAATAATTATGTGTGGACTGTTACGGGCGTTACAGGCGTATATGATGCGGCGGGCGGAAAAGAGTGGGCTGCAGGTATCGTCGGCGGAGCTATGAATAACTTCACATACAAGAGGATTGGTGGACAGTATAAAGTAACTGTTAAAGGGCTTGGAATAGATCCGATAAACAATAATTTCTTTCCTATGGATGCAGATAAGGGGATTATATATATAAAGCTTGACGAAATCGTTCCAGGGGCGGAAAGGATTGACGTATATGTATCCGATAACGGCGTTAAACTAGGTATACCCGACGGGACGAGCGATTTTGATAGGGTAGGTATAGACGGCGGTTATCTGGAAAAAAGTTTTAATAT
Organism: Spirochaetes bacterium ADurb.Bin133; assembly: GCA_002070605.1. GTDB lineage: Bacteria > Spirochaetota > GWE2-31-10 > GWE2-31-10 > MWDO01 > MWDO01. The sequence goes on from MWDO01000022.1 coordinate 786, forward strand.
CGTAAACGGTAGCGGAGCTCAGATTAGCTTAAACGGCTCTCCGAGAGTCGCTATATCGGGAGACGACGCGGCGGACTTTACCGTTACTCAGACTCCGATGAGCGTAGTTCCGTCCGGCAATCAGACGACATTTAAGATAAAATTCGCTCCTACAACTGCGGGAGTCAAGAGCGCTCTTGCAACTATACAATACGATACGACGAATAATCTGATTTTTAATCTTACCGGACGGGGAGCCGAAAAGGTTGCGAATCCTGCCTTTAGTCTGTCCGGCGGAGAGTCGAACGTTTATACGACGGCTCAATCTGTCGAGATAACCTCGGCGACCGCCGGGGCGATAATAAGATATACTACCGATTGGACTATTCCGTCGAAAACAAACGGGACTCTGTATACCGGAGCGCTAAGTATATCGCAAACGACTACGATAAAAGCTATCGCATATATAGACGATACGTATCTGGATTCGGACGTAGTTGAGATATTATACTATTTTTCGCCCGTTTTTGCTATGGTCGACGTCCCGTCCGGCATTTTTAATATGAACGATAATTATCTTGTAGAGTTATCCGCGTTTAAGATGGGAAAATACGAGGTAACTTATGAGTTATGGTATGAGGTAAAAACATGGGCTACAGCTAATGATTATACCTTTGCTAACTCCGGAGGAATGGGATACGGCGGAGGTAATACAAGTAGCAATCCTGTAACTTATGTTAATTGGAGAGACTGTATAGTATGGTGCAACGCCTATACGGAGTATTACAATCTTACAAACGATCCGGATCTTACCCCCGTTTACTGGAGCGACTCCGGTTTTACGACTCTGTTGAAAAAGTCGACTAATACGGGTAGCGTTGATACTACCCCCGGTAGCGAGGATAAGCCCTATGTTAAGTGGTCTGCAGACGGATTTAGACTGCCTACCGAAGCGGAGTGGGAGTACGCAGCGCGTTATCAAGACGGGTCAAGCTGGACTCCTACAAACTACATGTCGGGCGCATCCGCCGATTGTGACGACACGGGGGCATGCGGCAAAGTAGCGTGGTATAGCGCTAACAGCGGTAGTAGAACTCATAACGTTGGAACAAAGAAGCCGAATCAGTTCGGTATATACGATATGTCCGGTAATGTCTACGAGTGGTGCTGGGACTGGTACGGAGAGCTACAGAGCGGAGTAATGGATCCGGTAGGTCCGGACGATGGGTCATACCGGCTTATTCGCGGCGGAGGCTGGGGCGGCGATGCTAACGATTGTCGAGTTGACTGCCGGTTCGACTACTACCCGTGGGACAGTGACCGCCAGCTTGGTTTTCGCCTTGTCAGGCGGTAGGGGGTACTTCTCGTCGGGTTTGCGTCCTTTAGGGCGCAGGGCGTAAACCCGACGAGGAACTGGGGGAGAGGCGGGGGAAAGGACATATATTATATAGTTGTGCGCAATTTGGGCGAAGAATTGTAAGTATAATAATTTAAAAAGGAGAGTTAAATGGGATATTTAAATTTAAATAGTGGAACAATACAAAATTTTTCTGTTTCACAGGTAGCAGAGTCTTCAGATCTTATCGTTGTTCATGTAACAATAGATACAGATTTAGGTACAACTAAGTATCGAATTTGTGAAGATACTAGAGCAACAATAAAAGATATAATAAATGATTTTAATAATGGATTAAATACAGCAAAATCAAGCGATGCTGATTTTTATATTAATGAATATCAGGAACGTGATTATATTTTTGTAACTTTTCCTAATGGAGAGACAAAACAATATACAGCAAAAAGGATTTAAAATATTTGGTCAGGGACTGTACATAAAAGCAAGTATGACTTCGCTTCCTATCGGTCGCTTTTCGGCAAAATGAGAAACATCTCATACTTGCGAAACGTTGTGCGCCATTTTTCTTTTATAGTTTTAGGATAAAATATGTTTAACAAAAGTGATAATCTTATTTCTATATCTCTATATCAGATGAATATGATTTAAGGGAAGGATTTTATTTATTTAAAGATGATGGCGGGGCTGCAAAAAGGAACGGGAAGTTATACTTACGGCGATGAGGTTAGCGTCGCGGGGACTTCATACGGTAATGTAGTTATAGTTAAATACGGCGCGCCGTAAGGCGCGGTCCTTAGTCCTTAGTCCTCGTCGGGTTTGCGTCCTTTAGGGCGAAACCCGACGAGGAACCGGGAGATTTTATTAAGCGTCCCATATGTGTCAAATTTATTTTGACACATATGCGTTTTTTTAACCTTCTCGTCTTCAGGATGAAAAGCGCTCGACCCCGCCGCGCGCTAGTCCATCCGCGGACGTCGGTCGGTTTTTTGCCCTCTTTGGTAAAAAAGTAAAAGCATATCCTTCTTATAATTATTATTTTTTTAAAGAAAACAACTATATATTTGTAAATTATTAGATTTTGCGCTATTATTTATAAAAAATACCGATTAAGAGAGAGATATTATGTATAATAATTCTTTTAAAAAAATATTAATTGTTGACGACGATTTGACTTTTTTAAAGCCGTTATGTAAATTCTTAACCCTTATGAAATTTCAAGTTAATATTGCTGAAAATGGATTTAGCGGATTGGATTTACATAACTATATTAAATTCGACTTAATAATTACCGACCTGAAAATGGAAGGAATGAACGGGATCGAGCTGATAAATTTTTTACTAACCAAATACCCGGAGACGAAAATAATAGTTATTTCCGGGCATATAGATTTAGAGGAATTTCAGGAAGTAAAAAACAACATATACGTAAAAGCTATATTTGAGAAACCGGTAGATTACGAACAACTTTTAAAAAAAATTAAAGAGATTATCTAAATAAATTTGTTAGTTATTTTCCGAAACTATCGGATTAATTCGCCCTTCTAAAATTATTTTTACCATATCTGCGTATCGGAGTATTTGATGTTGAATATTGGATTTAGAATATAACTTAGAATAATCTTCTTCATATAGTCTGTAAAGTTCTTCATTCAGAAAGAATGAAATATTCAAATTTATAGCGTTTTTAAATTTTTCCTCGGTAGATTGACCGAATTTCAGATCAAAAAACAAGATATCAAAATCCCATCCGCCGGCTTTCATATACGAATCCTGATAAGAGTAAATCTGTATATGAGGAATCGTATAGTTTAGTTGATATTCCCGTCCGGGCGTACCCAGAGTTAAAAGTAACTGAACGAAATATCCGTCGTCTTTCAACAAATTGGCTACTATTATCATAATATTGCCCCCGTGACTGTGTCCTACAAGATTAACGGGGATAGAATAAGTCGAGACGTTACGAGCCGCCGCTTCTTCAAAAATATAGGATTTAATATTGTGATAAAAAAGCAGGGCGGCGTCCGTTCTGGCTTTATCGTTATTTTCGCCTTTCCACCCCAAGAATATTCCTTTTTTTGAATTTAGATAAGACGCTATTTTTTCGGCGTAGCCGTAGCTATCCGGTTTGCCTTTTTCAGAAAGAAAATATTTATCGATAGGCATTTTAAGAGACAAACGGGTCCCGTTTGTTACAAAAGTTAACGCCGAACGATCAAGCGAGGAAACGGCAGATTTTATCTCTTCTATTTTATCTTTAACTTCGGTTATCAAGGTCGGCAACATATTTTTTTTTGTCTCTTTGTAATTATTTTTTACTCCGTCTTTATTACTCTTTATTTTTTCTTCTTCTTTCTCAAGGGCTTCGTTCATAGATATTTTTAGATTTTCTTCTTGAGTCTCTCTTTCATTTTTGATTTTTTTCTTATCCGATACGTAAGTTTTATATAATTTTCTTTTTTTATCTTTATACTGCTTTTCTTCTTCTTCAAGCGCTTTGATCTTGACCTTATAATCTCGTTTTAATATAGACAAGTTAAGTTTATAGTTCTCTTTGGCGGTATTTTTTCCATATTCTTTTTTTTCCCTGTAATAATTTTGTTTTGCCTCTTTTTTCGCAGCTTTATAATCGTTTTCAGATTGTTCGTAAGCCTCGTTAAAAGATTTTTCTATCTCCTCCTTCTCATTTTTATATATTTTATAAAGCGCTTTTTTTTGTCTCTTATAATCGGCTTTTAGAGCCGCTATTTCATTTTCAAGGTTATTATCCAGTTGCTCTTCCTTCATTTTTAATTCTTCTTTTAAACCTTTTGCGTCGGAAAAGTACGACTTGATAAGTTGAACTCTTTGCTCTTTTAACTCTTTTCTATATTCGTATTCTAGTTGCTTTATAATAGCGTCCGAAAAGGAATCGTTTGTCGAGTCGGATTGCGAGAACGCCTTAAAACAAAAAAGCGAAATAAATATTAAGTATCGGATATTTTTTAACAAGTCGTATCTCCTCGATTTTTAATAATATATTATATTTTATAACAATGTAAAATTGAAAAGCAAGTTTTTTATGGAAAATTTATATTGAAAATTTAACTTTTTTTATATATCATCTTTCTAATAAAAAAGGCGAATTTAGCGGCTTTCAAAGGAAAATATATGGGCGGTTTTTTTGGCGCGACTCTCAATAAAGACTGCGCCGTCGATTTGTTTTATGGGACAGATTACCATTCGCATTTAGGAACAAAAAGGGGCGGTTTGTCTATACTGGATGGCGATAATTTTATCAGATTTATTCACGACATTACCAACGCTCAATTTAAAAGTAAATTTGAAGAAGACATAAACAAAATGCATGGTAAAAGCGGAATCGGCGTAATAAGCAACTGCGATAATCAACCGCTAATCATCGGTTCTCATCTCGGAACTTATTCGATTGCTACGGTCGGGGCGGTTAAAAATATGGAAGAGATCGCCCAAAAAACTTTTAAAAAGAGGACTACCCATTTTTCTGAGATGAGCGGCGGCGAAATAAACTCGACCGAGCTTATTTCTACGATAATCAACCGCGGAGAAAGCTTTATCGAGGGGATCAATAACGTTTATGAAACAATCGACGGCTCTTGTTCAATATTGATATTGACAAAAAAAGGAATTTACGCGGTAAGAGACAGATACGGTAGAACTCCGGTTGTCATAGGAAAAAGCGAATATGGATATTCGGTTGCAACCGAGAGCGCTTGTTTTCCGAATATCGGTTACGAAGTATATAAAGAGTTAGGTCCCGGCGAAACGGTGTTTATTACCAGCGAATCCGTTGAAACCGTTATCAAACCAAAGAATAAGTTGCAAATTTGCGCTTTTTTGTGGATATACTACGGTTATCCCTCCTCCTCGTACGAAGGAATTAATGTCGAGGAATCAAGGTATAATTGCGGAGCCGCGTTGGCTAGGAACGACAAAGTCGATATAGATTACGTAGCGGGTATTCCCGACTCGGGGACCGCTCACGCCATAGGATACTCGTTTGAAGCGAAAGTCCCTTTTAAACGGCCTTACGTTAAATATACGCCTTCGTGGTCCAGAAGTTTTATGCCTCAAAATCAGGAAGCCCGCGATCTTGTCGCAAAAATGAAGCTTATTCCTATAAGGGAACTAACCGCGGATAAAAGGATGCTATTTTGCGACGACTCGATTGTAAGAGGGACTCAATTAAAAAACGCGTTTAAAAAATTATTCTATTTTGGAGCTAAAGAGATACATATGCGCATAGCTTGTCCGCCGCTTTTATTTGCATGCAAATTCCTGAATTTCTCAAGGTCCGGTTCGGAAATGGATCTTGCCGCCAATAAAGCGATACGGCAGATTGAAGGGAAAGATATTACGGATAAAAGCGAATATCTCGATCCAAGAAGCGATAAATACTGTAAAATGATAGAAGCAATAAGGGGAAAAATCGGAGTTACGACTTTATCTTATCTATCGTTGCCGGATATGATAAAAGCGATCGGACTGCCCGAAGAAAGCGTATGTTCTTATTGTTGGAATGGGAAAGAATGTAAATAAACGATTGTAAATCTTTTTAGCGGTTTAATACAATTAGAATATTAACCCGGGGGGTTTTGTATGTATCTGGATAACAAAACAACTTTTATTAAAAGAGATATTATAGCCCGCATTGCCAGGTTATATTTTGAGGATACTCTAATCGAAGAGATTAATAAAATTCCCATTAAAATGATAAAAAACGAGGATACGCCGAATCGTTGCTGTATTTACAAAGACAGGGAGATAATAAAATACCGCGCTATCGCAATAATGGGTTTCAGTTTAGAAAACGAATATGAAATTGACAACAATCTTTTATCCGATTACGCTAAAATAGCTCTCGAGCGGGAGAAACCCACGTTTCCTATTCTAACGTTCATCGACGACGCATGCCGTTCGTGCGTTAGAACAAATTACTTTATCACTAACGCTTGTAGAAACTGCGTAGCCAAACCGTGTATCGTCAATTGTCCTAAAAAGTCTATTTCAGTTGAAAACAATCAAGCGCAAATCGACGCCGCTACCTGCGTAAATTGCGGAGTGTGTATGAAAGTCTGCCCTTACCACGCGGTAGTGTACGTTCCCGTTCCGTGCGAAGAGTCCTGTCCCGTAGGCGCGATTATCAAAGACGATAAAGGCAAAGAGGATATAGACTATTCCAAATGTATCTTTTGCGGAAAGTGCGTAAGGGCTTGTCCCTTCGGCGCAATTATGGAGAAATCGCAGATTATCGACGTAATAAAACATATAAAAAACGGTTCGACAATTGTCGCTATGATCGCTCCGTCAATTGTGGCGCAATTTGAGGTTAATTTGAACAAAATAGTCGACGCTATAAAGAAACTCGGCTTTTCGTATGTCGTCGAATGCGCTCTTGGAGCGGATATTACCGCCGAAATCGAAGCGAAAGAATTCTTGGAGAGGATCGGCAAGGGGGATAAACTGATGGGCACTTCCTGTTGTCCGGCCTATACCGAAGCGGTAAAAAAACACTCGACTGATTTTATCCCTTTTGTTTCTCATGCAAAAACCCCCATGCAATATACCGCAGACTTAGTTAGCGAAGAGTATCCCGACTCTATCAAGGTTTTTATAGGTCCCTGTATCGCAAAAAAACACGAGGGGCTGGATTATAAAAATATTGATTACGCGTTGACTTACGAAGAGTTGTCGGCTCTTTTTATTGCCCGCGGTATCGATCCGGAAAGTTGCGTAGAAGCGCCGCTCGATTTAAAAGAGGCGACGAATATCGGTCGGGGTTTTCCTTCTACCGGCGGAGTGTCGCAGGGCGTTGGAAAGTTGTTAAAGGGGGAAGAGGTCGAATTGAAACCGGTTATCATAGACGGTTTTACAAGACAAAACGTCCGATTGTTAAACGTCTACGCCAAAGGCAACTGTCCGGGTAATCTTGTGGAGGTTATGTCCTGCGAGGGGGGGTGTATTGCCGGACCGGGCGTAATTATGAAATATTCGACTGCAAAAAAGAAACTTGAAGATTTTATAAAAAAACATTGATAATTTTTAAAATATTAAATACTATTAAACAATAACCATAAAATTTTTAGCCGACTATCGAGCCGGCGATTTTAAAGGAGTTTGTAATGTCAAGAGACGAAGCGTATTTATTAATCCTAGCCAATTTTGCTTATATCGACGGCGAAATTTCTAAAGAAGAAGCGGATAAAATCAAATCTATTCAAAAAAAATTAGGACTTATCGGAGACGTTGATAAGATTATAAAAGGAGTTGTAGAAAACCCAGCGGACGATGAAATCGAGAGATACGCCGGAGCGATAGCGTATTTATCTCAAAATTTAACAAAAAGCGAAAAAATGGATTTTCTTAAATATTGCTCCGAAATAATAACAGCCGACGGCAAAGTATTCGCAAATGAAATTGTAAAACTGGAATTACTCGCAAGGAACTGGGAATTAGAATTATCAAAAATATTGTGACGACGCCTGTTTTTGACTAAAGCGTTAATTCATCTTAAATATTTGTATCAAAGTTTTGCCGTAAAAATTTTAACGGGCGATTCGTCGGCTGAAGGCGTCGAAAAGATAAAGAAAAACAGTCGATTAAATTTTAACTATTTCGGGAGAATTTAAAATGACGATTCAAGGAAAGTATAATTCCGCCGAGATTTTTACGGACAATATAGACGAAGAATCGATAAAGCAGATACATAGTATACTCAATAATCCCGGATTTGCCGATTCGCAAATTCGTATAATGCCCGACGTCCACGCGGGTAAAGGGTCCGTCATAGGATTTACAATGACTTTCAACAATTACGTCGCCCCTACGATAGTCGGCGTCGATATCGGATGCGGTATGAACGCTTATAAAATAGGGAAGCGCGAAATAGACTTGAAATCTCTCGATAAATTCATTCATAAAGCTATCCCAGCGGGTAAAGAGGTTCGCTCAAGTCCCGTCGAAAATCCGTTGCTCGAGTCGGAAGATTTGAAACGGTTAGTAAAAAAGGTTGCCGACGATGATTACGACAGAGTCGCCAGAAGTATAGGATCGCTTGGCGGCGGCAACCATTTTATCGAGCTTAATAGGGATACCGAGGATAATATCTGGTTGGCGACGCATAGCGGAAGCAGAAATCTTGGATTGAAAGTCTGCTCTTACCATCAGAATAAAGCAAAAGAGTACATAAGGAAGAAATTTGGCGGAAGCGCCGCGTATAACAACGCCGAATTTATGCCGATGAACGACGGCGGTTCCGAGTATCTTGACGATATGAAACTTACTCAAGAATACGCTTTACAAAACAGATATACGATATGTACGATAATATTGGAAGAATTTTTCGGAGAAAAGATAAAAAATTGCGAATCTATAATAAGCGTCCATAATTATATTAATTTTAAAGATAAAATCGTTAGAAAAGGGGCTATATCGGCTCATGACGGCGAAAGAATAATAATACCGCTTAATATGAGGGACGGTTCTATTGTGGCGAGGGGGAAAGGCAACAAAAATTGGAACTATTCGGCGCCCCACGGAGCGGGTAGAATTCTTTCAAGAAGCGGAGCAAAGAAAACCGTATCGTTAGAGGAGTATATAAAGACTATGAAGAGCGTATATACCTCGAGCGTAAATAAATCTACTATCGATGAATCTCCTATGGCTTATAAACCTTCGAAAGAGATAATAAGATTGATCAAAGATACGGCGGATATTGATTTTGTAATGAAACCGATTTATAATTTTAAAAGTTGCGAATAAGCATTTCTCCGGGAATGCGATTTAAGGAGCGTCTAATGAGAAAAATATTAATCGACGGTTGCGAGTTTGTTTTGAAAAAAGGGGATATTACGCTCGAGGAGGTCGACGCTATCGTTAACGCGGCTAATTCCTCCTTAATGGGGGGAGGAGGCGTGGACGGCGCTATTCATCGAGCCGGAGGAGGAGCGATACTCGAAGAGTGCAAAAAGATTATCAACTCTATCGGCTCTCTTGATACGGGAAAAGCTGTAATAACGACGGGGGGCAATCTAAAAGCTAAATATGTAATACATACCGTAGGTCCCGTATGGAGGGGCGGATCGAAAAACGAAGAAAAACTACTTAGCGACGCATATTATAACTCTTTGAAAATCGGAGAGCAATACGGAATCCAATCCGTCGCGTTTCCTTCTATAAGTACGGGAGTTTACGGTTATCCAAAAGAGAAAGCGTCGAAAACGGCTCATAAGACGGTTGTCGAGTATATTAGAAACGAAAATAAAAATTATAAGACGATATGTTTTATTGTGTTCAGCGACGGCGATTATCAGATTTATGAAAATTTATTTTCATAACATTAAACGCGTCTGTCGGTTTTTTTGAGGATGGGAAAATAAAAACATCTGTTTCATATGCGTCAATTTTATTCTTAACGTCATATGCGTCGAATTTTTCATCAAAGAGCGCTTGCGGCGCATATGTGTCATTTTTTCCCCAACCAAAAAACCGACGGGGTACAAATTAAATATGAATTAATCTTGAATAAATAGGAAAAATTTTATATACAGATTCTTATGATAAACATTTATAAGATTAACAATTTTCTGAAAAATTTACTCGATCCGGAATCAATGGCGGACGTCGCTATCAACGGAATTCAAGTCGATAATGACGGCTCGGAAGTGTCCAAAATAGCTTTTACTGTGGACGCTTCTTATGCGGCGATTGAAAAAGCGGCTGAAGAGAGGAGCAGTTTATTGATTACCCATCACGGTATATTTTGGGGGAAGGTAGAGCCGATAACCGGAGCTCATAGGAACAGAATCAAACGTCTCCTCGACGCTAATATCGGTTTGATCTCGTATCATCTTCCCCTCGACGCTCATTCGGAATACGGCAATAATATTCAGATAATTAAGAAACTAGGGGTAAAGTCGCCGGAAAAGTTTGCTCCGTATAAAGGCAATCAGATCGGTTATATCGGGAATCTTGATGAAACGTTGCGTATTGACGAGATTGCGTCTAAAATGGGCTTGGATTTGGGATCTAAAGGGGTAAACTATCTTGGATTCGGTATTAATGATATAAAAAAGATCGCGGTCGTATCCGGCGGCGCGGGGGATAACGTATTCGACGCTATCAGATCGGACGCGGATTTATTCATAACGGGCGATTCTTGCCACGAATTGTATCACGTTGCTCTTGAGAATAAAATAAACGTTTTGTTTGCGGGGCACTATTTTAGCGAAACATTCGGCGTAAAAGCTCTAATGAAAAAGATTGAAGAAGAATTTGGTTTACAAACGGCGTTTTTAGATATTCCAACGGGATTATAAATAAAATTAGATAAAATTGATGAGCAATAATTTAACTGTAAATATAGTAGGAAGCGGTCTTGGAGGGCTAATCAGCGGGGCTATTTTAGCGAAGCATGGATTTAAAGTCAACGTTTTTGAAGCTAGAATGAAGATAGGCGGTTACGCGACCTCTTGGAAGCGCAAAGACTACCTTTTTGATAGTTCCCTTCATGAATTTAACGGATTTTATCCCGACGATACCAAACTTTGTATTTTCCGTTTTCTCGATCTTTTTAAAAGGATCAAACTTATTAAAATATCTTCGCCTTATACTTCCGTTTTTAAAGATTTCCAATTTACCGTTCCCCATAATTTTGAAGAGTTAAAATCAAAATTAATAGAAGAATTTCCCGAGGATGAAAAAGGGATTGTTCAAGTTCTAGATCTTATAGAGAAGGCGTCGTTTGACTCAAACAATTTTATTAGAGAGAAAAACGTTGTTCTTGCTTATGTAAAAACTTTGTTTAAATATAGAACTTTGTCGAAATATATTTTTAAAAACACCTACGAAGTTATATGGAAAAGGATAAAAAATCCCCGCGCGCGGACTATTATTGCGCAACTCTATTCTTATTACTCGGACGATCTGAAAAAATTAAACTTCCTTTTTTTTGCTAATCCTACATACTCTTATTTCATGGAATCTTTCTGGATATCGGGAACCTCTTCAACTTTATCGGAAGCGATGAAAAATATCATTGAAGAGAACGACGGGAAGGTATATACGCGGAAAAAAATATCAAAAATTATTTTTAAAAATAAGAGAGCGGTAGGGGTGGTTGCAAATGGAACGGAAGAGTATTATTCGGATATAACTATCTGTAATAGTCCGCTAAAATATACGATAGAGAATCTTATAGATAAAAAAAATATTCCGTATTTTGCGCGTCTAAAAGCGATGAATACTATCCCCTCCACTTCGCTTTTTTCTATATATCTTGGTATGAAAATAGATATTAAAGAACTCGGATTTACCGAATTTTGCTATATTATTAATGAAAAAGAGGATCTGGGCGATATTATTTCTAACGGCGAACTTATAGATATGTCGGAGCGTCCTATTTTTGCGGTGGGATACAATCTTGACGGTTCCCTTACGGCAAAGGGTAAAACGGTAGTAAACATTTGCGTTTCGGATAATATGAAACATTGGGATAAACTTAGAAATAACAGAGAAGAATATAAAAAGGAGAAAGAACGCGCGGCAAATTCTATTTTAAAAAGGGTGGAGGCAAAATTTCCGGGCTTTATCGATAATATAGAGGTTATGGAAATCGGAACGCCGATCACGATGCAAAAATACAGCAATAACCCCGACGGAGCCGTTTACGGAGCGTGTCAGAGAACTTCTCAATCGACCATATTTAGGTTTCCCAATCAGATAAAAAATAGGAATCTCTATTTCTCAAGCGCGTGGGTAAGCCCCGGCGGCGGTATTTCGGGAGTTATGATATCGGCGTATAAAACGGTTAATCTTATTTTAAAAAAATATAAAATACTAAATAAACTTGAGAATTTTAAAAAACCGGATTATAAATTAAATCAAAAATTGGAGTAATCAATGAATATCGGACAAAATTTTGCGCTGCTAATCGAGCAAATTACCAAATTATTTACGGCGTTTTTCAATAAAACGTTGATTTTAGCTTGTTCGGCTCAATTAGCGTCGATGGTAGCCAAATTTATCATTAGTTCCATCAAAAACAGAAAAATTGCCGTAAAAGAGATGGCGAGTTACGGCGGAATGCCGTCAAGTCATACGACTTTTATCATGGCTTACGTATTCGGCGTCGCTCTTGATCCTAAAATCGGCTGGACGAGCGAAATTTTTACTTTTGGGATCGTCGTTTCGGCGATGATACTTATGGACGCTATAAGATTTCGCGGAACCGTCGATAAAATTAACGAGCAAACAAGAAAATTATTGGAGAGAACCGGAAATACCGATATAATTATGCCTAAATATATCGCTCATAAAGCGTCGGAAGTCGTCGGCGGGGTAATCTTTGCATTTCTCTATACTTTTACTTTTTATCTGTTTTTTTATAATCTGTTTCCGTGAGGTAATATTCATTTTCTCAAAAACTCCAAACTCTTCTTTAGCGCAGGGTAGGGGTTTGTCGCGACTACGAGATGCCCTACGTCTTTTACCATAAAGAGTTCGCTATTTTTAAGTTTAGAATGAAAGTTTTTGAATCTTCCCTTGGAAATAAGAAAATCTATACGGCTTCCGACGAGCAATACGGGACAGTCGACGTTATCGAGAAGAGGTTCAAAATTTTCAAAAACTATCGATTTATAAAATTCTATCACAGCCTCGTGGTTGTTAAATAATACAACTTCGGCCGAAAGTTTATAATTCTCTTTTGTCAGATATTTATCTTTCAAGACCGGTATCGCGACGTCTACGATTGCAAACTTTAATCCGATTTTTAATATTCCTAAGAAAACGTTATAAAAAATCTTTTTAATAAAATTGTATGTAAAATAATATTCCGAATTTAAAAGAATAAGTTTTTCAACTTTAGCTCTGTTTCGTTCATAGAACATAAGCGAAACTATGCCGCCGAAACTGTAACCGTAAAGGTAAATTTTATCTATTGATAAATTTTCTAAAAGTTTTTCGACCGTTTCAATAAAGTCGGGTATCGAAAACTTATCTTGTCCATAAGAATATCCGTGACCGGGATAATCTACGCAGAGAAAAGAGTAATACTTGCCCAATTCCTCGCCGACATACCTTAAATATTCGATATTTCCGGCAAATCCGTAGAAAAACAGGATTGTCTTTTTGTTTTTATCTTCTCCGTAAAATTTATAAGCGATAGTCGTACTTTTATATTCAAAACGCTTGATGTTATCTTTTAGAGGTTGAGGGCTCCATAACTTTTTCTTTTTCATAATTATCCCGTTTTTGTCTTAATAAGGGAGAATGTAGATATACATTATCATAAAGTGAGAGAGAGCCCCAAGAATTACGAAAATATGCCATAATTCGTGGAAACCGAACTTTCCTTTCACAAAATTCGGTCTCTCCGAATAAAATATAATCGATCCGACGGTATAAAAAACTCCTCCCAAAACCAACAGGGCTATCGGGAAAAAACCTAACGCTTTATAAAGCGGAACGGCTAAAACTCCTCCGATCCACCCCATACTGACGTATATCGTATTTGTAGTCCATTTAGGAATATTCGGGAATATCGCTTTTATAGTAATGCCCGCAATAGCGAGTCCCCAGATAATTCCAAAGATGCTCCATCCTATCGCTCCTCTTAGCGGAACAAGACAAAGCGGCGTAAATGTGCCCGCTATAAGAGGGAATATAGCAAAATAATCAAGCATTTTGAGCGCGTTTTCAATCTTTGGAGTAGAAACTATTCCGTGATGAATAGAACTGGCTAAAAAAAGAAGAACTAACGTCAATCCGTAAATAGAGAAACTGACGATTTTCCACGCATTGGCTTGAGCGCTCGACTTAACGATTAACAACACAGCTCCGACTAAAGAAAATATAGCCGCGGCGAGGTGAGAAGACGAATTAAATATTTCGTCGGTTACAAAAACGCTACCGTCTTTACTTATTGTTCTGTTATTCATTTTTCTCTTTTCTCGGAATATTTTGATACAAAATTAATCTGTCGGTGAAGGACTCGAACCCTCGCAATTGGAACCAGAATCCAAGGTGCTACCATTACACTAACCGACAATAGAAGCCGCTTTCTTTCCTTTCCTATGGTATGAAACCGGTACGAAGGGTATAATAAAATTATTTCTGAATTTTGTCAATTTAATTGATTAAAAATTGTTGACAAATTATTATTATTTTTATAAAAACTAGCGTAAATATCTACTTCGGGATGGTGGTGGAATTGGTAGACACGCAGGCTTGAGGTGCCTGTGAGCGAGAGCTTGTGTGGGTTCGAGTCCCATCTGTCCCATTTTTTAAAATCCTGTAGCGTAATTTTATAAATTTTCTTGACTTAAAAGGGCGATAGTTATAAACATACGATAACTTGGCGTCGTAGAGCAATTAATTATAGATAATTTATAATTTAAATTTAGCCGGATGGACGAATATGAAAAAAAATATAAGAATTAATGAAGAAATTATTAGCGAAGAAAGCGCCGCTTTTCTTATTGCCGAAATAGGATTAAACCACAATAAGGATTTAGACCTTACAAAGAAAATGATTTTATCCGCAAAGGAGAGCGGCGCTAATGCGGTAAAATTTCAAACTTATATAACGGAAAATCTTATCGTCGACGATTCGCCGGCTTTCGGGTTGTTTAAAGGGCTTGAACTTGACGAAAAACAATTTTCTGAAATATCGAATTATTGTAAAAATATCGGTATGATTTTTTTCTCTACTCCGTTTTGTTTTAAATCCGTCGACTTGTTAGAGAGAATTGGAGTTCCTTGCTATAAAGTCGCTTCAATGGACGTAAATTATTATGATTTATTAAAATATATCGGGAATACCGGAAAACCGATATTTCTCTCAACCGGTATGTCGTCGTTATTCGAAATAGACAAGGCGGTTGAAACGATACTGAGCGCCGGTAACGATAACATAATAATTATGCATTGCATATCAAAATATCCGCCCGAAAACAGAGATATGAATTTGAATTTTATTTCAAAACTTAGAGCCGTATATCCGGATTTCTATATAGGATTCTCAGACCATACCGGGGATTCCATTGGGGCGATAATAGCGCGGACGCTGGGGGTATCGGTTATAGAGAAGCACTTTACGTTAGATAAAAATTTGTCCGGTCCCGATCATTCGATATCAAATTCTCCCGAAGAATTCAGAGAGTTGTATTTGAATTTAAAAAAGACGGACGAGGCTCTTTTTGCCAAAATAAGAAGCAGAGGGGACTTATCGATTGCGAAAGGGGCTAGAAGAAGTCTCTGCGCAAACGGAGATTTGCCGGCCGGAACAGTTTTAAATAGCGATATGATAAAAATAGTCAGACCCGGCGGCGGGGTAGCTCCGGAGTATTTACCCCTATTTGTAGGAAAAACTTTAAAAGTAAACGTCAAAAAAAATCAATACATAGAATTAGATTTTGTTTAAGAAAAAGATATGAAAAAAAAAGTAATAATTATTGGAGCCGGCGAAGCCGGCAAGATGGTCTCAAACGATATTCTTAAAAACAAAAAAATAAACGACAAATACGAAATTATAGGTTTTCTTGACGACGATAAAAATAAGGACGTAGTAAATCATATACCGGTGCTCGGCGGTCTTGACGACGTCGGCAGGATATCCGGGCAATATAAAGCCGATGAAGTAATTATCGCTATACCTTCCGCCGATAAAGAACTAATATCTTCCATTATAAGGAACGTCTCGGATTTGTCAATTAATATTAAAATCGTTCCGGGTATATACGATATTATACAGGGGGACGTCAACTGGAAACAGATAAGAGACGTCAAGCCCGAAGATTTGCTGGGGCGGGAAGAGGTCGGAATTGAGACGGATAAAATAAAAAACGAGTATATTGATAAAACGGTCTTTATTACCGGCGCCGGAGGCTCGATAGGTTCGGAGATTGTCAGACATCTATTTAAGTTGCCGATTAAAAAATTAATAGCTTTTGGGCGCGGCGAAAATTCTATTCACAATCTGATAGAAGAATTTCATTATGAAAAAAGATTTAATTACGTCGTCGGGGACGTTAGAGACGTTTCAAAACTTAATCATGAAATTAAGAAATACGCTCCCGATATTATTTTTCATGCGGCGGCTCATAAACATTTGCCATTAATGGAGGATTATCCCGACGAAGCCGTAAAAAATAATATTCTAGGGACGCATAATCTTGTAACAGCCGCGCTTAATAACAAAGTCCCTAAAGTTCTTATTATATCCACAGATAAGGCGGTAAATCCTTCGTCGGTTATGGGAGCGACCAAGCGAATTGCGGAAATTATCGCTCTTTCGTATAATAAATTTCAGTCGACTACAAAGTTCTCCGTCGTAAGATTTGGCAACGTCCTGGGATCGAGAGGAAGCGTAATACCGACCTTCAAAAAACGGATCGAGTCGGGCGGACCGATAAATCTTACGGACCCAAATATAGAAAGATTTTTCATGTCTATACCGGAAGCCGCCTGTTTGGTATTGAAGTCAATATCAATTCAAGAGGGTTCTATTTTTATTCTTGATATGGGCAGATCGATAAAAATAATGGATCTTGCAAAAAATTTAATTAAACTTTCCGGTCGTAAAGAAGACGAAATAGCGATAAGGATTACCGGACTTCGAAAAGGAGAAAAATTATATGAAGAACTTTCATATAAAAAGGAAAATTTAATAGTTTCTAAATTTGATAAAATACTAATCGCAAACGAATGGGAAGAAGTCGAAATAGATGAAAAATATTTAAATATGATGTTGGAAGAATTTAAAATAGCGGCAAACAGTTACGATAGCGATAAAATAAAAATATTATTAAAGAGATATGTTCCGGAGTATAGCCGGTTCGACAAAAATAATTAATCTTATCCATGCGTTAAAGTTGGGAGCGCCATATGCGTCAATTTTATTCTTAATGTCGCATGTGTCGAATTTCTCCGCCTCTCCAAAAAACCGACGGATTACCCCGATAATTTCTTACGCCCCTTGACAAATTATTGCTATTATATTAGATTATAAAATACAAGGCGGAATTTATGACAAAAAAGAATTTTACTGTAATTATTGAAAAGGATGAAGATGACTTTTATATAGCGACAGTTCCGGAATTAAAGAGTTGTTATACTCAAGCAAAATCGATTGAAGAACTAATTCCAAGGATTAGAGAGGTTATTCAGTTATGTATTGACGTTCAGGGATATGAAATGTTATCAGAAAAAGTTTTTGTTGGCGTTCAGCAGATAGAGGTTGCGCTATAATGTCAAAATTCCCGATAGTCGATGCCGACACGATAATAAGATTTTTAAAATACCTTGGATTTGTTGAAATAAGACAGAATGGCAGTCACAAATTTTTTAAACATTTTGATGAAAGAAGCGCAACTGTTCCTTATCACAAAGGCGAAGATATTGGTAGGGGTTTATTATTAAAAATTCTAAAAGATATAGAGATTGATAAAGAGACTTTTATTGAATGGTTAACAAATAAATTATGAGTTGAGAGTTAAGAGTTTTTTGGCAATAAAAAAAATTAAGTATAAAAAAGGAAGTTTTATGAAAGTCGCTATTATTGGTTACGGAAAGATGGGTAAACAGATCGAGAAAGTTCTGAAAGATAAAAACATTAATGATTATGTAACGATAGACAAATTTAATCCGGAGGCTGATTTTAAAGAGTTCAACTTGGAGTCGATCAAGGGAGTCGACGTTGCGATTGATTTTTCTTTTCCCGATGCGGCGCCGGATAACATAAAAAAATCTGTCGATAACGGAGTTAATCTCGTTATGGGAACTACCGGTTGGTACGACAAACTCGACGAGGTAAAAAAAATCGTCGGCAATAAAATCGGCTTTATTTGGTCGGGCAATTTTTCTCTTGGAGTAAACATATTTTTTAGAATATTAAAAGACGCGTCAAAGAAATTTGATAAATTTAACGATATTTACGACGTTATGTCTTACGAACTTCATCATAAAGAAAAAAAAGATAGCCCTTCCGGAACCGAATTGATGATAGGCAATATTTTGAAGGAGAACCTTTCTAACAAAAACAGACTTGTCGAGGATAAACTCGATAGAAAAATCGAAAACGACGAGATACATATCGCCTCTATCCGGGGCGGCTATATACCCGGAACTCATACGGTTTTGTTTGATTCCATAGCCGATACTATAGAGTTGACTCACAGAGTCAGAACAAGGGAAGGGTTGGCTACGGGAGCCGTTTTAGCGGCGCAATGGATCTATGGCAAAAAAGGATTCTTCAATATCGACGATTTAATGAACGAATTGATCGGATAGAATTACCCATTTGTTTAATTTTTCAACAAAATAGCCCGTTTTTTATACTGTTGTGTAATATATACACACATCTATCGATAGCTCTTTTTATCCGGCGTTCTAATAAAGTTAGATTATTCATAATAAACGTTATATTTTAAAGAAATTTCAAAATAATATGAAAAATATTCTATAATTTTGCCTATATTTCTTATAAATTGTTGTTTCCTTTATGATTCTAACAAATAGTAAAATTGGCGCGAATATTGCTTCAATGTATATGAGTAATTTTTAAGGAGGTTAAATATGAGCAAAGAATTATTAAAAAGGGATTTTACCGATATTTTTCCGTCGTTTTTTAACGAAGGAGCAAAATGGTTGCGCGGATTTAATTCCGAGTTTGACAAGATCCTAAATGGAAAATGCGATTTTGAGGACAGGGATAACGAATACTATATCGAACTAGAAACTCCGGGAGTTGAGAAAAACGAAATAAATATCAACTTTAAAAACGATAATCTGGTAGTAAATTGGAGCAGGACGAGGGAAGAGAAAAAAGGAAAAAGCGATAAGAGCAGATACGAACGATCTTCGGGAAGTTTTCAGAGAAGTTTTAACGTAGAAGGCGCAGATTTCGAAAAAATCGAAGCGGAATTGAAAAACGGAGTATTAAAAATAACTATTCCGAAACTGGAAAAAGTAAAAGCAAAACAGATAACCATTAAATAACATTTAAAATTTAAGGAGGAAAATATGTACAGAACAATTTTTGACGATCTTTACAGATTAAACAGGGAGATGAACAGATTATTTACCGGTCCGGGAAAATATTCAAACAAAGCATATTGGCCGGAGGTAAATCTTTACGAGAATCAATCGGAATACGTCGCCGTAGTAAGCATTCCGGGGGTAGAAAAAGATAAGATTGCGATATCTTACAAGGACAACTCGCTAAAGATAAGCGGCGAAAAGGGCTCGGAAAATGAAGCTAAGACAAATTACCACTTAAAAGAACGAAAAACCGGTAAATTCGAAAGAAACATAATGTTTCAAGAGAAGGTCGAGGGGGGTAAGATTGGAGCGGAAATGAAAAACGGATTTTTACTTGTAAAAATTCCGAAATCGCCCGAAGCGAAGCCCGTTACAATCGCAATCAAATAAAATTTTAAGGAGGATAATATGAACTTAAGGAAAAATGAAAATATTCAGAACGTTGAAACGACAAGGGGATATTCGTACGTGGCGCCGGACTGCGATATTTTTGAAACAGACGGCGAATATAAAATAGTTTTTGATATACCCGGCGTAGAAAAAGACGATATAAATATAAAAGTTGAAAAAGAAGTCCTAACCGTTACGGCGGAGTGTAAAAAAGAACCCGTGGAGGGTTACGGATGCGTAAACGACGAATTTGACCTGTCCGGCTATACGAGATCTTTCAATCTAAATAACGTCGTAGATACGACCAAAATCGAAGCGGACTATAAAAACGGAACGCTGGAGCTTACTCTTCCCAAAAAAGAAGAGCAAAAAACAAAAGAGATAAAGATCAAAGTATCGTAATCTAAATTCCATTTAAAAAGCCGCCTCTTAAATACGAGGCGGCTTTTTTTATTTAGAAGCTGTTGTTAAATTTTTGAGAGTTTATTGAAAGAAAAATAAGTTTTGGTTTAGATTAGTTCTAATAATTTACTGATTAAAAATATTTGTCCCATATGCGACGCGTCGCTCCCCGATAGAAATTTGACACATATGGAGCTATACTCGCCGCGTCGCCGATAACGCCGCTCCCCGATAGAAATTGACACATATGCGTCAATTTTTTTCTCTCGCCCCCAAAAGACCGGCGAGTTAACATCCCAAATAACATAATACTTGACATTTTTAATAATATATTATAAAAAATTATAAATTAGGTGTTATTTTATAAGCGCTATATATATTTTGGAGGATATTATGAGTGTTACTATTTACCATGACAAAGACGCGGATATGAAATATCTAAACGGGTTAACGGTGGCCGTTATAGGCTACGGTTCTCAAGGATGCGCTCAAGCTTTGTGTATGAGAGATTCGGGAGTTAAGGTTATCATAGGCGTTAGAAAAGACGGGCAGTCTTTTAAAAAAGCTCAAAAGGACGGTTTTGAAGTATTTAGCATATCTGAAGCCGCCGAAAAAGCGGATATTATTCATATATTGTTGCCGGACGAACTTCAGGGGGAAGTTTATGAAAAAGAGATCAAAAATCACGTTAAAGCCGGTAAGATATTGTCTTGTTCGCACGGATTTAGTATTGTTTTCAAACAGATAGTTCCGCCGGAAAATGTGGACGTTATTATGGTTGCTCCAAAAGCTCCGGGAACGGAGGAGAGAAAAGCTTTTATCGCAGGATTTGGCGTTCCGGGATTGATAGCTGTACAAAAAAACGCTTCCGGAAAAGCTAAAGAGGTAGCTCTCGCAATGGCTAAATCTATGAGATTTACAAGAGTCGGCGTGTTGGAGTGTACTTTTGAAGAGGAGACTTACGAAGATTTGTTTGGCGAACAAGCTGTGCTTTGCGGCGGAGCAGTCCAATTAATTAAATACGGCTTTGAAACGCTTACCGAAGCCGGGTATCCGCCGGAAATGGCGTATTTTGAATGTCTCCATGAATTGAAGCTTATCGTAGACTTGATTTACGAAGGCGGAATTCAAAGAATGAACGAAGTTGTATCTAATACTGCAGAGTGGGGCGAATACGTTTCCGGTCCGAGAATAATAGGTCCTGAAGTAAAAGCAGAGATGAAGAAGGTATTGAAAGAGATAGAAGACGGCACTTTTGCAAGAGAATGGCTTGAGGAATCTAAAAGCGGGGCTAAAAACTTAAAGAAGAACAGAGAAGCTTTGGGGAATCACGAGATAGAGATCGTCGGTAAAAAAATAAGAGCTCTATTTGAAAAGAAATAGTAATTAAATTTGGTTATTATTAAACGGCGGTATTTGTTATCATGATTACCGCCGTTTTTTTTATTTTGAAATAATGGTTGCCTTTTTTTGTTAAAATTATTAGATATAATATAAAAACAGTACAAAAATAAAAAAAACGTTTCGTTATTTTTCAATAATTCAACGAATGGAAAAAAATATGGCGCTTGAAGGTAAAAAAATATTTAGAGTAAGATGGCAACTATTATTTGTTATACTTCCAATTTCAATTATTCCATTAATAATTATAGTGTACGTCTCTTCAAACAGAATATATCGACACATAGCGTCGAAAGAGATAGAATTTTATTCTTCGGTAATTTCTCAAATATCATATAACGCGGACGCTTTGATTAATCAAAGTTCTTTATCTATACATGAAATTTCTAATATGGACAATTTTAAGAAATTGTTAAACGCGCCCCCTTTTAAATCTGCGATGGAAGAAGCCGAGTTTTACGGAGAAACAAGGGAATTTGAAGCCGACACTCCGCCGGGAAGTATAAGAAGAGCAATTTACACAAAATTAAACGGCGATTTTTTTTATATAGAGCTGGACAGGAAATCTTTTTTAACAAATACGGATTATAAACTAAATTTTTTTAGTTTGACCTCGATTACGATAAACGTACAAAATCTTATAAACGATCCTTTGTTTCTTGAACTAGATAAAAACCCCGATAAGAAATTCTCTATCGGGAAATTAAGCGATAGCTCCGCGGTAGGTTACGATTCCGACAAGAGAGCCGCTATTATATTTCCATGCGCTTACGACAATAATAAAAGTATTACAAAATTCATCGTTTATATGTTTCATAAAAATAGTTTTGAGAATTTTTATAACGATATTGAAAATTTAAAAATCGGGACTCTGTTTTTCCTTGATAAAAACGACAAATTAATTCTAAAAAATCACCCCGATTCTAACGACGATTACAATTACGATTACGATAAGAAAAGTTATATTTACGATAAAACCGTAACCGAAGAGGGCAATATGACTTTTAACGACTATCAGAATTTGTTGACGGACGAAGAGGTATTAAAACAAACGGAAATATCAAGATTTCTTGATCCCGACAACTACGCGTATCGGGAAACATTTAGTTTCTTGTCGTATAATGATTTAAAAAGCAAAGTTATTAAATATAAAAATAAAAAGTATTTTGTCATTAATGAATTTTCTATAAATTCTGAATTCAAATATTTGTTTTTTCTGCCGATATATCATACTCAAAAACCGATCTTTAGACTTATAATTTTTATAGTACTATTCACTTTTTTGTTAATCATAGTCGTTACTTATGCAAGTATCCTCCTTAGTAAATATATAACCGATCCTATAAAAGAATTAATAATTGTGGCGCAAAAAATTGCGATGGGAAATTATAAGGTAAAACCAATCTACATTAAATCAAATAACGAAATACGATTGTTGCAAATAGCTTTCAATAAGATGATCAAAGAGATAAATGAAAATACTGAAAATTTGGAGAAGAAGGTGTCGGAAAGAACAGAGGCTTTACAGATAGCAAATCAGGAGAAAACTCAATATTTTATTAATCTCACTCATGAAACTAAAACGCCGCTGACATTAATCAAAAATTATCTTGATAAATACATAAAATCCCATTCGACCGACGAAGATATTATGGTAGTAAAGCAAAACGTCGATAAATTGCTTAGAGATATGATTAATCTACTCGACGTAGAAAAACTCTCAAGGAATCAGTTGTTTTACGACAACGAAACTTCTGTTAATATATCGGAAATAATTAATTACAAAATAAAAATTTTTAGCGAATACGCGTCCCAAAAACAGATAAGTCTATCCGGAGAGGTTGAGCCTTCGTTATTTGCGAAGGGGGATCCGGCGGCGTTTGATAGAATTGCAAATAATTTGATAGAAAATTCTATAAAATATACCAATCCCAACGGCTCTATTTTTGTATCCGTCAAAAAAGAAGAGGATAAAATATTATTTACAGTTTCGGATACGGGTATTGGAATATCGGAAGATCAAATTAAGTTTTTATTTAAACCTTATCGTCAACTTTCTTCTTCCAAGAGAAACATTCAAGGAATAGGAATGGGATTATGTATAGTAAAAAAAATTGTCGAAAGTCTCGGCGGAGAAATATCGGTAGATTCCGAGTTGGGAAAGGGCTCTAAGTTTACGGTTAAATTAACGGAATGTTTGGGAAAAAATGTTACGATAGCCGATAATACGGCGATTTATAATAGCAAACCTGATTTTAATCAAGGGTATGGCGATTTATCGGAATATGAGTTTAATGAAAAAATGAAATCTATTTTAGTAGTAGACGACAATAAAGATATATTAAAATTATTACAGACGAGCTTGTCGGATAAATATAACGTTTTATTGGCTACCGGCGGCGAAGAGGCGATACGAAAATTAGAGCGCTCCGTTAAACCGGAATTAATCATTTCGGACGTAATGATGGACGGTCTGAACGGCAACGAACTGCTTTCTAAGATAACGCTAAACGAAGAACTTAAAGATATTCCTTTTGTTTTTTTGACCGCCAAAACTTCGGGCGAAGAAAAAATAAAAGGCCTTGCGGCGGGCGCTTTGGATTATATTTTTAAACCCTTTGAAATGGACGAGGTCTGCGCAAAAGTAGATTCTATTATAAGGAATAAAGAGGCGCAAAATAAAAAAAACGTTAGAGAGTTTGAGAAAAAAATATCCTCAATGTTGTCAAACAATAATCCCGTAGAACGGGAGATCGATATAGAAGCGGCGGTCGAGGGTAAAGATTTGAAATTAAAGTCTTTTGAAACGTTATGTCTGGATTATAAAATTTCAAATAAAGAAAAAGAAGTTATTAAACACATATTGAACGGTTTATATAACAAAGAAATAGCGGATATTTTAAACATTTCTTTGAAAACTGTGGAATTTCATATTCATAACATCTATAATAAACTTGATATTCACAATAGAATAGAATTAATTAAAATATTTAAAATTTGAGATTGTTTTTAAAGAGCTCGATTCTTTATAACAAACTTTTTTTACAAAATATTTGAATTCTTCCTTATAAAGAGATATAATCAAACTTAATATCGACGGTATCTTAGAATACAGAGAGGAATTTAAACTCTGGGCGTTTGATTTTATTTTTTTAAGTAAAAGGAGTTTGTATGTCGTTAAAAAAGTTAGCCGGTTTTGCGTCGCTTGTTATAACCGTATTGACAATTTTGTTTGGTTGCGCGATAGATAAAGTTATGCAAGTCGCAAAGAACCCTGTTTTACCTTCGTGGGAATGGCAGGTTATCGCTCCTATATTTCAAAAAGAATTAAGAATCAACCATTTGCTTTTTGATGAGAATAAAATAGATATAAAATCGATAATTAAAGACAGTTTTCCCGGCGGCGGGGCTGAGTTTAGAAGTAATCTGGACGATGGAACTTATGAAATTTCGTTCAAATACGAATTTCCAAGTTACGAAGGATTATCGAGCGTCGATCTAAAAAGAGATATACTCAATACTTTTACTAACGAATCTTTTTCTTACGATAGTACTATTCCTCAGTATGAATACGCCGGGGCGTACTGGCCCGTCCCAAAAGATTTAGATAAAATAGACGATAATTCCGGCGACGATAAAATTACATACAACCTCTTCTCGGAAAACAGTCTAATTGAAAATCTAACGATCGATCTAACAAAGGCTAGTATAGAAAAGGATATAAACGGCGACGGCTCGGACGACATACTGTTTAAGGGGATTAAAGACGAACAGTCGAAAATTATCTTAAAATATTCATTAACTGAAAATAATAACGTAGTGTCCGGCGTTCTTGAAAACGGAGATATTTGCGAAATATATTTGCAAATGGAAGGTAAACCGATCGCTTTTGAGCTAAAAACTTCTCCGGACGATGCGAACGACGACGATTATACTAAGTTTGATCTAAACGGTAAGACCGACGAACTGGTTTATGTCGGAAAGTTTCCATGTCCTTTATATTTTAACGGAGCCGCGGGAGATATTGATTATAGCGAATATAAAATCGAAGACTTCTATTTTAGTTTGAATTGCGTAGATACGTCGAGCGACTCCATTTATCATACGAATAATGTTTTAAAACTCAGAATAACTTCCGAAATTTGTTTCAGCGACAAGCTTGCGGTTATAGGGGTTTTTTATCCGATGACGTTTGATTTGGGATTTGATAATATGGACGAATTTAACGATTTGACCTCTTTTTTAGACAGGACCGTCGACGAGAACGCCTCCGAATTTGAAAAACTCCAAAACCAGCTCTTTTCGTCGATAAGCTTATTAGGATTGTCGATGAATCTCGACGTTACTAACGATCTTCCTTTTACAATCGATCTTACTAAGATGTTTGATAATACGTTGAACTTCAATAACCTGCCGACTTCTACCAATCAGTACCCGATTAATAATATCCCCGACCCCTCGGCGGATACTACTAAAGAAGCCAATTCGGGAATATTCTCTTACTTTGATACCGACGGCGACGGGAAGGTAGACTATTATAGCCCTCTATATCCAAAGAATGACGCTAATTTGATCGTCTCAAAAAAGGATGGAAAGACGCCGTCCCATTCAAGAATAGAGCTAAAAGAGGTGGGAGATTTTTTACAAATAGAGAATACCGATGGCTCAGGCTACGTTTTTGCTAAAAAAATGTTTTTTGGAAGAACGATCGATATACCCGGATCTAACGAGGAGATATTTTTGGACGTTTCTCAATTTTCAAGAAACGATATTGTTCAATTGGGAGCGGAGATAGTTATACCGTTTTCTATAAAACTTTTTGGAGATTACGATACTTTTGATTTGGCTGAAGCTATGGGTATATCTTCAATACCTCAAGTCATAGACGTTAGCAAAAAACTGCCGTTTGAGAAACTGAAAGATATAACGCTCTATTTAGATATAGAAAACGCTCTTCCTATCGGGATGGAATTTGAAATGTATCTGATAACAGACGCGACTTTAGATACTCGAAAAGATATATCTTTAGCGATGAATCAGGATAAAGTCGTAATACATAGCGGAAATCTGTCGTTAAAGCCGGGTAGCGATTCAGTTTATTACGTTACTTCTCGTTCCGATAACGCCGTTAGATTTGGCGTGTCGTCGAATTTTACGTATAAAGACGTTAATGGAAATTCAAAAACATATAACGGAGATTTGCTCGCTCTATTAAAAGAATCCAAAACTCTGTCGATGTCTATGGAATTTAAGATCCGGAATTCGGAAGGGAAGATCGTAACTTTTTCGTCTAATGATTACTTAAAAGTAAACGTTTCTATCGACGGAAACTTTAAATTTAAAATTCCCGGGCAGGAAAAGGAATAATAATCAGATTTTCTTATTGGATTTTTATATATAAAACAGAGGATTTAAAGTGAAATATAAGGTATTATTTTTGTTAAGCGCGATAATGTGCGCCTCAAATTTACAATCAATCAGCTTTATTACAACCGCCGAGTCGATCAGCGGGAATGGGGCGTTCGCGTCGGTTTCGGAAGGATTTGAGTCAATGCTTTACAATCCTGCGGGGTTATTTTCAACTCCAAAGAAATTCGGTATTAACGTTTTGGGGTCGTACGGCGTCAGATATTTTAACAATACGTTTTCAACCGACGATATTTTGAATATTTTTTCTATAGGAGACGTAACTGAAATTTTTAAGAAAAAATCCGAAGATATGAATAGTTATAATACAAATTTCGATATGGGATTTGATCTAAGTCTCTTTAATATTTTTGCGTATAAGAAACTTAAAACTTTTAGTTTTGGTTTTTCAATTCAACTAAAATCAAGCTTTACGGTTACTCTGGGGAAAGAGTTATTCTCCGCTTTCACAAATAAACTTGATTTAACAAATTCTCTGTTTTTTAACGTAAGTTCGACCTTTTCTCAATATTTGGATCTAACGTATAGTATCTCTACAAGAGCAAAGTTTTTGGAGAAATATATAAAAATATTTGACGAAATTCACGTTGGAGCTACTGGGCACTTATATTTGCCTACTATTTTTTTAAATATGCAAGGAACGGGCGAGATTTATCATAAAGATCCAAATCCTTTAAGCGACGATTTTATACGGAACGTATATCCGTTTGGTATAAAAATAGCGTCAAATATTAGTTCTTCAGGGTTAGTTCAGAATGCTCTGGGGTCGTTTGGCTATGTTTTGGACGGAATGGAACGCGATGAAAAAATGAGTAATATTGCCAAATTATTAAAGCCGTTGCTGTTTAACGGTAAAGTTGGGGGCTTTGGTCTTGGAATTGATATGGGCTTTAGCTTTGTGTTTCTAAAAAAATTTACCGCCGGATTTGCTATAACAGATTTGGGATTTATTACTTTTCCAAAATCCGCCGCGGGAGAGATTAATTTTGACTTTGATATGACTAAACTTTTTTCATCCGATTCTTCGTCCGATAATGAAAATTACAATATTAACGACGATATATCTTCAAACGTTTATCTAAATGAAAACGGCATTACTTGGATGACGAATCTCACGATTAGAACCGGAATCGTATGGGAACCTTTTGATAACAAATATTTTGAATTTTTATTAGCTCTTGATTTATCGTTATCGGATTTTAACCGTCTCTTAAACCCCGGCGAATATATAACCTTTAACCTATCTACCGGAGTAGAATTTACGCCGAAAGTAGGTATAGTAAAATTTCCGTTAAGAAGCGCGTTTAGTTATAATACGCAAGCTAACGTTCCGTCGTTTTCTATGGGTATGGGCTTGTATGTGGGACCGGTAGAGATGGAAATAGGAATAAAAGGCTTGGAGGCGCTTATATTAGAATGGGGGGCAAAAGAAATTCAAATAGGTCTTGATTTTAAATTTGAATTTGATTAAAATACTAGAATCATTTTGTATTAAAAGTATATTTAGGAGGAGTTATGGGAGTCGCAAGAGCGGGTTATTCGGTAAAAGTTCTTAGAGTAATACTCGGCATTTTTTTTATCTTTTTAGGTATAGCCGGAGTTAGCCCCGATATCGGAGAGGGCTCGTTTTTTCAGTTGTCAAGAAATCATAACGATTTAGAGGTAATTTTTGGTATAGTCGAGATTATATGCGGCGCTCTTCTACTATTAGGACTTTTTTTGTTTTTAGGCGCAAACGTCGTAAAATTTGCCGGGGTTGTGGTGTTGATATTTTGGATGATTAGGATTATACTAACAAGATTTGTGTGGGGTATCAATTTTATATCTAACGGCAACATAAACGTTATTAATATGCTTGAGTGGTTTTTATATCTTAGTTGCGAGTTATTAATATTTACAGCTATATGGATTGTTATTCAAAGATACGATTAATATTTTAATAAATACGGATAAATTTATATATTAAATGGGCGATTCAATGAAAATACTCTTAATTGGCGATGAAAAATCTTGCGAATTCTACTCCTTGTATTTAAGCAATAAAGGGGCTGAGGTTTTTAGTATGGTCGACGTTAATTCTACCGTAGATAAACCAAATTTTGTTCCCGAGATTGCTCTTATCGTAAGCAAGGCTTCAGTTTATTCGATTGTAGATATGATAGAATCTCTAAAATTACAATATCCTGAGTTGTTTATTATGCCCGTACTGCAGGAAAAAAATGAAATGATTCTTGACTCTATGTTTCAATCCGGGGTAGAAAAAATATTATTTGACTTTAATCCGGATAGTATTTATAGAGAAATCCAAAAAATTTACAGTAAAAGAGATGCGTTTTTAGATAAAAAATCAAATAAAAAACTTTATATGATA
This sequence comes from Spirochaetes bacterium ADurb.Bin133, assembly GCA_002070605.1. Taxonomy (GTDB): domain Bacteria; phylum Spirochaetota; class GWE2-31-10; order GWE2-31-10; family MWDO01; genus MWDO01. Next base: position 30,167 of record MWDO01000022.1, read on the forward strand.
AATTTCTATGAAAATAAAGATTCCTTCATTATAGATATCACCGGTTCTTTGGAAAAAGAAAAAATCGGCGGTTTAAAGTTAATGTTTATGAATTACTTAAATAATAAAATTAATAAATTGAAAAGTATTATTTATGTTTTTAATAACGCCGACGAAACCTCGGTAACTTTTCAACCTATATGGATGTTATTTAGGCTTTGGAAAAATTTAGGTATCTCTTATAACAAGATATACTATTTAATGTCGTCCGATATGATAAAAGAGTCTATTAGAAATTACGCCTCATTTCTAGGGGTAAAAAACAGCCCAAATCTTATCGAGATAGTCAAAAAGGTGTACCCGGAAGAAGCTAAAAAAGGGGAGATGGAACTTTTCGACTTCGCCTCCGCCCTCCTGCAAGCTCAAGGCAGGAGAAAGAACTAAAACGAGAGCTTTTGACTATGCGACAAATTTGTCTGACAAAACGTTCGCTAAGCCTAACCGATGATATCGATATATTGCCCTACCATATCGTCTACGGCGTATACTACGGGTTCTTCAATCGTCGGAGAGACGGTATAGGCCGGTTCTACCGCTTCGGGATACGTAACGTTATGCGTTGATGAAGTAATTGTAGAAATATCCATAATTTCGCCTCCATAATATAAAAGATAATACCGGTTTATTAAAAAGTCAAATTTTATGAGTTATTTTGCTAATTTAAGTTTTTCTAAAATAGAAATAACAGCCGTTTGATCCGACCATTCGTATTCGGTCGTATTAAAGCACATAGTCTCCTCGTGCCCTTTACCGCAAATTACGACAATATCGCCCTCTTTAGCTTCAAATATTGCCGTTTCAATCGCCTTATATCTAGAATTGACGGAGAATTCCTGAAAAATTTTGATACGCCTATCCTCTTTTAAAAATTCGCAATAATTAATCTGTTTGAATTTATCAATTTCTTGTATTTCTATCCCCATTCCTTTTAAGATCTCAACGTTAATTAAACTCAAATCCTCTACTCTGGGATCTTCCGGGCATAAATAAATATATTTTGAAAATTTGAAAGCGATTTTGCCCATATTTTCTCTTTTGCTTTTATCGCGCATTCCGGCGCACCCGAATACCGCTCTGATATTGCAATTCTCTCTTAGTTTTTCGGTTAGGGAAGAGAGAAGCTCGTTTAAGGCGTTTTCAGTATGAGCAAAATCGACGATAATTGAAAACGGTTTTTTCTGTAGAAACTCCATTCTCCCTTTTACTCCTGAAAAATCTGAAAGAATTGAATTTAACGGGATAGAAACCGGTCCGTCTTCAATAACGGAATTAACCGCTTCAATCGCCAAAGAGGCGTTTATTCTATTATAATCCGTATCAAATTCTTCCCTTAACGATATATTATTATATACCTGTTTGGAAAAAGTTTTGTATCTGATATTATTGTTTTTACACAAAGATTCCAGTTTAACAAACGATCGTTTATCCATATCGTTGAGTATAACTTGACCTTTATCTTTTAGTCTTTCCGTAATTAATCTCGCTTTAGAGTTAAAATAGTTATCCCATGTTTTATGGTAGTCAAGATGCTCCGTAGTTATATTTGTTACTACGGCAATATCAAAAAAAGCCATAGCAAGTCTACCCATCGCTAAAGAGTGCGACGTGGTCTCGACGATAACGTAGTCTATATCTTTAAGTTCGTCTCTCGATAAGAGCTGATAGAGCTCTTGAGAACTAGGGGTAGTAGTATGGAAACCTGTGTCCGCAAATTTGCCGTTTGTCAACATTCCTAAAGTCGATATAGCCGCCGTTCTTTTGCCTAACTTTTTTAAGATATGATAAATAAGCGAAACCGTCGTCGTTTTTCCGTCCGTGCCCGTTACCGCTATATATTTTTTTTTGTTCCAGTCTATTTTTGCTAAAGGTAAGAGATTGGAATTTAAAAAAGCGGACTTTTCGTCAGAGGTCATTTTACCGGACAAATATTGTTTTATAAGTTCGTCGGTTAGACTCCCTACTTCATATATTAATATATTCTTGTCTTTAAAATACGTTCGCTCGGGGTGATCCTCTCTGAAAGCGCTTGAATAAATATACAAATCGATTTTAGAAACGTCTATTTTTTGGGAAAATTCTAAAGCGCTATCTCCGGTTAAAATATTATTTTCTATTCCCAGCGCCTTTATTCTCTCGTTTAACGTCTTGTCTGTTCCATAAACTTCATTTCCCAAAGTTATATAATACTGCGCCAGAAGAGAAGCGCCTTGACCGCCAATTCCTGAAATAAAAACCTTCATCTTGTAACGCTCCAAATGATTATAAAGGGGAAAGGTTAGTTTGTAAATTTCATTCTACCGTCGATGACAGGCTTGACAGTTTTTTTAGCGGCTAAATAATCGTATAGAACTTCGCGGGTTAAGGCGCAATAGTCGACAAACCCTTTTTTTTCTTTAAATAACTCGTAACCGTCGCCGCCTATAGCCAACCAAGAATTAATCGCTACTTTATAAGTCTTGTCTCTATTTAGTTGAGTTTTGTTGAGATATAATTCGTAAACTTCGCCGCTGGAGTTGTACATAAATTTTATACCTCCGACTTGAAGAAAACTTCCGTATCCTTTTCTGCTTATTGAATATTCTAGAATTTTGATAATTTCCCTGCCGGTTAAATTCACAGTTACTACGGAGTTATCGTACGGCATCGCTTTATCAAGACTTGTTCTGTTAATTGAATTATCGATTGATTCTTTGTAATTAATTCCTCCGGAGTTTTGGAGAACTACGTCGGCTTTTGTATAATCTAAAATTGCGTCGCATAATAGATTGCCGAATTCATTTTCCCGGGTCCTAATAGTTTTTAGATCGATCGAAGCGCCGTTTGTTATTGTAGCTATTTTTTTAGAAAGGATTCTATCTTTATTTTTCATCGCTTTTTCAATATTTGATAAGGTTTTTTCATCTTCGGATATTTTTTCTCCGACCAGAGTTCCGTTTACTTTAAAATTAACCGGATGATTTGCGTATTTATACGACTTAACTTTTTTATTCGTTATCGTTAGATCTATCTCTCCAACATACAAGCCCCACTTCATAGTTTGAAAAATAGGAATTCCGTTAACGACTTCGGCGTCTGAAAAGTTTAAACCGGTTCTACCGTCTATAATAAGATCGACTCCCTTAACGCTGTTTGCCAACGTCCGACTGCCGACGTTTGAGTCGTCGGGATAATAACCTAAATGCGTAAGACCGATGATAATATCGACTTTCTGTTTTTTAAGCTCGTTGATAGCGTCTCTTGCCGCTTTGATCGGATCTGATATCAGATAATCGTTTTTATTTTCGGCAGGTATTAAATTTCGAACGTCTTCGGTTATTACCGAGAAAATACCAACTTTTATCCCCTTGTATCCCCCAAATTTTTTTATATGATAGCCGTCGCTTAGGAGCTCTTCCCGCTTTGTTAACGTGAGCGTTGAGACGTTAGCGGAGAGGTAATAAAATTCGGCTCTATTATTTATAGCGTCAAAATCCGATCTGGAACGTTGCAATTCCGTGATACCGATAGCCGCCGCGTCGTATGGTATCGAATTATACCCGGCTATATCCGTCGCTCCGTTAAAAAGATTTGACTCGGGTCTTCCCGTAAATATACTTCCGGTATCTAATATCAGAACGTTGTTTTTTTTTCTGTTGCCCGCTAATTTTGATATGAGAGTAGCGCGCGCCGGAATTCCGCCTTGATCGTCCGCTTCCATATTTCTGAATTTTAAAGGTCGTCCGTTGTTATCGCAGGTAAATAAAATCTTAAGATTTATTGTATTTGAAAATGTAAAATAATTTGTAAAGCAAAATAAACTAAAGAAAATTGCCGTTAATATTCTCATTTTATCCCCATAATTGTATTAATTAAAAAAATCATTTTTATTATATATCGTAAAAAACAACGATTCAAATTAACTTTATCTTCATTTTTTATTTAGATTTGTCTTTTATTTTACTTGTATTACTAATATTGGTTAGACTTTGATTTTTTTCAATAAATTTGTTTATTTTATCATATCCGTCGAAAAAATCTCCCAAGTAAATAACCAGCGGAACGTTTGGAAATACGTCTAACTCTTTTGATATGTTAAAAAGGTTTTTTTTATTTTCCGCATATTCTAAAGGATAATAATAAAAAGTTGCGTTCATTTTTCGGGATAACTTCGATAACTCCTTAGAGGTTTCTAAACATTTATGGCAACTCCTAAAGGAAAACAGAGATATTATTCTGTTATCGTTTAAAGTTTTCTCGTCTAGAATTCTTTTAAAGATAAAAACTTCGTCGTCCGACTCTTTTTCGCTTGGAGATAAAACTTTCCCTTTTATTTGAAACAGTATTTTATCGCTATTATTGTCGTTAGTATATATATCCAGTTCTTTTGATATATCTCCTTTAAATTCTTTGGTCGACATTTCAAACCTAACCATTAGCGATTTGGAAGGATTTATAAAGACCTTTTTCATCGGCATAAAAATTGATTCGCAATTAGATCTGAACGTTATTTTAACGGTATCGGGGTCCAAATTCTCAAAAAATATTTCGCCGCTTACTATTTTACCTCCGCTAACTTCGCCGAAATCAAAAAACGGCGGCGTTACGGTAATTTTGGGTTGCGAAAAACAGCAAAAATTAAATAAAATAAAAACCGGTATTATAAATTTTTTTTTCATATTTTTATAATAATATACAAAAAGTTTTTTTAAAAGAGATTTATTGATTTTTTAATATTTTGCGCTATTATAACGAAAAATAGTTGGAGATGCGCGTGAAAAAGATATTTGCTCTAATTCTCATTTTGACAATTGCTTTTAACGTCTTTTCCGAAGAGGGCGAGCAAATCGACAAGGGAGCTGAAAAGGTAAAAGATAAGGAGAATCCGGATATTAAATTGAAAGATTTATGTATTCCCGAGATATATTCGAAAACTTCGGCGGAATTCCGATTTTCCGACTCTTCAAACGATCCAACGCGTTTTGACTTTACTCCTATGAAAAATTCTCCCGTCTTTAAAGAGGAATTTGGCGCGTTTATAAAGCTTGATATTTTTAAAAATAAAAATGTTATTTTCGGTCCGTACGTTTATAGCGAACTGGGAGGTAAGATGGATAGAAGAGAGGCGAATAACGGCGGAAATACCTTTGTATTTGAAGAATTTAACGCGTTGGGCGAGACCGGAATAAAAGCGGGATTTGAGTTTGGAAATTATACGTTTACGGGCTCTTCTCTTGTTTTTTCAATTCCTCTGCATATAAAATTTGATATTAACGACAAAGACGACGTTTTGGCGCTTCCGGACGGCTCAAATCAGATTGAATTTTATTCAAACCTAAACGTCGGGACGAATTTGGGAATTTTGTTAGAATTAAAAAGTAAGATTAATTATTTGAGTTTTATTCTTGAAAATTATTTGATAGCGACCGCCGATTTGCTTTATGTAGATAACGCCTACGGGAAAACTCGAGCTTATATTGAAGAGAAAAATATTTTGGAATTTAACATAAAGCCGTTTAATTTTATAAGCAAAATGATAGATATACAGCTTGCTATTAATAATAGAGCGATATTTTATTACGATTGCATTAATTTCGGCGTTAAGGAGAGAGCGTATTTTGAAATCGAGTGGGACGGATTTAAACATTTTGGCGTAAGCTATAAACCGATAATTTATAATTTTAGTTTAAAAATTCCAAAAACAAATATTTACGACGCGTACGATCAATTTCAGTCGCTATCGACTGAAGTCGAGGTCTTTTTTGGAAATAAAAATATTGAAGTTTCGTTGTCTTACGAACCGACATATTGGGCGTTAGACAAAGCCAAAATTAATACGGACGATATAAGGTCGCATACTTTAAAAGGAGCTGTCGAATTAAAATTCTAATTGGCAAATCAATTCTTTTAACGTCGCTCTTTTTCTTTGCAAATATTAACGACTTATATTCGAATAATTTGTTATTGATTTATCAAGGCGGAAAATACGGATTCGCAGATATTTCCGGTGCCGTCGTTATTCAGCCGAAATTTGATTTTGCAAAAGACTTCAAGGAGAATAGGGCTGAAATCGGGAAAATAAGCGAGCAGTCTCTAGATGCGCTAGCAAGCGGAGTTTCCATTAAATATGGATTTATAGATAATTTTGGGGAGTTCGCGGCGTTTCCCATATACGACGAAGTTAAAGCGTATAAAAACGGGTACGCCAGAGTAAGGATAGGTAAGAAATGGGGCTACATAGATTACGCCGGCAAGTTGGTTATACCCGCTATATACGACGATGCGTGGGATTTTTACGAAGAGAGGGCTTTAACGTATTTGAATAGGAAGTTTGGTTATATAGATAGAAGCGGAAATTTTGTAATACCGGCTATTTACGACGGAGGCGATCATTTTGGTTCGGGATTAGCCCCGGTGAAAAAAAACGGGAAGTGGGGGTATATTAATAAAAACGGCAAACCGGCGTCGCGATTTATGTTTAATAGGGCGAAGCGATTTAATTACGGTTTGGCTCGAATAAAAATAGATAAATATTGGGGATTTATAAACGAAAAATGCGCCGTCGTCGTCGAGCCGCAATTTTCAAAAGCTGAAGATTTTGACGGCGGTCGTTATTCTTTGGTTTATTATCATAAAAAATGGGGCGCGATAGACGCTAAAGGGGCGTATGTTATCCCTCCTATTTACGACGAAATAAAAAGTTACGGCGGCGGCTTGTTTCCCGTAAGATTGCGCAATAAGTGGGGATACGTTGATAATAAAAATGTTTTGAAGATACCGTTTTTATATGAAAAAGGAGAAACTTTTAGCGAGGGGCTTGCCGCCGTAAGAATAGATAAACTTTGGGGATTTGTCGACGCAGACGGAAATATTTCGATAACTCCCCGGTACGCTTACGTTAGTCGGTTCAAAAATGGCGCGGCTCGGATAGGAGAGAGCAAGGCTTTTGAAAGATATTTTGGATACGTTGATAAAAACGGAAAAATTATTTGGAAATTCGAAAATAAATAGTTTTTTTAAAAATAGATTGATATAAAGTAAAAAAAGTAGTTTAATTAATATTAGAGGTATAAAAATATCTGTTATGATAAACGAGAAGGTTGATAGCAATATTATACATTTTTATCAAAAGGTTTTAGACAAAACTACCTTGATACGTTTTACTACCGATTTTACTTTAAGAATATTCGCTCTTTTTTATAGAAAACAGCACGACGGTTTGTTGGGAAGAGAATCGAATAAAATAATTCAGTCCATACAAGCTACGCTTTTTGCCCGTATTAATGACTATATAAAAGATATAGATATCTCTCCGCATAATATAATAGAGATAAAATTTGAGAAAGATAACGCCATACCTTCCGTTTCGCTTCATCATGAAGAGAAAGAGTCCGATACCTTGCTGAACGTTTTCTTTAAGAAGATCAGTTGGGATGAAATAAACGAATTCCGAGTTTTTTTAGTAAGATATTTGCAATACTATTTATCAAAATTTCATTCGCCTTTTTTTAAAACCGAAGAACAGATAAAAAAGAACGTATCAAACTTGTCGTATATTATTCAGGAACTTTTACAAAATGCAAACGCGTACAGTTACGGACCTTACGATTACGAATTGGAACTGAAATATTCAAAAAATAAATTTTACGTAACGGTAAGTAATTTTGCGGATGAAAATAATGTTAAGATATTAAAGACTATTATCGACGAGATAAAATCTACAAAAGATATGAAAACCTTACTGCTAAAATATATGTTAAGCGAGGATAAACATTTAGGTATTATTTCTTGCGTTTTTAATTATAAAATAACGGATTTTAATTTTTCATATATTGATAATAAAATTGCTCATATTAATTTAACGATCGACGCCGAGAGTTAATTAGTATGTTTTAAAATACGGCTGTATTATGCCGAAAGATTTAAAAAAAATTGGGATTATCCAATAGTCCAAAGCTGCTAAGTTTTGAATTTTGGATCAGCTCAATTAATAATTATATTATAATTTTAGGAGAGTAATATGATGGAGAAAGAAGATTTGGTCTCGTTGTCAATCTCGGAGTTGAAGAAAATCGCTACCGGGATAGGAATCAAATTTGATCAAAAATCGAAAAAAAGCGAATTGGTCGAGATTTTATTAAAGAGCGGCGCAAATATTAAGCCCTTTGTTGAAAAAACCGAGTTAATTCAAGATGAATATTCTGGAAATTTATCGTCGAATAATTTTAAAGACGACTACCGACCTAGCAAAGTATATAAAGAAAATTCAGAGCTTCCAAAAAGCTATGGAAAAAATAGATTGGTGTTTATGATAAGAGATCCGTATTGGGCATTTGCATATTGGGAAATATCTAAAGAGGTTTTTGACCAATATCAATTAAGCGACAAGGAGATGTTCATAAGAGTTTACGATATCACTACGACGGACAAGGTCGATTCTGCCGATTCGTTTTTTGATATGAAGATTGACAGCTCCGCGTCGAATTGGTATATCAAATTACCTCAACCCAATAGAAAGTATGTGGCGGACTATGGTTTTTTTAAAGAAACCTATTATGTGTCTTTGTTGAGGTCTAACGTCGTTATGTCTCCCAGAGACGATATATCGGATCAGATCGACGCGGAGTGGTCGTTAACGGAAGATCAATTCAGACAGATCCTTAAAGCAAGCGGAGCCGATCAGATGTTTGAACAGATAGGGAGTCAAGAATTAATGAAATTTCTTGCGGGCAACGTATCGGATAACGAATCGAGCGATTCTTTGGCGTCGCCTAGTTCGCCGTTCGGACCTCTTAATTAGAACATAGGGAGATAAAATGTCAAGCGGATATTTATGTTTGCAACTTCACGCCCATTTGCCGTTTGTTAGGCATCCCGAGCATGAGTCTTTTTTAGAAGAGAGCTGGTTTTACGAGGCGATAATAGAAACTTACATTCCTTTATTGCAAGTTTTTGAAAGTCTTACTGCGGATAATATTGATTTTAAATTAACAATGTCAATAACCCCTCCGTTAGCCGAAATGTTTTCGGACGAATTACTGCAAAACAGGTTTATAGATAAACTGAATCTTTTAATCGAGCTCTCTGAAAAAGAGCTATCTCGAACAAAAAATTCTGAATTTTATCCGATAGTTTTGATGTATAATACCAAACTTATTCAATGCCGGAAAGTTTTTATCAACCAATATAATAAAAATCTATTGGCGGGATTTAAATATTTTCAGGACATAGGCAAACTGGAAATTATTACTTGCAGCGCCACTCACGGTTTTATGCCGCTAATGAGCGTTAATAAAAACGCCGTTAACGCTCAAATAGAAATAGCCGTTAAAAATTATCTCAAACATTTTGGTAAATATCCATCGGGGATGTGGAACGCGGAGTGCGCGTACTATCCGGGGCTTGAAGATTATCTAAAAAAATGGGGTATAAAATATTTTTTTACCGATACGCACGGAATTTTATATGCGGAGAAAAGACCGAAATATGGCATCTTCGCCCCATTGTTTTGTAAGAATGGGGTAGCCGCGTTTGGCAGAGACGTAGAGTCCAGCAAACAGGTTTGGTCCGCTCAGGAAGGGTATCCCGGAGATCCCGATTATAGAGATTTTTATAGAGATATAGGGTTTGATCTTCCGTTTGATTATATAGAAAAATATATTCATTCGGACGGAATAAGGGTAATGACCGGATTGAAATATTATAAAATTACCGGAAGAAACGAGGAAAAACTGCCTTACGATAGAGAAGAGGCGATGAAAAAAGTTAGTTTGCACGCGGCAAATTTTAAATTTAACCGGGAAAAACAGGTAGAGTATCTGACGACTATTATGGATAGAGAGCCGATTATTATCGCTCCGTACGATGCGGAACTCTTTGGGCATTGGTGGTACGAGGGACCGGATTTTATTGACGCTCTATGCAGGGAGATAAGTAAATCTAATATCGTAAAAATGATAACTCCGTCGGATTATCTAAAGAAATATCCGTTAAATCAAGTTTCTACTCCCTCTATGTCGAGCTGGGGAAATAAGGGATATATGGAAGTATGGTTAAACGGAGGAAACGATTGGATATATAGACACTACCATGAATGTTCCGAAAAAATGGCCGAATTGGCAAATCGTTATCCAAATACGAATGATACGAAAGTGAGACGAATTCTAAACCAGATGGCTCGCGAATTGCTCATAGCTCAAACTTCATGTTGGGCTTTTATTATAACGACAAATACGACGGTAGAGTATGCGATGAAGAAAGTTAAAACTCACCTGAGTAATTTCCTGGAACTTTACGATATGGTCTCTTCCGGCAATATTAACGAAGAACTTCTATCGCAATGCGAATGGCGCGATACGATATTTCAAGAGATAGACTATATGGCTTATTCCGACGAGCATACTTACGGGCTTGGAGTTAATTAGAAAGAGTATTGATAAATAAACGATTCGGGAGCCACTTGATTTACGGATAGCCAGTCGTCTATGTTTAGCGATCGCGTAAATTTCTTTTTGGGTTTTAGAGAGGAGAATATCTCAAGAGCTCTGTTTTGGTCGCCGGTTTTGTACAATTGAAGAGCTTTATAGACCAAAACCAGATCGGCAAATCCCTCTGAAACGGTTTTTTTCATAAGGATTTCGCAAAAGCTGAAAAAATTATCGCTTGATACGTTTTTGCTAAGAATATCTAACGCCCATTCGGAAGCGGTATATCTCCAGTTTTTATCCAGCACTCCAAAATGACTGTATTGATCTCCCATTTTCAGTATAATATCGATTATGTATTTTTTTATTTTGTCGTACTCTTTTGTCCCTTCTTTTTCCAACGATAGTTTATCAAGAAGTATTTTTTCCAGTTTTACGATAGAATTTAATCCTCCGATCTGAGAATTATCAGACCTCTTCCAAAAATTTTGCGATTGAATTAAAGATTCGTGGATTTTAATAGATTCGTCCAAAAAACCAAGTTTTTGATAAGAATCCGCTACTAAATTTTTAATAATTATAACTTCGTTTACATTCCAATCGTAAGCTGAGGCGACGCGAAAGTAAGTGTCTTTATCCGTAGCTACATTTAATCCATATTTTGAAAGTTCAAGAGCTAATTTGTAATCCGTCGGATAAAACCAACCGTCTGTTTGAAAATTATTCAGCAACATCGGGACGACGTTTTTGATTAATACTATTTTATCAGAATTAATTACGTCGCCTTTGTTTAAAACGTAGTTTTTGAGATAGTGTTTGTCGCTAAAATAATACAAATTTTCATCTTCATTGTAATTTAACGATATGCCGTAACCGGTATTTATCCAACCAAACTCGTCGTTAATAGTTTTCACAAAGTAGAAATATTCTGAATTAAAATCGCTTTTAACGGGGAATAATATCTCGCCGAAATTTATTAAAATGTAGTTTTTGGGAATCTCCCCTATTTTAGCGGGTCTTTCTAAAAATAGAGGAACTTTGTTTCTTAAAACGTAGAACGGGTAACCGTTTTCTAGATTAATATAATTATTCTTGTATAAATTCTCATACCGGTTTTTCGTTCGAACGACTTCGTTTATAGATATCGAAGATTTTTTGTATGTCTTAATATAATCTTCTTCGACCTTGTTACAAGATACGCTAAGCGCAAAAATAAGCGTTATTATAATAAGAGCGAAAGTTTTCAATATTTTGCTCAAAGACGCCTATTTTTTAGTCGTAAAACTCCAGCTAAACGATTGAACTTCGTCGGTCGAACCGAGTTTTACCTCGACGTTAACCAAAAACGTTGAGTTTGCTTTTAGCGGAATTTTTGGAACTAACGAAACTGCGTTTATCTTTTTTTCATTAATATCCGTTTGAGGACTAATAACAAAGCAGTCTATTAATACGTTGTCTGCGTCTGCAATCATAGCCTTTTCTACTTTACTTATCTGCTCTTTAAAAAGTATAGTAGCCAGCGCGCCTAGAGGTTTAACCGTTCCGCTTGGAAAAGGATCCGGATTTTCTATTCCATTCCAAGAGTAATTAATGTTAACCGCGCCGTCTTCAGGGTAAGCTATAAACGTCCAGTCCGAAGAAACGTCGCCTGATTCTTCCGAATAGCCGTAATTAAAGGTATGTATAGTGCTGTCACCCGATTTGTAACAACCGTAGCCAAAAGTAGACATCAAAGGATCCATTAATCTTGTTCGATGATAAATAGAGTTGATAAAAAGCTCAACGGCGTCGGCGGTCAAATCAGACATACAAAACATTTCTCTTACTCTTCCCTCGTATCCGACCGCCTTCAATCTCTCTTCCAGCGTTACGCCGGTAAAAAAAGGATTGTTTATATCTTGTTCTCTTGTAAAAACGTTGTTTTTTACCATATATTTAGCGTGTCCTATTGCCGAGTTCGATAATCTGTCGTCTATTGTAAACGCGTTTAGTCCGCATGCGGCTCTAAATGCGTTTAGTTTGTTTAGGATCATTTGTTCCGAATATTTTTGAACTTCTTTATCTATCGAGGCAATTTGCTCTTCGAGAGCTTCGGATCCGCCGGATATATAAATCTCCAGCTCGCCGTTTTTAACGGCAACATAATTGCTTATAAATGGATATAGCGATAATATTCCCGAATTAGCGGCGGTATAAGAAGTTTTTTCTCCGATCGGAAAATATTCAAGACTTTCGCCGTAAGAAGAACCGATGCTGCCGTAAAGTTTTCCCCAAGGTTCGCCGTTTGCGAGGAAGTCGTGCCCTTCGGCGCTTACCTCCGGATATACTCCGTCCCACATATTCCAGTAACCCATGGCGTAGATTTGTATAAAATCTCCGGAATTAACCAAAATATTAGTAGATAAAAGCCCGTCTTTTGGATTGAATACAAATTTACGCATAGAAGAGGTAAGTTCGTTTTTGAAGTCTTCTATCGGAGTTCCGCCCGTTATCGTTACGCTAAGCTCTCCCGACTGATTTTCAATAAGATATTTGTCTTTATTGGGAAAAAGGTACAACACTCCTTCGTTCTGGCTTGAGATAGTAATCCCGTTTCCGATATAGAAAACTTTTCCCGCTCCTATTTTTCCGAGCAACGCTCCCCAGTTGCCAAGATCGTTAGCTTTATAGTCGTGCCCTTTGCCGTCTGCGAGAGAGTATTTATCCCACAAACTCCATTTTCCTGAAACGGATATAGTAACTTCGTCTCCCTGCCTAACGTACACTCCGCTGGATTGTTTTTTATTGATAGGTAAAACCTTGCATATAGATTCTGAATAGATAAAAACTGAAATTAATAAATAAAATATAATTGTAAAAATAAATTTCATTTTAGCCTCCAAACATAATATCAGTTATTATATATGAAAAATTAAAAAAATAAAAGGAATTTTATTAAATTCAAAAGAACTATAAAATTTGAAAAATAATGAATAATTAATGTCTATAATAAAATTTTTTTGATAGAATTGAATCGTTATAATTATAATTGGAGGACTTTATGCATATACTATTTCCGGGAAGACATCATTTGTTGACCGATTATCAGTTCAAATATATTTATAGATTAATTCAAGCCGGATTGGACGGCGTCTTAGATATTAATGGGGAAACCATAAAGACAAATTCTAAAATAGAGGATATAATTTTTGCAGTTACTTCATGCAATCATTCTAACACTCGTAGAAATCCTATCCCGTTTTATATAAGAGCTATGGCGTTAAGCGATTTTTCAAGGGAATTTGACATTCCGATTTTTATAGCGGGTATAGACGACGTCGGTAAAATAGACAATTTTGCAGAGTATACTTTGAAAAAAATCGAACACGAACTGGACGGACGTTTTGATCTTACTCCGGAAAATACCGTCGTTATCTGTTCGACGCCGGTTTTGGAAGGATATGAAAAACTTGGTTTTAGGATATTGCCGGCGGAGTTAATCGATAGAAAAACGCGCGCTTATAAAACAGAACTACCGTGGGAATTGGTTGAAAAGATCGCGTATAGCGAAGAGGATTGGAAAAAAAACGGCGAGGTTCTTGAGAAAACTCATCCGTCGTCGTATTGGATATGGAAAAATTATAATATCGGCGAAAGGGTAAAAATATTATTCTGCGATTCTATGATAGGGGACGACGGCGACCTAACCGAGACAAGGGATTACAATACTTACGTTAGACAGATGGACGATATAGCTCTGCTGAAATATAATGAAACTTCTCCCTACATTAAACCCGGACGAATAGGAGATATAGGCTGCGCGGTAGGCTCGTGGATCAAACTGGCGTGTAACGAAAACAAATTTCACGAATCGGATTTTTATGGAATAGAGGTCGCGAGAGTTTTATACGATTTGTGCATCCAGAGGAAAAATAATAGAGAATTTTTAAATCCAAACGTTTTTTTCTCCCAAAAGAACGCGGTAACGGGATTAGTTTTTCAACCGAATTCAATGAATACTATCCATACCTCTTCTTTGACTCACGAGATTGAATCTTACGGGGGAAGAGACGATCTCCTCAAATTTATTAAATTTCGTTATATGGAATTGAGTTTACATGGGGTTTGGATCAATCGGGACGTAGTAGGACCGGAAAACAAAGAGAAATACGTTTTTATGAAACTTAATAAAGAAGACGGTCGTAATACGGATTACGATAAGAAATTCGACGATAAATCAAAATTCAAGAGCTATCTTGACGAACTATCGACTTTTGGACGATTTTTAAGATTTGCAATAGATTTTAGGTCAAAATACGGATATAAACTTCAGTATAGCGTAAAAACCCTAAATGGAGTCGAATATGTATACTTGAACTTAAAAGACGCTTGCGAATTTATGTCGAGAAAAGATTATACGGATAATTGGTCGAGCGAAATGAACGAAACATTTTGTTTTTGGAGCTTTAGCGAGTGGAAAGATAATATGGAAAAAGCCGGATTTATAATCGATCCGAGATCTAACGCTTATTGCAACCGGTGGATTGTAGAAAACAGATTTATAGGAAAAGTCGAGCTTTATACTTTAGACGAAGGAAAACTCAATAAAATGGAGTATCCCGTTACTAATATGCTATTAATTGCCGAAAAATAAAGAATATTAAGCATATTATGAAAATAGTCTATATATTGGCGCTTTTTAGTATTATTCTATCCGGTTGCGAACGAAAACATATAGTACCCGCGACAAAAGACGCCGCTTTATTAAGCGGCTACCCCGAAAGGAATTTTTCAGGCAAGAATTTAGACAAAGATTTAGGATACGGCGCGGTAAAAATTATCGGCGATAAAAAATTGACCTATCCTATTATGTATCTGGGATCGGGTAGTCCCGATTCGATAAAGGACTCTTTTGTTTTAGGCGGCTTTGATTTTAGAGCCATTTCGGATAAAACTATAACCAAAGCTTTTTTGAAATTCTACGTCAACTACGCTTCTTCAGATAGAAAAAATATTATAGTATTCGTTAGACCTATTCTAAACGATTGGGACGAAGAGAAGGTTAATTATTACTCTTTTTACGAGACTAAGGATAGTTACTCCGATTTGAAAGATAACGTGGAAAAAGATGAAAAGTTGTGTAAATTGATAGTATTCGATATTAAAAGTAACGAAGATAAAGATTTTGACGAAATACCCTATCCTAATTCTTATAGAGAAATCTCTATCAATATTACGGCAATAGTTAAATATTGGATTGCCAATCCCGATAAGAACTTTGGATTGTTGATCGATCCTATGTGGAAAACGGACTTGAGATATTGCGCGACAAATAGCGGAGGAGAATTATCGGATTTTGGAATTATCGAGGTAGCGACTTCGGAATGGTATGCTCTAAATAAAAAAGAAATATCGAGAAATGAGATGAAATATGAAGTTGTGAAGAATAAAGCTTATAAAAAAATAAAATATATCCCAAGAATCGAGTTAATTTATGATTAACTGAACCCTCGATTTCCCCTCGCATACGCGCGGGACGCGAAATCGAGGGTTCAGCGCGACGTATAGCCTCCGCGTCGCTCCTCGATGAAAATTGACACATACTCCCTTCCAAGTGGAGATAAATTTAGATTTCGCCTGCGCATATTTTAAATATCCTTTGAAG
>MWDO01000023.1 GCA_002070605.1 Spirochaetes bacterium ADurb.Bin133
CTAATATTCTTCAAAGGATATTTAAAATATGCGCAGGCGAAATCTAAATTTATCTCCACTTGGAAGGGAGTATGTCGCGTCGCGCCGCTCCCCGATATAATTTGACACATATGGAGCTGTATGCACCGCGTCGCTCCCCGATAGAAATTGACACATATGGAGCTGCATGCGCCGCGCCGCTCCTCGAGAGAAATTGACACATATGGAGTATGCGCCGCGTCGCTCCCCGATGAAAAATGACACATATGCGTTTCTTTTCATCTAGAAATGTATGCGTCTCATATGCGTCAATTTCCCAAAGAACCGACGGGTCGCGCGAACTATATTGAAAAATATTTGATTATGATAAAAATTATTGTATGATAGAGGTAGATTTCAAATTGTTTGCGGGAAACGGTAGGTTTAAACCCGCTGTTTTCTATAATGGTTTGCGAGTTATTGTAAATAGAGGACAGTCGGTATGGTTATTAAGATAAATTTAGAAACGGATTTTGACAAATTATTAGAAGCGCGGTCGGGCGATATGCTGGAATTAAGCGGAACTATTTTATCCGCCAGAGACGCCGCGCATAGCAGGATTCGCGAGTTAGTCGAGAGAGGCGGCGGCATTCCTTTTTCTGTCAAAAATAAACTGATTTACTATATGGGACCGACGCCGGCTCGCGAGGGGTATCCCATAGGGAGTTGCGGGCCTACGTCGAGTTATCGTATGGACGAGTTTTTGGAGACGGTTTGTAAACTCGGCTCGATCGGGTCTATCGGGAAAGGGGAGCGAAGCGGATATGTCGCCGATATTGTACAAAAATATAGAAGCCCGTATCTGGTTACTTTCGGCGGCGCGTCGGCTTATTTGGCAAAAAGGGTGAAAAACTCAAAAATTTTAGCGTTTCCCGATCTTGGAGCGGAGGCGGTTTACGAGTTGGAAGCGGACAATTTTCCGGTAATCGTCGCTATGGATATTTACGGGAATTCCGTTTTTTCTTAAGTTCTCCAATTTTTGTATTACTAATTTTTATTTGAAAAGCAACCTAAGGTTGGGCGGCTAGGTAAAAATATTTTCAAATATATCTTGATTTATGAACTTAATACGAATATAATACGCGCATGTTCAAAAAAGAGAATTACAAAGCGCTTGAAAAAAAACTGGAATTTAACCCTAATATATATCGGCAAATATTAAAGAAAATCGGTTTTATCGATTCTTTTAAAGGCGAATGGAGCGTTATAGAAAAACAGGAAAACCGTTATCTAAAAGAACTTAAAAAGATCGCGACTATCGAAAGTATCGGGTCTTCAACCAGAATCGAGGGGGCAATTTTAACCGACGACGAAATAAAACAACTTCTAAAAGATGTTAAAATAACCAAATTTGAAACTCGCGACCAGCAGGAAGTTGTCGGGTATTATGAGGCGCTCTCAATAATACTCGATAATTACGATAAAATCCCCATCGCCGAAAATTATATCAAACAGCTTCATAAAATTTTACTCGGGAAAAGTGAAAAAGACGCAAGGCATAGAGGGGATTATAAAACTTCTTCCAATGCCGTCGTTGCCAAGTATCCCGATGGAACGGAAAAAACAATATTCAAAACGACAGAACCTTTTTTAGTTAATAAGGAAATGTCGGAATTAATTGAATGGACTAACAACAATTTCAACAAAGATGATTTTCATCCTCTAATTGTCGTCGCGCTTTTTGTCTATGAATTCCTCTCAATTCATCCATTCCAGGATGGAAACGGTAGATTATCCCGACTTTTAACAACAATTCTTTTGATGAAAGCCGGCTATCAATTTGTCCAATACGTCTCATTTGAACGCATCGTCGAACAACGAAAAAAGGAGTATTACGAGGCTTTAATGGATGGACAAAAAAACCGCTACGGCGAAGCGGAAAAAATTGATCTCTGGTTGCTCTTTTTTTTAGACTCGCTGGAGACTCTCATAAAAAAATTACAGATAAAATATGAAAATTACTCAAATATAGGCGGTTATCTTAATAAGCGGCAAAAAGATATTGTCGATTTTATAACAAATAACCAGCCGGTAAAATTACAGGATATTTTAGAAAAATTGCCGGACTACTCAAAAAATACAATTAAAAATGACCTGATCTATCTTAAAAATGAAAACGCCATTGAGCAGGTGGGTAAATATAAAGGGGCGACATATATTTTGAAGAAATAGAAACCGTCGCATATGCGTCGAATTTACATAAGAGCTCATATGTGTCAAAAATAAATTTGACGCATATGGGCTAATATAGAAAAATCTTCCTCGCCCCAAAAAACCGACGGATTACTAAATTTTATTTAATAAAAGTTGAATTTTAGTCGATTATTGTAGTAGAATAGAAAATTTTTTACGCAAGGTCGTTTCTATGAATTTGGTTAAAGTTGATAAAGATAAGTGCGTTAATTGTTACAGATGTATAGCCGTATGTCCGGTTAAGTATTGCTTAAACGCCGGAGACGAAACGGTAGAGATAATCGGCTCTTCATGCATATATTGCGGCAAGTGCATCGAAGTTTGCAGTCGCGGGGCGATTAGTTATGCGGACGATTTTGCTCTGTTTTTATCTAAGCCCCATGAAAATTTGGTTTTTATTATATCTCCGGCGATTGTCGGTTCGTGGGGAGGGGAGTACCGAAGAATAATCGCATATCTTCGAAGCAACTTAAAGGCAAAAAAAGTTTACGACGGGGGATTTGGCGCCGAACTTACCGCTATGAAATACGAGGAGTTTATTAAGGAAAATAATCCGAAATGCGTTATTTCGCAAACTTGCCCGGTTGTCGTTAAATTCATAGAGACCTACAAACCTCAATTAATGCAATATTTGGCGCCGGTCGATAGTCCCGCTTTATCCTTGGCGAGATATCTGAGAGAGACGGAAAAATTCAACGGCGAAATCGCTTTTTTGGGCTCTTGTATCGGAAATACTTTTGAATTTAAAGATCCAAATACAAAAAACTACATTGATTACAACATAACTTTTCAAAAACTACTCAAGTATATCAAGAAACGAAAAATCGACGTTATGAATATGCCTGAGGATGGTTTTGACGACTTTGAAGCCGAAAGAGGCGTCGCTTATTCAAGACCGGGAGGAATGAGGGAGGTAATTCTTAGAGATATGGATATACCGCTTCGAGCCCGGCGAATCGAAGGGGATATAATATATGAAGAGTATTTTGACGAATTAATAAAAAACATAAACGAAAACCGGGACGTTCCTCTTTTTATAGACGCTCTCAATTGCGAAAAAGGATGCGCTTTCGGTCCGGGATATATCAAAGGATTTACCCTGGACGACGCCGATTATTTTTATAATAGAAGGATTAAAGAACAACAGAGAGGTTACGGCGGAGTAAAGAACTTTAAGAAAAAATTTAAAAAATTACAAGAAGATCTCAAAGATAAAACTTTTGAAAGAAAATATACCAGAAGAAATTCCGAATTTGATCCGGCTATCGTAAATAACGAACAATTACAGAAAATTTATCAAGATATGGGGAAGAGTAAACCGGTCGATTTTAAGAATTGCAACGGTTGCGGATATTTCAAATGCGAATCAATGGCTCGGGCTATTTACGGCGGTTTAAATAAAAAGGAGAATTGTCATTTTTATTTGAGCGAGTTATTGAATTCTAAAAGCGCAAATTTAACCGATATTTCAAACAAACTTTCAAATTCGTTAAAAAATATGAGCGAAAAAGTTGATAATATAAAGATGATTTTTGCGGAAATAAACAATTCTTTTTCAATAACTCACGACGCTCTAAGCAACGTCGGCAAATCTAACGACGGTCTTGTGAAGTTGTCGCAAAATTTTACGCCGATAGTAGACGCTATTACCGAGATTTCCGATCAAACGCACCTTCTTTCGCTAAACGCCGCGATAGAGGCGGCTAGAGCGGGTTCGGCCGGTAAAGGATTCGCTATAGTCGCTCACGAGGTAGATAAGTTGTCGTCTCAAACGGCGGAAGAGGTTGAAAAAATTACTCCGATGGTTAAAGATCTGATCGCTAGAATTAATCAAATTAATCAGCGCGGCGAGATAGTTCTTCAAGATTTGGAGTCGGTTAAGAACAGTTATCAGGAATTTTTTGAATCAATTTTTGCCGTATCAAACATTTTAGAAGAATTAATTGAAGAATCTTCAAAATTAATTGAATCCGTTTAAACAAAATTTAATTTAAAATTTTATTGACAACTATTAAATAATCTTGTATATTTATCAGACTTTTTTTTGCCTCTATAGCTCAGTTGGTAGAGCGCATCCTTGGTAAGGATGAGGTCATCAGTTCAATTCTGATTAGAGGCTATGAATTTTGTCGGTTTAATATTTAGAATAGACAGGGGTTTTTATGGCTGTAAAAAAAGGTACAAATGAGAAAATTGCGTTAATGTGTACGGAATGCAATAGAAAAAACTATACGACTATGAAGAATAAAAAAAATATACAGGGTAAGATGGAAAAGAGTAAGTATTGCAAATGGGATAGAAAGCATACCTTTCACAAGGAAACAAAAATAAAATAAATTTTATTTTTTTTAATTTTAGGGCAATAGTTCAGTTGGTAGAACGTCGGTCTCCAAAACCGAATGTCGTGGGTTCGAGTCCTGCTTGCCCTGGTTTATTTGTCGGTTATCCGTATGGGCGATTGATAGGATGTTATTTAAAAGGGTTGATTTATGAAGAAGATAATTGATTTTGTTAGGGAGAGTTTTGCCGAGTTAAAGAAAGTAAGCTGGCCTTCTAGAGAAGACGTTGCGTCTCAGACGGTTGTCGTGGTGGTTTCTCTTATTATAGTATCCATGCTATTAACGGTTATTGATTTTCTGTCTTTGGAAGCGATATCTAAGATTATTACTTTGGGAATGTGATAGGGGTTTTGATGAGCAAGGGGTGGTACGTTCTACATGTTTATTCCG
Source organism: Spirochaetes bacterium ADurb.Bin133 (assembly GCA_002070605.1). GTDB lineage: Bacteria > Spirochaetota > GWE2-31-10 > GWE2-31-10 > MWDO01 > MWDO01. Next base: position 4,941 of record MWDO01000023.1, read on the forward strand.
GCTATGAGAAGAAGGTTGAAGAGGCTGTCAATAAACTGATCGACGAGAAGGTTCTCGACGGAATTCTTTATCAGATAAAAGTTCCGATGAGAGACGTCGCCGAGATGAAAAACGGGAAGAAAAAAATTCAGAAAAAAAAGGTTTTCCCCGGTTACGTTCTCGTAGAGGTTGATATAGATAAACGTAGATGGAAGGAGATATATTCCGTTATAAAAAGCATTAATGGCGTTACGGGGTTTGTCGGAGCGGATAAGTTGAGGATACCGTTTCCGTTGGCAAACGAAGAGGCTAAGGCGATGTTGCAGACCGCCGGCGATTCTAAAACGGACGTTTTTACGAAACAGAAGTTTGATTATAAACATGGGGAGACTATTAAAATTATCGACGGGCCTTTCAATACTTTTACCGGCGTCGTCGAAGAGATTAATAGAGAAAGAAATAAAATGAAGGTTATGGTAGGGATATTTGGCAGATCCACTCCCGTGGAGTTGGATTTTAATCAAGTTGAGAAAATTTAAAAAATAGTTATAGATTTTATTTAAGAAGGGAATAATTATGGCTAAGAAAATTAAAGCGATTGTAAAGCTGCAGGCTCCGGGCGGGCAGGCAAATCCGGCTAAGGGAATAGGACCCGCTTTGGGACCCCACGGCGCGAGCGCCCCGGATTTTTGTAAACAATTTAACGATAAAACAAAAGATCAACCCGGTTTGATTTTACCTGTGATTATTACTATATATCAGGATAGATCTTTTACTTTTGTAATTAAGACTCCGCCCGCGGTAGTTTTGATAAAGAAAGAGTTGGGGTTGGAGAAAGGATCGGCGGTTCCTCATAAGGAAAAGGTTGGTAAAATTTCTAAAAGTTTGGTTCGAAAAATCGCCGAGATCAAGTTGCCTGATCTTAACGCTAACGATGTAGACGCGGCTATGAAGATTGTCGCCGGTTCGGCTAGAAGTATGGGCGTTGAAGTTGTAGATTGATAATTTGTATATATAATGATATAAGGAGATTGTATGTCAAAGTCGGGTAAAAAATATAGAGAGGCTCTAAAGAAATATGATAAAACTGAGATGTTTGATCTTGATAGCGGGGTTTCTCTATTGAAGGAGTGCGCTTTTGCGAAATTTGACGAAACCGTCGAGATGTCGTTAAGATTGAGATTGAAGAAAAGTCATACCGTTAGAGATACCGTAGTGCTGCCTAATAATTTTGGAAAAGAAAAAAAGATATTAGTTATAGCTAAAGGCGATAAAGTTAAAGAGGCTTTGGAGGCGGGAGCCGCTTATGCCGGAGACGAAGAGTATATTGATAAAATCAAAGGGGGATGGATTGATTTTGACGTCGTCGTCGCTACTCCCGATATGATGAAAGAAGTCGGTAAATTAGGACCTGTTTTAGGTAAAAGAGGATTGATGCCCAATCCAAAAACCGGCACGGTTACGCAAGACGTTAAAGGCGCTATAGGCGAATTGAAGAAAGGGAGAGTAGAGTTTAGAGCCGATAAAACCGGCGTCGTGCACCTCGGCATCGGAAAGATTTCGATGGATAAAGAAATGATTAAAGAGAATCTTAAGGCGGTTTTTGAAGAGGTTTTAAAGAAAAGACCAAGCGATCTTAAAGGGGATTATATAGGTTCGTTATATATATCCTCAACGATGGGTCCCGGTATTAAGATTAATTCAAAAGTACTAATTTAAAAGGGGGCGTTATATGGCTCAACAGTATAAGATTGATAAAGTTGCAGAATTAAAAGAGTTGTTTGATTCAAAATCGGAGTATGTTTTTTCGGATTATAGAGGGTTGTCGGTTGAGAAAATGACCGACTTAAGAAGAAGATTAAAGAAACTTGATTCGAAATTTGTCGTTATAAAGAATAGTTATATTAACATAATCGCTAAGAATAATAATATGCCCGAATTAAACGATAACACGAAAGGTCCTACTGCCGTTACGTTTTCGGATTCGGACAACATAAGCGAAGCTATAAAGACGTTGTTTGATTTTTCAAAGGGGACTACTTTAAAAGTTAAAGGCGGTTGGATAGACGGAATCGTTTACGACGCTAAAGGTATAGAGGTAATATCAAAACTTCCCGGAAAACCGCAAATGATAGCTATGTTAATGGCGACGATGAACGCGCCTCTGCAGAATTTTGTTTACTCGTGCAACGACGTTATCGGTAGATTTGTCAGGGCGGTAAACGCCGTTGCCGAACAGAAAAAAGGGGCTTAACGAGATATTAAAACGGCGATGTCTTCCAAATTTTGGGCGCTATGCATTGTCGTTGTAATAAATATATTAAATGCGAGGGAGAAAATATGGCGACTATAACAAAAGAACAGATATTAGAAGCTATTAGCGGTATGACCGTGTTAGAATTGTCCGAATTAGTTAAGGCTATGGAGGAGAAATTCGGCGTAAGCGCGGCTCCGATAGCCGTAGCTGGAGTAGGCGCTCCGGTAGGCGGCGCGGCGGCGGACGCGGCTCAGGTTGAAGAAAAAGATGAATTCTCAGTAGTGCTCGTTGCCGCGGGGGCTAAGAAGATAGAAGTCATCAAAGAGGTTAGAGCTTTAACCGGGCTTGGCTTAAAAGAGGCTAAAGATATCGTAGACGCCGGGAACAAAGTCTTAAAAGAGGGAGCTTCGAAGAAAGAAGCTGAAGAGATTAAGGCTAAGTTGGTTGCCGCCGGCGCGACTGTAGAGTTGAAATAATATTTTCGCCGAATTGTTGAAATTCGGCGAAATATTTTTTTTATGCGGACTATTCTTTTTATAAACGAGCGAGTAGTTGTTAATTAAGTTGAGCAAGGAAACAAGCATAATAAATTCTTCATTACGCAATCATTTCTTTAAAAAATTTTCTTTTTTTGTTAATCCTAAATTGTATAGGATTATAACGCTTTTTACAGGAGTATATAGATGAAAATTGGCAAACCAAAAAGAGAGTTAAAAAATTCCCGCGTTTTAATCGGCTCGGCGAAGAAAATTGAAGTCGAAGATATGCCAAATTTAATTCAAATTCAGATATCGAGTTACGATTGGTTTTTACAAAGAAAACGAAAGGCGAATAACGAACCCGTTTTAAAACAAGGGTTGCAAAGTCTATTTGAAGAAATATTCCCGATTATAAGCAGCGACGAGAAGATGTCGCTCGAATTTGTAGAGTATACTCTTGGCGAAAACGATATAAAATACGACGAATTCACGGCAAAACAGAAAGGGCAGTCGTATTCTATTCCTGTGAAGGCTCTAATAAATCTAAAAATTCACGATACCGGCGAAATCAGACAGAAAGAGATATATTTAGGCGAATTCCCTTTGATGACCGATAGAGGGACTTTTATTATAAACGGAGCGGAAAGAGTAGTCGTTAGTCAGATACATCGATCTCCCGGCGTCGTATATAGTCTGGACGATAAAACGAGAATTTTTAACGCTCGAATTATTCCATACAGAGGTTCGTGGTTGGAATTTGAAATAGAAGAGAAAAAAGGGCTTCTTTTTGTTCGAATTGACAGAAAGAGGAAGATCTTGGTTACCACTTTCTTGAGAGTTTTGGGTTACGATACGCGGGAGAGAATTATAGAACTTTTTTATAAAGACAAAGTAGTGAAAATTGAAACTCAAGAACAGCAAGAGGACGTGGCGAGAAAGGTAATAAGCAAAGACGTTTATATACAATCTGAAGGCGGCGATCAAAGAGAAAAAATTGTGCAAGCCGGAACGAGATTGACTCCGATAGAGATAGATAAGTTGGTTCAATCAAAAATTACCGAAATATCGGTTATAGATTTTGATAACGAAGAGTCCACTCATATTCCTATTATTATCTCTTGTCTTGAGAAAGAGGACGTCGCAGTTACGAAAGACGAGCCTTTCAAGGACGAGCCTACAAAATTTGACGCGATAAATAAAATATATTCGGTATTAAAACCCGGAGAGCCGACTACCGCCGAAAATGCCGAAAAAGAGATCAGAAATATGTTTTTTTCTGAAAAGAGATACGATCTCGGAGCGGTTGGAAGGTATAAAATTAATAAAAAATTCGGTTTTGACCTAAATATTACGGATTGCGCGTTGAGAGACGAAGATATCGTAGGAACTATAAAATATTTGATAAAAGTATACAATAATGAAGGTTTTATCGACGATATAGATCACCTCGGCAATAGACGAATAAGATCCGTCGGAGAACTTTTATTGAATCAGTTAAAAACGGCTTTTACCCGACTTGAACGAATCGCTAAAGAGAGGATGTCGTTAAAAGATATGGAAAATGCAAAACCGTCCGATCTAATTAGCGTTAAACCGATAACCTCTTCGCTCAATGAGTTTTTTGGTTCTTCTCAATTATCTCAATTTATGGATCAAGTTAATCCGCTTTCAGAGTTGACCCACAAAAGGAGGTTAAACGCGCTCGGTCCCGGAGGGCTTTCCAGAGATAGGGCGGGATTTGAAGTGAGAGACGTTCACTACTCTCATTACGGTAAGATGTGTCCGATAGAGACGCCGGAAGGTCCCAACATAGGGTTGATAGTATCTTTGTGCAATTTTGCAAAAGTGAACGATTTTGGTTTTCTTGAGACGCCTTATAGAAAGGTTGAAAAGGGCAGGGTTACGGACGACGTTCAATACCTCTCTGCGATGGACGAGGATAAATATTTTATCGCTCAGGCAAGCGCCCCTATCGACGAAAACGGGAATTTTAAAGAAAATCAAATCGCGGTTATGAAATTGGGCGAATATACTACCAAAGAAGCCGACGAAATTTCTTATATGGATTTTTCGCCGCGTCAAATTGTGTCGGTATCGACCGCGTTGGTTCCGTTTCTTGAGCACGACGACGCTAACAGAGCGCTCATGGGTTCAAACATGCAGAGGCAAGCCGTGCCGTTAGTTAAACCGGAAACGCCGTTGGTTGGGACGGGTATGGAAGAGGTGGCGGCTTACGATTCCGGAGTATGTATTATTTCGAAGTATAACGGAACGGTAGTCTACGTGTCTTCCATAGAAATCCATATAAAAAGAGAAAATAGCGAAGAGGTTGATATTTATAGGCTTTTGAAAAACAAAAGAACAAATCAGGATACCTGTTTTAATCAAAGACCTACCGTTAAACTGGGCGAGTATGTAAAAACCGGTCAGGCGATTGCAGACGGTCCTTCCGTCGATCAAGGCGAACTCGCTCTTGGAAAGAACGTTCTGGTCGCGTATATGCCGTGGAACGGGTATAACTTTGAGGACGCTATTATTCTATCCGAAAGGGTCGTTAAGGAGGACGTTTTTACCTCTATTCATATAAAAGAATTTTTCGTCGAAGTAAGAGAGACGAAACTCGGAGCGGAGAAGATAACAAGAGATATACCAAACGTGTCCGAGTCGTATCTGAGGAATCTCGACGAAGACGGGATTGTAAGAGTCGGAGCAAAGGTAAAATCCGGCGACATACTAGTCGGCAAAGTTACTCCTAAATCGGAGACGGAGACCACTCCCGAATATAGACTGCTAAACTCAATATTCGGCGAAAAAGCAAAAGACGTAAAGGAGACCTCGTTAAAATTACCGCACGGGGTCGACGGGACTGTCATTGAGATATTAAGACAACGAAGAGAAGAGGGAGAAGAGCTAAATCCGGGCGTAGACGAAGTCGTAAAAGTTTTTATAGCGACAAAGAGGAAGATCAAGGTCGGGGATAAGATGGCCGGAAGGCATGGAAATAAGGGCGTCGTATCTATTATTTTACCGGAAGAGGATATGCCGTATATGGCGGACGGTACGCCGATTGATATAGTGTTAAATCCGTTGGGCGTTCCAAGCCGAATGAATATAGGGCAGATTATGGAGGCTCAATTAGGCTGGGTCGCTAAAGTTTTAGGGGTAAAATTTGCAACTTGCGTCTTCGAATCCGCCACAAGCGATCAGATATCCGAACAGCTTGTAAAGGCGGGCTTGCCGAAAAATTCTAAAGTCGAGCTTTACGACGGAAGAACCGGCGAAAAATTTGTTAATCCCGTATCTGTCGGGATAACGTATATGCTGAAATTGGCTCACTTAGTCGACGATAAGATGCACGCTCGATCGACGGGTCCGTATTCGTTGGTAACTCAACAACCCCTGGGAGGAAAGGCTCAATTTGGGGGACAGAGATTGGGAGAGATGGAGGTTTGGGCGTTGGAGTCTTACGGGGCGGCTCATACTCTGCAAGAACTCCTTACGGTTAAGTCCGACGATATGAACGGAAGAACTAAGATGTATGAGAATATCGTAAAAGGGGAGTACTCTTCCGCGCCGGGCGTACCGGAGTCTTTCAACGTATTGGTGCAGGAGTTGAGAGGGTTGGGGTTGAATATGAAGATATACGACGCGCGCGGGAAGCAGATACCGCTGACTGAGAAGGAGGAGGAGCTCCTTACGCGGTCGGATAAGAATTTTTAATTATAAAATAGCGGCTTTTATTATAAATATTTTAGAGGAGGCTCTATGAGGGATATTACGGATTTTGATTCTATAAGCATAAATATAGCGTCGCCTGAAACGATAAAGTCGATGTCGTACGGCGAGGTTAAGAAACCTGAAACTATAAATTACAGGACTTTGAGACCCGAGAAAGACGGTCTTTTTTGCGAAAGAATTTTTGGAACGACCAAAGAGTGGGAGTGCTATTGCGGAAAATTTAAATCAATGCGCTACAAAGGGGTAATTTGCGATAGATGCGGAGTCGAAGTAACGAGTTTTAGGGTAAGAAGAGAGAGAACCGGTCATATAGAACTGGCGAGTCCCGTATCGCATATTTGGTATTACAGATCCGTCCCCTCAAGAATCGGGTTGTTGTTAGATATACCTATAACGGCTCTAAGATCCATACTCTATTTTGAAAAATATATAGTATTAGACGCGGGCGATACGGATCTTAAAGAGAAGCAGATACTGACCGAAGAGGAGTATTTTGATTTTAGAGAGAGATTTGGATTGGGATTTCAAGCGGGGACCGGAGCGGAAGCGGTTAGAGTTCTTCTTGAAAACATCGATTTAGAGAAAGAATCTCAGAGATTGAGAGAGATTATGCTCGAAAAAGGAAAAAAAAGCGATAGAAGATTGCTGAAAAGAATCGAAATTATCGACGATTTCCAAAATTCGAAGAATAAACCGGATTGGATGATGTTGGACGTTGTGCCGGTAATTCCTCCGGATTTAAGACCGATGGTGCAACTTGACGGAGGAAGGTTCGCTACCTCTGATTTAAACGATTTATATAGAAGAGTTATTAATAGAAACAATAGACTGAAAAGACTTCTGGAGCTGAACGCTCCGGATATTATCGTCCGCAACGAAAAAAGAATGTTGCAGGAGGCGGTAGACGCGCTTTTTGATAATTCTAAGAAAAGAAAAGTTGTAAAGGGTTCTTCTGCAAGACCTTTAAAATCGTTATCGGATTTGCTTAAAGGAAAACAGGGGAGATTTAGACAGAATTTACTTGGAAAACGAGTCGATTATTCGGGAAGAAGCGTTATTGTCGTTGGACCCGCTCTTAAAATGCATCAGTGCGGTTTGCCGGTTAAAATGGCTTTAGAACTATTTAAACCTTTTGTGATGCATAAATTAGTAGATAAAGAGATAGTGTTTAATATAAAAAAAGCAAAACAGATGATCGATATGGAGAGTTCCGAAGTCTTTCATATATTGGAAGAGGTTATTCAGGAGCATCCCGTTTTGTTAAACAGAGCTCCGACTCTGCACCGCCTCGGTATTCAAGCGTTTGAGCCGGTTTTGGTTGAAGGCAAAGCTATACAGCTGCATCCTTTAGTTTGTAAGGCTTTCAACGCGGATTTTGACGGAGATCAGATGGCTGTTCACGTTCCGCTCTCGATCGAAGCCCAAACGGAGTGTTGGACGTTGATGTTATCCGCTAAGAATCTTCTTGATCCGGCTAACGGTAATCCCATCGTAGGTCCTTCGCAGGATATGGTTTTGGGTATAAACTATATGTCCAGAATTCAGCCCGGCGTGAAAGGGGAAGGGAAGGTTTTTAAAGATGCCAACGAGGTTATGATAGCGGTCGAAGCGCAAACGGTTCATTTACAGGCAAAGATCAAGGTTAAGATAAACGGAGAATGGATCGAAACTAGTCCCGCCAGAGTAATTTTAAACGACAATCTGCCAAAAGGTATCGATTATATAAACGAACCTCTAAACGACAAAAAAATAGCTAAGATTATATCGGATATTTATAAAGAGAAAGGAACGGCTGTAACCGTCAAGATGCTCGACGCTATTAAAGACGTCGGATTCAAATACGCAATGAAGTTCGGCGCAACGATAGGTATGGAAGATATAATTGTTCCGGAAGAGAAAAAGAGTATTCTTGAAAAAGCTCAAGAGAAAGCGGACACTCTATATAAAGAATATAGAGAAGGTATAATATCTTCGGAAGAGCGGTTTAATAAAATTCAAGATATATGGACAAGAGCCGGACAGGAGATATCTACCTCCCTGCTGGAATCCTTGAAGAATGATAAAAACGGTTTTAATCCCGTATATATGATGGCGGACTCCGGAGCGCGAGGATCCACGACGCAGATTAGGCAGCTTGCCGGTATGAGAGGTCTTATGACGAAACCCGGAGGCGACATTATAGAGCTTCCGATCAAATCAAATTTTAAAGAGGGCTTGTCGGTAATAGAATTTTATATATCTACAAACGGAGCTCGAAAAGGTTTGGCGGATACGGCTCTTAAAACCGCCGACGCCGGTTATCTAACAAGAAGGCTTGTAGATATAGCTCAGGACGTAATAGTTAACGACGAAGACTGCGGTACGATTAACGGCATAGAGATGGCCGCGATTAAGGACGGCGACGAGATAATCCAGCCTTTAAGAGACAGAATTATCGGCAGGTACGCCGTCGAAGACGTAAAAGATCCTATCGCCGGCAACATTATTATTGCCGCTAACGAATTGATAACCGAAGAGGTTGCCGACCAGATAGATTCGCATATTATAGAGTCGGTTCGAGTCAGGACGGTTTTGACCTGCGAGTCCAAAAAAGGCGTTTGTATAAAATGCTACGGTCGAAATTTGGCGACAAACCAGACCGTCGATATGGGGGAGGCTGTCGGAATAATAGCGGCGCAGTCAATCGGACAGCCGGGAACGCAGCTTACGATGCGTACCTTCCACATAGGAGGCGCGGCTACCGGTATAGCTCAAGAGAATACTGTTAAATTTAACTACAAAGTTTTAATAGAAGATATAAAGGGTTCTACGATAAAGTTGAAGAACGGCACTGTTTTGTTCGCTAGAAAAGGTTATTTGCATCTTAGCAGAGTTAATCATGAAGCGGATATAAAAGATTGCGAACTAAAAGTAAACGACGGAGAGAAGATATTTAACGGGAAATTGTTGTATGTCGATAGAGACGGTAAAGAAGTACGCTCGTCTGAAGTAGGTTTTAGTAAGATTTTTGGAGATAAATTGTTTATCAAAACTATTACGCAAGAGATTGAAGTCGCGCCGGGATCGATTCTTTTTAAGAACATTGGGGAGTCGTTTGAAGCCAAAGAGGTTATAGTACAGTTTGATCCGTTTGTTCAACCGATGATTTCTGAAAAAACCGGAAAGGTTAAGTTTGCGGATCTCAAAATAGGCATCACAATAAAAGAAGAGATTGACGAAACGACAAGCACAAAGAAACATAGGGTTGCGGAAAATTTTATAGACACTTTGCAGCCGAGAATAGCTATTCTTAACGAAAGCGATATTGAAATTGCCTCTTATATATTGCCGGGCGGGGCGTATTTGAACGTAAAAGACGGCGAATTTATAGAGGCGGGACACATTATAGCCAAAATTATAAAGAAAGCCACAAAAGCGGCCGATATAACGGGAGGTCTACCGAGAGTCGCCGAGTTGTTTGAAGCGCGTAAACCGAGAGATGCGGCGGTTTTGGCTAAAGTAAGCGGGACCGTTAGGTTTAGAGGCAAGTTAAAAGGGAAAGATATAATTGTCGTTGAGGATAATTTTAAAAATGAATTTAAACATACCGTTCCGACCGGATCGTTCTTGTTAGTTAGAGACGGGGATATGGTAAAAGCCGGCGAACAGTTATCGGAAGGTCCGATAAATCCGCACGACGTCTTGCAGATATTAGGCGAAAACAAACTTCAGGCGTTTATGATGAACGAAGTGCAAGCCGTATATAGACTTCAGGGGGTTAATATCAACGACAAACACATTGGTATTATTATCAGACAGATGATGCGAAAAGTAGAAATAGCCGATATTGGCGACACCAGATTCATAACCGGTCAGATAATCGATAAATTCCAATTTTACGATGAAAACAAAAAAGTAATGAAAGAAGGCGGTCAACCGGCTATAGCTAGACCAATATTGCTTGGCATTACTCGAGCCTCTTTAACGATAGATTCATTCTTTAGCGCCGCTTCGTTTCAGGAGACTACAAAAGTTCTAACGAATGCGTCGATTAAAGGTATGTACGATTATCTAAACGGATTAAAAGAGAATGTTATTATCGGACATCTTATACCGGCCGGTTCGGGAATGAGACTTTATAAAAATATAAAACTATACGATGAAAATATGGAGGATCTGGACGTTTCGTTGAATAGGATAATGGAAGAGAAAAATAGACTAATCGGAGAGAATGCGATAAAAGATAGGGAAGGATTAGGTAATATTTTTTAAAACCGAGAAATAAAAAATTATTGACAATATGAATATTTTTTGATATATTTGCCGTCAATATATTTATAATTTGAGAATTGAATGGAGAATGGAAATGCCGACAATTAATCAATTGATTAGAATTGGAAGAGAAAAGGTTAAGACTAAAACAAAGTCGCCAGTGTTGAAAAGCTGTCCTCAAAGAAGAGGCGTATGTACAAGAGTAATGACTTTAACGCCAAAAAAGCCGAATTCGGCTTTAAGAAAGGCTTGCAGGGTTAGATTGACCACGGGGTTTGAGGTAACTTCATATATACCGGGCGTAGGACATAATTTACAGGAGCACTCCGTCGTTTTAATAAGAGGCGGAAGAGTTAAAGATTTGCCAGGCGTTAGGTATCACGTAGTAAGAGGGGCGCTGGATTCTATCGGAGTAGAGGGAAGAAAGAGAAGTCGATCTAAGTATGGCGCTAAGAAACCAAAGGCATAAGGAGAATATAGATTATGGCTAGAAGCAGATATATACCAAAGAGACAAATATTGCCGGACGAAAGGTACAACAACTTGTTAGTCTCAAAATTCATAAACGTAATGATGTCTAGAGGAAAGAAATCGGTTGCGAGGAAGATATTATACTCCGCCCTGGATCAGTTGGCTAAAAAAACCGGTAAACCTCAGGTGGAGTCCTTTACGGAGGCTATTGATAACGTAAGACCGTTGGTAGAAGTTAAATCAAGAAGAGTCGGCGGGGCTACTTATCAGGTGCCCGTTGAAGTTCAAGAAGATCGCGGTAGGGCGTTGGCGATTAGATGGCTCATATCTTATTCAAGGAAAAGGTCTGAAAAGACTATGGATCTTAAATTAGCCGGAGAGTTGATAGATTCTTTCAATAAAACAGGAACTACGTACAAGAAAAAGGAAGACACGCATAAAATGGCGGAAGCCAACAAGGCTTTCTCTCATTTTAAATGGTAACGCGGTAGGGATATAGAGGAAAATTTGATGGCTAGGACTGTTTCTTTAGAGAAAACAAGAAATATTGGTATAATGGCTCATATAGATGCGGGTAAAACTACTTTGACCGAGAGGATACTGTTTTTTACCGGTAAGTCCTATAAAGTCGGCGAGGTTCACAACGGCGAAGCTACGACGGATTGGATGGATCAGGAAAAGGAGAGAGGTATTACTATTACTTCGGCGTGTATTACCACCTCGTGGTTGCAACATAAAATAAACGTTATAGATACTCCCGGACACGTAGATTTTACCGTAGAGGTTGAAAGGTCTTTAAGAGTATTAGACGGAGCGGTCGGGGTATTTTGCTCGGTTGGCGGAGTTCAGCCGCAATCGGAAACGGTTTGGCGGCAAGCTAATAAGTATAAAGTTCCGAGAATGATATACGTTAATAAAATGGATAGGATGGGGGCGGATTTTTATAACGTTCTTTCTCAAACTAGAAAGAAGTTGGGAGCTAATTCTGTTCCGATTCAAATTCCGATAGGAGCTGAAGAGAATTTTAAAGGCATTATCGATCTTGTCGAAATGAAAGCGTATTTTTTTGACGATACTTCGGTTTTAGTAAATTACGAGATTAAGGATATACCCGACGAGTATTTAGAAAAAGCTAAAGAGTTTAGAGATCAAATGGTTGAAGCTTGTTCCGACGCAGACGACGTTGTTATGGAAAAATATCTGGAAGGGGAAGAGGTTACAAAAGAAGAGATAAAACGCGCTTTACGGAAGGGTTGTATAGATTGTAAGTTGTTTCCTATGGTTTGCGGAACTGCGATGAAGAATAAAGGGGTTCAGTTGTTATTAAACGCCGTAGTGGATTATTTGCCGGCTCCGACGGATGTTCCGAATATACAAGGGGTTAATCCGGCAGACGGCGCCGCTTTGGAGAGAAAATCGAGCGATTCGGAGCCGTTTAGCGCGCTCGCTTTTAAGATAATGACCGATCCTTTTGTTGGAAAACTTACGTTTTTTAGGGTATATTCGGGGACTTTGGTAAGCGGGTCGTATGCGTATAACTCTACTTCCGGTAAAAGAGAAAGAGTTGGACGAATTTTACAGATGCACGCCAATAAAAGAGAGGAAATTCAAGAGGTGTATAGCGGAGACATAGCCGCGGCGGTTGGTTTGAAATTTACAACTACGGGGGATACTCTTTGCGACGAACAAAATCAAGTTATTCTTGAATCGATGGTTTTCCCCGAACCGGTAATCTCTATAGCTATTGAGCCAAAATCCAAAGGGGATAGCGATAAATTGACTAACGCCCTTCAGAAGATGGCTGAAGAGGATCCGACGTTTAAAGTCAACGTAGACGTTGAGACGGGACAAACCATTATTCGCGGAATGGGCGAGTTGCATCTTGAAATAATTGTCGACCGAATATTTAGGGAGTTTAAAGTTGCGGCTAACGTTGGAGCTCCGCAGGTGGCTTACAGAGAGACTATTACGGGGAGTTCGGATATAAACAATAAATACGCTAAGCAAACCGGAGGTCACGGACAATACGGTCACGTAATGATAAAATTTGAATCCGTACCGCCTGGGACGGGATTTGTTTTTGAAAACAAAATTGTCGGCGGTAAAATTCCAAAAGAGTTTATACCGGCTGTAGAAAGGGGGCTTGTAGAGGCTTCGCAAAACGGCGTTTTAGCCGGTTATCCCGTTGTCGATTATAAAGCTATATTATACGACGGGTCTTATCACGAAGTAGACTCGTCTGAAATGGCTTTCAAGATATGCGCGATTCAGGCTTTCAAAGAGGGTATGGCGAAAGCTAAACCCGTATTGCTGGAGCCTATTATGGATGTAGAGGTTGTTTCTCCGGACGATTACACGGGAGATATAATTGGCAATATAAATTCAAAAAGGGGTAGGATAGAGAGCATGGAAGATAAGAGGGGCGAGAAGACTATAAGAGCAAAAGTTCCTCTAGCTAATATGTTTGGTTATTCTACAAGTTTGAGATCGTTATCTCAAGGTAGGGCGAATTATACTATGCAGTTTGATCGCTATGAAGAGGCGCCAAAAAATATTGCGGAAGAAATTATTAAGAAATATTCTAAATAATAAAATAATAAATTTTAGGAGGAAAATTTAATGGCAAAAGAGGTATATAACAGAACAAAACCTCACATCAATGTTGGGACCATAGGGCACGTAGATCATGGTAAGACTACTCTTACTTCGGCATTGTGCGTTTATTCGGCGGGTAAGGGGTTCGGTAAAGCTTTGAAATACGAGGAGATCGATAACGCCCCGGAGGAAAAGTCTAGAGGTATAACAATTAATACCAGACACGTTGAGTATGAAACTGAAAAACGACACTACGCTCACGTTGATTGTCCCGGACACGCAGACTACATTAAAAACATGATTACCGGAGCGGCGCAGATGGACGGCGCTATATTGGTAGTATCGGCCGCCGACGGAGCTATGCCTCAAACAAGAGAGCATATTTTGTTGGCAAAACAGGTGAATGTTCCGTATATAGTTGTTTTTATAAACAAAGTAGATATGGTCGACGATCCTGAATTGCTAGAGCTTGTCGAGATGGAATTGAGAGAGCTTTTGAGTTCTTACGATTTTCCGGGGGATAAAATTCCTATTATAAAGGGATCCGCTAAGGTTGCCGGCGAAAATATGAACGATCCGGAGGCTACAAAATGTATTCAAGAACTTTTGGACGCTTTGGATAGTTATATTCCTCAACCGGAAAGACAAGAAGATAAAGATTTTCTGATGCCGGTAGAGGATATTTTTACTATTTCCGGAAGAGGAACCGTAGCGACCGGTAGAATAGAGAGAGGAACCATAAACATTGGAAACGAAGTTGAAGTAGTCGGTATCAGACCTACTCAAAAGACTACCGTTACCGGCGTCGAGATGTTCAACAAAACTCTCGATAAGGGTATCGCTGGGGATAACGTTGGGTTGCTTCTTAGAGGTATTGATAAGAAAAACATAGAGAGAGGACAAGTTATTGCAAAGACCGGATCGATAACTCCGCATAAAAAATTTACCGCTACGACCTATATTCTTAAAAAAGAAGAGGGGGGAAGACATACGGCGTTTTTTGACGGATACCGACCTCAATTCTTTTTCAGAACTACGGACGTTACCGGTTCGGTTAAATTACCGGAAGGGACCACTATGGTTATGCCGGGAGATACCGTAACCATCACGGGCGAACTCATTACTACAATAGCGATGGAGAAAAATTTGAGATTTGCTATTAGAGAAGGCGGAAGAACGGTTGGAGCTGGCTCGATAATGGAAATTATCAAATAATTTAGGATTTATAACCAAAGATATTATACTTTTATAAGTATAATATCTTTTTTTTTGAAAACTTCTTCAATGAGGCGGTTTTTTAAAAAAAATATCAGCGTTAAATTTCTAAATTTAGTTGCTTTTTTTTGGAAAATGTGATAGTATCTTTAAACTTAAAAATAAAGATAATTATAGTATATAAATTAAGGATTTTAAAGATGGTTGCAAATAAGATTCGAGTGAGATTGAGAGGTTATGATATTGAGCTTGTCGACCAAGCGGCTAAGTCTATCGTTGGCGCGGTAAGAAAGACCGGCGCGAAATTTTCAGGTCCTATTCCTTTGCCGACAAGAGTAAATAAATATACGATCTTAAGGTCTGTAAATATAAACGTTAAATCGAGAGAGCAGTTTGAGATGAGGACGCATAAGAGATTGATAGATATTGAGCCGGTTGAAGGCACTTTAGAGTCTTTGATGAAGTTGGAGTTAGCGGCCGGCGTAGACGTAGATATAAAATAATTTAATTGAGGATTTGATATGTTGGGTTTAATTGGAAAAAAAGTTGGGATGACTCAGATTTTTGAAGTAAACGGAGATGTTGTTCCCGTGACTATAATAAAAGTTGATAAAAATACCGTAATAAGAAAAAAGACAAAAGAGAGAGACGGTTATAACTCGCTTGTTTTGGGTTATGAGGATTTAAAAAAGGGAAAAGTTCTGAAGGTTATTGCGGGGCAATTCAAGGATGATATAAAACCGAAGAAGTTTTTGAAAGAATTCAAAATTGAAAATTTGGATGAATATAATATAGGTTCTGAGATTGGGGTAGAGCTTTTTCAAGACATGAAATTTGTTGACGTTACGGCTAATTCAAAAGGTAAAGGGTTTCAGGGCGTCGTTAAGAGATATGGATTTGGCGGCGGAAGAGCTACCCATGGTTCGAAGTTTCATAGACAAAACGGTTCGACTGGGCAAAATTCTTATCCTTCAAGAGTGTTAAAAGGCGTTAAAAGAGCCGGAAGAATGGGCAACGATACAGTTACCGTTCAGAGTTTAAAAGTGGTTAAAATTGATAATGAAAAAGGGGTTATGTTAGTTAAAGGCGCAGTGCCGGGCACTAAGAACTCTTTAGTTTACATAAATAGCGCAAAAAAGAAAACTGCGGCAAAATAATTAAGGAAAATATTTTTTTAAGGATAGTTTATGAAAGCGAGCGTAATTGATATAAATGGTAAAAAAGTAAAAGAGATAGAAATTAGCGATTCTGTTTTTTTTATTAAACCAAACAAAGATACGATTTACGAATCTATAAAAAACGAATTGGCTAATAAAAGACAAGGGACGTCTTCTGTAAAAACTAAAGCCGAAGTATCCGGATCCGGTACGAAACCTTGGAAACAAAAGGGGACTGGTAGTAGGGCTCGAGTTGGTACAAAAAGGAATCCAGTTTGGACGCACGGCGGCGTCGCTTTTGGGCCAAATCCAAGAGATTTTTCTTATAAACTTCCTAAGAAGGTTAAGAATTTGGCTTATAGATCTATTTTTTCATTAAAAAATAGCGAAGGCAATGTAATAATTGTTGATAAGTTTCCTTTGACTGAAGGTAAGACTAAGGAATTTCTTGATATGATTAATAATGTTGTTACAAAAAACGGAGTTAATGATAGAGTGGCTTTGATTGTTACAGATAATGATAAACTGGTTTATCGAGCTTCTAGAAATATTTCGTGGATAAAGAATTTAAATTCGGCAAGATTGAACATCCATGATCTTTATTATTCAAACAAACTTGTTTTGACAGAAGAATCTGTAATGAATATTGATAATAATTTTAAAGTAAACGAGGCGTAAAATGGATTTGGATCAAGTAATAATAAAACCTGTAATAACAGAAAAATCAACTTTAATTCGCGATAAACAAAACAAATATGTTTTTATTGTCGATAAAAAAGCGGACAAAATATCTATATATAAGGCAATTAAAAATATGTTTAACGTTAGTCCGTTGAAAATCAATGTTATTAACGTTGGCGGAAAACTAAAAAGAGTTAGATATAAATACGGTTTTACATCTTCTTTTAAAAAAGCTGTAATAACTTTAAAAAAAGGCGATAAAATCGCAATATTTGAAGGTGTGTAAGGGAGTAGATAATGGGAATCAAAAGATATAATCCGACGACGCCAAGTTTAAGAAACATGACGGTCTTGACATACGAAGAGATCACCGAGGTAAAACCCTTGAAAGCGCTTACCAAAGGAAAAAAAAGAGGGAGCGGAAGATCCGGAGCAGGTAGAATATCTGTAAGGCATAAAGGCGGCGGAGCTAAAAGAAAATTTAGAGAAGTTGACTTTAAAAGGGATAAGTATGGTATAGAGGCGAAAGTAGCTTCTATAGAGTATGATCCAAACAGAAGCGCTAATATTGCTCTTTTGTTTTACAAAGACGGGGAAAAAAGATATATAGTTTGTCCAGATAAACTGAAAGTGGGCGACGTTATTAAATCAGACGATACGGTTGAGGTTGAGATAGGCAACTGCGCTAGATTGAAAAATATTCCCGTAGGAACTATAGTTCATAATATAGAAATGGAGCCAAACAAAGGCGCTCAGATAGCTCGATCAGCCGGAGCTTACGCTCAAATATCAGGTTTTGAAAACGGCAAAGTAATTATGAAGATGCCGTCGGGCGAAATGAGATATATAAATGAAATGTGTTTTGCTACTATCGGGCAGGTTGGCAATATTGATTTTAATAAAGTAAACATTGGTAAAGCCGGTAGAAAAAGAGATTTGGGTATTCGTCCAAGCGTTAGAGGTACCGCTATGAATCCTATCGACCATCCGCACGGCGGAGGAGAAGGTAAGACTAAAGGCGGAAGACATCCAGTTACGCCATGGGGCAAACCGACAAAGGGTTACAAGACAAGACAAAAAAAGAAGCCTTCTTCTAATCAGATAATAAGAAGAAAAAAGAAATAATCGATAATATAGGATAAGGAGAATAAAGTGTCAAGAAGCGTAAAAAAAGGTCCCTTTATAGATAAGCATTTATATAAAAAAGTTATAGATATGAAAAATTCCGGTCAAAAAAAACCGGTTAAAACGTGGTCGAGAAGATCGACTATATTTCCTGAGATGGTTGGTTTAACTTTAAACGTTTACAATGGAAAGAAATTTATACCCGTTTATGTTACTGAAAATTTAGTTGGTCATAAATTGGGTGAATTTTCTCCTACGAGAACGTTTAGGGGACACTCAGGATCTGAAAAAAAAGCAAAGGGGTAAAAAATGACGTCGGTAGCAAGTTTGAAATATATTAGAATCTCTCCTTATAAAGTAAGAAGAGTGGCAAACGAATTAAAGAATAAAAATGTCGTCGACGCCGAGTCTTACTTATCGGTTTTGACTAATAGAGGGGCGGCGATACTGAAACAACTTATACATTCCGCTAGATCTAATTATTTGAATAAAGATAAGAATGTAGACGAACAAGATTTATATATTAAGAAAATATTAGTCGACGGCGGTCCAACGATGAAAAGATTTCATCCAATATCAAAAGGACGAGCTTCGAAAATATTAAAAAGAACTTGTCATGTTCAGATAGAAGTCGGCAATAGGGGAGATGAATAAATGGGACAAAAAGTTAATCCGGTAGGTTTAAGACTTGGTATAAATAAAACTTGGGACTCAGTATGGTTTGTAGATAAAAAGAATTATGCAAAATCCTTGCATGAAGATCTTAAGATAAAAGATATTATAGAAGCGTATAATTATAGTAACGAAGATCAAAAAAAGGGTAAGAAAGTAACGGCCGAAATATCCAAGGTTGAGATTTATAGAAAACCCGATAGAATAACGATTTTAATTAGTTCTTCCAGACCCGGCGTAGTTATAGGTCCCGATGGTAAGAACATACAAGACTTAACGGCCAAAATTGCTAAAATGACTTCATCAAAAGTTGATATAAAAATAAAAGAGATTAAAAAACCGGAAGTTAACGCTAAACTTATAGCAAATAACGTAGCAAAACAGCTTATGGGTAGAGTTCCTTTTAGAAGAGCTATGAAGAAAGTAATGGCGGACGCTAAAAAAGGCGGAGTAAACGGAATTAAAATACAGTGTTCGGGGAGATTGGGCGGAGCCGATATGGCTAGAACCGAATGGTATAGAGAAGGTAGAATTCCTCTTCATACTTTAAGAGCCGATATTGATTACGGCGTATCAACTGCTTCTACAACTTATGGAGCTACGGGAATTAAAGTGTGGGTTTTTAATAAAGAAATATTGAAAAAAGATATTAAAGAAGATGCGGGGCAGTTAATTAAAAAACAAAGAAAAGGCGCTAAAAAGGGCGAAGAATAAAAATAATAACTAATTTGGAGTATATATATGTTAATGCCGAAAAGACAAAAATTTAGAAAACAACAGAGATGGAGATTTAAAGGCGTCGCGCACAGAGGCAACAAAGTAGTATTTGGCGATTTTGGAATGATGGCGTTAGAGCCAAAACTTATAACAAATAGACAGATTGAGGCAACGAGAAGAACTATATCTAGATCTTTAAAAAGAGCCGGTAATATATGGATTACAGTTTATCCCGATATTCCATATACAAAGAAACCAGCTGAAACTCGTATGGGTAACGGTAAAGGAAACGTAGAGTATTACGTAGCAAAAGTATTACCGGGGAAAGTTCTTTTTGAAATATCCGGTGTTACAGAGGAAATTGCAACTAAAGCGTTTTGGTTAGCCGGACAAAAGCTTCCAATAAAAACAAAGTTAGTAAGAAGAGAAACGTTATAGAAATAATGAGGATTTTAAATGAAAGTTAAAGAATTAAGAGAAAAAACAATTGCGGAGTTAATATCAGAAAGAGATAAGTTAAAAAAAGTTTATAACGAATTAAGATTTAAGAAAATTGTTAGCGTTGTTGAGAATCCTTTGCAATTGAGAGCTATTAGAAGAAATATAGCGACAATTTTAACCGTTTTACATGAAAGAGAGTTGGAAAAAATAAAAGAAGAAATAAATAAACTGGAGAAATAAAGTGAGCAATCAAGTTAAAAATAAGATTATTAAATCTATGATTGGCGTCGTGAAAAGCGACAAAATGGATAAAACAATTGTAGTCAGCGTTGAATATAAGTATTTGCATCCATTATATAAAAAATACGTAAAGAAGACTAAAAAATTTAAAGCTCACGATGAAAATAACGAATGCAAAGAAGGCGATACCGTAATGATAGAGTCGAGTAGGCCGATTAGTAAAGAAAAGTGTTGGAAACTTGTAAAAATAATAAGTAAAGCGAAGTAGGAGACGGCAAATGATACAGATGGAGACTATGTTAAAAGTAGCGGATAATAGCGGCGCTAAAATGGTAAAGTGCATAAAAGTTATAGGCGGTTCGAAGAGACGATACGCTTCTATTGGCGACGTTATAGTCGTTACCGTGAAAGAGTGTATTCCGAATAGCCCGATAAAAAAAGGAACGGTTTTAAAGGGGGTTATCGTCAGAATTAACAGGGAGTACAAAAGATCCGACGGCTCGTATATCAAATTTGACGATAATGCGATTGTTATAATAGACGCAAATAAGAATCCAAAAGGCACGAGAGTTTTTGGACCGGTCGCCAGGGAGTTGAGAGAGAAGGATTATATGAAAATTGTATCCCTAGCGCCTGAAGTATTATAGTTCTGGAGAAAAAAATGATAAAATTTAAAAAAATTAAAAAAAACGATATGGTTAAGATTATAGCGGGTAAGGATGTGGGGAAAAGCGGTAAGGTGCTAAGGGTCGATAGAGCTAAAGGGACGGTTTTAGTAGAAGGTTTAAATTTAGTGAAGAAAACTATTAGAAAAAGTAATAAAAATCAAGTCGGCGGCATCAAAACTATCGAGGCGGGTATAGATATATCTAACGCTCAAGTAATATGCCCAAAATGCAAGAAAAGCGTAAGAGTAGGGATTTTAGTTAAAGAAAATGGCGATAAAGTAAGAATATGTAAAAAATGTTCCGCCGAGATTGTTTATTAGGAGAGAAAATGGAACCAAGATTAAAACAGATGTATAAAGATACGATAGTTAAGGAATTACAGAAAAAATATGAATATGAAAACGTTATGGATATTCCTAAAATCGAAAAGATAGTTTTGAGTATGGGCGTTGGCAAAGCGATTCAGGATAAAAAAAAGGTCGAAACAGCGGCGGACGATTTGACTTTAATTGCCGGACAAAAAGCCGTAAAAACAAAATCTAAAAAATCTATCGCCGCTTTTAAATTGAGAGACGGCATGGAGATCGGTTGTATGGTTACGTTGCGAGCGTCGAGAATGTACGAGTTCTTAGATAGACTTATAAATATATCTCTTCCTCGAGTAAAGGATTTTAGGGGGGTAAAAGCTACCGGATTTGACGGGAGAGGAAATTTTTCGATGGGAATTCAAGAACACCTTATATTTCCGGAGATAAATTTTGATAAAATAGACGAAATTAAAGGTTTAAATATAACAATTGTAACTACGGCAAAAAATGACGACGAAGCGAAGACATTGTTGCAATTATTTAATATGCCCTTTGTAAAAAGATAGGAGTAAAAATATTATGGCAAGAAAAGCGATGATTGAAAAATACCGAAGAAAACCTAAATTTGAGGTTAGGATAAAGCATAGGTGTAATATTTGCGGTAGACCGAGAGGGTATTTGAGGAGATTTGATATGTGCAGAATATGTTTTAGAAAGTTGGCTAATCAGGGTAAAATACCCGGCGTAGTTAAATCGTCTTGGTAATTTAAAAATAGGAGAGAAGAATGGCAGTCCATGATACAATTGGAGATATGTTGGCTAAAATTAATAACGCAATTTTGGCTAAACACGAGAAAGTAAATATTTTTCCTTCCAAGGAGAAGTTGGAAATAATAAAAATTTTAAAGAACGAAGGGTATATTAAAAACTTCAAAAAAGTCGTTGAAGACGAAAAAAGTTTTATAAGATTGTTTTTGAAGTACGACGACGACGGTAAGTCCGTCGTAGAAGGATTTATGAGAATAAGCAAACCGGGGAGGAGAATTTACAAAGGGTATAAAGATATACCAAGATTATATAACGGTATGGGAACCGTTATCGTCTCTACTTCCACGGGGCTTACTACCGGGAAAAAGGCTGTAGAAAGAAAAGTCGGCGGCGAAATATTATGCAGCGTTTGGTAAATTTATTGACAAAACGCGTTTAATATATTATATACGAGTACGTTTATTATCGGCGATATAAACTGTAAAAAATAAAGGGGATTATAATGTCAAGAATTGGAAGATTACCTATAGAGATACCCGCTCAGGCGAAGGTTACGAGTTCCGGAAATAAGGTAGTTGTCGAAGGACCTAAAGGCAAAATGGAATTAGATATAAATAGCGACATTTTAGTTAAGAATGAAGCGAATAGATTAATAATAGATAGAAAAAGCGATGAGAAGAGCGTTAGAGCGGCTCATGGGTTATATCGAATGCTGATTCAAAATATGGTTAAGGGCGTTACTACGGGATTTGAAAAGAGACTTGAAGTAAGCGGAACCGGATTTAAAGCCGCCGTCGAGGGGCAAAATTTAGTGTTGAATCTGGGGTATTCGCACGTAATAAAGTATCCTATCCCAAAAGAGGTAAAGGTTGCGGTAGAAGAAAATGTTAAAATTATCGTTAGCGGTATAGATAAACATTTAGTTGGATTTGTCGCGTCGGAAATAAGGAAATTAAGAAAGCCGGAGCCGTATAAAGGTAAGGGGATTAAATATTCCGACGAAAAGATCAGAAGAAAAGCGGGAAAGGCGGCTAAGAAATAAAAATTATTATGAATCTAATGGAGATACTATGTTTAAAAAAAATTGGGTTATAGAGAGAAGGTTAAGAAGAAAAAAATCTATAAAGACGAAAATATTTGGGACTGTAGAGAAGCCGAGACTTTCGGTATTTAGAAGCAATAAATATATATACGTTCAGGCTATCGACGACGATAGCGGGACTACTTTAGCGAGCGCCTCTAGTATCGCTTATTTTAAAGATAAGAAAGCGGTAAAATTGAACAAAGAGATTGCGAAAAAAGTCGGGCAAGATATTGCCGAAGAGTTGAAAAAAAAGAAAATAGAAACCGTCGTGTTTGATAGGAACGGTTATCTGTATACCGGTAAGGTAAAAGTTCTTGCCGACGCCGCAAGAGAAAATGGGATTAAATTCTAATAAACAAAATAATAGCGAGGTAAACGATGTCTGATATAGAGAGTAAAAATATAGTTTTGGACGATATGGAGTCTCCCGAGATTTCGATGAATGAGAAGGTCATAAAACTAAGTAGAGTCGCTAAAGTTGTAAAGGGCGGTAGGAAATTTAGTTTTGCGGCGTTGGTTGTAGTAGGCGATAAAGCCGGTCAAGTCGGAATCGGATTTGGTAAAGCAAACGAGGTCGCGGACGCAATATCGAAAGCGGGGCAAAACGCCAGGAAGAAGATGTTTAAGGTCGTTTTGACTAAGAAAAAAACTATTCCTCACGAAGTTATAGGAAGATATAAAAGCTCGAAGGTTATTATGAGACCGGCCGCGCCCGGTACGGGAGTTATAGCCGGCGGAGCCGTAAGGTCTTTAATGGACGTTGTTGGAGTAAACGATATATTGGCGAAAATACTGGGATCGAAAAATCAATTAAATGTAACAAAGGCGGCTTTGAACGGTCTCTTGTCTTTAAAAAATATTAAAGACGTAGCTAATAAAAGAGGCAAAAAAATGAGCGAGTTGTTTTAGCAAGTATTATAGGTTATAAAGGGTTAAAAATGGCTAAAAAGATTAAAATAAAATTGGTAAAATCTATTTATGGGGTATTGGAAGATCAAAGAGCTACTGTTAAGGCGTTGGGATTAAGGAGAATTAATCAGATTAGAGAACACAACGACTGTCCGGTCATTCAAGGAATGATTTTTAAAGTAAAACATTTAGTAGAAATTGTAAAATAGGAAGGGTGTTATGAGCATTGAACTATTGAGACCGCCGAAAAATTCTGTAAAAAAGAGAAGTAGAGTGGGAAGAGGTCCGGGATCGGGCAGCGGTAAGACGTCGGGAAAAGGTCATAGAGGACAAAATTCAAGAAAAGGCGGCGGAGTCAGACTTGGATTTGAAGGGGGACAAACCCCTCTTTACAGAAGATTGCCTAAAAGAGGTTTTAAGAATTTTCATTTTAAAAAGAATTATAATGAAGTAAACGTATATATTTTGAATCAATTTGAAGACGGCGCGGTAGTCGATAGAGAGTTGTTAGACAAAGCCGGATTGATTCCATTATCAAGAAGCGGAGTTAAAATATTAGGTAACGGCGATTTGAATAAAAAACTTGAGGTTCATGCCGACGTTTTTTCTAAATCTGCAAAAGAGAAAATTGAAAAAGCCGGCGGAAAAGTCGTTGAGTTAAATAAAAACTAAAACAGCCGATTTAGATTGGGCTAAGGAAAAATGTGATGGCAAATGCTTTTGTAAATATTTTTAAAATAAAAGAGTTGAGAAATAAAATTCTTTTTACAATAGGAATACTTATTGTATATCGAATTGGCGCTCAAATACCGGTTCCCGGGATAAACTTTACCGCTCTAAAGTTGTTTTTACAGTCGCAAAGCGGCGGCGGAAATCCTCTGTTTGAATATTTTAACTTTTTTGCCGGCGGCGCGTTTGATAATATGTCGATTTTCGCTTTGGGGATAATGCCGTATATTACTACTTCAATTATAATGCAGCTTTTATTGATGATTATGCCTTCGTTGAAGAGATTGTCGGAAGAAGACGGCGGAAGAAAAAAAATTAACCAGTTTATTAGATTGGGCACTTTGCCGGTATGTATTTTACAAAGTTTTTTAACGATAAATTTTATAAATTCCTTGCCGGAAGAAGTTGTCGTTATGTCTCCAAAAATACTTTTTTATATTTCAACCGTCGTTATTACGACGACGGGAACGATTATACTTATGTGGCTAGGCGAACAGATTTCTCAAAAAGGTATCGGAAACGGTATCTCTTTGATAATATTTGCCGGTATAGTGGCGCGAGTTCCCGGAGCTATCAAGCAACTATTTGATAAAGTTCAGAGAGGAGAACTCGATATTCCCGTCGTTTTGGCTATCCTTATTATGTTTATCTTTGTAATCGCTTTAGTAATTTACGAACAACAGGGACAGAGGAAGATTCCGGTTAATTACGCAAAGAGAATAGTCGGTAGAAAGGTTTACGGGGGCGCTCCAAACACCTATTTACCTTTAAAGATTAATCCCTCGGGCGTTATTCCGATTATATTTGCGAACTCCTTACTAATAGCGCCTTCAACTTTGTCTTCTCTGTTTGCCGGAGTGGGTTGGATAGAGGCTATTGGAAGAGCTATGACGCCGGGCAGCGTGGTATATATGATCGTTTATTCTTTATTAATTATATTTTTTGCGTACTTTTATACTCAAGTTACGCTTAATCCAAAAGAGATAGCGAAAAATATAAGAGAAAACGGGGGATCTATTCCCGGAGTACCGGTTAATAAAGTTGAAGAGTATTTAACTAAGATATTAAATAGAATAGTTTTACCTGGATCGATTTTTCTGGCTTTCATTGCGATTATTCCTACTATAATAGTCGCTTTGATACCGGAATTTCCGGCTAGTTTTGCTTATCTGTTAGGAGGCACTTCCTTGATAATTATCGTCGGAGTAGACCTTGACACGATGAGTCAAATTGAAAGTCACTTAAAAATGCATCATCAGGATGGTTTGGTAAAAAAAGGTAGAATTAGATCAAGAAATATTTAATTGCTGAAGAGGTAAAGAAAGGGGTTAGTTATGAAAGTTAGGGCGAGCGTTAAGCCTATATGCGATAAATGTCGCGTAATAAAAAGAAAAGGCGTTATTAGAGTAATATGCGAAAATCCAAGACACAAACAAAGACAAAAATAAAAGGAGATTTTATATATGGCGAGAATTGCCGGTATTGATTTACCAAATAAACCTATAGAGATATCGTTAACTTATATTTATGGAATAGGAAGGTCTCTGGCGCTTGAAATATGCGCAAAAGCAAAAGTAAAACTTGGAACCAGAGCGAACGATCTTACCGAGTCCGAGATTAACGAATTAAGAAAAGTTATCGAAAACGAATATAACGTCGAAGGTAGACTTCGAACAATCGTTAATATGAACATAAAAAGATTAATGGATATTGGTTCGTACCGAGGACTAAGACACAGGAAAGGGCTTCCGGTTCGAGGACAAAGAACTAAAACTAACTCAAGAACGAGGAAAGGTAAAAAAAGAACTGTTGCCGGAAAGAAGAAATAGTAAAAACATAAAACTTTAATTGTGATTTTATAAAAGGAGAATAAATTTGAGCGCGAAAACAGTAGTAAAGAGCAAGAAAAAAGAAAAAAAGGTAGTAGGATACGGAAGAGTTTACATACAGGCTTCCTTTAACAATACAATAGTAACGGTAACCGATCAAAAGGGAAACGTTCTTTCATGGGCTTCCTCGGGCGCGTTGGCGGGATTTAGAGGCGCAAAGAAAGCGACCCCATTCGCCGCCCAATTAGTAACGGAGAAAGCCGCTGCTAAAGCTAGAGATAATTATGGATTAAAAGAGGTTGAAGTATACGTTAAAGGACCGGGAGTGGGTAGAGAGTCTGCAATAAGAACGCTAGATAATCTGGGTTTGAAAGTTTCTATTATTAAGGACATTACCCCGGTGCCGCATAACGGCTGTAGAGCGAAGAAGAGAAGAAGAGTTTAGGAGAATAGAAGATGGCTAGATATTTACAAGCAAAATGCAGAAGATGTAGAGCGGAAAATCAAAAGTTGTTTTTAAAAGGCGAAAGGTGCTCTACCGTTAAATGTCCGATAGATAAGAAGGATAGTTTGCTGAGAAAAGGACCTCCCGGGAAAGCGACCGGTTTTAGAATGAAAAAAATGTCTGTTTTTGGAATTCAACTTAAAGAGAAACAAAAAGTTAAGCAGATGTACGGCGTTTTGGAGAGACAGTTTAGAAGATATTTTCGTCTTGCAAACGCTCAAAAAGGCGTAACTGGCGATAATTTAGTTAGAATATTGGAGTCAAGGCTCGATAATATCGTTTATAGGATGCATTTTGCGACTTCTAGAAGTCAAGCAAGGCAGATAATATTGCACGGACACATCAATGTAAACGGTAGAAAAGTAGATATACCTTCATATAACGTAAAAGAGGGCGACGTTATATCCGTAAAAGAAAGAAGCAAAAAATCTGTCGTTATACTGGACGCTTTGAAATTGATAAATTCTCAGGGAGTAGTTCCTTGGTTAGAGGTGGATATTGATAATGGTAAAGGCGTAGTTAAACAATTACCAAGAAGAAGCGAAGTACTGGACCTTGCAAATATTAACGAGCAATTGATAGTTGAGTTGTATTCAAAGTAAAATAATGTTGTTAGGAGTATATAGTGAATTCAAGGGCATTAGTAAAAGGATTTAAAAAACCGAAAGGGATAAGTTACGAAAAAGAAGAGGAGACTCCTAATTATGGAAGATTTATAATTTATCCGTTTGAAAGAGGTTTTGGACATACTATAGGCAATACTTTTAGGAGAGTGTTGTTGTCAAGTATCCCGGGATACGCTATATCGGCCATCGTGATAAAAACAAAGTCCGAGGGGGGCGAATTTAAAGCTCTATCTTCAGTTTTTGAACCGATTCCGGAAGTTCTTGAAGAGACGCACGAAGTAATTAGTAATCTGAAAAACGTTAAGTTGAAATTAATCGACGAACTGGAATCCAAAACAATTAAGATTGAAAAGAAAGGAAATTATTCTTTAAAGGCGGCCGATTTGGAAGTCGACGACACTATCGAAGTGTTTAATAAAGACTTACATCTATTGACTTTAAGCGAAAATGGAGATATTGAGATCGAACTTCAGATTGATCTTGGAAGGGGTTATATCGACGCGGAGAGACAAGAAGAGTATGTTGAAAATATCGAAACGATTCCTATCGACGCAATGTTTAGCCCCATAGAAAAAGTGAAATATGAAGTTACGAATACAAGAGTAGGACAAAGAAACGATTACGATAAGTTGACGTTTGAAGTTTGGACTAACGGTTCGATAAAGCCGGAAGACGCTATGGCCGGGGCGGCGAAAATATTAAAAGACCACTTGCAGATATTTATTAATTTTGAAGAGGAAGACGAAGTCGAAGAGATGGAGCAAAACAAAGAGGACGACGAACTTAAGGCTCTATTAGAGACTCCCGTCGACGAGTTGGAGTTATCGGTAAGAGCTTCTAATTGCTTGAGAACGGTAAATATCAGAACTATCGGCGATCTGGTTTCTAAGTCGGAAGAATATATTTCTAAGATAAGACACTTTGGTAAAAAATCTCTATTAGAGATAAAGGAAAAACTTGCTAAGCATAAGTTATCTTTTGGTATGGAAGATGTTGTAGCCAAAGTTTTTAATAAAAAGAAATAAGAGAGGGATACAAATGAATCATATAAAATCTTTTAGTTCCTTAAATAGGACTAAAGCCCATAGAAAGGCTCTATATAGAAATATGACGACTTCGCTTTTAAAATATGGGAAAATTGAAACGACTGTAGTAAAAGCAAAAGAGCTTAAGAAATTTGCGGAAAAAATATTAACCAGAGCGAGAGTAAAAAATCTTCATAATATCAGACTAATAAGCAAAGTAATTCAGGAAAAAGATATTTTAAAAAAACTTTTTGACGAAATTGCTCCCAGATATGTCGGCAGGAACGGCGGATACACGAGAATTATTAAGTTAAAAAAGAGAAAGGGCGACGGAGCCGATATGGCTTATATCGAACTGTTAACCGACGAGATACAAACGACAAAGAGAAAGAAGAGAAAAGATACGGGCGTCGGCAAATCGGTAAAATCGGATAAATCTGCGGATGTGAAAGATACGCAAAAGAGCGAAAGCGCCGTTAAATTAACGTCGCCTCAGTTTCAAATAAGCTCAAAAAATGATGAGGAATTTAAATATGAATTGAAAGACGCCGATAACAATACGTTGATCTCATGCGACGTTCAAAAAGATAAAACTGCCGTAACGGGATTGATCGAGTCTGTTAAAAAGTATGGCGCGGATGCAAAAACCGTTAATTTAGATAGCGACGAAGAGGTTAACGTAACCGGCGCTAAATACGAAATATATTCGGATAAAGACGGCGGCGTTAAATATAGATTGAAGTCGGAGAGCGGCGAGATAATAGCGGTTAGCTCGGTTTACAAAACTACGGAAGATTGCGTTCAAGCCATAGAAAAACTAAAGAGTATCGTAAAAACTGCGGAAGTTAATGAAAAATAGATAAAATGCAAAGCAAAAGAAAAATGCTTCCATCAAAAGGGAAGCATTTTTTATTTTTAACGTCGTCGATTATACATCTTATTATTATTGCGTCGATTATATTTATAAAAGAGCTAAGTTTTATTGTCGTTTACGAGTTTATCTTTTATTTGGCTTTTAAAAATTTCAATGCTAAGCAATTTTTAAGAATACTTATAATTTTTTTCATTATTTTTA
Organism: Spirochaetes bacterium ADurb.Bin133; assembly: GCA_002070605.1. GTDB lineage: Bacteria > Spirochaetota > GWE2-31-10 > GWE2-31-10 > MWDO01 > MWDO01. The sequence continues at coordinate 34,485 of MWDO01000023.1, forward strand.
TTTTAAATATTTTTGGCGCGGACGGTAAAATTATAAAAGAGTTTTGCGGATTTTATATAACGGATAAAGGCGTTCTCAACGGATTAGTAAGAATATCCGCCCTTTTTTCAACGGCGTTTTTTACGGTAAACATATTAAAGGAGAATAAAGCGCTGTTTTTTTCAAGTCTTAAAAATGAAAAAATTGCGTTGTCAATATCGTATTTTTATTATTTTTTTGAGCTGATACAAAATAAGTTTAGTATAAAATTGTTTTATCGGAAAATACTAAAATCTCTTCAATCGAAATATTATTCTCAATCTAATACTATATACGAAGTAAAAATTAAAACAAAATATTTTATATACAACGGCTTAATCAGCGCTATCGGCGTTGCGCTATTAATTTATAAAATAGTTATCGATATACGCAGCCGTTAAATCTTGTATGTCAGTTTTAATATTCTTAGAAAGAATAAGAGGCAACATAGGGGTTATGTCTCTATTTATAAAATCATTTATTATATTTTTAAAATATATTTTCTCTATTTGACGGAATCTAAAAGGCAATATCTTCGCGTTAACGCTGTTTTTAGATAACAACTCTTCTCCGGAGATAAAAACAAAGTTTGTAAAAGGCGAAGCGGAAATGGTAAAAACTTTTTTAGAAATACGATATTCTGAAAAAGATTGTAAATAAGAATTTGTTTTCCAGTTATTTTTTTCTATAGTTGAAGCGTTTTTATACAATATTTTTGAATATAAGAGATCGGGGGATTTTATAAAATCTTGAGCGGTAATAAAAATATCGTTTAAGTAAGAGTTTTTTGAATACAAATAATCGTCAAAAATCGCATAGTCTATGCCGACGGTAACAATATCAAATTCTTCAAAATATTTAGTAAAAAATTCGACGATCGCCATACCTATGTTGCGGGATTGCGAAGATAAACTATATGTTTTCCACCCGGCTTTTTCAAAAATATTTTTGAAAGGGTGATCTGAAAAGAGTAAAGTATGCGTAAACGGAGCGCTAAGATAAATCGGCGACGTAAAGCAAGAAAATACTCTAATTTTTGATTTTCTAAGAAAATGCATATTTGTAAAATTCTGACAATCAAAAGAGAAAATTGAGTCGGGAATTATCTTGTTTTTTAGCAAAATCAAAGCGGAAGTATCGGTTGCCGCTATATAAAACCTATCTCTAAAATCTCTTATAAAATCAAGATTTTGATCTAAAGAGTATCCGGCTCCGGTTATTAAAATAGTTTTATCCGAGATAGCAAGATCGTCAAAATTAAAGTAATTATCGTAGTATTTAACGACGTTTTTCATAATATTGCGGTGCCACAAATAACCAAATTTTTGTATTGTGTTTTTTTCAACAAGATAGTTATTAAAAACATCCGCTATAAGCCGCTTTATTCGAGCTATATCTTTGGTAAAATTATTATTAAAATATTGAGCCGATATAACGTTTATATGAGATTTATACTCGGTATGTATAACATTGGAAATTTCGGAAATATCTATTAAAAAAAGATTGTCCGTAAAATATAACGACAGATCGACGTTAGACAAAATGTTTTTGATCAAAGGATAGTTAAAAACTATCGAATACAATTTTGTCGTTTTTGAAATATTAAAGAGATGATATCCCGCTCCAAAACCTATATCGAAGGTTAGATACGAATCGGCAAGTTGAACGTTTTTTAATTGCTCGGACTCTTTAAAAGGATAATATGAAGAGCATAGAGATACGTTATTAAAAAAAGGGACTTTGACTCCGTCTTTTGAAAGTTTATAAAACACGTCGACGTTTTCTGCGTTTTGTAGAAGATTAAATAGTTTTTTTGAAACATATCTGACGTTATTTGCTAAAATCAATTGAAGCGCTCTTAATCTTTTTTAAAAATATTTTATGCATATCCGAATCGTCGGAATAGTATAAATAATCTTTTAACATATTTTTATCGTTATATAAAATACTATTTAGTTTAATTATTAATTCTTGATCGATAGTTTTTTGTTTTATTTCTAAAAGATCGCGTAGGTCGGATTTGTTTTCAAACAGATCAAAATACTCCGCGCCGACTTTTTTGATTTTATCGGACAAAGGGTTGTAACATTTGTTAGAAGTTAATATTTCAAGATCGTATTCTCTATCGATAAAGTGTTCGTAGTAAATTTTTAAAGAGATGTCGGCGTAAAAAGATTTATCCCCTACGGAGTAATAAAATTTATCTTTTTGAGCGGAAATTCGCTTGAGATGAAAATCTATCGATTTGAAATAATCGGCTTGAGAGTAGTATTCTTTTTCAAAATAGCCTTCGTTGATATGACTTCTGTTTTTATAATATGAAAAATCAAGCCCGACGATTATGGAGGTATCAAAGCCTAGCTGAGGAAGAATGTTCAAAAGATTAAAAATTACGCTTCCTTCCGGAGGAGAGGAAACGGAGTTTGCGTCGTCAAAAATAAATTTATCCGGAAAATTTTGGTAGTTAAAAAAGATAAATTTATAGTTGTTTAATGAAACTATCGTCGGTTGGATAGAAAGCGGGGCGATAGCTAAAATATTTTTTTTAAATTTCGCCATATGATAATACGAAGGATAACCCGGATCTGTAACTATCGCCAAATCCGGCGTAATCCCCGACGCCTCCAAAAAAGGGAGAGCCGAAGGGAGAGCGCATAGGTAAGCTTTTTTCATCGCGGATTTGATAAAATCAATATTATCTATCAAACTATAGCCCGACGCGATAATTAACGCCGGGTTAGTCTTTTTAGCGGATTTGCATAGAATATTAAATTTATTATTAGCGTAAATATTTCTTAAAAAATTTCGCGTTTCGACAAATCCAAAATGCTTCTCAGTTTTATTAGAAAGCGTAATTTTATTCAAAAGATTTTTTATCTGTTTTAAATATTGTAAAAAAATCGGAGCGTTTGTCTCTATAAAAGGAAGCCAAATGAAAAGTTCTATTTGAACCGGATCGATATTGTTTTGTAAGATGCGCGCTTCAAGTTCGTTTAACGAGCGGCATCTTAAAATTTTTGAAGAGTCCGAAGCGTCGTCAAAAATTATCGGCTCAAAGGATAGTATAGTTTGATACCCTTTTTTTAACAGGGCTGCGTTAACGAAGTCGGCGCCGCAAAACGTAAGCGCAAATTTACCGGATTTACGCTCAGATTTTTCAATAAAAAGCGCCGCTTCTTGGTAAGGATCGTAATTAGAATATAAGTATTTATCGGCGAATTTGTACGTAATAAAACCTTTTCTACCGGTTACTTTTAGGTAGTCAGTCATTAATTAAGTTTAACAAAAGCGTTAGCGCGTTTTCCGCATCGTTTGGATAGGAGGCGGTCTTAAACGATATTTCTATATCTTTAGAGCCGACCGCCTCAAGAAAAATATTTTTTATCCCTTCTATTATGCTTTCAGATTTTTCAATAGCTTCTTCTTTATTAGTATTAGGCAGTATAGAGATTATGTCTAAATTGTCAAAAACATTGACGTATCCGTCGGGATCAATCGAGTTTATGACTAAAAATTGCGCTTCGTTGCGAAATGAAGGTAGATCAAAATTTGGGTGCGCGTCTTTTAGATCGTCGAGGTTTGAAAAAGACAATTTAATCATAGAAATAGTATTTACTAAATCTTTTGAGATTTTTTCTTCTAAGAAGTATAAAAGTTTTTGGTACTTCGGATCTATTAATGAATCAATATCGTCAACGTCGCCGGAGTTTTCTTCATCTAAAATTTGAGGATCTTCCGGTAGAGTCGTCTCAATATCCGGCGTATAAAGTTCTACGTCGTTTTCTGAATTTTCTTCTAATTCTAAAGTTTGAGTATCGCTAAAGTTGTCGATGCTATTAGAAATATCAAGATTTATTTGATTGTTTTCATCATCGGAAATTTCTTCAAATTCAGTTTCGTTCGGCGAAATGTTGTCGTTATCTTTTTCAAAATCATCAATCGCAGAATTAATTGAAGCCGATTTGTTGGATTTAAGCGAGTTGTGTTGAAAAAGATTGTAAAGCAGAGGTCCGTTAAATCTGCCGAAAATCGCTAAAGACTTGATACATTCGGAGTCGGGAATGTTGCCGGAAATCATTTTAAAACCAAGAAAAACGCCGATAATCCGAGCTGAAAAAATAAAAGGCGCATAAAGCTGAAATTCCGAATCAGATTTGTCGTTATCTGATAAAAGATCGTTAATTATATCAAAATTATTATGCTCCGGCAATATGAGATAAGACTTCTCTTTTGCTAAAGTTTTATAAATATTATTGAATTCTAAGTCGAAAGATAATTTTTGTTTTGATTGTTCGTCGACATTTTGACCGCTCAAGAAAACAAATTTTTTAACAGGCGGCGAAAAAATTAATAAAGCGGATTTGGAAAAACCAAATTTCTCAGAAATTATCGATAAAAAATTGTCGTAAGAATCCGAGCCTATCTCAAGAGTCGCCGTCTCTTTCGAAGCGGCGTTTAATATTTCAAGATAATCTACTTGTTTACTAATTATCGGTTTAAAATTTTTTAACTCATTATTCGCCGTAAATTCATTATAGTTTTCATCATTAATTTTTTTAAGGATTTCGCTGTTTTTTTCGGCGTCGTCGTCTTCGTTAGAAGAGTCTGAAGAAAACGGAATGTCGGAGTCTAGATGCGAATCGGCTTCGCTTAAAATTTCTATGTTTTCATCTTCTAAATTTGTAAAATCTGCGTCTATTAGACTATCTTCGTCTTCAACCTCTTCAACAAGAAGAGCGTCCGCGTCGGTCTCTGAAAAAGAGCGTTCGTTTTCAACGGCGCTATTCTCTTCAGCGTTATTAAGAAAGTTGCTCGACTCTTCCGTAATAATATCTTCTATTGAGTCGCCGTCTAAAGCGACGGCGGATTGAAAATCGTCATCTTCTTCTATTTCATCATCTATTTCATTATCTATTTCATTATCTATTTCATTATCAAATTCTTCATCATTAAATTCGCTAGTATCGTCGATACTTATATCAACTTCTTCGATTTTATCGTCTTCTAAATACAACTCCGGTTCGTAGTCGCCGTCTAAAATATCTTCGTCGTTATCCGAATCGACGTCCATAACGGCTGGTTCGGGTTGTAAATTTAAGGTCGCGTCTGCCGGATTGTCTAAAGAATCCTCGGTATTATCCTCTAGTAAAATTTTTTCATCGCTCAAAATGCTTGACGCATACTTTTCAGCTCTTTTTAATAAACCAATTTTAGGTCTATTGAGAAATTTTTCTCTGTAAACAGCCGCTTTTTTATATAATCCTAAGCCCATATATAACCCATACTAGTTCTTGATATTTAATTCTTCAAATAATTTTCTATAAGTCTCAAACGCTTTAGACTCGGCAAATTCTTTAATTTTCTCTTCCGGCAACGAGTCTAAAAGCTGATCTAAGTACGATAATACCGACTTGACTTCGGATTTCAATAGTTCAGAATCGCCGCCTACCCGGATAGACGCGTCGTCCTCTTTTGATTCCATCTCGTTTCTTAAATTGTTGTAAATCTCCTCCTCTTCGGCAGAAGATAACCCTATAATTTGAGTGGAATCTTCCGCTTCAGTCAAATCCGACTCGTCGACTTGCTTCAAATCGGCGTCAAAACTTGACATATCGATGGTTTCCGATTCTTCTTCGATTGTCTGAGGCTCTTCAGATAGATCGACGGAGTACTCCTCTTCCATTTCTTCGTCGGATATTTCGTTTTCTATTTCTAGGGCGTCGACCTCTTCCTCTACGACGCCTACATCCTCTAAAGAGTCGGGGATTTCTTCGTCTAACATAGCGTTGTCTTCCGAAGAAGTTTCTATGATCTCGGTGCTGTTCAAAATATTGTCCAGTTCGTCGTTGGAAAGCCCTATAACCTCTTCCTCCGTCTCTTCGTCGATAGGTTCCACGCTCGGAATATTTTCAAGATTAATATCTTCCACGCTTCCCAATTCGTCTTTGGCGGTCTCTTCTTCTTCTGTAGATAAAGTTTCCCCTTCAATATCTAGGAGTTCCGAGTCTTCTTCAATATCGATATCGGAACCAAAAATGTCTTCGGTATCAGTTAGCGGCGATATAGAGGCGGAGGTATCGTCTAGCGAGGCGTCTAATCCGACGTTTTTTATATCGTCGTCGATCTCCGGCATATCGTCGTCGCCCGGAAAAATGACGTCTTCAACGTCCTTCAGTTCCGTTTCGTCTAAAGAAATAGCGTCCGTGGCGGACTCGTCGACGTCTATATCGTCTATGTCGTCTATATTTATCTCGTTCAGATCGGAATCGTCGATCTCTTCAATGTCCAGATCAAGTTCGCCGTCGGTTGATATAGAGTCTCCGGACGGCGTGTCGGAAAAATCGTCCTCGTCGGATAGATTAATCTCTTCTTCCGCCATTCTAGCGAGCTCTATTTCAGAGTCGGAAATTTGATCTTCCGACAAATCTACGTTAGAAGAAGCGTCTTCCGATAGTTTTAACAGATCGTCGTCGGATACTAAGTTGTCGTCTATATTTGATAAGGCTTCGTCTTCCATCTCTTCTATGTTAAAATCTTCAAAGTCGTCTGACGTATCAAGATCGGAAGCTAGGTCGTCGCCAAAATTTTCTGAAACCGAAGCGCTATCCTCGTCTAAATTATCCAATTCGAAATCGTCGTCCAATGAAATATCTTCATCTTCGGAAGTTATATCGGCAAAATTGTCGTCGATAGAAGACAAATCGTCGTCAGAACTTGATTTTAAAAATTCGTCCTGTTCGTCGTCGATTGTAAGAGGTTTTCTTTCCGGCAACGATATATTGAGAATCTCTTCGTCGTTACTCATTCGTTCTTCGATTTCATCAATATCAAGTTCGGTTTGATCGATAGTTTCGGACTCGATATCGTCAAAACTGTCTAACCCGGATAAATTTGGCGTTAATTGGACGTCGTCGTCGTATCCGGAGTTAGTAAAATCTATAGTTATCGGACCTTGTTTAAGATCGACGCCAAATTCGTCATCCAGACTCTCTATCGCTTCCCCTTTATCGTCGATCATATCTATGCTAAAATTGTCCAAATCTTCTTCTATAGCCGCGTCGTCTTCGGCGTAAGATAACGACAATTCGTCTTTGAGTCCAAGGTCTTCTTTAAGATTCAATTCTTCGTCCAAAGAAAAATCATCATTTGAAATTTCTGAATCTATCTCGTTAAAACTCTCTTCTAAGGATAAATCTAAATCGTCGTCTTCCAACGTCGACCCGGTATCGTCGAGGTTTAAATCGTCCAGTTCGTCCGTCGAATCCATAGTAATCTTATCTTCCTCAAGTTCTCCGTCTAAAGAAAAACTGTCGGTTTGAAAGTCTTCGTCGGTATCTTTTCTTTCCAGATGAGAATTTTCAAAATTGTCTATATCGCCGTTTAGATTCATATCTTCTTCCTCGATACCTTCCAGTTTTATATCTTCCGAATCAAAATCGTCAAAATTTACGTCAATATCGTTATTCAAATCCTCTTCCGAACTGAAATTTTGATAATCTTCGGAAGATATTTCCGACTCCATCCCGTTGAGATCCAAATCTTCGGTATTTAATAAATCGTCCTCGAGATTATCGATAGAACTTAGATTATCGGAGTAATCATCCTCATTGATTAAAAGAGTATCCGATTCTAAATCGTCCAAATTTAAATCCAAATTGTCTAAGTTTGAGTTATTAATATTATTTGACATAAAAACCTCTTTCCCGTCTATAAATTACGTTAGAATTCCCTATATATATAAATCGACAATACAATTAATTAAATTACTATTATTATTAAAATTTTAATGAATTATTTTTTAATTGTCAATAACAACTGTAAAAAATAAAAAAAATATTTTATTGTAATAAAAATTATACAAATATAGCGCAAAAATCAAAAAACAAAGCGCGTCCCGTCGGTATTTTGGGGCGGGGAATCGACGCATATGTGTCAATTTTATCCTTAACGCCATATGTGTCAAACCAAAGCCGCATAT
>MWDO01000024.1 GCA_002070605.1 Spirochaetes bacterium ADurb.Bin133
ATCGCTTGTCTCAAAGTCAACAAGCCGGCGTTTACAAAACTAACCGCCATAACCGTCGTAGCGCTGCTCGATTGGATGATCGCCGTTATCGTTAATCCTACAAATATCCCAAGAAATCTGTTGGTAGTTAAAATATTCAGAATTTTCCTCAAACCGTCGCCGGCTACTTTCTGGAGACCTTCCGACATGATCTTCATGCCCATAAGAAACAATCCGATTCCGCCTATAGTCTGCATAACTACCGTTTTCCAATCCACGACGAACTCCTTACAAATTAAAATTTACGGAATAACTAAAAGTTCATGCTTCAAACTTGTAAATCAGAACGCGGAGATGGTAGCATAATTTTAGAAAGTTTTAAAATAAAATTAATTATTTTTTGCCAGATAAGAGTCTACGATTTTTATTTTTCGTTCGAGGTCTTTTAGACGCATATCTATAATCGTATCGTAATCGTAATCGAATAAATTGTTTTCAATCTCGTAGTTGAGATCTTCTATCTGTTCCCAGCCTATATGCAACTTTTTACCGTAAGCAAGATTTGACCATTTTTTTGTCTCTTCCCAATAGCGCCGCGCTATCAAATACCTTGATTTAGCAATTTCAAAGCTGTTTTTTATCTCTTTCGCCCATTCGATATTATAAAATGCGATATCCCGTTTATCGTATTCCCATCCCCAATCTACATACTCCTTAGTCAGAAGATAATGTATATGAAATCTCAATAAAAGTTTGTATTTTACGTACTCCTCCCAATCTTTTGTAACGACGATAGCCTGACTGGGATGAATATTCGGAAGAGACAGACAATTTTCCAACCAAAATATATTTCTCTTATGATCGGTATGAGTCGTATGCAAGTTGGATTCGTAAAGCCGATATATCTGCTCGATAAAAATCATTCTTGTCGGTTTAGAGCTGATACATAAATTGAAAGAGACAGATATAACTATTAATAGAATAAATTTTCGATTCATAACAATTAATATTTCGGATATATTCTACTTTTATTTAGAATAATTTATAGTCGCTGAAAATTGACGCATATGCGTCGCGCTGTTCCTCGACGAATATTGACGCATATGCGCCGCGCCCTAATAAAATAGGGAATTCCCGTTTTGAATATACTAAAATACTAAAGACTCTTTCATACCGGGACCTTATCGGGACTCGCGCCGCTCCTCGACGAATAATTTGACACATATGCGCTACGCCGCTCCCCGACGAATATTGACGCATATGCGCCGCGTCGCTCCTCGATAAAAATCGACGCATATGGAACAAATTTTTTAAATTATTTAATTTATAAACCGCCGTTGACGAAATTTATTTAAAAATGGGAAAAATTTATGTTAGCGGTAACCAAATTACAAAACGGAGAAAAACTTACTCTAACAAACGGCGGCGAGCTGTCGCTTTTTTTTATAGGAGTCGGATCCGCTTTTTCAAAGATACATAATCAGACAAATGTTTTAGCGATCAAAGGCTCGGATCACGTTTTGATCGACTGCGGAACTCTCTGCCCGAAAGCTTTGTGGAACTACGGATGTCCTATCGTAAACATTGATAACGTTATTATAACGCACAGTCATGCCGATCATATAGGAGGCGTTGAAGAGTTGGCGCTAATGTCCCGATATGTTGCAAAAAAGAAGCCCAATCTCTATATACCCGCCGAATACAAAAGCGCTTTTTGGAACTATTCGCTTAAAGGCGGGCTATCTTTCGGGGAATTGAAAGACGGCGAAAATCTGACGATAGAAGATATTTTTGAAGTCCGCCAAACCGCAAAAATGCCCGACGCGCCTAGAACTATGTTTGAGGCTCAGATCGGCGGTCTAAATATAAAACTGTTTAGAACTATGCATATTCCCGATTCGGCAAACAGCTGGAGAGATTCTTTCTATTCATACGGAGTAATATTCGACGAAAGTATCCTTTTTACTTCGGATACAAGGTTTGACCGCGAAATTGTCGAAGTTATCGGAGCAAAATACAATATCAAATATTACTTCCACGATTGCCAGCTATTTACCGGCGGCGTTCACAGCTCCATCGAGGAACTCAAATCTTTCCCGCCGGACGTTAAAAAAAGAACGTATCTATCTCACTACGGCGATAACTTCGGAAACTTTACGCCGGAAAAAGACGGTTTTGCCGGTTTCGCGCTGGAAGGGCATTTTTATTCTGTTTTTTAACTCTATTTAGCAAATTTAGTTACGAAATGTTCTTTTTTCTGCTTTTTTGGCTTTTTTGGCTTACCGCAGGGTATGGAATTCTCCTCGCTCTTCCGCTTTTATCAAAAATAACCCCTTCTCCCCATCTTATCATATCGGGACAGTCGTCCCTGATCCACGCCTTCAATCTTTCGAGAGTCGTAGTAAATTTAGCGATAAGTTTCATAAGACGCAGTTCGTCGTCCTCGACGCCTTTTTGGTATATCTCTTCGTATTCAACTTCAGGATCTACAAGTAAAAAGGGGCAAAACAGAGAGATCTTTATCTGTCTCAACGGGTACAACAACTTAGTCTCGATCGTAATCGGAACATTTTGATCCCCGATAAGATTAAAGGATACAATTTCGTAACACTCCTCTTTTCCCGCCAGCATCTCTTCGGTAATATCGTTTATTACCGATCTAATCCTATTGTAAAGCATATTAACCGCCCTTTAAATTCGACTTTTTATATTATAATAGATTTTATTAATTTTTCAAAAATAAATTGCAAAAAATTTGTATTTTTAAATTTTATTATTATAATTAGCGCTATATTAAATTCCATAGGAGAGCTATATGAAAAAAATATTTTTTGTTTTTGTTTTGGTTTTGGCTTTTTTACAAACGACTTTTTCGCAGGATTTATCCAAATACAGCGTCGATCAAAAGGTAGTCATTTACGGCTATACGCTGATGTTAGATAAAGCCGCGGATACGATGGATTCGATATCCAACGACGAATTAAAACAGTTAAGCGAAATGTTAATTATGGCGGACGGCGACTACGAACTGCTTTTAGACGATCTTATGTCTAACGCCGACCTAAAAGGGTATAAGCCGGAGAGTCTTTATATCAGATATGAGATTTTGAGAGATTTCAAAAGCAAAGCGGATATAAAATTGATCGACAGTATGGTTCAAAGTTTGATCAAAAAAGGGAAAAAGAGTAAAGCTATCGACGATACGGTATACAACATACTCTCGCTCTACGTAAAAGGTATAAATCCCAAATCAAAATACGCCGCCATACAAGACTCTATGGCTACGATATCGACTTTATTTAACAAACTGGAAGATTCGGCGGATATAACCAAAACTTTATATTACGTTTTGCAGGAGCCGGCTATTAAAAATTATATCTTAACGCATTAATTTTGTATATAAGCCGAAATATTATTAAATAATGGCTAGCGACGAAATACTGATTATCGATAGATCGAATTTTGTTAAAGATTTTCTAAAAGAAAAGTTTTTACAGTCGGGATTTGACGTTCTTACTTCCAACGATTGTTTTGACGGCTTGATAAAGATGAAGAACCATTTTCCCGACGTCGTAATATTAGATTACGTTACGTTGAAATACGCCGACATTAACTTTTTAAAAGAGAAGCAAGATTATAAAGCGATTAGAGACATTCCGATAATTTTACTAGCTAATAAAATCAACACAAATACGGTTTATCAACTGGCTAAATACAACATTACAAAGATATTCTCAAAACCTATAAAATTCGGCGATATAATGCGGTCTATATCCGAATTGTTGAATAAAACCGTAATAATTGACGAAACTCCGTGCCAACTCGACGTTACTATCAATTACGATACGCTTTTTATAGATATTGCCCGCGGACTAAACGGAGATAGAATAGATTCGCTAAAATATAAGATTAGAGAGCTTATGAATATTCACAGGATCGATCAGCTCAAAACTCTTCTGATTATGGTCGATATGAATTTGAGTTACAACAACGACTACAGGAAATTTCACAATCTTATACATATTATCCTGGATACGGCAAAAACCGAGCCGAAATTCTTAAAAATTCTAACAAAATCCAAAGAAGTAAAGGATTTTCTCAAATTAAACAGCGCTTTCAAAGATATAGAAGTTACCGATAATATTGAGTCGACTTTGGAAAAGCTTAATATTAATAATATTAACGACTACATCGTTCCGGCGTCTAAAACCGGTAAAGAAGACGTGTTTTTGTGGACTAACGAAATCTCTGAAAAAGGGGCGTACGGCATAGACGAAATAGAAAAGATAGTCAAAATAGCCGTCGTGGACGACGACGAATATATTTTGGATTTCATTAAGGAAGTGTTGGCGCTAACGGGATATAAAATTTATACATATTCAAAAGCGGGCGATTTTTTGGAAAACGTGAAAAAGGAAAAGTTTGATCTTATTTTCCTCGACTTAATGATGCCCAAGATCAGCGGATTCGACGCTTTGCAGACGTTAAACAAGAGCGGCAATAAGATTCCTGTCATAATATTTTCGGCTCTTTCTCAAAGAGAAACGGTTCAACGGGCTCTCTCTTTGGGAGTAAAAAGCTACTTGGTCAAACCGGTAGATTCAAGCGTTATTCTAAAAAAAGTCGCGGAAGTATTAAACGCAAATATTTAATTTATTCGTAACATTTATTTACTCTTAGCGTTTTTTTTGTTATTATACAGACCGATTAAGGAGAAAGGTATGGACGGAGTAGGTTGGAACTATTCGGACGTTGTAAAAGAGCATTTTATGCGCCCAAAAAATATACTGCAAGTTAGCGAAGAAGAGTATAAAGCCGACGGAGTAGGTTTTGTCGGAAGCCCGGCGTGCGGCGATATGATGAAAATTTTTATAAAAGTCAAAGAGGGGAGAATAATAGATCTTAAATGGCAGACTTTCGGATGCGCAAGCGCAATCGGCTCTACTTCTATGTTAAGCGAGATGGTAACTCGCGACGGCGGTATGACTCTCGAAGAGGCGATTGAGATTACCCCCGAAGCGATCATTAAAGAACTCGGCGGACTGCCCGCTAACAAGATACACTGCTCCGTTCTTGGAGACAAGGCTCTTCGCGACGCGATAAACGATTATTATAAAAAAACCGGACAGACCGATAAAATCCCGAAAACCGAGGCAAAAATTGTATGCGAATGTCTCGAAGTAACCGACGAGGATATAAGAATGGAAGTTCTGGAAGGGGTAAAAGATTTCGATACTTTACAAAAACGGACAAAAGTCGGAACCAGTTGCGGAAAATGCGCCGATAACGTAAAAAAAATCTTAAACGATTTTGTAGAACAGTATTATAAATGTTCGATCTATACCGGAGAAAAATAGATGATTTATTTAGATTATAACGCCACAACCCCTTTGCATCCAAAAGTCAAAGAGAAGATTATAGATTTTTTAAACGACTACGGCAATCCGAGTTCCGCGCACGAAACCGGTAGAAAAGTTAAATTTATGGTTGAGGACGCCCGCGAATCCGTCGCGTCGTTTCTAAACTGCCGCCCCGACGAAATTATATTTACGGCAAGCGGCTCGGAGGCGAACAACACCGTTATCAAAAGCGTCGGCAGATGCGCCAATTCGCTCTGCTACTCTTCCGCCGGCAAATCTCACATTATATCGACGGTCGTAGAGCATCCGTCCGTCCTAAACACTTTAAAATGCGTCGAAAATCAAAATATCGATGTAACTTACGTCAAAGTCGACGCTTTTGGCAGAGTATCGGCGTCCGACGTCGAAAAAGCGATAAGACCCGGCGTTACCTCTCTTATATCTACGATGTACGCTAATAACGAGATCGGCGTTATTCAGCCTATCGAAGAGATAAGCGCCATAGCGCAAAAATACGATATCCCTTTTCACACGGACGCCGTTCAGGCTATCGGCAAAGTCCCTATCGATCTCAAAAAACTTAACGTCGATTATATGTCGATATCGGGGCACAAAATTTACGCTCCCAAAGGGATTGGCGTTTTGTATAAAAAGAAGGGGACAAAAGCGCTCTGCCCGTTAATAAACGGAGGACATCAGGAGTTTTCATTTAGAGCCGGAACGGAGAATACTATAGGGATCGTCGCTATCGGAGAAGCCTTTAAACAGCTGAAAATAGAGATGGACGAAGAGATAATTCGTATAAAAAAACTTCGAGACAAGCTCGAAGCCGGGTTGTTCAAGACTATCCCAAACATCAAACTAAACGGACATCCGACCGAACGGCTTCCGGGAACTTTAAATATCTCTTTTAAAAATATCGAGGGAGAATCGATTTTGCTTAGATTAGACCTTTTTGGGATCGCCGTCTCGACGGGGAGCGCCTGTTCGTCGGGCTCTCTTGAACCAAGTTACGTCGTCTCTTCTCTGGGCGTCGAACCGGAGATCGCTCACAGTTCGATCAGGTTTTCTTTAGGCAGGGAAAATACCGAAGAAGAGATCGATCAGACTATAGAAAAAGTCGGCGAGGTAGTAAGTTTTTTAAGAACGATGAGTCCTATAAAATGAAACTAAAAATATTTTTTACGATACTGTTATTTCCGGCGCTTCTATCCGGTCTCAGCGTTAAAACCAAAAGTTCTATCGCCGACGACTATTATATATTGGGCAATCAATATTTCGAAATGGAAGATTACGCAAAGGCGGTTATATACTATCAAAAAGCGCTTGAAAACAACAAGAACTTGAAAGACGTAAATATAAACCTCATTCTGGCTTATCAAAAATCCAATAAATATGCCGAAGCCGAAAAGGTAATCGTAGCGGAATACAAAGAGACGCAAAACGAGTATAATCAAAAATTATTACTGCTTTTGGGGAATAATTACTTTTATCAGAGCAAATTTGACATAGCGGCGAAAGTTTACGAGGCGTATTTTAAAAGTTATCCGTCGGACGTTAACGGAATATTCAATCTTGCGCTTTCTTATTATAAACTCGGCGATGAAAAAAATTTTTTATTCTACCTAAACGAGGGGTATAAGATTAATAAAACATATGCGCCTATACTATTTAATCTTGGAGACTATTACTACAATAAAAAAGATTATAAAAGCTGTTTGATATACTATAAAGAGCTGATAGATATCGATAAGAATAATCCGGACGTTTTTGCAAAACTAGGCGAGATACTGTATCTTACCGGGGAGTACGAACTTGCCAAGGAGCAGTATGTAAAAAGTATAGAGTTAAACAACGCCGATAGTTCTTATTATCTGGCTCTTGCAAAGATTTACGCAAAAGGCTACAACGATAAAAAAATGACTTTTGAAAACATTGAAAAAGCTCTGATTAACGGTTTTACCGATCTCTCTTACTTACAAGCTCAGGAAGAGTTTGTTATTCTTGAAGAGTTTTCCGACTATAAAGAGTTGTTAAAAAAATATAAATTAATTAAATAAAATTTTATAAATCTTGTATAATTATTTTTTTTATATTACAATGTCAGCTGTTACGGTTAAATAAAAAAGGATTATTCCGATACTATATTAAACGATATATTAAACGATTTGAAAAAGCGAGAGTTTTATGGCAAACGGGAATTTGCAGTTAAATGTTGTAAATTACAACAAGGGAGCATACATTACTATAGAGGGTAAAGCTTCGAACAACTGTTTTTACATTATTAGGATGGGAAGCGTCCAGGTAACTAGAGAAGCTTTGAGAAACGAAACCGAAACTTTAAAAACGGGAGATTTCTTTGGCGTTATATCGGCTATGTCCGGTCATGATCATATCGAAACCAGCGTGGCGCTTACCGACGTATCTTTGATAATGGTCGTAAAAGATCAATTTCCGTTGCTTATTCAAAAAAATAATCCCGTCGCTATGAAGATTATTTTATCATTCTCGCGAAAACTAAGAGAACTGGATACCTCTATCGCCGAGTTGACTCTGAAGTCTATTTCGACTGAAGACGTAGTCAACTTGATGGATATAGGCGAGTATTATATGAAATTGAATCAATTCAATCAGGCGTTTTACGCATTTTATAGATTTATTCAGCATTGTCCGGATAATAGCAACGTCCCTAAAGCAAAACAATTCTTGCTTCAGATCAAACCAAAATCTAAAGCGGTATATTTAGACGCTAAAAATGAGTTTAAAAGGGTTTATCCCGACGATACTATGGTTTTCTGCGAACACGAGCCCGGCAACGAGTTGTATATTTTACAGTCGGGGAAGATAAAGATTACTAAAATAATCGATAATAAAGAGGTGCTTCTCGCCGTTCTAAAAGAGGGGGATATTTTTGGAGAGATGGCGCTACTTGAAAATAAGCCGAGATCGGCTTCCGCTATATCGTACGGCGAGTCTCATTTGATGGTCGTTAATAAAGAAAATTTCAAAAATATGATTTCAGGACAACCCCAACTTGTTACAAGACTGATTTGTCTTTTGGCGGAAAGAACGTGGGTTGTTTATAGGCAACTTTCGAATTTACAAATAAAGAGCAAATTAGGGCGAACTTACGACGTTCTGCTCCTTCAGCTTGAAAAGAATAAAATTCCGATCAAATACGGCAGCGCGTATCTTTACGATTTTGGTCCGAAAGAACTTATCAATATGGTAGGGCTTAGCAAAGAGGAGGGGAGAGAGATAGCGCAGGAAATATTCAAGAATAGGAAATTCCAACTGGTTGATAACAAAATCTCGGTTACCGATATAGAGGAGATCAAAAAACAGGTGGATTACTTCAAGAAAATGGAAGCTATGGAGAGCAAAAGGAAAGCCGGAAAAGAGAGTTTCTAAACGCTTACTTCTTAGGTCTCAGTTTTCTATTTTCTTCCATCTCCTCTTTGATCCTATACGGATCTTTGGCTTCTTCAATATCTTTTTTTGCCTTCTCTATTATGATATTCGATAATATAACGTATTTTTGGTACTCCTGTTTTTCGGCGTCGGTAAAAGGTTTCTCCTCGTAACTCTTTATGACCAGATTGAAATATCCGTTAGCGTCGTCGTATCTCTTTAATTTATAATAATTATAACCAATGTTGTAGTTAATTCCCATCAAATCGCCGTCGGGGAATTTTATAGCCGCCTCTTTCAACAAATCTATCGACTTAAGATACCTTTCGGCGGAGGTTAAATTTTGCGACTCCATCATATATTTATTGAAATCCCATTTTTCTTCGTTTTTTTTCTGTTCGATCGTTTTACACCCAAACATTACAATCGTAATGCAAAATAACATAATTACTCTCATTATTACCCCTATTTTATAATATTTCTTTTATTTTTATACTATTTATATATAAATAAATATAGTTCGCTATATCTTCGGAACATTTTAACAACCGCGCCCGCTCGATAGGATATTGAGAAGTTGCCGGAACTTTAAATTTCTTTATAAATTCTCTATCTATCTTATATTTTTTATTTTTTATCGATATTTTGACCGTTATCTCCATCGGAATATTTGCGATTAAATTGAACTCTCCTATTTTGTATCGCAATATTTCGAAGTTACAAAAGGTCAAGCCGTCTCCGGTAACGTCGGCCGAATTATCCAAGACGGCGATTTTACTTTTTTCATATTTAGTCTGCAAACTCTTTATAATTGCCGACGAAAAAAAATCTTTATATCCGGCTATCTCGTTAAGTCTGATTTCCTCAAAAATAAAATTGTCCCTTACATACGCGTCCGTCGTATTATCTTCAACGTCGTCGGAAAGGTCCTCTACGGCTTCAATAACCTTACTCTTTTTTTCAGAAACAGCGTCTGAAGTCTCATCCTCGGATTTATCTTCAACCTCTTTTTTTTCGTCTTTTTTTATTAAATATTTATCTGGATTAAAAAACCTATCGGCAAGATCGGAGCTCAAATCCAACAAATATTTATCGTTGACCTTGACCTCTTTGGCAAAACCGGCTCGTACATAAATCTCTTTAACATCTTTTAACGAGACAAACTCCGTAGTCTTGCACGAGAATAACAGAAAAAAAAACAAAATATAAAATAAGTTTTTCATCATTGCTACTATTATAATTTATTTTCTATGATTTTCATATAATTATATATCCGTCAAATAAATATTTATCATTTTTTTACATATTCCGCTATCTTTTTTGTTTATATTTATTTATTTTTATTCGATATATGTAATAGAATATTTTTTTTTTTGAAAGGTTTGTTATGAAACTATGTAAAGTTGTAAATATCGACGGCGATAAGTGCGTTAACTGCCATGCGTGTATCGCGTCGTGTCCCGTCAAATACTGTATGAAAGCCGACGGTAAAACTGTTGAAATAATCGACGATTTATGTATAGGATGCGGCAGATGTTTTTTTGCATGCAAACATGGCGCTATCAGTATAATAGACGATTTTCAGGAATTCCTCGACTCCACAAATAAGGGAGAAAAGACTTGTCTGATAACCTCTCCGGCGATAGTTACGGCGTTCCCTTCAAAGCACAAAGAACTTCTTTACTGGTTAAAAGAGACCTGGGTATTTAAAGGAATTTTTGAAGAGGGACTTGGAGCGGAACTAATAACCGCCAAACACCTTTCGTTTATTAATAAAACGGGTATTGTTCCGATCATATCCCAACATTGTCCGTCGATCGTCGAATTTATTAAAATTTACTACCCCGAATTAATAGACTATCTCTCTCCGTATCAATCTCCCGTCATTATTATGGCTAAGTATATCAGAGAGATACTCAAATACGACGGGAACATCGCTTATCTCGGTCCCTGTCTGGCAAAAAGAAGAGAATTCAGAGACCCCGATACGGACGGCGTAGTTCAGTTTAACCTTACTATATATAACTTAAAGAAATATATGGAACTTCATAAAGTGGATCTGTCAAATTATAAACAAGGCAGATTTGAATGGGCTCCGGCGGAGAGCGGATCGGTATTTTGCAAACCGGGAGGATTTAAAAATATCGTCGACGGGTATTATCAAAACGCTAATATTCAACATATCGAAGGGGAAATTATTTATAAAAAGTATCTTCCCGACGTCAGCAAAACGATAGAGAGAAAAAGCGCTAAAATGCCGCTTATGATCGATCTTATGAGTTGCATAGGCGGGTGTTTTAGAGGACCGGCGACAGTTACTAACTTAACGATGCTTGAAGAATCTATGTTAATAGACGACAGAGAGCAAGAGGCGAAGAAATTTTACAGAGAAAAAAACAGAGCGCATAAAACTTTTGAAAAAATCCTGGACAATAATAAAAACATCGATATAAATAGAGTGTATTTTTCAGAATCCGAAAAACCTATCGTTACTCTACCAAACGAAGAGTTGAAGCGCGAATACTCTCTTTTAAATAAAAAAAATGCGGAAGACTTTCTTAACTGTTCGTCTTGCGGATTTAATTCTTGTCAGAAATTCGCAACTTCTATGCGCTATAATCGAAATAATAAAATTAATTGCAGACGCTTTATTGAGTCTACGCTTAAAAGCACCATCGCGGACAACAGCGAGATATCCGAAGGTATTGCGATTACGACGGAAGAGATGGAGGCGACTACAAGGTCCATTATGAGTCTCTCCGAAAAGACCCTCGACGCTTTTAAAAATATTCACAGACACACGGACGTATCTAAAGAAATTAATACAGAATTGAAAAGTAAAGCGGACCTTTTTGCGCCCATCGTCGGGGCAATTTCAGAAATATCAGAGCAGATAAATCTACTCTCCCTTAACGCGGCGATCGAAGCAAGCAGAGCCGGAGAGATGGGCAAAGGATTTGCCGTCGTTTCTACCGAGATCAGAAAACTCGCCGATAAAACCAAATTGGAGACGGATAAAATTATCCCGATAATGCAAACGATGACCGAAGATATAGACAAAATGAACAAAAATGTGGATAAACTGACGAGAGAGACTAGCGACTTTTCAGAAGCTATCGAAACGCTTTATAGGTCTATGTCCGAAGTAAATACCGCTATATCCGAACTAGGCAGATCGGCGGATAAATTGGCGTCGTCCAGCAAAAGAGGGCTATTTTAGGTATTACGTCGGGTTTTTTGGGGGCGAAAGAAAATTTGACACATATGAGCTGCATAGCCGCCGCGTCGCTCCCCGATGAAAAATGACACATATGGAGATGCATACGCGGCGCGCTTCCTGATAGAAATTGACACATATGCGCCCCTCGGGGCTTGATAAGAAAATTGGCGCATATGTGTCGAATTTTTCTACGACAATTGTCGCGCGCTATCGACCCGCCGCGTCCCGATAAAAATGGGAATTCACGTTTCGAATATACTAAAATACTAAAACATCCTTCATATATGTCATTTTCCCACCCCAAAAAACCGACGGATTACGAAACTATAATATTTTGTTTGATTTTTGATAAATAAAATACTAACATTAATCTTATTTATATCTCTGGAGAATAGTATGAATTTTGAAGAGAGCGGCAAGCCGGTTTCCATTAATAACGGTTCCGACGTCGGTATACTTATAATTCACGGATTTACGTCGACCGTATCGTCTATGAAATATATGATTGAGGGCTTCAATAAGGCGCAATATAACATAGAAGCGCCTAGACTTTCCGGACACGGAAGCAGGTGGGAAAACCTAAATAAGGTAAAATATACAGATTGGATATTAGACGCCGAAAACGCTTTGCTCAAACTCAAAAATATATCAAAAAAAGTCTTTGTTTTCGGCCTGTCAATGGGGGGAACGATATCGCTTTATTTGGCGGAAAATCATAAAGATTTATCCGGATTAATTCTCGTCAATAACGCTCTTATTTTCAAAGATCCGAGACTACATTTGCTACCGCTACTAAAATTATTAATTAGAGCGACTCCCGCTATTGGAGGCGATATTAAAGATCCGAACGAAACAGAAATAGCTTACGATAAGAATCCTACAAACGGACTTAACGAACTGATGAAACTGATAAAAATTGTGAAAAAAAATATCAAATCGGTAGAAATTCCCACTCTTATTTTTAAATCAAAAGAGGATCACGTAACGCCGATAGAGAGCGCCGTTTGGACTTACGAACATATATCGTCGAAAAATAAAAAATTTGAATGGCTGACAAATTCTTACCACGTCGCGACTTTGGACTACGATAAAGACCTGATAATTAAAAAATCAATAGATTTTATCAATGAAAACTAACGTTTTGTTTTAAGTTGTTGCTAAAATAAAAAAAAGAGACCGTTCCCGCGAACAGTCTCTTTTTTATTTCAAAAAGGTCATTTAGATTATACACTTTTCTTCTGTTTTTCCAACAGCGTCCGTTACCGGAACCGGATCAAAATAGTGAGATTTATCCGTCGCTACTCCCAACTCTACAACGTCCCCTACCTTAAATTTGTTGTGAGGATCGACTCGAGCGGTTAATTGCGAACCGTCGCTTGTAGATAGATATAAATATATCTCAGCGCCTAGCGGCTCGACTACGTCGACCGTAGCTTTCAATTTATTACCCTCTTTGCTTTCAGCCATCAAATCCTCCGGTCTGACTCCAAAAATAACGTCTTTGTCTTTATAATCTCTCAATTTATCTTGTTGATTTTGATTGGGAACTATCGTAAAATCTTTGTGCTCGGCTACTATTTTACCGTCTTTCTCTTTTATTTTTACATTTACGAAGTTCATCGGAGGCGACCCTATAAAACCGGCAACAAATTTATTAACCGGAAAGTTATATAAATTCAACGGAGTATCCTGCTGTTGAATATGTCCGTTATACATAACTACGATTTTATCCGCCATAGTCATAGCCTCAACCTGATCGTGAGTAACGTAAACCATCGTCGTCTGAAGTTTTGAATGAAGCCTCGATATCTCCGCTCTCATTGTTACTCTCAACTTAGCGTCAAGATTTGACAAAGGTTCGTCGAATAAAAATACTTTCGGTTTCCTTACGATAGCTCTACCCATCGCGACTCTCTGTCTCTGACCGCCTGAAAGCGCCTTCGGTTTTCTATCCAATAAATTTTCAATATGAAGGATACCCGCCGCCTCTCTTACTCTTTCGTCGATCTGGTTTTTTGGAAATTTTCTGATCTTAAGACCAAAAGCCATATTATCATACACGCTCATATGCGGATAAAGAGCGTAATTTTGAAAAACCATAGCAATGTCTCTGTCTTTTGGAGGAACGTCGTTCATCAATTTGTCGTCGATAAAAAGTTCTCCGGCGGTAATCTCTTCCAAGCCGGCAATCATTCTTAAAGTTGTCGATTTACCGCAACCCGACGGTCCTACAAAAACCACAAATTCCTTGTCCTGAATATCGATGTTGTTTTTAAAAACGACATGCACGTTACCCGGATAAATTTTGTCTACATCTTTTAGTACAACTCGAGCCATTATTAACTCCTTTTTAATAATTAACAATAGCCCATTGTAATAGTTTTCTGTACATATGTCAATTTTTTTTTATTTATTTATTGTATCCCCGTCAGTTTTTTGGGAAATTAAAAGTATTTGTTTCATATGTGTCATTTTATTTGTCTCATATGCGTCGAATTTTTCATCAAAGAGCGCTTACGGCGCATATGCGTCATTTCCCCGCCCCAAAAAACTGACGGATTATTTATTTATTTCATTCGTCAAAAATTTCAAAAAATCTTTTTCGCCGACTTGACCTTTTGAGAAGGCGTCGACGGCGTCGTAATAACCTTGAAAAAATCTTTCTTGAATTTTGGAAGAATAGAAGTAAGGTTCGACTAGTTTCGTCAACTCGCGTTTTATATATTCCGACGTTTTGGATTCTATCGAATCGTTCGTCGCGTCAAAAATTTCCGCGTAGATCGGAATATGAACGTATTCATAAAATTCTCTATGTTTTAAAGTTGTCTCGTATAAAAATTTCTGCGTTTCAAATCCAAGCAAATAATCGATAAATAAAAGAGATTTTCTGCTCGTAAACGAATTTTTTGAAACGGCGACTACTTTTTTTTTCAAAGAGCCGAATTGTTGATCTTCAATAAATACGATCTTATAATCTTTTCCGTAAGACAACGCTTTGGACAACCTGATAAAATCGTAATTCATAATCCGTTTTTTTACATAAAAACTTTTATCGACATTTTTATAATAATCAAAATACTTTTTAGTAATATCGATCCCCTTATTGTATAAATCGTCGTATTTGAAATAGAAATTATAAGCGAAGTTTTCCGCCTGTCCGTTAAAGCTATAATAACCGTTTTCCTTTTTTAGTTTTGCGTTAAGAATAAAAAGGTAGTCGAGTCCGTCGGTAATCGAACCTAACGGGCTATATGAAAGAGTAACGTAAGAGTTAGTATTTTCATCAAATACGCTGTTTTTTTTATTTATTTCTATAAATTCGTTTATATTCAAACTGTTAGGAGTATTATCGAATTCAACAGATGGAATTGCTTTTAATACAAAAAAATCTGAAGAATAAGGTATCGACAAATAACGGGAATTTGCTATATAACTTTTTACCAGATTGGAAAAATTCTTGTTATCGATTATCTCTTTGTCGATTTTTTTATACTTTTTAGAATTTATAGGAACGTCTGCGTAATAACTTCCGGCGATTATATCTACGTTTTTCAAGTCGTTTGCGTTGTAAGTTTTAAAAATATTCCCCGATTTATCGTTAAAATATAGGACGTTTACGCGGCGTTCATGAAATGTTTTGTTATACTTTTCTACGACGTCGTACAGTATTACGTCGTCGGTTAACAAATTTACCTCTCCCGAATCGTAAAAACAACCGGAGAAAACTGCTATCCCCATAACGGTTATCGCTATTTTTATAGTCGTCAAAAAATTTTCCATAACGCTTTATACGCCTATTTTTCATTATTGTCAATTTTAGTAAAACAAATATTAGAAATATATCTAAAAGTTAAATATTTTGACAAATAGCTATTTTTTAAGTATATTATATTAATGATAATATTTTTTTTTACAAATGGAGCGTAAATGTTTCAAAAATATTTAAGACTATGCACAGAAAAGGTTATTCACGGGATTAATATCGGCACTATGGAACTGGCCAATCTCAGACAATCTGTTTTTACCCCTGAATTTATTCTTTTAGGTCTTATCGAACAGGACGAGTCCATAGTATATAAAGTGCTTCAAGAAGCCACCAACGATCCTGTAAAGATGGCGGACAGTATTACCGAGAAGATCTACGCCGTCCAACCCAAAAACGACGTTCCGCCCGACTCGATGAACATTACGCTCAGTCCGGATGTTGAGAAACTATTTGAAATAGCTCTGGACGAAACTAAAAAATTTAACGATAAATATATATCTACGGGCAGTCTATTCCTTGCCTTTTTCAATCCGTCTATTCAGCCCTCTTCGACTATTCTATACGATTCGGGACTGAGATATAACGAATGCAAAGATATACTTGCAAATATAAAAAACGGCATGACGATGGATTCGCGCGACTCCGAAAGCAGAGAAGACGTACTTAAAGTTTACGGCAGCGATCTGACCGAGTTAGCTCAACTTGATAAACTTGATCCGGTCGTCGGACGAGAAACCGAAATAGCGCGAATTATAGAGATTCTTGCAAGAAGGACAAAAAACAATCCCATTATCATCGGTCAACCGGGGGTTGGTAAAACCGTACTTGTAGAAGGGCTCGCTCATCTTATATCCTCTTCAAAAGTTCCCGAAACTTTGTTAAATAAAAAACTACTTCAAATCGATATGACTCAGCTCACCGCCGGAGCTAAATTTAAAGGGGAATTTGAAGAGAGGATCAAAAATCTCGTCAATTCTCTTATAAATTCTCAGGGTAAGGTTATATCGTTTATCGACGATATACACACATTGGTCGACGTTAACGGCGGCGGCAATCTGCGGGCGATAGATATGCTTAAACCCGCTTTAGCGCGCGGCCAAATTCAGCTGATCGGAACAACCTCGACTGAAATTTATAAAAAAACTTTCGAGAAAGATAAAACGCTGTCGAGGAGATTTCAACCTATAAAACTGGAAGAGCCTTCCGTAGACGAGACCATTAAGATTTTAAACGGATTAAAGCCCAAATATGAAAAATATCACAAGATCAAATATACTAATGAAGCAATAGAAGCCGCCGCTAGGATGTCGCAAAGATACATAAACGACAGATATTCGCCTGATAAAGCGGTAGACCTTATGGACGAGGCTGGAGCAAAAAAACATCTCTATCTTATAACTATCCCTCCGGAAGTGCAAGATCTGGAAAAAGAGAAAACTTCTATCCGTAGGGCTCAAACGGACGCTTTTGTCAAAAATAAAATTGAAGAGGTAGTAGACTATCAAAAGAAAATTAATAAGATAGAAAAAAAACTTACCGAGTTAAAAACCAAATGGACCGAATCCAAGAATAAAGCCGACAATAGTATTACCGAAGAGGATATTGCCGAAGTTATAAGCAGATCGACCGGAATACCTATAAATAAAATAGTCGAAACCGAAAGCGAAAAACTAAAGTTAATGGAAGAGAAGCTTCACAACAGGATCATAGGTCAAGACGCGCCTATTATCGCCGTATCCAACGCCATCAGGAGAAACAGAGCCGGACTAAAAGACGCCAACAGACCTATAGGCGCTTTCCTCTTTTTAGGACCGACCGGCGTCGGTAAGACGGAACTCGCCAAAGCGTTAGCGGAGTTTTTATTCGACGATGAAAATAAAATCATTCGTCTCGATATGTCCGAGTATATGGAAAAACACAGCATTTCAAAAATGATCGGCTCGCCTCCCGGATACGTCGGTTACGACGAGGGGGGACAATTAACCGAAAGGGTAAGAAGATCGCCCTACTCTATCATACTTTTAGACGAGATCGAGAAAGCCCACGAGGACGTTTTCAACATCTTATTGCAAATTTTCGACGAAGGCCGACTTACGGATAGTCAGGGAGCGACGATTAGTTTCAGAAATTGTATCATCATAGGAACTTCAAATCTAGGATCGACTCATATATTCGACGTCGATAAACGAATCGGTTTTTCCGACAATAGAGACGAAAATAAAAGCTACGAGCTTATCAGAGAAAAAATTCTTGAAGAAACAAAAAAATTCTTTAAGCCCGAATTTTTAAACAGAATCGACGATCTTATAGTATTTCATCAATTACAGATGGAGCATATAGTCGCTATATCCGAACTGCTAATCGGCAGACTAAGAGACAAAATTGAAAGCGTCGGATATAGCATTCAAATTTCAGACGAAGCAAAAGCCAAACTTTCAGAACTGGGATATTCTCCGGAATTTGGGGCTCGACCGCTTAGAAGAGTTATCGAAAATTATATTGAGAATCCTATAAGTCTAAAAATTATTTCTCATGAAATAAATAAAGGGGACGTCATAAAAATAGAATTAAAGGACGACAAAATTATAGTCAATAAATAGAGGTTTTCTCAAACAAAACCGCTCTATCCAAACCGGCGAGGTCTTTGTAACAGAGCGGTTTATAACCGTCCGAAAATATTTTCAACAAATCCTCTTTTTGATCAAATCCATGCTCCAATATGATCTTCCCGCCGTTTTTTAAGCGTCTATCTCCGATTTTTTTGATAATTCTGTAAAATTTACATCCGTCTTCGCCGCCGTCAAGCGCGATCCGCGGGTCGTCTATCGTTTTACTCTTTAGCAGTCGCCTTGCGCGGTCGGTCGGGATATACGGCGGATTTGATACTATACAATCGTAATCGAATTTTGGATTAAATTTTAATATGTTTTTATGGTAGAAATTGATTTTATCCGGCGAAATATCGTTTAGCGCCATATTCTTCTTAGCGATTTTTATCGCTTTATAACTAACGTCTATCGAATCTATAACAACGTTATCGGTTTTGCTTGCGATTACGATAGGAATTACGCCGCTTCCCGAGCCGATTTCAAGAACTCGCGCGCGATCGCCGCTTTTACAATTTTCAAGAAATATATCTATTATAAGTTCGGTATCGCTTCTTGGAATTAAGACGGCGCGAGAAACTATAAACTTCATTCCATAAAATTCTTTCTCGCCGACGAGTTCCGCTAAACTTTTCCCCCGCGCTCTTTTCTTAACAATTTTAAATATTCTATCGACAAATTTTTTATCTACCTCTTTCTCGCCTCTTTGCGCTAAAAATTCTTCCGTAGAAATATTTAAGATTTTACAAATGAAAATTTTTGATTCGAGTTTGGGGGCGTCGATAAAAGGTTTATCGAGCAAATCGGCAATTTTAAGATACAGGTCGTTTAAACGCATTTTTCGCAATTGTTTAAAAAAGTTTCGACGGCAAGACAAAATTCTTCCGGTTTATCCGCATGGACGTCGTGTCCGGCGCCCGGAATGACGCAAAACTGCGAGTTTTTCAATTTTTTCCGGGCGCAAAGAGGATGCTCTATATCAAAATAGAAATCCCTATCGCCGTTCATAATCAAAACCGGAATTTTAATATTTTTTATAGAATTGAGAATGTTGTAATCCGGATTCATAATATAACCGTCTCTGTAAGTTCTTATCAAATCCCAGAATGTTTTAGAATAATCCTCGCCATGCATAGCGACCAAATAATCTCTAAGATCATGGGGAATCTCGTCGTAAGGGCGAAAAGTCCAATCGGTTTTGATCTCTAGTTTATGATCCGAATAATATCCCACAGATTCGGCTATTATTTTACATACCCTATCCGGCTCTTTCAACGAATACAAAAGCGCTATAGCCCCGCCGAGACAGTGCCCAAGAAGATTGACCTTAGGCAAATTTAGCGCGTCGATAAATTCGGCTAACTCCTCTACCCCCTTATCGACA
Organism: Spirochaetes bacterium ADurb.Bin133; assembly: GCA_002070605.1. Taxonomy (GTDB): domain Bacteria; phylum Spirochaetota; class GWE2-31-10; order GWE2-31-10; family MWDO01; genus MWDO01. Next base: position 19,727 of record MWDO01000024.1, read on the forward strand.
ATATCGCCGTCGATAGAGCCGTATTTATCAGAACGTCCGTACCCGAATCTGTCGTAAACTATAGCTTTATTGTATCTCGACAACCGTTTTACTACTCCGCTCCAAGTATACGAACTATAAAACCCGTTGTGGAGAAAAATAAGCGGCTCTCCCTCGCCGAATATTTCATAATAAACGTTCCCGTTTTTCAATTTAATGTAAGACATCCGTTCTCCGTTTAAATAAAACATTATATACTATCATTATATACTATATAGAAGATTTTTGCAAAAGTAAATTATATATGTATTGTATCCCGTCAGTTTTTTGGGGAATAGAAAATATCTGTTTCATATGTGTCAATTTTATTCTTAACGTCATATGCGTTGAATTTTTATGCGACAATTGTCGCGCGTTATCGACGCGACGCATATGTGTCAATTTATATCGGGGAACGTCGCCGCGTCCCATATGTGTCAAATTCTCATCGACGAGCGCTGCGACGCATATGCGTCGAATTTCTCCCCCCCAAAAAACTGACGGATTATATATGTATTCTGTAAATATCCAAAATTCTTTTTGATTTATTTTAATAAATGGTATATTGTATTATAAACATAAAAAGGGAGATTATCATGAAAAAATTTTTGATACTTACGCTAATTCTTTTATCGTTTAGCGTAGCATTTTCTCAGGATCAGGATTACGCCGTCGTTACAAAAGACGATTTTACGTTTTCTTGGAGAGTAGTAGACGGAACTATGGATATAATTCTTGAAGCGCCTACAACCGGGTGGATAAGCGTGGGTTTTGACCCTACCAAAAAAATGAAAGACGCCAATTATATTATCGGTTCGGTAGATAAAAATGGAGAGGTAACGATTCAAGACAATTTTGGAACGGGTCCTATATCTCACAAACCCGACGAAAAACTTGGCGGAGTTGATAATGTTGCAAATAAATTCGGCGAAGAAAAAGACGGTAAAACGACGCTTAAATTCTCGATACCTTTAGACTCCAAAGATAAGTTTGACGTTGTTTTAAATCCCGGTAAGCATACCGTTATTTTGGCAAGTTCTAAGAGCGATAAATTAACGTCAAAGCATAATAAACTGGCAAAATTTGAAATTGAGATTAAATAAATAATAAATCAATTATTTTTTTATTGACATTTGATCAATTATTTGCTATTTTTATCAGCGTCGATTAGACGGGATGTGGCCTAGTCCGGTTCAAGGCGTCTGCTTTGGGAGCAGAAAATCGGGGGTTCGAATCCCTCCATCCCGATATACCGAACGCTTATCGGGATAGTTCTTTGTAAGATCTATATACTTAATTAGCGCTCAGATAAATGAGCGTCAGTAGCTCAGGTGGATAGAGCAACAGCCTTCTAAGCTGTGGGTCCCGAGTTCGAGTCTTGGCTGACGCAATTATGGTGGACGTAGTTCAGTGGTAGAGCGCCAGATTGTGGATCTGGTTGTCGAGGGTTCGAGTCCCTTCGTTCACCCATTGATAAAACGCGTTCGTAGCTCAAGTGGATAGAGTAGCGGACTTCGAATCCGTTGGTTGCAGGTTCGAGTCCTGCCGGACGCAAATACTAACGTTTTTAACAAGCGTTAATGGCAATATTAGGGCCGTTAGCTCAGTTGGTAGAGCAGCAGACTCTTAATCTGCGGGTCAAAGGTTCGATCCCTTTACGGCTCAGTTTACGGAAGCGCTATCTTGCGAGCGTGGTGGAATTGGCAGACACGCTAGACTTAGGATCTAGAGCCGTGAGGCGTGGGGGTTCAAATCCCCCCGCTCGCACATAGATGTCTCTAAAATGCGAGAATAGCTCAGTGGTAGAGCTCCACCTTGCCAAGGTGGATGTCGCGGGTTCGAGTCCCGTTTCTCGCTCATTATACATTAACCTCAGGGACAACCTGAGGTTTTTTATTTATACGGAGGAAAAATTTATGCTTCCTATTAATATCGATTTTCTTTTTATTCATCTTCATAATTACGAAGGGATATTCTTCTTTATCGCAATCTTATCCGCCATTATTTATTTGGCTATTCTATGTAAAGATAATAATATCGACGTAGAAGTAATGTTTGAAGCGATCTTCATAAGTTTATTGGTCGCCTTAGCGAGCGGAAGATTGTTCTCTTTCCTTTTTTGGAATCCCAAATATTTTTTCTCAAACCCTTTGGTTTTTTTCAAGCCATGGGAAGGCGGGATTACCGTAACGGGGGGAGTGCTCGGCGGATTGATAACCGGATTTATTTACGCTAAAGTAAAAAAACTTGATTTCTTTTATCACATAAGGTTTTTTGTTCCGGCTATTTTGGTCGGACAGATCATAGGGAGATTCGGTTGTTTCTTAAACGGAGACGCCGCCGGAAAGCCGACAAGCCTTCCCTGGGGCGTAGTGTTTCATCCGGAGAGCGTCGCCTACAGTAACGCCGCGACGAATTTCTCAAAAGCTTATCCCGCGGTGGGGACGCCTCTCCATCCAACCCAATTGTACGAGATATTTGGCAATTTGATACTACTAACTCTTATACTTGCAACCGGTAAAAACGAATGGATTACAAGGCGTAGGATAGTCTGGTACGCGCTTGGATATAGTTTGATAAGATTTATTGTGGAGTTTTTTAGAAGCGACTCGGTCAAATGGTTTTCGGTTTTTACAACCGGTCATCAAATAACGATTATAGGTTTTTCGATAGGAATACTTTTACTGATTTGGACGATAATTTTTGATAAAAAACTCGAACCGAACGAAGCGCGGATAGCCAGACCCAAAAAAAAATAATCTACGCATATGCGTCGAATTTTCTATCGAGGAGCGACGCGGCGCGTATAGCTCCATATGTGTCATTTTTATGCGACAATTGTCGCGTCGTTCTCCGACAAATTAATTTGACACATATGTGTCAAATTAATTTGCGATTAAACCCGTCGCATATGCGTCCAATTTACCGACGCGCGCAATAGTAGGCGGATTTTAGCGATCAGGCAATCGCGATTTATTTAAAACATATCGCCGTAATATATCCCCGACCACTCCCATCCTCTATCTATTTTTTCGTCGATCGGATAATTTATCCTTTTAAAATAAAAATACCATGTTGTGATCTGAGGAAATCCCCAGTTAAAAGTTTTAATTATCGCTTCGTTTTCATTTGATTGGGGTTCGAGTTTGCCGGAAAATACTATGTTCGTATACCAATATTTATGAATATCCAATTCCCAAAACGACCAGCTTTTTTTCTGGCTTGATTTCTGAGAAACATACGCTTCAAAATTGGTTTTTGAAGCGTATTTGTATAACAGATTTATATCTTTTAGTTTTATAGCGTTCTTTATGTCTCCTATTAACGTTTCAAGATCTTTATTTATCCAATTTTTCTTTAAGTAATAATAATCTAATTCGTATTTTACTTTTTTGAGATCGACACTTGACTCGAGAGACTTATTTGTTTTGAATTCTTCAATAATTTTTTTCAAACAATCTATATATTTTTCAGATTCATAATTTTTTTTATATAAATTTGATATTTCGTAAAGAGTATAAGGGACGTCTATTAAGTCGCGGTAATTGTCTATCAATATTTTATACATACTCTCTTTTAATTTGATATTTATTTCGCTTCCGATAAATCTTAACGCAATAGTATATCCTATGAATTGATTGTTGTATTTCAGATTATAAGCCGACTGATCTACTTTATGCATAAAAAACAGCGCTTCGTCTTTGTTGTTTTCGTTCCAATGAATATTCGAAATTAAAAAATAAATATAATATTTGAAGGTCGGATCTTCGTTTTTTAATAAAATAGAATTATAATATTTTATCAATTCGGAAGATTTGTCCGCCTCGATAAAAAAATTGCAAACCTCGTCGGCCCAGAGTATTTTATCGTCGATAGAGGTCAGTTCTTCATACTGATTTTTATAATTAGCCCATTTTTCTTTTTCGTATAGCGCGCTGAAGATCTCATTTTCATACTTTCTCGAACAACTAAACGACAATGTTAATAATATGAAAAAAACGCTAATTTTTAATATGAAAGAAATATTCGACATTTCCCTTTGCCCCTTTTATTTTACTCTCTTTTACGCCGGCTATTTTAACGCCGCTTTGTAGTAATTCATTCGAAACGTAAGCGACAATTTTTTCTCGTTCGTCAATATCCGCAACTACGCCGTTAAAATTACCGTCAAACTCCAAGATTTCCCTCAATCTCTCATATTCGAATTGAGGTTTAACAAGCGCAAGCGTCTCTTTTATCCCCAGCTCTTTCGTTACGTAAATAACGATCGGCGTCGCGGAGGCAAAACTAACGTCCATTACCGCCAAATCGACGGCGACGCCTATATCCCCAATTTTGACGTCCTGAATTCTGATATTCTCAAAGACGGTTACTCTTTTATCGGTTCTAAGTTTGTAATGAAGTTGATTTGAGCCAGAATCTACGCAAATAACCTTGCTAGCGCCTTTATCGAGCAATACGTCGGTAAATCCCCCCGTCGAACTTCCAATATCGAGACATATAAAACTATCCGGATTGATATTGAACTCTTCAAGAGCTCCAATCAATTTAAGCGAAGCCCTCGATACAAATTTGCTCTTTTGTTTGATTCTTATATCGGACGATTCGTCGACCAACGTTCCGGTCTTTGTAATAGGAACGTCGTTTACCAACGCCCTTCCCGATAGCGTCAATCCCGCCGCCTCTTTTTCTGAAAGATTAAACTTTGAAACTAATAATTTAACTATATTCTTTTTCATTTAGCCCGGGATTCCAGAAAATCCAATAATTTAATAAAGAATTCTTTGTTTGAAGGAAGAGCGCCGATAAGCGCGAGCGCTTCCGCTTTAAATGTCAATAATACTTCGCGAGCTTTTTCAACTCCCAATACCAGCGGTAAAGAGGATTTGTTTTTATCGGAGTCGCTTCCCACTTTTTTACCCAACTCTTTTTGATCGCCTATTATATCAAGTATGTCGTCCTGTATCTGAAATATATGCCCTATTTTCTCCCCAATATTTTGCAACAATTCTAATTCCTCTTGCGACGCTCCGCCATTAATACCGCCCGATATAAAAGCAAGTTCTATCAACGAAGCCGTTTTGTTTTTATTGATAAGCAGTATCTCGTCGATCGATAATTTACGGTTTTCTCCCTCCATATCGAGGATTTGCCCTTTTATCATCCCTTTATCCCCGGATTTGGCGTAAAAAACGTCTAATATCGCGGGCAATCTATCCGTTTTGGAATACTCGGATAGCAATCCGAACGCTTTTGTAAGAAGAGCGTCGCCGACTAATACCGCGTAGGCTTCGTTTTTGAGCTTATGAAGCGTAGTCGCCCCCCTTCTAAAATCGTCGTCGTCCATACAGGGAAGATCGTCGTGTACCAGCGAATAAGTATGTATTAATTCCAGCGAATTGGCAAGTATATACGAGTCGTCGTCTATTTCGTTAAAAACCAGATTTGATTCCAACAACAGAAGAGGTCGAATTCTTTTTGAAGGGGATAGGGTAATATATTTCATCCCCCACTCGATAGAAAATTCCGGAGGATCGGGACTGAAAATTTTTTTTACATTATCTTCAATCTTGAGCCGCTCAAATTCTTCTTTTATAAAATTCATATACTAAACCTGCCGATGCTGTTAGTTTTTTTTGAGGTAAGACTGATATTTGCTATGATACCTTGCAATTTGCAATTATCTTTGGACGGTTTAAAAGGAACCGTCGTCTGCGTAACGATTTTCTCAAGAATACCCTCTTTTTCCATTCCTATCACGCTGTCTATACCGCCGCACATACCAAGGTCTGCGATAAATCCGGTCCCCTTCGGCAAAATCTTTTCGTCCGCCGTTTGAACGTGCGTATGAGTCCCGGCTAACAACGAAATCCTACCGTCAAACTCCATAGCCAAAGCCTGTTTCTCGGAGTTTGACTCCGCATGAAAATCCACTATAATCGCGTCGCAATTTTTAAGTTCGCTTTTTAGGAGTTTATTCAGCGTCTGAAAAGGGCAATCGATAGGCGTCATGAAGTATCTCCCCATCAGGTTGACTACTCCGATCTTTTTGTCGTTAATGGTTTTAATGAAATAACCTTTACCCGCCGCTTCGGGGTAATTTGCCGGTCTTAAAAGGTAGTCGTAATCGTTAAGAAGTTCCTCGGCGTCTCTGTTAGACCATATATGATTGCCGGACGTTATAACGTCGATACCGTAACTTATCATCGAACCGACAATCTGTTGAGTTATACCAAATCCGTCGTCCGAATTTTCCCCGTTGGCGATCGCAAGAGAAATCCTCTCTTTCTTCTTCAAATGGTTTAGTTTAACGAAAACTTGTTCCAGCCCGGGAGCTCCTATAACATCGCCGAGCATTACAATATTCAATTCTTCTAACAAATACAATCCTTTTTACAAAACGCCGACGAGGTTGACCATCTCCAGAGCCGTCATCGCCGCTTCAAAACCTTTATTGCCCCCTTTGGCTCCCGATCTGATCTCAGCTTGCTCTATCGTATCGGTAGTCAAAACGCCGAATATTACTGGAACGCCCGTTTGAAGAGATACCGTCGCAAGCCCTTTGGATACTTCGGCGGCTACATAATCAAAATGAGGCGTATCTCCGCGAATTACCGCTCCAACGGCTATTATTGCGTCGTAAAGCTTCTTTTCGGCTAATTTCTTGCATATTAGCGGCATCTCAAAAGCGCCCGGAACTCTTACAATCGATATATCGCTATCCGCCGTATCGTGTCTGACAAGACAATCCACGGCGCCTTCAAGCAGTCTTTCGGTAAGAAAAGAGTTAAATCTCGATAAGACTATCGCAAATTTCTTCCCTTTCCCGTTAAGTTTTCCTTCTATGACATTCATTACGTTAACTCCATTTTTAATAAATTTTGTAACACAATGTTTGTTTATTTTCAATAGTTTTTTTCTATTCTTAACTAAATAGTTAAATTTTAACGGTTCAGATTTCGATATTTTAAATGCCGCTACAAAGGAATTCGGCGTTCAGATTTAACTTAAAAAAAAGGGATTTTATGATAGAGCCTAGAGTTTTGAAAGGATTTAAAGATTCGCTTCCGGAAAATATGATCGATAAAAAAAACATCATCTATAAACTGGAGTCCGTCTTTGAGAGTTACGGATTCGTCCCGATTGATACTCCAGCTCTAGAATATACTGAGATTCTTCTTGGCAAAGGGGGCGGCGAGACCGACAAACAGATTTACAGGTTTAGAGATCACGGAAACCGGGACGTTTCGCTCCGGTACGATCTGACCGTTCCGCTCGCCAGATTTGTGTCGGAACATTTCAACGAACTGACTTTCCCTTTTAAAAGATACCACATAGCCCCCGTATGGCGCGGCGAAAACACTCAAAAAGGGAGGTATAGAGAATTTTATCAATGCGATTTTGATATACTCGGAAGCTCCTCAATCAACGCAGATATCGATATACTTTTGACGATTAAAAGCGGTTTCGACGCGATCTCCGCGGGAGACTACGTTGTAAATATTAATCACCGCAAAGTTCTAAACGGATTTCTTGAGAAACTCGGAGTAAAAGACAAGGCGTCGGATATCCTCAGAACCGTAGATAAAATTTACAAGATCGGAGCCGACAACGTCGTAAAAGAACTCGTCGAAACTCATAAAATTGACTCCGGAATAACCGATTCAATAATTAAATTCCTAAATATAGAAAAAGCCGGCAAGGGTCGAGGGATAATCGGCGAAGAGATATTTAACGCAATAAACGACGCCGGAGGCGCAGTCGGCGAAGATACGTTGAAATACGTCGACGAACTGGAAACGGTTTTTAAGACCATTGCCGAATGCGGATATCTCGATCGGTTTTCATACAACCCCGCGATAACGAGAGGGCTCGATTATTACACCGGCATAGTTTTTGAAAGCTTTATAAAAGACGCTGTTGAATTCGGTTCGGTCTGCTCGGGCGGCAGATACGATAACCTCGCGGGGCTTTATAGTAAAAACGAAGTCGTCGGAGTCGGAGCTTCGTTCGGACTGGATCGCTTGTTGGCGCTTATGGAGTCTAAAAATCTTTTATCTAAAAAGAGCGCCAAGACGGAGATATTAATATTTAATATGGACAATAAATTCTATCCCAAATACCAGAAAATTTCAAGCGAACTGAGAAAAGAGAATATTAACGCAGAAGTTTTTCTTGAAAATAAGAAAATTCCGCAACAATTCAAATACGCCGAAAAAAAGACTATCAAATACGTTCTGTTCGCCGGCGAAAATGAAATTAATAATGACCGCTACGGCTTAAAAAATATCGTAGACGGCGTTGAAAAAAAAGGTCTCTCCATTCGCGATATAATCAAAGAATTGAAAGGATAATATGATAATAGACGCAATAAAAGAAATTTTAAACAACTATAGGAATAGTATATCCCTCGATAAACTCGATTCGATTCTTGCGGAAAAAAATATGCGCAACGTAGCGCTTGAAGAGATCTCGAAGTCGGAAATTATGAAGATAAGCAGCGGAATAGTTTTCTTAAAAAGCGCGCTCATAGAACAGAAAAAACTCATTTTTCAGGAACTGGAAGATTACCTAAAAGTAAAAATCATCGACGAAGTTTTGAGAGACGATATAATAAAAAACTTTAGTCAAAAAATTTCAGACAACTTCATAATCGAATGGATAGATATACCGCTTGAAAGAAAACTACGGATTTTCGACCTGATACTTTCGCTCGTTATGAAACCTAAAAAAACCTCGGATAAATTAAAAAAATTCTTCGATAAAATAGTGGATCTCTACGTAATAATAGCGATTTACTCGACCTTAATATTTAAAAATTTTGAATCTAATCTGGAATACGTCTTCAAAGTTATAGAAAACATAGAAAAATTCGAAGAACTGCTAAAATCGCACCTCTTCAATATCCTAACCGTTCCCGATCTAGTCGAAACTAAACTGGAAGAGTGGGAAGAAGAATTTGTCGAAGTTGAGAAAAAAATTAATAAAATTTTAGAAAACACCTTTATTGACAATAAAAAATTCTCTAAACTTCTATTTAAAAGAGTTTTTAACGACGAACTTAATAATTTTGATATAAGCCTGATTCTTACAAGATACAATTTTAAAAGTTTCTACGAATGGACGCTCTTCTTAACCGACGAAAAAGAGACCCTGGAAGACATTAATCGAGATTTATTTGAAGACCTTGGAATAAATTAATACGTATTAACGCATATGGAGCATATGCGTATCTGTCTTTCTAATTAATCCCCTCATAAAAAAATATTTAAAATATTTCTTCGAATTTGTAAAGCAAAAAAAATATTTATTGTTATTTATATATAGATTCAAATAATTTTTAGGAGCGTCAAATGACTAAATCAAACCGTCTTTTTCATTTTATCGTATCGAAAAATATTAATTGTCGCATAGACTTTTTAAGAGAAAACCTCAATATCAAGAGTAATTGCGAATTATTCGATTATATCATCGAGAAAATATCAAAAAATATGCCAAAATTAAAAGAAATTATTGGAGATCATAAATCTGAATACGATTTTATAGATACGGAAGATAGATCAAGAATAGATAAATACGTAAGATTAAATGAGAATAAATACAAAACATTGAAAAAATGGCATTATTTGTTCAATGAATATGGAATATCTGTAATTTTAAGAGATATTATTAAATTTTTCTATGAAGGAATAGTTAAATACGGAGCGGATAAATTTCTGGATTTGATAGATAAAAATTTGAATTTGCATAAGATTAAATATGCTATGAAAAATATTTTGACACATATGATGAAAATCTCCATAAAAAAAAGGCTCCTTTATTCCACAGTAGTCCAAAATTTACTAGACTATTCGTAATAAAATACGATTCTACGATAGAAAAGAGACTCATAAGGATATAAACGGTAATTTTTAGGATTTGGGAATTAATCAGAGTTTTTTTATAATTATTTATTTAAATGAAATATTAATATTTTAGTTGCATTATTGGTCGTATTTTATTATGCTTTTGTAACAGGCGGCAATATATCGCTTGAATATTTTTTGCTAGGAGAGATTTATGGCAAAGGCGGTTAAAACGAGATTTATTAGAATTATTTCAGCAGTTTTGGGCGGGATATTGTCTCTTTTCGGTATATCCGCATATTGTATGCTCGCCGAATACGGTTGTCCTACCGCCGAATATACGTTCAAAGGTAAAGTTACGTCAAGCTTGACAGGAAAGCCGATCCCCGGAGTTAAAGTTACGGTGGACTCAACCTCCGCATATATAAAATCTATCATAACGGATGAAAACGGCGACTATGAAATACTTAAAGATTACGGCGGCGCGCCCGATGGGAAAGTAGTATATATACGCGCTAAAGACGTCGACGGAGAACTTAACGGAAACTTTAAAGACGCCGAGAAGTCTCATACAATAAAAAAGACGGATTTCAGCGGCGGCGACGGAAGGTGGAACGAAGGCTCGGCTACCGCGACTATAAATATTCAAATGGAGCCGCTTTAATTAATATTCTATACAAACGGCGTTATTACAATGAAAAATATCGGTTTCTTTAAGAAATTGGGTCTAAATAGTTTTGCGCTATATAAAAATATCCAAAAAGAGTTGCATGACCTGAACTATCTTTTCTGGGAATGTACTCTCAAGTGTTCTCTATCCTGTAAACATTGCGGAAGCGACTGTAAAACCGACGCAAAGGTTAAGGATATGCCCTTATGCGATTTTACGACGGTTCTAAAGTCTGTTTCCAAAAAATACAATCCCAACAAGGTAATGCTGGTTTTGTCCGGCGGCGAACCTCTCCTAAGAAACGATCTGGAAGAGTGCGGTAGAACGTTTTACAATATGGGCTTCCCATGGGGAATTGTGTCAAACGGTTACGCTCTAAATCAGAGCAGGTTCGACGCGCTGATAAACGCCGGCATGAGGTCGATAACGATTAGTCTCGACGGATTAAAAGAGAGTCATAACTGGCTAAGAGGTAAAAAAGATTCGTTTGATAGAGCAGTTCGATCGATAGAGATAATAAACAAAAACCGCGAGGTCGTATCCGACGTTGTAACGTGCGTAAATTCCAGAAATATTTCAGAATTAGACTCTTTCAAAACGCTACTTCTGGAGAAGGGCGCTCGAAACTGGCGGCTTTTTACTATTTTCCCTAGAGGAAGGGCGAGAGACGACGAAGAACTAAAATTATCAAACGCAGATTTTAGAATTCTTATGGAGTTTATTGTAAAAACAAACGGCGAAGGACTAATCCGGTCGAGTTACGGTTGCGAGGGCTTTCTAGGAAAGTATGAGAACGTCGTAAGAAACGGGTATTTTTTCTGTAGAGCGGGCGTCAACATAGGATCGGTACTAGCCGACGGCTCGATATCGGCTTGCCCGAGTCTGCGGGGCGACTTCATTCAGGGGAATATCTACAAAGAGGATTTTCTAGACGTCTGGGAAAACCGGTACTCCATTATGAGAGACAGGAAATGGACGCGCAAAGACCAATGCGCCGATTGCGACGTATATAAATGGTGCGAAGGCAACGGGCTTCATCTCTGGGACGAAGAGACCAAGACGCTATGCAAATGCCACTACAAAGATTTATTTGAGAGCGCATAACGCTAGAATTCCAATTTAAAATCAAGCCCTATACAGATCTCTTGCGCTCCAAGTTCTTTGATAAGCGCTTCCAGTCCTTTCACCCCAATCTCCATCTCGACCGGACCTAAATATAGCCCGATACCCGTCGAGAAAGACGGCGCGTTGACTTGCGTGTTATAATTAAACGCCGCTCTTATCGGAATCTCAATAAAAGCAACTTTTGGATTGATCTCCATCCCGATTGATAAATTAAACGTCGGATAATCGCCTATCAACATTCTGTTGAGATCCGACAAGGACAAGTCGGCGGCGATAATCATATCAAAATACCGGCTTCTAACCGGCAATATCCCGACTCCGGTTCTAATGGAGGTATTGGGAAGCCAAAATTCGTACGCTATCGTCTCGCCGCCCGAATTAACCGACGTTTGCAATCCGGAAATTAGGTCGTTACTGATTTTTGTAAAGTCGAAAGTCGCGCCTGAAGAGGGGTCAAACGTTACGTCCATATAAATATCGGCCGATATTCTCGAAGATTGCGGAAAGATAATAAATCCCAGATCGGTAACGGAGAATCCGGCTCGGACGTATTTATTAAACTGAACAATAAATCCCATATCAAATCCGACTCCAAAGCCAAAACTACCGCTGTTAGTAACAAAAGATTGAAGATTAAAGCCGGCGAGATCGCGATTAACTACGTTCGTCGCTTTAACCGGCTCGGTTATGATCAAATTCATATTAGTCTGAATATTTCCTTTCAATTTTACTCTGTATCCGTATAATCCGTAAGAATTATCCCACGCAAACGCGCTTAAGCTGGATTCGTCTAACTTAGCTTTCACAAAAACCGTCGGCAAATAAAAATGCCCCGTTAGTCCGATATATATTGCCTCAACGGGCATATATTTTTCTAACGTCTTGGCTCTACCGCTTAAAACAAAATTGAAATCGACGTATTGGAAAAAAGTCGAATTTATTTTAAAAGTCAGTTCGTTTTGTAAACTTAACTCTTGAAAAAGATATACAAAAAGATTTTTGTCTATCGTTATAGTAAAATTTGTTTTCGGTAAAATTGAGAAACCGAGACTGAAATCTGCATATTTAAAATAGGTCATAAAATTCGGCAAACTAACGTCGAATCCCATATCAAATCCCGTAACCGGCATCCCCGCTATGATAGTAGACAGTAAATTTGTAGCATTCTGATCGTTAATACGCATTTCTAACAGTTTTAAAACATCGTCCGTCGATATAGAATTGTTGTAATATCTGAATCCATAAGTCCCAAAGAGGTTTAGTCCGTATTTCGACGGAGACATAAACAATCCCGCAGGATTGTATAGCATAGATTCAAACCCCTCGGATACGGACGTATAAGCGCCGTTCCAGCTTATCGATTCGGCGGTAGTTATATAATTTAGAGCGTAAGAGTTATGACAAATAACGAGGACAATTAGTAATAATACGCTCTTTTTTATTTTCATCGCCGATCCATTTTTATTTTAGTTTCGCAGAGATCATCCCAAGCGCGTCGACCTTAACGGAAAAATAGTTATCGTCCGACACTCTTACCGATACCTGATTGCCAAGAGAATCGATCGTCGGTAAAAGAGCGATTTTGAGTTTCATTTTTAGACTATTGCGCTCTTTCAAAAAAGACAAAAAACTTCCGTCGTATATATGTTCGCCGGTCGAATTGACGTACTTAAAATTCTCCCTGATGCCTAATACAAACTCCGATATCAAATCGCTTCCGATATAATACTCTCCGTTTAGCCCCAGAGTAAGATTGCCGTATAAAATATCCGCGCTATTGTCGGTATTATTCATTAAAAAAACCGTATCGGTGTCTATAATATTTCCGGAGGCGTCCGTAACGTCGGAATAGAATATAAATTGCAGATTTACTCCGACCGGCAGATGATTGGTAAATTTTATTCTAAACCCGATCTCCTTAATATCGTCGAGCGGTATCTGATCCGTTCCTTGTTTAAACATATCGCCGGTCAAAGGAAAATCTGTAAATCCGACCGATTCCAATATATCGACGCCGTCTCTCCGCGCTCCAACTTTTATGGATATAGGTATAAACAGACCGGCTTGCATCGTCAATCCGCCGCCGTTTTGAAACATACCGACCTCGACGTCCTGCAATCCGACGGTATCGAAATTATTTATAAAAAAAAGCCCTCTCGGTCTTCTAAGATCCTCTCCGACAAATATTTTTTCTATAAAAGGATCGCCCATATTGGAATTCCCCGGATACAATACTACTTGAGTAACGGCCGGCTCTCCGCCACTCCACCCTTTTATAATTACGCTTTGCGGATCGTCAAACGATAGAATCTCAAAACTGTCGGTAGTCGGGTCCCCCGTTAGATCGAAATACGATATTATTCCTCCATTCCCGGTCGATCCTATCGGAACCGGCGCAAACGGCGGATTAATAACGGCGTCCGTCGTCCGGTCAAACATCGAAGTTATATCGATAGACAAGGGAAGAGTGTTTATCGCTTTTAAGTATATCGCCGCGTTATCAAGAGATAAGGAGGATATAAAATGGGACAACAATATTTCTACGCCGTCTGAAGACGGATCTACCTTCGTATCCAACTTCGAGACGTCTACCGGATGAACGCCGAGTTCAAAATTCATCGGATATATGTTGCCTACGATCTTGTATTTCGCCCCATAATTAATTATCGCCTCTATCTTAAGTTTAAAATTTCCGGATTCGGGTATCCCGCCGGATTTCAGCGATAAACTCAGCCCTTCAAAATTGATCTTAGTTTTATCATGGCTCGCGTCTCCCGCAAAGTCGACGTAATAAGGGGGAGTCGTATCGGGACTCAGAAAATTCGACGAAGAAAAAAGAAGTCCGTCCGCTCCGACGACCGGAGGATCGAATACGTATTCCATCCCTTCAAATTTAATACTATTGATAGATACTTCGCTTGTCGAAGGAACAATTGTCGCGCCGTCCTTCTCGACCCAAACCCTCAAAGTCAGAGACGCGTCCTCGGAGATAATCCCGCATATATCCACGTCCGACGAGCCGTCGCCGTTTATATCCATCAATACGCTCGACAAATCGAAATTTGCCAGATCGCCGGGGTCCAAAATCAAGTCTTTATCGACGGGAAGCGGCCAAAACGGACTGTCAAAAGTAAAAATCAAGTTTTTATTAAAAAAACTATCTAAAGAGGTATCAAGCCCGCCCTTGCTTAAAAGCTCGTCGGTTCCCGGAAAATTCAGTTCAAAATTTATTATATAGTCCCCTTCCTTCAATCCAAAATTGTTGTAATCGGGATAGTAATATTTTCCGCCGGGACTAATCTCCTCAATATCCACTCTATCAAAGGAGGCATCCTTCATTCTTAACATCTCTTTTCCTATCTCCGATTCCGGGTCGAGAAGCTCGCCAAGATTTACCGTTTTTTCTAAAATCGGAATATCAAATTTCAGATCCCACTTGGGGAAATTAATACTGTCGGGATTTTTAGTAATATTCAGTAAAGTTTCGATACTGCAGCTTAAAGTATAAATAAGCGCAAATAAAACCGTAAACGTAGTAATTAAATATGCTCTTTTTATATTCATCTCTATTTTCCAAAGTATTCTGCCGTCGTCTCCGACAATATTCTATATACGCGCCTTTTATTATCTAAACGCGCCTCAACTTATATTATATCAATTATTTTCAAAAAAACAAAACTTACGTATTTATATTATCGAATTTTAACCGCGTAAAGAAGAATATTGATAATAAAATTTAAATAATTTATTCTATTTTTGAATACGACTTCGGATCAATCGCCTCTCTGGTTCCTTCGCCTACAAACGCCGTTAGAAGCAGAGTCATAAAGAGAGCGACAAACGGATATACCGAAAGCCAATAGCACGAAAGATACTCCGTTCCCTGTTTGATAAGTTCGCCCCAACTCGGCGTCGGAGCGGGAAGTCCGAATCCCAAATAATCGAGCGACGATAGCGCCGATACGCCGCCGATTAGAGAAAACGGCGCAAACGTAACAATCGGAGTTAGCGCGTTTGGGAGCATCTCGGAAAACAGTATCGCCAAAGGATTCATACCGATCGCCCGCGCCGCTTCCACATATTGAAGTTGTTTTAATTTGAGGAATTCCGACCGGATATAATACGACAAACCTATCCAGTTAAATATCCCCATGACGATAATAAGCGTCGCAAGTCCTTTACCCAAAACGGCGCCTAGCAATATCACTATGTAAAGGAAAGGAAGCGACGATAATATCTCGATAAGCCTCTGCGACGTTATATCAAATACGCCGCCAAGATACCCTTGAAGAGCGCCGATAAATACGCCTATCGCAATCTCCAGTATAAGCAGTATTATAGAAAAGGTCATCGACACTCTAAATCCGTATAAAAGCCGCGTAAAAACGTCCCGTCCTCGATCGTCCGTCCCCAAAATATGCTTTAAATCGGGCGGCGTCGGAGGAAATCCCTCGAGATCCTCAAGATTTGAAGAGTATGGGCTATACGGTATCGGCGGGAACATCATAAAATTTTTGGGATTTTGCGTAAATCGGTCGGTTTTGGCAATTTCTTTGTACTGGGCTTCCGTCTTATACTTTCCGCCGAACTCAATATCCGAGTAAAACTTAAACGCGGCAAAGAAATAGTATCTCCCTTCGTATCTGATAACTATAGGTTTATCGTTGGCTATAAATTCGCTGAAAAGAGATATAAAATATACCGACGCAAGAATTATTAACGATATCCAAGCCCGTTTTATTTTAAGAAAACTCTCTATTCTCCGTTTAGTAATCGGCGATATTTTAATCATAAACAAAAACCTTTTTTATTTTGTTAAAAGAATAATTTTGCTATTTTCAATACGCCCTGTTTCCACGGAACGCGATGCGTCTCGCCCGAGCTGTTTTTAAACTTATCCAAATTTTCAATATACCACTTATAATTTCTCAATAGAGCGTCCTTATTGGAATACTTCGGCTTCCACCCCAATAATCTCTCCGCCTTTTCAATAGAAACAAACGAATCCTTCGACGCCGTCTCATATACCCACTTGTATAGCGGCGACAACTTTAGAGTTTCCAAGATACGAAGCGTAATTATAAGAGGCGCCGCGGGAAACCCCTTAATTTTTTTACCCTTCCCTACGTAGTCCAAAACTGCTTGGTAATCCTCTTTCATAGTAGTAAACTCTTTCGCCCCTATATTGAAAGTATCGTTAACCGTCGCGCTAGGTTTGGTCATACAGAGATATATCGCTTCGCAAAGATCTTCTACGTCCAAAAGTTGATACCTGTTTGCGCCGCTGCCGATCATCGGGAATCCTCTGCCGTCTTTTGCCCAATCGTAGAATATGGCGAACACCCCCAATCTTTCCGGTCCTATAAAAGATTTGGGTCTGATTATCGGAACGCATAGCCCTTTTCCTCTGAATTTTTCGCACTCTTTTTCAGCCAAAATTTTCGCTTCGCCGTAAGGTCCGACTCCGTCGAGTTTATCGGTTTCATAGAGCGGATGACGATCCGGTATCCCGTAAACCGCCGTAGATGAAATATGAATAAATCTGCTTATGTTATTCTTAAAACCGGCTTCCAATAACAATCTTGTTCCGTTTACGTCCGTCGAAAAGATGTCCTCTTTTTTATATAGCGGCAAAGCCGCCGCGGTATGAATCGCAATGTCCATACCTCTTACGGAATTATCCACGACGTCTATATCTCTTATATCCCCCTCGACTACCTCGACTCTATCCCTCTCCGGATAATCAAAAGGAAGCAAATCCAGCGATCTGATTTTATAATAATCTTTTTTGAGAAGGTATCTGATAAGATTAATCCCAAGAAATCCCGAACCGCCCGTAACCAAAACGTTTATAGACATTCGCGCTCCTAAAAAAACTAAAAATAGAGGTCGTTCCTTTTTTTATAATTACTATACCACGACCTGATTTTCTTTAAATAGTAATAACTTTGAGGTAAATCGGAGTTTCTGATAAAATCTAAAAGGAATTTGTCCAATTTACGCTCTTCGCTTATATCCAGAGAATCCAAAGAGTATCCAAGTTTTAATCTCTTAAACGCGCGCCGTACGTCGCCGAGTTTCCACAATATCCGCGCCGATTTAACGATAAAATCCACGTTATAGCCGTCCTCTCTCAAAGCGGCTCTATAAACGGCGTCGGCGTCTTCATATTTCTCCAAGGAGTAGTATAGCCCTCCCAATATATCCAAAATTTTCGGATTATTAAGAGACTCGGCGACAGACTCCAGCAAAGCCCTCTCCGCCAGATCAAACTCCTTAGTTTTAATATAATTCATGCCTATTAACATAAGACATCTCGCTTTATAAGAGTTATCCTGCCACATATCGGTCGTATTCTTCAGCAATAAAAGCGATTCTATATAACTTCCCTTAACATAAAGATCTTTAGCTTTACTATAAAGCGACTTTAAAAGAATTTGAAATTTTTCCATAGCCCTCCCCCGTTTTCCCGAAAAAATATTAACATCGAATAGTTAAATTGTCAAACAAAAAAAAATTATTTTGCGCGTCCGCGGTTTTTTGGGGCGGAAGCAAATTGACACATATGATGTTAAGGATGAAATTGACACATATGAGACGCGTCAACAACGCGCGACAATTGTCGCATAGAAATTGACACATATGAAATATTTTTTTTATTTTTTTAAAATTATGCAAATTTTTGTATAACGTTTTCTACTTTTAGTTGTTATATATATAAAAAAAAGGAGAAAATTTTATGAAAAACAAAAAACATCTATTTCATTTTATAGTATCCGAATCTATGAATAACAACGTCATAGATTTTTTACTAAAAGAGTTCAAAATTAATACATTTAGCGAGTTATTTGAAACTATGTTTCGCCTTATTGACAAAAAAATCTCAAAAATGAAGAGAGTAATCGGAAATCATCGCTCTGAATACGCCGTTATAGATAATACAGACGATAAAAGGGTGGATAAATACCTTAGAATCAGGGAAGCGGATTATCTCAAAATTAAAAGATGGCATTCTTTGTATAACGAATTCGGTATGGCTTCGACGGTTCGAGATATTATACTGTTTTTCTATAACGGCGTTATGAAGTACGGGTTGGAAGGATTTCTTGAGATTGTTGGAAAGGAATTAAGGATTGATAAATTGAAAAACGACTTTTTGGGTAAAATGACACAACTGTTAAATATAACCGCCCGAAAACAGCTATTATACGAACTCGTAATTGAAAATTTTCCCGAATACGTCTACTGTACGTAAGATTATTACCATTCCCCCAAAAAAACTGCCGGGTTATTTATTTTGCTACTTGACTTAAATATCCGGATGATATAATAAGAAGATAGGGGAAATTATAATGAACTACAAAGAGATAAAAGCGTTCCAATATAAAAACGGTATAACAAGTCAAATAAACGAGAAACTCATAAAGGAAGAGTTTCTGCGAGTATATATTAATAATATCCATATCGAGGATATTTTGACAATAGAGGAGGATATCGAACTGTTGGCGCTGGGCAACTATTTTCATTGTATAGATAGCGCGCCCGATACTATTCTAAATAACGTAAGAATATCCGATAAAGCGGCTAATATAACTTTAGAATCGGCGGACTTAGACGATAAAACTTATAAGAGAAACCTCTCATGCTCCGACGGCTTAAACGCCGAAAATAAAAACATATTCCGCCTGAATTGCCGGGAAACAACTCTATATCCCGATATTATATTTAAAATTAAGTCTAAATTTGAAGAGATGTCGCGCCTTTTCAAGGAGACCGCCGGGGTTCATAGCGCTTCGATATTTGACGAAAACGGAGATAATCTGGGATTTTTCATAGACATTGCGCGGCGCAACTGTTTGAGTAAAGCGACGGGGTATCTTATAAAGAATAAGGATCAAATAAAAGATAAAAGTCTATGTATAATGATATCAAGCAGAGTCAACTCCGAGACTATAAAAATGTTTGATAAACTCGGCGTATCTACGCTTATAACAAAAGCCGCCCCGTCGTTTGATAGCGTTATCGAATCTGAAAAAAGAGATATCACGCTGATCGGTTTTTTAAAAGAGGATAGATTTACCGTTTTTTGCGGAAACGGCAGAGTAATCACTCGATAAATCCGGCGCCTACGACGACGTCGCCGTCGTAGATGACCGCTGCCTGTCCCGGCGTTATCGCTTTTTGCGGATTATCAAAACGGACTTTGATTGAGCCGTCCTCTTCGGGGTATATCGTTGCGCCGGATTCTGTATGCCTGTATCTTATCCTGACTTTTGCCTTGATCGGTTCTTTTAAGTTCTCTATGGAAATCCAGTTTAGGTCTCTTACGATCATATTATCCTGAAAAAGTCCCTTTTCATAATCGACGGTTACTTCGTTTGTATCTTTGTCAAGTTTTACGACATAAAGAGGCGCGTTTGAAGAGACGCCGAGACCTCTTCTCTGACCGATAGTGAAGTTGACAATCCCGTCGTGAGTTCCCAATATCTTACCGTCAGTATCGACGATATTTCCGCGCTTTACGCCGCGCTCGATCAAGTCTCTATAATCCCCTTCGTAGAAATCCTGACTCTCCTCTTTGTCCATCGTAAAAAGACCGATACTGCGGGCGAGCGCTCTTACTTCTGGCTTTGTATAGCCGCCGAGGGGCAGTAATATCTGCGACAATTGTTTTTGAGATAAAAATGAAAGAAAGTAGGATTGATCTTTTTCGACAAAAAGCGCCTTCTTTAGAAGATACCGCCCGATATTATCGTCGTACTCTACTCTAGCGTAATGCCCGGTTGCAAAACAATCAAACTCAACGCCTAATTTAAGAGACTCTTCAAGAAGCAGACCGAACTTAACTTTTTGGTTGCACTTTATGCAGGGATTGGGCGTTCTTCCGGCAAGATACTCATCTTGAAAATATTTAAGAATATTTTCTTGATAGTAACTCGACAGATCGATTATATGAAAAGGGATATTGTAACGCTTGGCGACATTTTCGGCGTCGATCAAATCTTTTTTATCGTCCCCGCCAAAACATCCCGATTTTGCCCCGGCGGTTTTAACAAGATTCGGATATTTTTTCTCGTCGTATATTTTCATAGTAACCGCGGTAATCTCGCAACCGCTATTTACAAGAATATCCGCCGCTACCGAAGAATCGACGCCGCCGCTAAGTCCGATCAACACCTTTTTTTTCATATTTCCCCTCTTATCAAGGGACATATTCTAACATTTATTATAATATTATTCAAGCGCTTGATTGTCTGGAGGCGTAACTCGCCGGCTTTTTGGGACGTGGGAATCGACGCATATGTGTCAATTTTTCATCGAGGAGCGCCGCGGCGTATATAGCCCCATATGATGCTAAGGTAAAAGTATTGATTAAATCTGCTAAAGCGGTTATAATTGAACCAAGTTTGGTTAAGTACGATGAAAGATTGTT
>MWDO01000025.1 GCA_002070605.1 Spirochaetes bacterium ADurb.Bin133
AACAATCTTTCATCGTACTTAACCAAACTTGGTTCAATTATAACCGCTTTAGCAGATTTAATCAATACTTTTACCTTAGCATCATATGGCGCATTTTTTATCAAGGCGCGGCGCATATGTGTCAAATTTTTAAAGCAGTAGAGCGTACCCCGCTGTTTGTCGGTATCATATGCGTCGATTTTTCCATCGGGGAGCGGCGCTACGTCCATATGCGTCAAATTAAAGCCCATATGTGTCATTTTTATTTTCAGTATCATATGCGTCGATTTTTCCCTCGCCCCAAAAAAATAACGGATAGAGAATCTTTGCTATTTAATTCTTGATTTTTTAATAAAATTCCTCTACTATTTGGAGAATAGGGAGAGCAATGAGAGCGGTCGACGTTATTATTAAGAAGAGAGACGGAAACGAGTTGTCCGTTAGCGATATAGAATGGTTTATCAAAGAATATTTGTCCGGAGGGATTTCTGATTATCAAGTTTCCGCTTTATTGATGGCGGTTTTCTTGAACGGCTTTTCGAGCGGAGAGACCGCGGCTTTGACTAAAAGCATGATAGCGTCCGGGAGAAGTTTGGATTTATCATACATTTCGGCAAAAAAGGTTGATAAACATTCTACCGGCGGCGTAGGCGATAAGATTAGTTTGATTTTAGCTCCTTTGGTCGCTTCATGCGGCGTAACGGTCCCTATGATTAGCGGCAGAGGGCTTGGTCACACGGGCGGGACGCTCGACAAACTTCAATCTATTGAGGGATACAAGATATATCTGAATGATGATGAGATAAGATCTAACCTTAAAAACTGCGGTTTTGTTATGCTTGGACAGAGCGACGATATAGTTCCCGCCGATAAAAAGATTTACGCTCTTCGAGACGTAACCGGAACCGTCGAGTCTATACCTTTGATAACGGCGTCTATACTTTCCAAAAAAATAGCGGAGGGCGCGGATTCTCTCGTAATGGATATAAAATGCGGATCGGGCGCTTTTATGAAGGATTTGGAATCGGCTAAAAATCTTGCTTTATCGATAAGGGATACCGGAAGAAAATTGGGAATAGAGGTTGCGTCGGTTATTACAAAAATGGACGAACCGCTCGGCAGGTCTGTAGGAAATTTTATTGAGGTTAAGGAAGTCGCCGATATTCTCAAAAACGGTTACGCCGACTATTTATTAAGCGACGAGATGGAAATTGTTTTTAAGTTGTCGGAGAAGATGTTGTTATTGGGCGGAGTAGCAAATAACGAAGACGAAGCGAGAAAAATGGCGTTATCGAGTCTAAACGACGGAAAAGCGTATGAATATTTTTTGAAGAATATAGAATCTCAAGGGGGAAATATTAAATCTATTGAATATCCTTTAAAATATAGATATACCGGAGATATAAAAGCTTCCAAAGAGGGATATATTAAAACTCTCGACGCATACAAAATCGGAGTCGCTTCGGTAGTTATTGGATGCGGAAGAAACAGAGTTGAGGACTCGATCGATAATCAAGCGGGAATTGGGATATTTCGCAAAGTGGGAGATAGAACGAATAAAGGCGATACAATTTTAGAAATTTACTGCAACGACGCCGAATCGATAGAAGAAGCCGTTAAATATTGCGAAAACGCGATCGAGATTTGCGATAAACCGGTTGTAAAATCTAAAAGCGTTTTGATGGAAATATTGTAAAGCTGAAGAGCCAATACGTAGTCGATTATTAACTAATAACGGCGCAACAAAAGAAGTTTATATGAAAAAAAATAAGAAAGAGATAGACGTTGGTTTTATAAAAAAATGGATGAAAAAAGGTTTTGATCCGATATTACTATCAATTTTATATCGAAGAGGCGTAGTAGAAGAGGAAGACCTGTTTAATATATTTTTTCCGTTGTTTGAAAATATCGATTCTCCTTTTAAATTTTGTCAAATAATTTCCGCTTACGAGAGATTATCGAGAGCCGTAGAGCGCGGCGAAAAAATTATTGTTTACGGGGACAAAGACGTCGACGGAACGACGTCGGTGGCAATTTTTTTTGATTTTTTTAAAAAACTCGGCGCAAATATCGATTGGGACGTTCCTACTGGATCGGATGGTTACGGATTATCGTTGGATAAAATTGAAAAATGGAAGGATAAACAATATTCCCTATGCATAACTCTCGATTGCGGTATAACGAACATCGCCGAAGTCGCCGCGCTGAAAACAAACGGCGTCGATTGTATAATAATCGATCATCACGAACCTTTGCAAGTCGTTCCGGATTGCGTAGCTATAATCGATCCAAAATGTGAAAAAGGGTTTAAAAACGATAGAATAGCCGCGTGCGGAGTTACTTTTTTATTCGTTTTAGGTTATTTGATTTATAATTCAGAGATATTCAACAAAAAAGAGGCGGTATTATATTTTAAAGAAAACAAGATTAATGTAGATATTTTTAAGAATTTGTTATTAATTGAGACAATTACGATTGATAAAATATCCGACGTAGATAAGCTCGGTTGCGATAAATTTTATTACTATACCGAAAAAGATAAAATATCTTCATATGTTTCAAACGCTTTTAAGGAGTTTGAAATTTCAGAATTTGATAACTCTTCTTATGACAATTCATTTTTCGACGTTCTTGATTCCGTTCAATTAAAGCTGAGATTGATATATTTTAAGAACGTTTACGCTAATATTTCTAAACGAAAAGAGATTGAATACATAAAGAAAAATTACTTGCCTTTGGCGTCCATCGGAACTGTCGCCGATATTATGCCGCTAACCGGCGTTAATAGAATCATCGTCGCTTTGGGATTGAATTATATTAGGAACGGAGCTCTAAATAACATATCCGGTTTGATAGAGAGGCTTGAACTTGATAGATCGAGTTTTACGTCGAAAGAAATTTCATGGAATATTTCGCCTCTCTTAAACGCCCCCGGTAGAATGGGAGACGCCACAGTTTCGGTCTATTTTCTATTAGATAAAGAAAATTCCGGATTTTATCTCGACGCTATTTGCGAGTTCAATAAAGAGCGTAAATTAAAGGAAGACGACGCCGTGTTGATTTTTAAGAAGGATTATGAAGAAAATAAAGCTAAATACGACGATATCGGCTTTTTTTATAACGATACAATCCATAAAGGGATAACCGGAGTCGCCGCCGCAAAATTATCCGGTTTGATAGGCAGTCCCGCAATAGTAGCGGCGAAAGATGGGGAGTTTTACGTCGGTTCTATAAGAGGTAAGGCTAATTTTAATTTCGTAGAATTTTTGGATAAAGGCAAAACTATATTTATAGAATACGGCGGACATCAAGCGGCGGCGGGTTTTAGGTTTCACCAAACTAAACTTAACGATTTTATAGATTTTCTCAAAAAATCAAAGACGGAAATATCCAAATATATAGAAAAAGATTGCATAGATATCGACGCCGAGATACCTCTTGAATTCTTAAATTACGAGCTGTTCGCCAAAATTAACAGTTTAGAACCTTTTGGGCATGAGTTTTTACAGCCGATTTTATGGAGTAGGGGAATAGAGGTTTACGATTACAACATTATTGGAAAAGATAAAACTCACCTGAAACTCTTTTTTAAAACCGAGCCCAATCCGATAATAGGGCTATTTTGGGGACAAGCGGAATGGTTTGCCAAAATACATAATAGGGACAATAAATACGACATTCTATACCAACTTGAATTTAACAAATATAACGGTCAAATAATTCCTCAAATTATGATAATGGATATGGAAACATCTTAAAAGGAGTTTACATTTGAGATTGGGGTACATTTTTACAGATTTTCCTTCGGAAATGAAAAACGGATCCACATATGTGTTAAAATGTTTATCTTTTGTTTTGATCGATCAGAAATTCGGAGCGATGATATTTGATACCGGCTCGCCGTCGGATAACGCCAATCTGGTTTTTCAATTAAAAAAATATTTTGATCTGAATTGCGAAGATATAAAATTTGTTTTTAATACGCACGTTCATCCCGATCATATCGGCGGCAACCGGCTGTTTACTAACGCCCGTATTATATTTTCTCGAAATGATTTTAACTTTTCAGAAGAGATGGCGAACGTCGCTTTTAGCGGCGGAAATATGCTTGAATTTTTACACAGAAGGTGCCCCGGTTACAAGAATTCTTTTGACGAATTTGAAGCGCGCTCGACGGTCAATTATATAAAAAATTATTGGAGTAGAGAGGCGATCGGATTTAACCAAACTGTATCGTTTATAGAAGATTCGCCAGATATTCCGGAATTTATATCAATAATTCCAACTTTTGGACATACTTTTTATCATTACGCTTTCGAAATAAGTTGTAAAGACAAAAAACTTTATATTTCAGGCGACGCGGTGAGCAACAGGTTTATATTGAAAGAGGAAAATAACGATAGAATGTTTGAGCCGCACATGGACTTTGAACAATATTTTAAAAGCTTGGATTACTTTAGAAAAATAAATAACCTGATAATCCCGGGACACGACAGACCGTTTTACCCGCAAACGTCGGTAAGCATAAGGAAAAATCGGTTTAATCTTGACGATTTATAGCGTTAGTATCCCGTCGGTTTTTTGGGGAGTAACTTTTGAGACGGTTCTTTTAAATTGACACATATGGAGCTGCATACGCCGCGCTGCTCCCCGACGAATAAATTGACACATATGCGTCGATTTATTTTCTGCATCATATGTGTCAATTTTCCTTTCCCCTCTAAAAAACCGACGGAGCGTATAGCGTTAATTATTGAAAAAATCTGAAATTTTATTTTTTAGTTCGACGATTCCAAATTTATTTTTAACGGATATGCAGACGCCGTCCGAATATGATTTAAAAGCGTTATTGAAGTTTTCCAGCAAGTCGATTTTATTATAGACTTTTAAAGCGGGAATATGATGAGCCGATATTTCTTCGAGGACTTTCTCGACAGACTCTATATTACTTTTATTAAAAATTATCCAAATTTTTGTACAACGTTTTCTACTTTTAGTTGTTATATATATAAAAGAAAAAGGAGAAAACTTTATGAGAAACAAAAAACATTTATTTCACTTTATAGTATCCGAATCTATGAATAAGAACGTCATAGATTTTCTACTAAAAGAATTCAAAATTAATACGTTCAGTAAACTGTTTGAAACTATGTTTCGCCTTATTGACAAAAAAATCCCAAAAATGAAGAGAATAATAGGGGATCATCGCTCAGAATACGCCGTTATAGATAATACCGACGATAAAAGGCTGAATAAATATCTCCGGATTAACGAATCTGATTATCTTCAAATAAAAAGATGGCATTCGTTGTATAACGAATTCGGTATAGCCTCAACGGTTCGAGATATTATACTGTTTTTCTATAACGGCGTCGCGCAATATGGGTTAGAAGGATTTCTTGATCTTGTTGGTAAGAAATTGAAAATCGATAGATTGAAAAACGACTTTTTGAATAAAATGACACAACTGTTAAATATCGCCGCTCAAAAACAGCTATTATACGCGCTCGTAATCGAAAATTATCCCAAATACGTCTACCGTACGTAAAATTATTTACTATTCCCCAAAATTAAAATTTATAAACCGCTATTTTTCGCGCGAATACGTAATCTTGAACAAGGTAAGCGCCGCGCTTGATTAAAGGTTAGGATAATTAAACATTTTTCCTTCGTAATTTTTAAATATTAGATTGTTAGAGGTTGCTTTTATGAGATATTCGGGCAGGAGCGGGACTTTGCCTCCGTCGGGGAGATCGACGACGTAGGTAGGGATACATAATCCTCCTATATTTCCTCTAACGTCTTTCATTATATCAAGACCTTTTTCTATAGAAGTCCTGAAATGCTTTGTTCCTTCGACTAAATCGCACTGAAAAAGATAATAAGGTTTTATTTGGCAATATTCCAGAGTTTGCAATAGATTCTTCATAGTATCCGAATTGTCGTTGACGTTTTTCAACAAAACAGATTGGTTGGCAAGCGATACTTTTGCTTCAAGAAGCAAATCTATGGCTTTTTCCGTATCGGAAGTAAATTCGTTAGGATGGTTAAAATGAGTAATTATCCATAAAGGCTTATATTTTTTTAGCGTTTCGATTAGAGGGCGATCGATCTTTTGGGGTAAAAACGAGAGCGTCCGGGTTCCTATTCTGACGACTTCTATCGAATCGACCGAATAGAGCGCCGATAAAATTCGATCCAGTTTTTCAGGCAATAAAATGAGGGCGTCTCCGCCGGATAAGACGATCTCTCTGATATTTTTATTATTACGAAGATACTGTACTATATTGCTCAAATCTTCGTCGGATAACGTAAAATTGTTTTTCCAATTCCGCTTTCTGGTACAGTATCGGCAGTAAGAGGCGCATTTTTCGGTCGCGAGAACGACGGCTCTATCCGGGTACCTTTTGATTAGATTTTTTACTGGAGACCTCTTCTCTTCAGAAAAAGGATCTATCGTTAGCGACGGTTCTTTTGATAATTCTTTTTCGTCGGGAAAAATTTGTAAAAGAAGAGGATCGTTTTTGTTTTCAAAGTTTATAAGAGATAAAAAATAGGGCGTAACGGCAAATCTAAATATACGGGAGGTTTTTTTGAAATCTCCAAAATCGGCGTCGTCGAATTTAAAAAAATGCGCCAATTTTTCAGGAAGAGTTATTTGATTTTTCAATTGCCAGTTATAATCGTTCCAATTAGCGTCTGAAATATTATTGAATAAGGCGTTTTTATTATTAGTATAAAATTTGTTATTAATCGATCTTGCCATTACGTTTCCTTTTTTTACAAATTGCGGTTTTGACCGGAATTCGTATATAACTTAAGCAATACGTCGTCGTCTTGCAGAATCGATATTAATACAAGCGCCGAGTTCAATTTAAGTTTTATAGTTTCGTCTTTAAATAAGTTTAATTTATGTAAAATTTCGTTTATAAGAATATCAAATCCGGGGTTTTTATTTGACAACAAGGTTATAAAATCTGAAGATAATAAAAGGTTTTTAATATAATTTAAAATATTTCTTTCAATTATCTCATATTCGGTATTGTAAACTGAAAATTCTGAAATATTTAATAATGAAGGCAAAATACATAAAATATTCTCGTCGATAATGCCGGAATTCGAGTAAGAGCGGATATACTCTTTTAAATCGTCGAGTTTATCGTTATGGAATGCCGAGCATTTTATAGAATATATGAAAAATTCTGATAAAAATGCGTAATATTTTTTAATATCAGGTTTATGTGGTATATATATTGGAGAATTAGGCTTATTAGTAATAATCGACGTATTTTCAGAAGATAATTTTTGATAAGCTTCGATAATTTGTTTGATTTTACTATCGTCGTAGTTTTCAGTCGCAGTATCGGGATGATATTTGATAAGTAATTTTTTATAGATTTTTTTTAAATCGGAGAATGTAGATTCATTCATTTTTGTTAATATTTGGCAACCTCGATATTTCAACTTTTCCGTTTGAGGTCCATAAAAGAATTTTTAGAGCCTCGTTTTGCATCGTTATCTCTTCGACAATTTTAATTTTAGACATTTTTAGAAATTCTTTAACAAATTCAACGTTGTTTTTTTGTATTTCGAGAAATTGATTAAAATTATTTACAAAAGAACCGCCGTATATTCTGGCTTCCAAACTCTCCTTACGCGCTCCTAAATTTAGGATGCCTGATATTAATTTTTCCATGGAGAATATCCCGTATTTTAGATCTTTTTCGTCAAGCATTTTATCGACGTTTTTATTATGGAACGTTCCCGGAAGTAAAATATGGTTCATACCGGCTATTTTTCGTTCGACGTCGAAAAGCGTTGTAGCGACGCAAGAACCCAGAACCGTCTGGATTATCATATCTTTATCGGTAACAAAAAGTCCGCCGATCGGAACAATTTGTATATGAGGAGCGGATGGTTTATTCATAACGCGCCTCGTTACCTCTCTCGGATAAAATGGATTCGATTAAATTTACCGCTCCGTCGTTATTGTTATCCTCTTTTGTTATTCTATGCGCAATGGATTTTAATCGTTCTTCCCCATTAATCATAGCTAAAGCGATTCCGGAGGTTTCGAGAAGGGGGTAATCGTTGGCGCTGTCCCCGATTGAGAGGGTATTATTAAGCGGAATAGACAGTTTTTCGGCGATATAGGAAAGAGCGGTTCCTTTTGTTATATTATTCTTATTAATTTGAAAGAAATTGGATCCGGAATGAGTTATGGCAACGTATTTTCCGAAATATTTTTCTATATCCGAAACGACGGTATCGATTAAATTAATATCGCTAATCTCAACGTCGATAGAAAAAGCCTCTTCCGTTCCCGTTAATTTTGGCTCTATTACCGGATTTAACATTTTCTGATAAAGTTTTCCGTAATAGAATTCTGAGTATTTATTAATTACGACTCTGTTTTCAAAAAAGATATTTACAGTCAGGTCTTTTTCAAGAACGTAATCTACGATATTAACTTTATGTTCGTTTTCAATAAAGTGAATTACTTCGACTCTGTCTTCAAGATTGTTATAAACAAGAGCCCCGTTATTTGCCGCCGAATATGTAACGGGTAATTGGTCTAAATATTTACGCATACCCATAAGCCCTCTTCCGGTATTTATGGACGTAATAATTCCTCGATCCGCGAAAGAAAATATCTTCTTTTTAGAAAAATCGGATATATCGCCGTAATCGTTTAAAAGGGTGCCGTCTAGATCAAAAGATATTAATTTTACAATTTCCATATTAATTAAACAAATTAATAAAATATTTTTAGAATTTTGTAAAGAATAATCAACTTTTAGTTGTTAATTAATATATAAATAATTTTTTAGGAGGATTTTATGTACAACGCTTTGAATCTTAGCATCATCGAAGGAAACTTAGTAAGGGACCCGGAGTTATTTTACACAAAGAACGGTTCGGCTTTATGTAAAATTGACGTGGCGGTATCGGCTAGCAGGAAAGTCGACGACAAATATGTAAAAGAAGTAAGTTACATATCGGTAAACACATGGAACAAAGTTGCCGAAGCCAGCGCAAAATATTTAAAAAAGGGATCCGCTATAAGAGCGCGGGGGAGATTAAAGCAATCAACGTGGCTAGACAAAAACGGTAAAAAAAATTACAAGATATTTGTAGACGCCTCGAATATCGACTTCCTGAGCTCCGGCGGTAAAAACAGAGAGAAATCTGCGGAAACAGAAACTGAAAAAGTTCCCTTTTAACGCGGTCTCTATCTAAACGGAAGGGGGAGGTCGCCCGACCCCTTCCCTTATAAAAATCTATTTTTCAAATATAGTCTCTTCTATCTTATGTCCGAAATGCCTTCCCCCTTTTTCTTCCAATATCGCTATCTTATCGCCTTTTTTTAGTTGCACGACAGATTTTGATTTTCCATCGGGGGTTACGATTCGTATCGTTTCGGCGTTTTGAAGAACTACGCTAAAGTTTTTGATATTTCCTTTTACTTCTATTCTGAGCATAGGGCGCTTTTCAAGTTTTATTCTGCCGACGACGGACGTTTGAGTTTCTCCTTTGTAATTAACTATCAAAACGTCGTCGCCGCTTTTTAGGTCCGCAAGATACTTAGTTCTACCTTCCGGCGTCATGACGTAGCAGTGAACCGCTCCGGCGTTGACTCTGAACGGTCTTGAAGCGACGTATTCGTTATCGTTGGATTCGGAATTAACTAAAACCATTCCGTTTGAATAGTCGCCGACCAGCATTCCTTCGCCGTCGACCATATTCGAAATTGTGTCGATGCAAACGCGGTCTCCTATAGATAGCTTTGTTACCGATAAAACTTCTCCGGTAGTAATTTCAAGTTTACCCTTTTCGGATTTTAATTTTTTTAATATAGTTACTTTATCGTTATTAGAGCAATTTTTGATATAAATTCCGTCGACGCCTTTTTCAAGAATGCCTACCGCTTCTAAAGCGTCTTCCAGATTATTTACCGAAGCGAAAAGGTTGTTTCTTACGGCTATGAGATTTTCAAAAGGGATGATTTTCCAGTCGCCGGTTTCAAGCACCAACGATATTGATCTGTCTATCTTGCCGGCGGCAGTCTCGTCTTCTTTAGACTTGATATTTAAAAATTTGATATTATCCGGTAGTTCTGACAGTAAAAAAACGTCGATTTTAGCAAGTTTTTCGATATTTTCTTTATCATTTTTATTGGAAACAAAAAAAGCGTCTATACCGTTCTCAATACAGTCGGTAATAAACGATTTTTCCCAATTCTCTACTTCAATCCAGACTTTTTTCATACGACCTCGCCAATAATTTGCAAAGCTTGTTCTATAGAATACTTATTATGAACAAGAGCCGACACTCCTTTACAGAAATTAGTAGGATTGACGTGTTGAAAAACGTTTCTACCGATTGATACCCCCCTTGCTCCCGCATCCATCGCCATTTTTATGTTGTTAAGTATGTCTCTTGTACTTTTAGCTTTTTCGCCGCCGGCTATTAATATTGGTATAGAGCACCCTTCCGTAACTTTCCTAAAAGATTCAACGTCGCCGGTGAAATTTACTTTTACCATATCGGCTCCGAGTTCGCTTGCGACCCTTGCGGCGAGTTTTACCGCCTCGACGTCGTATTCGTTTTCAATTTTTTCCCCTCTGGTGTACATCATTGCAAGAAGAGGCATACCCCATTCGGAACAATCCTTACCGATTTTACCAAAATCTTTCAACATTTGACCGTCGTTCTCCGCGCCGATATTGATGTGTATCGAGATACCGTCGGCTCCAAGTTTGATCGCCTCTTCTACAGAACAGACAAGCACTTTTTGGTTTGGATCAGGCGACAGCATAGTAGACGCGCTAAGATGAAGAAACAAGCCAACGTCCTTGCCGCTTCTTCTATGTCCGGCGTCGACGCTTCCTTTGTGTAAAAGAACCGCGTTAACTCCGCCGTCGACGACTTTTTGGATAGAATTCTTTATGTTTACAAGTCCGTTTATAGGACCCATTGTTACTCCGTGATCCATCGGCACTATAACGGTCGTTCCGGTATCTCTATTAATCAATCTTTCAAGTCTTATTTGTTTGCCAATCATAAAAAATCTCCATAATAATAATTCTCTGTTATCGATTATATATAAAATTTGAAGTAATTCAATATAAATTTTACTAATTCTGGAGCCCCGTCGGTTTTTTGGGCAAAGATAAAATTGACGCATATGAAACGCGCCGATAACGCGCGACAATTGTCGCATGAGAAATTGACACATATGGCGCTAAGGATAAAAATCGACGCATATGAAACGTGTCCAGTCGGTTTTTTGGGAATTGACACATATGAAACAAATATTTTTAATCAGTAAATTATTTGTCATTTTCTAAAAATTTATGAAAATTTTTGTAAAGAGTTTTCTACTTTTAGTTGTTATATATATTAAAGAAAAAGGAGAAAATTTTATGAAAAACAAAAAACATCTATTCCATTTTATAGTTTCAGAATCTATGAATAATAACGTCATAGATTTTCTACTAAAGGAGTTCAAAATTAATACGTTCAGTAAACTGTTTGAAACTATGTTTCGCCTCGTTAACAAAAAAATACCAAAGATGAAGAGAATAATCGGGAATTGCCGCTCCGAATACGCCGTTATAGATAGCGTCGATGGTAAAAGATTGGATAAATATCTCAGGATTAGCGAAGCGGACTATCTACAAATAAAAAGATGGCATTCTTTGTATAACGAATTCGGTATGGCTTCAACGGTTCGAGATATTATACTGTTCTTCTATAACG
Source organism: Spirochaetes bacterium ADurb.Bin133 (assembly GCA_002070605.1). GTDB lineage: Bacteria > Spirochaetota > GWE2-31-10 > GWE2-31-10 > MWDO01 > MWDO01. The sequence continues at coordinate 11,743 of MWDO01000025.1, forward strand.
GCGTTATGAAATACGGGTTGGAAGGATTTCTTGAGATTGTTGGTAAGAAATTAAGGATCGATAAATTGAAAAACGACTTTTTGGGTAGAATGACACAACTGTTAGATATCGCCGCTCGAAAACGGCTACTATACGCGCTCGTAATCGAAAATTATCCCCAATATGTCTACTATACGTAAAATTGCGTCTAATTATTAGGGCTAATCTTCCACAACGCCGTTTGAATATTTTTGTAATATTGATTTTAAATCGTCGGGGTTTATCGTTAAGATGTCGTATCCGTTTTCCGTAACCGCGACTGTGTTCTCAAAATGAGCGGAATATTCTCCGTCGACCGTAACTACCGTCCATCCGTCGTCTAAAACGAATTGGCCGTCTTCGCCCATATTTATCATCGGTTCGATAGCGATCACCGTTCCGGGTTTTAATTTACGTTTTCCCCCCGGGAATCTATAATTTGGTATTTCCGGTTCTTCGTGGTTTTTATATCCGACGCCGTGACCGCAATAGTCGTAGACCACGCCGTATTTATATTTTCGAGTTAGGTCTTCGATAGTTCCGCTTATATCATTAATCTCAACCATAGCTTTTATTTTCATTATTGCCAAATATAAAAAACTTTCAGTTCTTTTTAGTAGTTTTTTATGGTTAGGAGAAATATTGCCGATAGCGTAAGTTCGAGCGCTGTCGCTGATGTATCCTTTTTTTTGAATTCCAACGTCTATCCCCACTATATCGCCGCTTTTCAATTTTCTTGAGCAGGGCAATCCGTGAATTATCTCTTCATTTACCGACGCGCAAATCGACGAAGGATACCCCATGTAACCTTTAAAGGAAGGTTTGAAACCTTTTTTAATAATAAAATCTTCAGAAATTCTATCTAACTCTTTTGTCGTTATGCCTTCTTTCATATAATTTTCAAGATATTTAAAAAGTTCGGCGCTGCAAATCCCGCACTCTCTTATTCTTTCTATCTCGTCTTTAGATTTTAAATGTATCATTTTTCTCCCCGTTAAAAAAAAGATTTAGTTTTTCCAATAATTTATTTGAAATCGGCTTAATTTCAGGATATGCGGGATTGCGATAAACCGTATTTACCCATACTTTATCCGGTTTGATTTTAGAGCAAACGTTTTTAAGCAAATTTATCTCAGATTCGGAGGAGTTTATTCCGTCGCAAAACAGTATTTCCAGTTCAAGAGAACCGCTAAAATTAGCGCGTAAAAGAGTTATATTTTCAATTATCTTTCGGGCGGTTATCTCTTTTATGGGTCTATTAATTTTTTGATAAACTTCCTCGCTTACCGCGTCTAAACTTGGTATTATTCGATCAAAATATTTAAAGGAAGATATTACTTCTTTTTTGTCAAGATGAGTCGAATTTGTCAGTAAAAGAGTAGGGTATCGAGGGTAGTTCTCTTTTATTTTTCGGGCTATTTCGGCAATATTTCTGTTTAGAGTCGGTTCCCCATATCCGGTTACCGTTAGAACGTCGATATTAACTTTAAGATTTTTAACGTATAGATTTAGCGCGTCGATAACTTTATCGGGCGTTTCATAATCTCCGTATTTGTACTCGACGCGGGGAGATCTGCCGAGTTCGCAGTAGACGCAGTCGAAGTTACATGTTTTATTCTCTACAATACTTATTCCTAAAGAGGAGCCAAATCTTCTCGAAGATACGGGACCGTAAATAATATTCAATTTTGAAACCTAATACCTTTCAATAACGCTTTGCAGATAGCGCGCCTTATTATTTGTCGGATCTATGGATAATGCGGCGTCTACAAATTTATAAGAGGTAGAATAATCTTTTTTTAAAAAATATACAATTGATTTTAAATATAAATTTTTAAAACGAAGATTGTTGGGTAATTCGGCAATATCCATCGAAGTTAAGACGCTTAAAGCTTTATCTGTTTCGTTGTCGATTATATATAATATAGCCATATTGAACTTACCGATTAAATTTTTTGATTGAGATTTGAGCAACTCTTTTTTTATTTTTTCATATTCGGTTTTGTTGCCGCTGTTCATTTCGACGAATAGTCTATAGATATTTAAAGAATCTTTCTGTTCGTCATTTAACGGCAATACTTTAACCGTGTCAATCTCTCTTTGAGCGTCTAAAAATTTGTTGTTTTTTATATAATACTCTATCAATTTAAAATAATAATCGACGTTAGCTATGCTTTTTTCTCTTAAATTGAGCAGTTCTTTTTCTCCCATATTTGAGTCGGTTAACTGTAGCGCGGCAATCTTCAGCGCGTCGAGTCTGTTGTCGTAAGAATTTTTAAGAATAGCCATACCGTCGTTAATATAATTAAGAGCCGCGCCGGCGTCTTTTCGCTTTAGATAAAAATTTGCCAGACGAACGTAAAAATCGACGTCGCCGGGATATTGGACTAATCCTTCTTTTAAATGAAACGCCTCCTCTTGAAAGTCTTTAAGAGCCGAATAGGAAGCTCCGATATTTTTATAAATAGCGGGAATTCTAACGTTATATTCGTTGAATAGTTTTTCAAGAGTATCTATACACGATTGATAAGCGCCTGTTTTATAATACAAGTCGGCTAGAGTAGACATTTCGTTAGTATCGAATAACTTTATTTTGCCAAGATTAAGATATATTTCCAAAGCTTTATCGTATCTCTTTTTGTAGTAGAAATAATCTCCGATAGTTTTTAAAAATATTTCGTCGACTTCGATTACGTTCTGATCATCTAAAGCCAGCTTCGCAACTTCATCCGTATCGTCCAATAAAATGTTTGCGTAGAGAGTTAATTTTTTTGATAAATTTTTATATCTTACCGAATTTGCGCCGTATGCCAATTCCGAAAGAGCCGAGTTAATTTCCCCTTTTATAAGCAAAGCCGCCCCTTTCATGATGGCAAAATCGGCGATATACTCTTTAATATCGAGGGTTCTGATTTTTGATTCGATTTTTCCTAAATAAGCAAGGCAGTTTGTTATTTGATCCGAACTTATATAACAAAGAACTATTTTTTTATGAACGTCAAATTCTCTTTTAGAGAACGGTATTTTTAGCAACTCTTCGAGAGCTTTTTCAAACTTGCCGATATTAATGTAGTATATTCCGACAAGTTCGCGGTACTCCGTCGATTTCTTCATATCGTCGTAATGCGCATTAATCTCGTTTTTCGCCGAGTTTAAATTTTTCATCCTAAGCGCTATCTTTAATCTATCAAGATATATTGAGTCTATCGAGTCGTCGATCTCCTCTATTTTTTTTAGATAATCGAGAGACTCGTAATATTTTTTTTGTACGACGGATATTTGAAAAAGTTTACGGTACGCCTCGATTTTAGCTTGCTTGTTAGGATTGGTATTTATATAACTAAGATAATAGATAGCCGAGTTTTCGAGATAGCCCTTTTCAAATTCGCTCTCCGCTTTTTCAAGAAAACTGTTTTTTATTTTTTCTTTTTTATCCGTCAAGCCTAATTTGAAAGGGAGATCGGTAATGAAAAAAATAAAAAACAGAGTCGATACGATAAATATAACAATAATTGAAATTAAAAGTAATTTGGCTAAATTTCCTTTTTTTAAAAGGAAATTATAGACGTTTTTAAGCGATTCAGCCGTTTTTTTCTTTATTTCTTTTAATTGCATCAAGAATTCCATTGACAAATTTATAAGACTCTTCGGTTCCAAACTTTTTAACTATCTCAATCGCCTCATTAATTACGACCTTCTCCGGCATCCCTTGCTCAAAGAGAAGCGAGAAGGTCGCAAACCTTAAAATCGCTTTGTCTACGTTTGATATTCTTTCATAGTCCCAGTTTTTGAGTTTAGATTTTATAATCTTGTCTATTTCATCGATATTGCTTAACGTCCCATTGATTAATAATTTTGCATACTCCAAAGATTCGTTTGAATAATCTTCCTCCGTCCAGTCAAATTTCAATAACGACTCCGGATCTTTGCAATCAAAACCGTAAGAAAATAACGATTGAAACGCTAGGACTCTGCCTTCCCTTCTGCTTTTAATAGAATACTTTCCGGTCTTATCGCTCATTACTAGCTTTTTAATTCCTCTTTATAATAGACGATTTCGGCTTTCTCTCTCAATTCTTTTATGAGATTTTTGTATTCTTCCATGAAAAGGTTCTCTTTATCTCTCATTTTCATGTAATTTATTATCTGATCTTTAGCCTCTTCGTATGGCACAATCCTTTCGGGAACTTTATCGACGACGTAAAATATGTGATAACCTACTCTCGATTCGATAACTTCAGAAAATTTGTTTTTGCCAAGCGCGTATATCTTGTCGAGAACGTCCTGTCCAAAACCGAACTGTTCCTTAACCATATCCGCCGCTTCGCCCGAAACCGGCATTAATCCAAGATAACCTCTATCGATCTTTTTTGTTTTTGGATTAACTCTGTCTCTTGATTCAATGTCTTCCGAATTTAACTCGCAGAGTTCGTCAAAACTCTCTCCGTTTTTTAATCTTTTGGATATATCGTCTATTCTCTTCCTTACTATCTGTTTTTCGTTATCCGGCAGAGTAGTTTTGCCGTCTCCCAAAACTGTTCGTAGAAAAATATGTTTGATCTCTACCGAGTCCGGCTGAACAAATTGGCTCAAATTGTCGTTTCTAAACTTTCTAAGTTCCGAGTCGGGGTACTGTTTCTGATCGATAGTCATTAATTTTTTTTCGATCTTCTTCATAATATATTGCTTAACCATAACTTTTTCTTTGATTTTATCTTCGAATTTAGCGTAAGTCATGTTGCCCTCTTTTTCTATATACGCTTTGAATTCGTTTTCGTTATAAACAAAGTTACTGTTTTGCGCATACATCATTTGGGAGTATTGATACTTTACTGCGTCAATCTCCTGTTTAACCTGATTTTCGTCAAGGACTATGCTTTTGCTTTTAACTTCGGATCTTAAAAGTTCTTCGTCGATCATTGTTTGAAGAACCTCTTTTTTGGTGAAGTTTTTCCCGTAAACAGGCGCAAGCTTGCTCACTTCAGAATATGTTTTTTCAAGTTCGTTTGTCGTAATAACGGTTTTATTTACTTTCACAACCTTATCGTTCCCTTTTATAAGAGTTTGCGCGGATGTAAATAAGGACGCAGAGAGCAAAAACGATACTGTAGCGATAACGATTGTTTTCAATTTAAAATTCATATAACCCCTCTAACTGAAATATTTTTAAGTTATAAAAAACTATATCATTATTATATCCTTAAATCAATTTTATTTTAGATTTTTTACTAATTTGTTGATATTATTTACAAGTTGTGTATATAATAGTAGCGCGTAGTTTATTATTATTTGGTATTTATTATGGGAAAAAAAATGCGTTTATTCTTAAAGCTTAGTTTAATTTTACTCAACTTGCCGATTAATTCTCAGGAAGCGCGGTATCTGTTTATAAATAGTTCTCCTATTGGGGCTGCCGTAAAAATTGTCGACAGATCGGGAGATTTGACTACTCCGAGTATACTAAAGGGGGAGGATCTCTCGTCGGGAAGAATAGTTATAGATAAGGAGGGGTATAAGCCTTATATTATATCCGAGAGAGAGCTGAGGGCTCTTGTTAAAGGGGATAAAAAGATTGACGTAGCTCTCGTTCCTATATCTTTCGACCTCTATTTTGCCAAAAAAACCCGTTATAAAATCGGTCAAACGGCGCTCGAAGGTCCCGTTTACGTTTCAAAATTAAAGAGCGGCAGATACGATATTTTTGTCGAGAACGATCGGATAAGATTTGCAAAATCGTCGGCGCTTCTCCCATACGAAACGGCTTTTGGAACGGCTTTCGGACTTTCGCTCTCTTCTACTATCGTTACTTTTGTCTTAGCGGAATATTTTAATTTTATGAGTTACGACTCCGCGTCTTCGGAAGATAAATCGTTTTATGCCAGAAACGCCGCAAATATGAACGTCGCTAAATTTGCGACGTTGGGATCGACGATAACGTTGGGGGCGGTCTTGATCGGGCTCGTTATAGCGGATACCGCGGGAACGTATCTAAATCAGAAAAAAACTTATGAAATATCCGACAAGACGCCCTCCGCGGATGATAGTGCCTTTTATCAATCGGCTATTAATTATTTGTCCAATGGCGAATTGGACCGCTCTATACAGACGCTTGAGTCTATAACGGATTTGTATAAAGAGAGCGATCTATTGCCGCTGGTCTATTATCAATTGGGGCATAACTACTTTATCAAAGGAAATATTGACGAGGCTATAAAAAATTGGGAGATCTTTGTTCGCAAATATCCGATCTATGAATACTACGATATGGCGCTTAAAAATTTGGCGGAAATATACTATAATAAAAAAGAGTACGATATGTCTATAAGCGCGATGGAGAAGTTTTTATTTACGAACAACCAAAGTTTCAGTAAAGAGACTCTGTTCTCTACAAAATCTACGTTGTACGGTCGGATATACGATTCTACGAAAAATGAAGAATATTACGAAAAAGCCGTCGAAAACTATGAATTTCTTATAGATAACTTTGATTCTTCGGAAAGAGCGCTAAATTACTTTTCGGAGCTGTTAAAACTTTATTATATGAAGGGCGATGACGATAAAGTAGTGAAGTTAAAATTGAAAGCCGCAAATAAGAATATAGATATAAAATAGATTTATTTCTATACGGATTTGAGGAGTTTCTAGGGCGTTATATGGAAAACAATTTGGATGATTATTTGGTTTCGGAAGGGGAGGAGATAGCTTCGATTTCTGAGATGCAAAAATTATTTGTTCAAAATAATCGGGAGAATATTTTACGCGGAGATACCAAATCGAATATAAGCGGACAAAACGGGGATGACGACGGCGATTTTACCGACCTTTTTGAAACAGATACGCCGGAAAATATTTTTATAAACGACAATAAGAGCATAATTGATTCGATAGAGTTCTTAAATTATAAAGATTATTTCCCCGAACTTAGCGTTACGATCGACGAAGAGATTAGGATGCGAAAAGCTATGACGGCGGATAGCGGCTCGATCGATAGCGCGGAGACTGCCGTTCTCGAAGAAGATCTGTCGGACAAAGCTACTCTTGAGGAAGTTCCTTTAAAAACCCCAAAACTTAAAAAGAGATATAAAATATCAAATTTTAAAAAATCCGACAATAATAGAGCCGGGCTAACCGAGATTACGGATACCGGCGAAATGAAAATAGACGGGCAGGAAATATTATCCGATGAAAAACAGGAGGAGCCTTTTCAGGAAAATATACAAGAAGATATTTTAATTAAAAAGGAAAATTTCGACGGTCAAATCGACGCGCTCCTAAAAAAAATTAATGACAAAAACAATTCCGTCGCCTATCCGGGTAAAATTGATCTTACAGCTATAGATTCGTCTTTGTCTCAAAAAAGTATTAGTTTCGAAAAGGATTCCGAAGATATCGAGTCAGTTAAAGACGACGAGATGTTCGGCGTAAAAAAATCCGAAATACTGGACAATATCGATAAGAGTATCAGCGCGTCCAGATCGTCTTCCTCTTTTGATATTTCTAAAATAAAGAATCTTCGCGCCGGTTTTTTTCTGCCTTTAATGGTATTTGTAATATCGTTTGCCTTCATATTTTTGGCGATTCCGGCTCTGTCGTTGTATTTTCAAAAAACTTCTACTTCTACGCTCGAGGATAACGTCATAAACGATAGTTCGATACTTGAGAAAATCGCAAAGCAAAAAGAGGAAGAGGCGAGAAACGCGCGTTTGAGACTCGAAGAGGAGCGTAGGAAACTGGAGAGCGATAGAAATAAGATGGAAAGTCTCATTAATGAAGAATCATTCAGAAGGCAGTTAGAGATAGAGAACTTATATAAGGAAAAATATACCGCTTTAGAAAAGAGAGGATTGTCCGAAGCGGATATAACAAAGATACGTAAACAATTGGAAGACGAGAAGAGAAAAGAGTTGGATAGTGTGGAAAAAGAAAAAGAGCGTCAGATTAACGAACAAAAAAAGGCGCTTGTCGATAAAAACAGAGAATTGGAAAGTATAGAGAAGAGATTAAAGGACGCTATAGCAAATAAAGAATTTGAGATATCCAACATAACCAAAACTCTCGAGACGCAGTTGAAAGAGAAGGACGCGGAAAGAGAGTCGATTTCGAAAAAATTGAAAGAGTTAAGCGAGACTAACGTAAAGATAAAAGAATTTAACGACATAATATATCAATTAATATCCGGTTCTATTGACGAATTTAAGAAAAATAACGCCGAATCGGGACTGCTCAAACTAGATACCGTCTTAAGATATTACGAATCAAGAATAGATTTTGTCAACGCTAATCCCGATCTAAAAAATAAGATGGTTACGGACGTGTTTTTTGTTCAGTCGTTGAATAAATACGTAAGCGATCTCAGATCCTCTTCGACTTTTAATAAAGAATACGTTGAGTTAATCAATAAGTTTAAACAGATCAACGAATATTACAAAAACGCCGAGACGTTTTATTCTCAGAGAAACTGGAGTAGGTCAAGCGAGGAGTACGACAAGGTCATCGCTCAAATTAACGAAGTCAACTCTTCATATAAAAGGATCAAAGAGATCGATAAGCATATTCAGAATATAAAAGCGGCTAATTACTACAACTCCGCCGTCGAGTATATGAAGTCCGGTAATTACGATTTAGCGTTAAATAATTTTGGCAACGTAATAAAAGAGACTCCAATGAGCGATTATACGAGCCAATCTGTCGATAGTATATTTGCGCTTTCAAATACATTGTTGGCAAACAAAGATAAAAGCGAAATTGAGAAGATAAATTCGGCTAACGTCGGGGCGAAAGTATTATTCGACGGCGGCGTAAGGCATCTTCAGAATAAAAGATTTGATCAAGCGGCGGACTCTTTTAGCGAAGTAATATTAAAATATCCCATTTCCGATTACGCCAAGCAGTCTCATACAAACCTCGTATTATCTCTGCAAAATAAATATAAAGAAGAAGAAAACAAGATTTACGCAAACTTAAAGTCAAAATTCAGCGATAATTATGAGAAATACAAAAAATTAAACGACGAAGGCAAATTTCGGGAAGCCAGGGGATACTATTTTGCCGCTCTCAATTCGGCTTTTGGGATTTATACCAATGAAACGGTAGAGGAATTTAAGCGGTTTGAAGATCGGTATATATTCGATGAAATTAACAAAAATAAAGGCGTAGACGAAAAACAATTAAAAATTCAGCTTGAAACTGCAAAAAAAGAGATAGAAGACGAGTATAACAAACTGTTAAGCGCTCAAAAAGAGAAATATGAACGGGAAATTGCGGCGGTAAATCTCAAATATAGTCAAGAGATAGCTTCGCTTACCGCCGAAAGAGATAATCTAAAAATAGCTTACGATAATTTGTTAAAATCTGCGTCTGAGAACGAAAGCGTAGCGGCTAAATTGAAGGAGTACGACGAAAAATTAAAGCGGAAAGATATCGAATTGGCCGAACTAAATGAGAAGTATAAAACCTCCGTCGAAAACGTCGAAGCGGTAAAACTTGAGCTGGAGGAAAAAATAGCAGCGTTGACTAAAGAGAAGGAAACTTTGGAAGCCGAACTTTATAAAATGAGGGCCGATATGACAAAAGGGGAGGTCGCCGAAGTCGCTCTAAAAACTTTGATTACGGAGAAGGATAAGGAAATTGTTAATTTAAAAAAAGAGAAGTCTGAAGCTATTAAAACGGCTGAGTTTGTAAAAAAAATGCATGAGGACGAATTAGCTAAGATTAGAGTAGAAAAAGATATGTTAACCGCCGGTTTGGAAGATATTCGTAAAGAAAATGCCGGATATAAAACGAGTATCGAAAATTATACAAAACAGTTAAGGGATAAAGACGCGACGATCGCCGCTTTAAATAAAAAATATAGCGAATTGGAGAAGAGTTTGTCGGCGACAAAGTCGAACGTCGAAGAGTTGAAGAGACTGGAAGAGCTTGCCGCTAAATACAAAACCGAGAGAGATAAAATTCAGTCGGATTACGATAATCTTTTGAAAAACAGAGAAGGCGAGGAGATGTATAAGAAGCTGATCGCTCAGAAAGAGAGTGAAATCTCAAATTTAAACTCTCTAATTGAAGCGGAGAAATCAAAGAATATCGAATCGGCAAAAAAATATGAAAGAACGATAGCAAATTTGCAGAGAGATAAAGAGACGTTAGAAAAAGAGTATAAAATATTGCATGAAAAAAGGGCTTCCAACGAAGACGTTAGTTTGGAAGTGGCAAAGGTTAAGAAAAGATACGACGAGATTATTGTATTAAAAGACAGAGAGATAGAAAAATTGAAAAACGCTCCTCCCGTAACTTATACCGATGAAAAAATTAAAAACGAACTGGCCAGGATAGAGAAAGAGTTGCAGAACGAAAAAATTAATTCTCAAAAATTAAAAGAGCAGCTGGTTGAGACGTATAAAAAGTATAGCGAACTTGAAACTAAAAATAAGTTGTCTTCCGGAGAACTTGCCGATAAATACAAAAATATGTACGATAAATTGCAGGAAGATTATAAAAAACTTGATAGCGAACTGAAAAAGGCGCGCAGCGATAAAGAAAACTATGAAAATACGCTGACTAATAAGATAAAAGCGGAATATGAAGAGAAATTCAAACAAGACAAACAGGAACTTATAAAAAATTTTAATATCGAACTTGATAGGTTAAATAAAATAATTCTTCTGCAAAATAAAATAGATAACGCGAAAAAATATTCAGATAAGGATACGGAGAGCGGAGATAGTTTAAATACAAAGTTATTGGCTCGAATAGTTGATAAAATAGGAGATTCTGTCTCTTTTCAATTCTTTTCGTTGGATTCCGTATCTAAAGTAAAACGGGGAGATATACTGACCGTAGTAAGGATCGCAAAAATCGGCGGCGATAACAAGGAGTTGATCGTAGGAAAAATCGAGGTAACGCATACCGACGTCAAATCTATTTATGGAAGAGGAGTTGCGAAAAGCGCCAATTCCGGCTTCAATATAGAAATAAACGATTTAATAAGATAAAATAAATGGAATACGGCATAGTAAAAGAAATTATAAGTTCCAATAGATTAATTGTAGACGTTGTAAGTAAAAACGAATGCTCTAGTTGTTCGGCTAAAGAGGGTTGCCGTATTTTTGATAAAAAATGCGAATCTTTGCTGGAAGCCGGATATTCCGGCGAGATAAAAGAGGGCGATATGGTTTTAGTAAATATTAAACCGGCTCAAAAAATATTTTCCTCCGTCGTAATTTTTCTGCTCCCCCTTGTTTTTATGTTTTTATTTTATTTTTTAGCCGGAATATTTGCAAAAATTGAGATAATAGAAGTTTTATCGGCCATAACGGGCTTAATCGCGTCCTTTATTATGATTACCCTTATTTTTAAAAGCAAACGTATAAAAAATTTACTAACCCCCATAGTTGAAATAATTGAAAATCCGACGGAATAAAAATATTATAAAATACGTATCCCGTCGGTTTTTTTGGCGGAAGTAAATTGACGCATATGAGACGCGTCGATAACGCGCGACAATTGTCGTATAAAATTGACACATATGCGCCCCGCGTCGCGCTTCCTGATAGAAAATGACACATATGGGACGCGCCGCTCCTCTATAAAATTTGACACATATGGAGCTAAAAATAATTCGACGCATATGGGACAGGTATTTCGGATAAAACGACGCAATTGCTAAATATCGCCGCTCGAGAACGGAAATTATATATATTTTGTAAAAAATAATATTTTGTTATTAATTTTTAAGGATTGTATAGTATAAAAACAATAGAAATAGTTAAGAATTTTTTTTATAAAAAATTTTTAATGGAACTATTACGGAATTTATGTTAAGAGCGGTTGTAGTTTTTGTTAATATTTTTTTTATCGCGTCAAACTTTTTTTCTAAAGACGGTAATATCTTATATTTATCTTTAGAAGAGGCGATTAATCTTTCCGTCAAAAATAATCTTGATATAAAAAAAGAGGATATTAATCTAAAGGATAAAAAGATTGCTTTGTATTCTTCATTTAACAAATTTTATCCCGATCTTTCGCTATCTTCTTCTATAAATTCGGGCTACGATTTTAATAAAGAGACTGCGGATAACTCTATAAGGGCCGGTTTTAGTTTATCTCTTTCGTTAAGCGCAAAAATAATTTACGATATCAGAGATTTGTATCTCGATTATTATATAGGCAAAGTCGCTTATGATAAAACCAGAGCTTCGGCGCTCAAAAATCTTAAGCTTGCTTATTTTAATATAGTTTTGATTGACGAGGAGATAAATATAAAGGAGAAGGCGTTAAAAAACGCCGAAGCCCGGTATAATAAGTCGTTGATTCAGTATAAAGAGGGGGAGATATCCGAACTTGATATTTTAAACGAGGAATATTCTTACAAATCTATTTTGCCCGATTTGGTCGCCATGAAAAATAATAGGGAGAATGTTGTAAATTTATTTAAAATTATACTGGGAATTCCGCTTGAGAGTAGTATTGCGCTAACTGACGTTATACCGACCGATATATCTCTTGAAATACCGGATTTAGATAATAATTTGATAGAAAACAATTTGATAGAAAACAATTTTGATATTCAAAATCTTAATCTTAAGATTGAGAAGGATAAAAATTCTCAATATATAAATATCGCGTCCTTAACTCCAAGCGTCAGATTGTCGTATTCGGTTAATGCCGGCTCGATTAAAGATCCGTTTATCGAACGGTGGAATAACGAAAATTGGAACGGTTCGACCTCTTTAGGATTTACCGTTTCAATACCGATAAAACCGGCTCTTCCGTTTTCTTCCGAACAGGTATCGTTGATCAAATCCGATTCGGTTATAAAAAAAACGATCATAGACCTTGAGATCGAAAAGAATAATAAACGGGTCGAATTAACGACTATTTTGCTAAAACTAAAGCAAGTCGGCGAAACTCTTGAAGCGTTAAGATTAAATATTGATATTGCCGAAAAAATATCAAAATTGACTGAAAATTCATATTACGAGGGGACAAAAAGTTTTCTTGAGGTCGCCGAATCTCAAAAAAACGCCGAAGAGGCGAAATTAAAATATAATAAGTCTCTATACGATTATTATAAAGGGGTTGTAGAGATTGAATTTTTGTTGAATGAAAGCATAGTTAAATAGGATTATTGAGGAGGGGTATGAAAAAATATTTATTAGCGATATTATTATCTATCGGTTTTTTTACTTATTCCCAAGATTTACCGAAAGTAACCGTTCAAAAATTGAAGAAAACGGATAGTTTTGATAGATTATTTTACGGAGCGAGAGTCGAACCGAATCTTGTCTACAAGCAATACGCGCCTATAACCGGAACTATTACCGAAATTTTTAAAAAGGTGGGAAGTTACGTAAAAAAGGATACGGAAATCCTTACTATAACGCGAAAGTCTTCGGGAGGCGTTGCGTATAATCCGACTTACGTTAGAGCGCTTTCAGACGGCGTTATTACGAGTATGAATCTTTTTGAAGGGCTTGAAGTAATAGAGAAGCAGGAGTTGTTTTCGCTGGCGCGTATAACGAGTTATAAAGTTATTCTTTTAGTTAGCGATAGAGATATTCCTTATATGAAGGTCGGCGCCGTTTGCGCGATAAAAGGGGAGGATAAATTGACCGGTAAAATATCGCAGGTCGCAATAATTCCTAATCCGCAAACGGGATTGTTTGAGGTCGAAATAACGTTTCCTAATTATAAGGAGTTGTTTATCGGAAAGTATATCGAAGTTGAGACGAGGGTTAATCAAATAAAAGGGATACTTATCGCTCAAAATCAGGTAACCAGAAAATATGGTAAAACTTTTTTGTTGGTTGTTAAAAACGACGTTGTCGATATGAGAGAAATAACTCTCGGTAAGGTTGTCGGAAGCGACGTTATTATCGCAAGCGGCGTTGAAGAGGGGGAAGAGTTTGTCGCGACTACCAACAGGACGCTAAATCCGGGAGACAAGGTAGTCGTCGTCCGAGAAGAGAGTAGGGCGAATAAAGAGACAAAAAGGTAATTGCAAAAAGGTAATTAATAGAGATAATTAATAATAGAGATAATTAATAGAGGTAATTGATGCTACAAAACGTTTTTAATAGAAGAAGAGGCATACTATTAATTGTATTATTAGGAGCGCTTATCGGTTTGATATCGCTCAATCTTCTACCGATAAAATTGTATCCGGAAATGAGAAAACCGTGGGTAAACGTTTCGGTTCCGGCGGCGGGATATACCGCGGCGGATTATAGAGACGCATACGGAGATACGATAGAGACGGCGCTAAACTCTATCGAAGGCGTAGATCTCGTCGAATCAACTTATTCAAGCGGAAGGGCGAACTTTAGATTGGAATTTGAGTGGAATCTTGACGTAGACGAGGCGATAAGCCGTACGCAAACGGCTATGGATAGGATCAAGTCCGGACTTCCGGAAGAATCGGAAAATTTTTCCGTCGGCGTTTGGAGATCGGATACGTCGTATATGTCGATAGCGATTTATTCAACCGAACAGATAGATCAAAAACAGCTTTATTCGGAAGTAGAACCGATATTGAAAAATAAATTTACCGCGGTTGACGAAGCCGAGAGCGTAGAAATTCTTAACGTCGAAGAGCTTAACGCGTCGATAACTTTAAAACCGGAAGTATTACTCGCTTACGGATTATCCGTCGATAACGTACAAACCGCAATAAGAAACGGTTATAAAAACGTATCTATCGGAACGTTTTACGATAAAAGAAACCAGTATAATCTGAGAATATTAAGAGGAATCGACTCTTTATTTGATATCGAAAAGATAATTATCGGGACGTATGGAAGTAAAACGTTATATTTATCCGATATAGCCGAAGTGAAGGTAGATTACGGACTTCCGTCGACGGCGTTTAGGTTTAATTCGGCAAAGTCGGTTTTGATATTTGTTACGCCGAAAGCCGAAGGAAATCTAAAGAAAATGTCGGAGCAGATTAGAGATGTATTAAAAAAAGCCGCTCCGGAACTTCCGTCCTACGTAAAATTTGATTATGTATTAGATCCCGCCGAATTTATCGATAAATCTATAAATAACGTAATAAATTCCGCATTATTGGGGAGTTTGCTCGCTTTTCTAGTTATTATGTTAATGATCGGCGAGATGAGGAACTCTATAATAATTTTTATATCTATTCCTTTGTCGGTAGTTTTATCGTTTATTACCATGAAATTGTTTAACGTTACGATCAACTTGATATCTTTAAGCGGGATGGCTCTCGCCGTCGGAATGATAGTCGACGCTTCGATAGTGGTAATGGAAAATATTTTTCGACATAGGCAAGAGGCTTTGGAGCGGGCTGAAAAAAAGGGATTTATAGAAATTATTACTTATTCGGTAAAGGAGGTGCGTTATTCGGTAATATCTTCGACTTTGACGACGGTTTGCGTATTTTTACCCTTGTCGTTTACTTCGCCTTTGACCAGCGGTATTTTGGGAGATTTGGCAAAAACTGTGGTATTTACTTTGACTTGGTCGATGATAGTAGCGCTATTTATAGTTCCATTGATCGCATATTATCTTTTTAGAACGAAAAAAAAGAGCGTAGATGAAAAAAAATCTTTGGTTAAACCAAAAAAACATATTTTTCAGAAATTTTCTGAGTTTATTGTGAATATTCTCAATAAGGGATATGTCTCAAGTTTGAAATACGTTATTTCGTCAAAAACCAGATCGGTTATTTTTATTTGCGCTTCGTTTGCGCTATTAACGTATCTTATTATAGCGGTTTTTCCTAAGATTCCAAAAGAGATAATAGCAAATCCTAAAAGCGACAGAATTTCTATAAGGTTTAACAATTCTAATATCACGGAACAGGTTCAGGTTTCCGAAGCGTTAGAACCGTATGAAAAAGATATAATGGAGCGGTATAAATCCGACGTTAAAAATATTTTTACGAGGATAAATAGAAACGGCAGAGGAAGCGTTATAATAACTCTCAAATCTACTAAGAATTCGGATAATATTCTTGACTCTATGAAAGAGAGGTATCAATCGATTGAGGACTGGAATTTTGATATTAATTATTGGGATCCGGCGAGTATGCCCTTGCCCCGGGTTTTTTCGTTGCATATTAAGGTCGACGGACCGGATAGGAATCAAATAATGAATATTCAGGAAAAAATATACGACGAAATTCAAAAAGAAAAAATGTACCAATTTCAATTTACAAGTCCGAATACAAGATTTTCAGAAGAGATTATACTAAAGCCTAGATACGAAATATTAAATAATTTTCCGCAATATTCTTTATCAAGAATTTCTTCAATAATTCGACTGTTTTTAAACGGCGGAAGCGTCGTAAATATGAGCGTCGATAATAAAAAAATGACCGTCGATATGAAATTCCCCGAAGACTCCGTTAAGTCGCTTAGCGATATTGAGAACTACCTGGTTCCTTACGATAACAAATCCATACCGATAAAACATTTTTTTACTTTTGAAAAAACTAAGGGAATTAATCAGATAAGATTGGATAACGGCGTCGAGACTTTTAATATATTCGCCGCGATGAAAAAAGACGAACCGGCGTATAAGAGGGATAAACTGGAGGAGAGGGTAAAGGAGATCGTTAAAGAAAGAGTCGAGATTCCCGAAGGTTATTACGTTACTTTTCAAGATACGCAGAAAGTAATAAACGAGTCCGTTAATTCTTTGATGATAGCGATACTGTTAAGCGTTGGCTTAATATTTATAATACTCGGATTTCAGTTTAACTCGCTAAGAATACCGTTAATTATATTAGTTACTATTCCGCTTGGTTTTATTGGAGTAATCGCAAGTCTCTATCTGTTTCGCTCTACTATATCGTTAAATTCAATGCTGGGCGCGATACTGCTGGGCGGAATTGTCGTAAACAACGCTATCATAATTATAGATTTTTATCTTAATTATTCAAAAGAAATAAGTTCAAATATCGAAGCTATAATTTACGTCGCCAAACTTCGATTTAGACCGATAGTTATAACTACGGCGACGACCGTTTTAGGTATGTTGCCCTTGGCTTTGGCGCTTGGCGACGGATCGAATATCATACAGCCGCTTGGAATAGCCGTCTCCGGCGGATTGGTCGTATCTACATTCTTTACTCTCTATATGATCCCTTGCATACTGAGTCTGACAAATATAAGGGGAAAAAGTCCGAAAATATACGAATAATCCGAATATTTAGTCAATAGCCGCTCCGTCGGTTTTTTGGGGAATAACAAATATACACATATGGAGCTAAAAATAAAAATGACACATATGGAGCTATACGCGGCGCTCCTCGATGAGAGAATTGACGCATATGGAGCTCCATACGCCGCGCCGCTCCAAAAAACCGACGGGATACGGTCAATAGAGCGTAATGGGATTATATTTTTATTCCGAAAGAGTCGAAATTAATACTATACGGGTTTTCTGAGACGCATCTTGTCGCTTTATCTTTTGTCGATTTATTTGTAGAATTTAGCGACTCTTTTAGAAAATCAATATTTTTAGTTAAAAAGGATTTTCCGTATTCGATTGAATTTTGGGTAAAATCCTTGATAGATTGATACTGCTTTTCAGTTATAAGGGCGGCGTTTTTGGCGCTGTTAAAAAAAGAGTCGTTGATAAATACGGAGGAGTAAGATTCAATCCCGGATTTTTTAAGGAATTCCGCGCCGCCTTGCATTCTGTCGACTATAGAGCCGGAAAAAATAATTTCGCCATTAATTTTTTTTATAGCCGGTATCCAGGCTCTTTCGTAACTCGACGCTTGAGTTATAAGATCCGCTATGTGCGCTACTTTGGAATTCCGAACGTCTTCAATCTTTTTCTCTGTAGAATAGACCGATAAATCTTTGAAAATAAAAAGATGAGGCTTACCTGATAAATATGAAATAGGAATTGAAAAAATCCAGTCTCTCCGCTCGCCGCCGGATATATAGGAGGCGTTTTGAAAAGAGGGATTTATTTTTATTTCGTCGTAAAAAAGATTAATAGCTTTATTGAATAATTCGTTATTGGTATAAAAATCTGTAACCGTCTTAGTTAGGCGCGCGGGAAAATCAGATTTATCCGATATATTTTTATCAATAAAATCAAGCAATAAGTTAGATTCATCTTCGCCGCCGTATAAAAAATGAGTATTTATAAAAAAAGGTCCTATAGTTCCCGACGTATACCAAAACGGCGCGCCTTCGTTCGAACATCTAATAGCGCCCGTTTTAAATAACGACTCTTCAATAACGTTCATATTTTCTCCTCGAAAATAATCTTTTTATAAGGCGAATTAAAAACATAATAGGACCTTCGCCGAATTTGGCGCTGTAAGAACGAACCGCTTCAGATATTGAAACGTCTTTACCGTATTTTGATTTGATTTCATCCCAATGCCGTATAATCCAGATATATAAATCGCCGGAAGTCCTGCCGATGAATCTATTTATAATTTTCTCCTCTTCTATTTCGCTAACGATCGGTAGAAAGAGATTGTCGAACCAACTTAAAAGAGCTTCTTCAAACGAAACCGGACCTTTTTTATCTATTCCAAGAAAATATTGATGACCCGATATATGCGACATTATATCGTCGAATCTTCCGGGGGAGCTGAATTCCAGTTTTGATATATCTCGAAAAGTATCTAGTTTGGTCGTCTCTAGAAATATTTCTTTTTCATGCTGAATAATAATTTTTTGAAGCTCCTCTTTAGTCGTCGAAGCGTCAAGTTTGATATCTGTTTGAATTTCAACCACCTCGGCGTCGATGAACTCTTTTCCCTGTCTTTTAGATACCGAAACTCTATGATTACCGTCGCGCACAAAATAAACTCCGCCGAGTTGGTACACTTTAATGGGCGGTAAGATAATATCTTTATAGTGAGCTTCGTCGATTTTTTCCCATCTGTTTCGCAAATTTTTACGTTCGGGAAGAAACTCTCTTGTAAAATCGTTATATCTCCCTTCGCTTCCGACAATATCTTCTATCGGAACATACCGCATCCCTTTGTAAGTTTCATTTTTTATCTTCACCATTTTTATTACTTCGCTGAAAGATAACAAAGAGTTGCTCTTCCCTTTTATCTTAGATACGATATTTCTAAATATACCTTCAAAATAAGCTTTATCAAAATCTTCTTTGGTCTTTTCTTTAATTATTAAATCTGCCATAAATTCTCTCTAATAAAATATTCTAAATCTTCGATCTATAATAACCGGAGCAATTAATAACTTTAGTTTTATAATATTTAATAATTTTTGGATCGTTTCTATTTGTTAAATGCACGTGTCCGTGTAAAAAATATTTGGGTTTAAATAATTTGATAAACAGGTTGAACGCTTTTAAACCGTTATGACAAGGATCCGGTTTATCTCCAACGCCAAAAGGCGGAGAGTGGGCTACGAATATATCTAAATATCTTCCTTTAAATAACTTATTAAATAATAATCCGGGAAGCAGTTTAAGCAGATGAAAATATACTTCCCGCTGTCTATATTGAAACGGTCCGCCGTTATACCATACCGTCCCCTGAAAACCGCAAATCAACGTTCCTTTGAAATTATGAAATTTTAAGTGTAGATTGTGAAAACATTTTGGCGCGTCGAGTCTCTTTTTACCGTATATATTTTTTTTTAATCTGTTCGCGTTAACGTGATTGCCCACGACAAAGAAAACCGGAACGTTCAATTCGCTCATAATAAAATCTAAATAACTGAAAGAGATATCTCCGCAACTTATTACAAAATCGACTCCCTCCATTCTGTCCCTTAGTTGCTCTGAATAAATAATAGGATCAATCCAATCCGATACGCATAAAATATCCATAAATCCCCGGTATTATCTAAGCCAAAATTTATAAAAAAAGAAACTATTTTCGCCTTTGCCTAATATTTATTGCATCTTTACACTCTTTGCTGCATGTCGGATGAGATGAAGACTCCTCGTTAGAAACAAAATAATTTCCGCAAACTTGGCATCTTTCGTAATTAATTACGCAACTCTCGTTACAGAATTCTCTATCCATTTCATCTTTTGCTAACTCAAAATAATTACCGCAATAAATACATCGTTTATAAATAGTTATCATCCATTATGAATAATATCATTTTTTTTATTTTTTTCAAAGTAAAAGTAGAAAATCTATGCGCCCGTCAGGTTTTTTTGGGGCGAAAGAAAAATGACACATATGCGCCGCTCCCCGATGAAAAATTTGACACATATGGCGATTTGTTTTATAAATTGCTTTCAATTTTTCTAAGAAAATATTATTGCGCGAAATAGGTTGAAATTTATGGGGAGATTATTGTATAATCGTTTATTATTATAAATACGCGGGAAACTATTATGAGCGGCGATAAGTATATATATTTACCGAAAGGCGGTATAATAATTGATACGTCGATAGGAGCGATTCAGCTTGGAGCGCCTCCCGAGACTATTAAAGATTCGATGAGTTTAAATAGGGCGGTGCCGACATATTACATAGCTCCGAAGAATTTATTTTCGCATAAAAAGATGTCAAGTTTAATTGATATCGAATTTCCGTGTTATTTTAATTATTACGTATTGCATAAGAGTATAACGATATTTTGTACAAAACGGCAGAGCGAGGCGATCGGAGGTTTTTTCAGCGAGTCTTATTTTGGACCTAAAGAGTTAAATCTTGAAATAGAGTATATTGACGGTAAGAACAATCCTTATTTTCCAGATATGAAAAAGGAGTTGGAATATTTTTCCACGCATCCCAAAGAGAACAGGCCTATGGTTCTTAAGGATTTCATAGAATTTGTAATATTGCAAGAAAATAAGACTATTTCATACAAAGGTATTACTTTTTATCTTGACGTAAATAGTAATAAAATTTTGATAAACGACAAGGGAGTCGAATACGAGTTAGACTGGAATTTGGATTATGATAATTCTGAGGTTAAAAAAAACGAGAGCGATTCTATATTTCTACCTCCGTCTTTTGGGATAACGACGTTAGGGTCGTCGCATGGGTTCGATCCAAAAGGAAAGACCAGCGGTTTTATATTTTGGATCAACGGTAGCGGAATAATGATTGATCCTCCGATTGATTCGGCTTTGTGGCTTATCGACGAGAACGTCGATCCCAGAATGGTTAACTCCGTAATATTGACGCACTGTCATTCCGACCACGACGCGGGAGTTATGCAGAAAATTTTACAGGAGGGGAGAGTTACGCTTTATACGACTTCGACAATATTTACGAGTTTTATAAAAAAGACCTCTTTATTAACCGGATTAAACGAGATAGATATAGTGGAATTGATTGATTTTATACCGGTTATGATTGGCAAACCGATTAATATTAATGGAGCTATGGTTACGTTTAGTTATCGGCTTCATTCTATCCCTACTATCGGGTTTGAAGTTTTTTTTAAGGGTAAAACGGTCGTGTATACTTCGGATCATCTCAACGGGAAAAAATATTTTGATAATCTGAAGGAGTTGGGGGTTTTACCCGACGGTAGATATGAAGAGTTAAGCAATTTTAACTGGCGTAAAGATATTATTATCCATGAAGCGGGGATTCCGCCGTTGCATACGCCGATAGAAGTTTTATTAGAATTACCCGACGAGGTTAAGAAAAATATTTTTCTCGTTCATACCGATAAAAGCAAGATTCCCGAAGGTTCGAATCTCACGGTATCTCCGACGGGGTTGTCAAATACTATGAATATTCAAGTTCAAGCCTCGGTTCATTCGGAATCTGTTCAGATATTAAACCTTGTATCCGGTTTGGATATGTTTATGGATATAAAATTTGAAAAAGCGGCCGAGTTTTTAAGCATTATAAAGTATAGAAGGTTTAAAAAAGGGGAGTGTCTGATTAAAGAGGGGGATTTTGGGAGAAGATTTTATATTATAGTCGCCGGAAGAGCTAAATTAATAGAGAAGGGACTTGAGAAGGCAATTTTGACTTCGGGGAGTTATTTTGGAGAGACCGCTCTGATTTTAAACAGCTTGACAACCGGCACGTTGATAGCGCTTACCGATATAGTCGCGATGGTAATAGAAAAAGAGGATTTTCTTATGTTTTTGGCGAATACTCCCGTATATGAAAAGTTAAAAAAACTCGGCTCGGTAAGAAGTCAGGGGTCTTGGGAGGCGATAGAATTAAATCCTTTATTCAATAGTATGACAATTAATCAAAAGAATCAGTTAGAACTTCTTTTTAATTTTGAAAAGGTGAATAAAAACGATGTTATTGTTCATAGTAATAAAGCGCTGGATTTTGCCTTTATTTGGAATACCGGTTCCGGCGTAATAAAGGATAAAAACAACAAAATTGAGAAAATTTTAAAAAAGGGGGATTTTGTTGGAAATCCGATGTACTTAGTTGGAGAAAAGGCGCTGGATAAAACGGTAATTGCCGATAGCGATTCTACTATATTCAAGATAAATTGGGATAGCATGCTGAAATTTTATCAGAAGAATCCCAGGATATTGCTTGAATTAAGAGATATGGATGAATATTAGTTAATTGAAAGCAATAATTTTTTTTTGTAATTCTTCAGTTTTTTGGGGTAAGAAAAAATTGACACATATGGGACGCTGCGCTCCCCGAGATAATTTGACACATATGGACCGCATAGCCGCCGCGTCGCTTCTCGATATAAATTGACACATATGAGGCGCTGTGTTCCTCGATGAGAAATTGACACATATGCGACGCCGGCAAATCCCCAAAAAACCGACGAGACGCAAATTTTTTTGGTAAAAAAAATTGACATTCTAAAGAAATATAATATAATGTCGGTATTTGACGAGGTGGAAATATGAGTTTTAAGAGAGCTGATTTAGATTTTGCTAATCTTGATTTTTCTTATAGAAAGGTTAACGCTAATATTAGATATTATTACAGAAACGGAAAATGGGACGGAGGAACTTTAACTAACGAAGAGTATTTTCCGTTGCACATAGCCGCTACTTGCGTTCATTATGGACAGGCGATATTTGAAGGATTGAAAGTTTACGAAACTAAAAATGGAGACGTTGTCGCTTTTAGACCGGTAGAGAACCAAAAAAGAATGGTAAAATCGGCTGAAAAACTCTTTATGGCTCGAGTTACCGAAGAGATATTTTTGGAGGCGTTGGATAGGGTAGTTAACGCTAACAAAGAGTTCGTTCCTCCGTACGGATCGGGCGCTTCTTTATATATACGACCGCTATTGATAGGTATATCTCCGCATATAGGGGTTAAGCCTTCCGAGGATTATCTGTTTATGATACTGGTTACTCCGGTTGGTCCGTATTTTAAAGGCGGATTCAAGCCCGTAAAGATGCTGGTTGTTGAAGACTTGGATAGAGCGGCTCCGTTTGGATTGGGAGACGTAAAAGCGGCGGGCAACTACGCGGCGGGATTGAGAGGATATTTTAGAGCAAAAGAGAATAACTTTACCGACGTTATATATCTCGACGCAAAAGAGCGCAAGTATATAGACGAGTCCGGTCCGGCAAATTTTATAGCAATAATGAAGGACGGTACTTATACTACGCCTCAATCCTCTTCCGTTTTGCCGTCGATCACTAATATGTCGTTGAGAACTATAGCTAAGGACGACTTTGGGTGGAAAACCGAGCAGAGATCCGTCGCCATAGACGAGATAACTAATTTTTCAGAGGCGGGATGTTGCGGCACCGCGGCTGTTATAACGCCCGTCGGAGAAATTAGATACAGAGATAAAGACTATAAATTGTTTGATCAGGGAAGAACCGCCGGACCGAAGGTAACGCAACTTTACGAACGCCTTGTTAAGATACAACTTGGCGAGGTCGAGGATACCAGAGGCTGGTTGAGAAAGATTGAAATAAAATAGTTTACCACGGCATATACCCGTCCGGGGGGGTATTTACCCCTTCTAAATCGTCGTCGAGCGCTTTGTTTTTGCTTGGAATTGAGGTAAAGTTTTCGCCGACGATAAATATTTCGTAGCTTATTTTTCTTGAGGAAGCCGGTTTGAACCATTTTGCCGTTTTGAAGGCGGATTTCAACTCTTTCATGATTTCTTTTTCGTCGCCGCCCTGGAATATCTTTGCTATAAAATATCCCCCTTTTTTAAGATAGTCGTAGGCAAAGTTCAGCGAACTCCATACAAGGTCGGACGAACGAAAACAATCCGTTATTTTATCCCCTTCGGTATCCGGCGCCATATCGCTTATAATACCGTTGAAAGGGGCGTATTCGGCTAATCGAGCTTTTATATCGTCGGAGTAGAAATCGCCTTTAAAAAATATCGCGTTTGACATTGAAACTCGCATATCTTTATAATCCACCCCGACAATTTTACCGTTATCGCCGACGATTGAAGAGGCGTATTGCGACCACGAACCGGGGGCAGATCCAAGGTCGAGTATGTTTTGACCGGGTTTAATTAGTTTGAATTTGTTATTGATCTCTTCCAGTTTGTATACGCTTCTGGCGACGTAACCGTCAAGTTTTGCCTTGTTTGCGTAGAAATCCGGCTTGCTGTAATCGTTCATTCTTTATCCGCTAATCAATTTCGTATTGAAAATCGTCCAGTTCCTCGTCGTCCGACGAAAAAACTCGCTCAAAAGGGATTTTATCAAAATCCAACGCTATTGCAATGTTTATTTTTACTTTTTTTAAAGGAGATAGATTAAAACTGCCGTCTACTTTGTGTTGTAAATAGACGTCCGTCGCGGTATTGAATTTTAGAAAGTTGTATTTTTTGAAATTCCAATTAAAATTGAAAGATATTTTGTGATTAAATATGTCGTAAAGCGTCGCTTTATAATTGTTATAATAGCTGATTTTTAGTTTAAAATTAGTTATCGAATAAGAGAATGATATAAGATTGAGATTTTGAAATACTAATTTATTAGCGTTAAGATTGAGATTGAATTTCGACGAGCAAAGGAGTTTATACCTCTTAATATTTAGCGTCATTCCGATGCCGTTATTAAAATTAAAAGTCGACAGTTTTCTCAAATCGTCCGTCAATTTGATATTATCCGAAAAGATAAAGTCAAAAGAGTAATTAAGCGATAAATATTTATTGAAAGATTCTTTAATTTTAAAAAAAAGAGCGTCGTTTGAACTGTTCGGATATAGAAGAGCGTTTGACATTTTGAAGGCGCTATAAGATTTTATTCCGGTTAGAATCAACGGTTTGCCGATAGAGTTAAGATAGAGGTTGATTAACATTAAAGTAAAGATAAATATTTTTTTCATAATTTTCTCCAAATTTTTAAGGTTAAAATTTTAATTCGATTATATATATAAATAACAACAAAAAGTTGATTTCGTTATACAAAAAAAAATATTATTCTTATGTTTTTGACAAAAAAATATTTTTTTGATATAATTTTAGTCAGAGGTTGGCGTAATAATTTAAAATATCAGGCTTTTTGGTATGTTCTTCGGAATTAGGACGTAATGAAGAAAATAGCGCTTTTATTAATTAGTTTTATAAAAAATTTCTTTTACAAGGGGCTTTTCGATTCCTTAAAAAAAAGGAATTTATGGCTGTTTTCCTTGAAAATATCTTTTTTTATTTTCATACCGGACGTTGTTATACTTATCCCCTTTTTTTTCGGCAGATCGGTTATAGCGACGCTTTTGCTATTAATAACTCTGTTTGCCGTTAAGTATTTATTAGTCTTTTTTACTTCTATAAGATTATCAAAAAGTCCGGAAAAGATAAACAACGGCATTATTAAAACGTCGCTACCCAAATCCGATTTGATTAGTTTGATTTCAAACGATATTTTTTCTAATATTACCTTTAACTTATGCGTTATTTTTCTGTTTTTTATCTATCACATTATAATTTTGTCGTTTGCTTTTTTTGTTTTAAGCGTCGGTATTAAGACAATTATCATAAATCTCATTTTATATTTTATCGCCGCATTTTTATTTGTCAACCTTTTTAGCTTATCGTTTTCCATTATAAATCAAAAAAGAAAGCGGGTCGTTTTAAAATTAAACGATTTCAAAGAGATAAGATCGAACGGCGTTATTTTTTATTTTATAATATTTGCCTTACTTTACTTAGCGTTTTTTTATATATTTGGGTTATTTAAGATAAATATATTTTTTAGGAGCGTAGCTCCGATTCCGTTCTCGGCGGTTTGCGCTTATTTTATCAATAAAGCGCTGATAAAATTAAAAATATTAAATTATTTAGACTTTCACTTAGCGAAGTTATTAAAAAATATTCAAAGCGCGCTAAAAGATTTTTTTAGCGGAGACTATAAGAGATTAGTTTCGTTATTAAAATATGCCGCTCCGTTAGCTGTTTTTTTAACGGTTTACGCCATTTTTTCTATAGCCGGTTATTTTTTTAAAAGTTCGGTCAAATTAGTTTTTTTACAATCAATAATTATCGCCTCTTTGTCGTTAAAAATATTTCTCGTAAAGGATTCTTACAATTTAGGGACGCAAAAAAAGGCGTTTAATTTTAACGTTTATATTTATTTAATTATGTTTATTTTTACGATTTTTGGGATGATTCGTATTGAGCCCAAAATCGTCGACAAGCCGGATATTATCGGTTTTTTTGTTTTTCCTATTCGCGACGCGGTAATAGCGGTTTCCGATTTTATTAATAATTATATATTAAAAATAAATATTTTTATCTATTTGTTAATTCCGGTTTTTTTTGCGCTATTTTTTAAGTTAAACTGTTTTTTAATTCGTTTATTGGAGATTATTGACTTTAAAGTCGATGAAGTTTTAAAAAGGAGATTGCAAAGATCGGATTCAAATATATTATTTGGCGATTCTATGTCGTTTTTTTATTTTTTGTTTAATTTAACGCTATCTATCGCTATTATTTTTTTAATTAAAATCGAGTCCAAAGCTCTATCGGATTTTTTTATCTATTTAGCTTCAACTTTTCAAATTAGCGAGATATTTAATTTTAAGTTTTTAACGGACGAAAACATAGCCTTATTTGTTAATACGGCGATTAACGTAGTTATAGGTTTGATTCTTGTCAGATTATTAATGCAGTTTATCTCTACCTTGCTTAGTCATTTTATTTTATTTAGCGACGAATTGGTCTATCTTGAAAATAAGTTATATAGCCGATCGCTTATTAGAATTCCGCTAACAAAAATTAATTATATTATTATTAAACAGAATTTTATAGAGAGATTATTCGATATTGGCGCGATTTATATAGAAACGCAGGATAAAAACGGGTTAATAAAGATTAATGGCATACCGTCGATTAAAGAAAAAAATATTCTCATAATGGAAAAAATAAAAATTGGTCTACAAAAAACTTAACCCCTTCGAATTTGCCGTCGCGATTTTAACGGCTTTAGCAATATCTATTTTTTATTTATTTTTTAATTTTAACTATCTCTCGAAATGGGTCGACGAAAAGGGCGACGTTTTAACATACGATTATTACGTTAGACTCGGTCTGCCCGAATATCTATACAATCCTCATCATATCGGTTTTGATTGGCTTGGCAAGTCGATGTACGATGCGTTAAAACAGAACGGTTATTCGGGAAAAGTTATGCCTGTTTTGCAACTGAGGAATTTAATAATCAGCTCTATAGCTTTGGGGGCGATTTTTTTCTTGTTATACAAAATTTCTAAAAAATATATTTTATCGTTACTAATTGTAGCTTCAATTTCTTTTACCGCGGCATATTGGATGTATTCGCAGATTAACGATACGCCGATAATTCATAGCGTTACTTTAGCTATACTTTTTTTAATATTAATTAATTATCCTTTTGTCAAAAAAAAAGCGCTGTTTTCAGTATTTTTAGGTATATATCATTCGTTAAATATATTTTTTCATCAATCCAACGTTTTATTTATTATAGTAATTTTTTTTGTTTATTTTTTTTCCGAATATTTTTATCGAAACTATTACGATGTTTGCGAGGAATTAAGTTTTATCTATAAAAAAAGCAGGTTTTCTTTTCAGAAATTTGATAAGCTCCGTTTTAATAATATAAAGTACTTTTTATTATATTTTAGCGTATTTTTAGTAATTGTAATAAGCGGATATTATTACGTTGGCATTGTGAAAATAGGGCTGACTTTTGATAAAAATAAAGCTACAAATTTTAACAACATTAAAGATTCTACCTATTTTTTTAATTGGCTTATACTTTATACAAAGATTGATCATTGGGGTAAAGGGCTCTCCGACGACTCAACGCTAAAAAAAGCGTCGGAAGGCATAACAAATTACTTTTTTCAACCTCAGAAATTTAAAAACCAAGATTTGAAAGCGGATTTTAAAAATCCGATTTCGCCTAATTCGATTTTACCTAATATGGTTGGATTTATTTTTATATTTGTTTTGTTATCGACAATTGTTTTTTTTCAGGCGTTGTTCAAAAAATACAACTATCTGTTTTTAACTAATTTATTATTCTTGTCAATATATACGGCGTTTTCGTTATGGTGGGAACCGGATTATAGAGAATTTTGGGTAGTAACGATGTTCCCGTTTTGGTTTTTATTTTTTTTTATCTTAAATTTCTTAATCGACGCCGGTAAGAAGGCGGCCGCGCTAGTCAAAATTCCCGCATATATTTTTTTATTTGTTCTTTGCTTTTCGCTGTTCTATTTCAACTTTACGGGGTTTATTTATAAACACGCCGGATCGGATTATAGGAAATTTGATATAGTAAAGGAAAAACAATAGTCAGTATAGCGCCCGTCGGATTGAAACGAATAATTTACTAATTAGAAATATTTATCCCATATGATGTTAGGAGTAAAATTGACACATATGATACCGACAAACGGCGGGGCGGCGCGCTCTACTGTTTTAAAAATTTGACACATATGGAGCTATATACGCGCGACTATTGAACCCTCGATTTCGCGTCCCGCGCGTATGCGAGGGGAAATCGAGGGGTCAGCGCGACGCATCTATGGTAAAAGTCAACGATAATCTTTGTTTTTTTTTAACATCTATGGTAAAAGTCAACGATAATCTTTGTTTTTTTTTAACATTTTAATCTATCGTCTATAAATACAGCCTC
>MWDO01000026.1 GCA_002070605.1 Spirochaetes bacterium ADurb.Bin133
GATAAATCGCGATACATTCTATATGCAAAGTTTGTAACTAGCGATAATCTTGAAAATCACATAACGGCTTTAAAAAAGTAAATGAAATTAGTTATAAGAATAAATGTTTTCTAATTCCAAAATATAAAAATTGTTCTCTTTCAAATTACGAAGTTGAAGTTAGAGAAAATCCAAATAAATGGATCAAGATTTTCTATAAAGATAATATATTGACTAAATATGATATTGGAGATATAGTATGATAAAAGAATTGTTTCAAAGCGTAAAGTCTCATTTTTTGAAATATGCGTCAAGTCTCAAAGTTGAACGACATAGATTTATTTTAATTTTACGTATCCTATCGGTTTTTTGGGGGCGAAGAAAATTCGGCGCATATGTGTCAAAAAAAGAATTGACACATATGCATATCCATTGAACCCTCGATTTCGCGTTCCGGTTCCGAGCGGATGCGAGGGGAAATCGAGGGGATAATTTTGACGCATATGCGTCGCTTGTTATAAAAATAAACGGACGATATTTTGTAAAAACATAAAAAAAATAATGACATAACCCCATTATTTTGATTTAATTGATTAGTTTTTTGATTGAGGGATAATATGCGCGGAATCGTTGAATATATGGGTTTTCATAGAGGAGAGAAGTTGGTCGAAGAGAGAATTCTCGCTAAATCGGTAACCGTCGAATGATAATTGCAAAGAGGTATACGGTATCCGGCTTCGTTCAGGGAGTAGGATACAGATATTTTGTTACGATGGCGGCGGATAGGCTTGGAATTCGCGGTTTTGTGAAAAACTTGTTTAACGGCGACGTAGAGGTTTATGCGATCGGCGAGGAGACGAAGCATAAAGAACTTTTAAAAAGATTAAAAGCAGGTCCTTCCCATTCAAGAGTGAGAGAGGTAATTATTGAAAACCGCCCGGTTTTGGATAGATATACCTCTTTTATAGTCGAATTTTGATGGAGAAAATATAAACTTTGACAAAGATTCGGTATTTATATATTATGACTAAATTTATTCTTGGAGTATGAATTGTTGAGGACGTTTGATTTTGTTTTCAGAGGCGCAGTTTTACTTGGAGTATTGACTTTATTATTGAGTAATTTCAGGCAAATACGCCGTAATCGTATAGAAAATGAAAATCGCGAAACTATAAAGTATTATAGGACGAGTTTTCAGTGGTTATCGATATACGCAAGCTATTTTACTTCGATATTAACGGGGCTCGCTATATTTAGGATAGGATCTTTGTTAAAGATTTTAAGCAACGGCGAAATTCAATTTGGCATATTTAATATCGTCTTGTTACAAAACGAAGAGGTTTTGAATATCCAATCCGCGATCATATTTATCGGAGTCGTCGGGTCGATTTTATATATTTTCTTTTCTATAGTTATGAATATCAGCTATTTAAAACTCGGTAAGAACTTTTCCATAAATATAGATATTAAAGAGGGTAATAAACTTGTAAAAAACGATATATACGGAATTATCAGACACCCGATATATCTTTCCGAGATTATACTGCCTTTAGCGGCCAGTTTTGCGCTACAATCGTGGACGCTGCTTTTGTGGGGATTACTGGTAGTTCTCCCTATTTATATAATTAGAGCTAAGAAGGAGGACGAACTTCTTCAACATTACTATGGCGACGATTTTACCGAATACAAACTCAGAGTGGGCGGTTTTTTTCCGTATTTTAAAAAATAATATTATGCAATATACTATCGCTTATGAAGACGAGTTCTTGTTGGTCGCCGATAAACCTCAAGGCGTCCCTGTCGCTCCGGGGAAAAAGAGATCGTTATGCGAAGCGCTTTTTTTGGATCGCCCCGAGTTATCGAGAGTAAAGGGTTATAAAGAGAAAGAGGGCGGGCTTTTAAATAGGCTTGATAATGAAACCGGAGGGCTTACTCTTTTTGCAAAGAGCGTCGAGGCTTTTTCATATTTTAAGAAATTAATGGATAACGAAAATATAGAAAAATTTTATAAAGCTATAGTTTACGGAACTCCAAATAAAACGTCCGGGATTATCGATTATCCGATCGCTCATCACTATAGCGACGATAAAAGAATGTCCATACTCCTCGACGATAGGACTAAATACAGAGGTAAGGCGCGTCTTTCTAAAACCGAATGGGAAATAGTCGAGAGCGCTAAGAATTTTTCTTTATTACGAATAAAAATAACCAAAGGAATAAGGCATCAAATCAGAGTTCATCTTTCAGGGATAGGTCATCCGATTTTGGGAGATAAGCTGTATTGTAAAAAAAAAGACGGTTATGCCAATCATTTTTTATATTCGTTTGGGTTACGTTTTAAAACAATGAACGGAAAAGAGATAAAAATAGAGATAGCGACCCCGTTTGATAAATTTGTTCGGAACTTATAGAGTTATTATTGTTTCAAGATAAGCTGATTTTCTGTAAGGATCAAAAAAAAGCAGAGGATGGACTCTTGCGGTAGGAAGAGCGTTGAAAGGGTTTAGTATATACCCCAAAATATGTAGTCCGATATACGGCGTGGATAAAAGGTAAGCGGATATCTCGTCAAATATTACGGCAGCGACAACGGCAATTCCCGGATTTTTTAGAAACTGTTCAAAACTGGAATTCATAAAAAACGGTCTGACGGTAAATTCATATAACGCCGACGTAAGAAATATTTCTAGTATCATAAGCGCCGGATGATAATTTTTAGATCTGAGATATAACGCCATAGAGGAAAAAAAGAACGGTTCGATCAAGTTCTTTGCGTACATATCCCCTACTAAAACCGTTACCGGCGCGCCGTTATCGTATCTGACGATCTCTCCGTTAGCGTCTGAAAGCGGTTTGGTAACGGGATCGATTCTTCCCGATGCGAAGGGTTCCATTTTTAGTCTGTTAACAAAAGTAGTTCCCGCATTATCGCCCGATATAAATTGGGGAGTATTTTCCCAGACGGGATAAGTTACGGCGAAACATAACCACAGATTTGCGTATAAAATCAAAGGGTCGGTCGCGTATTCTGCGGCTGTAATTTTTTTTAATTTTAACGGTTTGGAAAACTCGGTATTTGATTTAAACGTTTTATAGTCCGGTAAATATGAGCGCGTATAGTTATAAGATTTCATTGAAGCGAAAGAGTAAAAAGAGACGCATATCAGAAACGCCGATAGCAGCAATTTATTTTTTATAAATACTGCAACGCGGAAACTGCCAAAAAACGTATTGTCGAACGCGGTATTAATTATTGAAAAAATATTTTTGGAGGATTTATATTTCATATTTTATTTTATCCACGATAATTTTTAAATCCCTCAAAGGCACTTTATTTCTTTTGCAAACGTCGCCATCGCATTTATCCGAAATATAGAGCCTATCCGCGTAACGAAACTTTGTTAATAGAAATGGCTGAAAAAAAATAGCCAGTGGAGGGAATCGAACTCTCAACCTATTCATTACGAGTGAATTGCTCTACCATTGAGCTACACCGGCGCTTCCGCTATTCTAACATATTTTTACTATTTTTCAATAAATAATTTAATTTTTTACGATAAATTTTAGTATAAATAATACGGTTTCAGAAATTTTATATTCATAATATTTCGCATATAATTTTGTAATCCGTCGGTTTTTTGGGGAATAAAAATTAATTTTATGTGTAGTAGACGTATCTGGGATAATTTTCGATTACAAGCGTATATAATAGCTGTTTTCGAGCGGTTATATTTAACAGTTGTGTCATTTTATCCAAAAAGTCATTTTTCAATTTCTCAATCCTTAATTTCTTACCAACAAGCTCAAGAAATCCATCCAACCCGTATTTCATAACGCCGTTATAGAAAAACAAGATAATATCGCGGACTGTCGAAGCCATACCGAATTCGTTATACAAAGAATGCCATCTTTTTATCCGAAGATAATCCGATTCGCTAATCCGGAGATATTTATGCAACCTTTTATCGTCGGCGCTATCTATAACGGCGTACTCAGAGCGATGATTTTCGATTATTCTCTTCATTTTTGACATTTTTTTGTTAACGAGGCGAAACATAGTTTCAAATAGTTTACTGAACGTATTAATTTTGAACTCTTTTAGTAGAAAATCTATGACGTTCTTATTCATAGATTCCGATACTATAAAGTGAAATAAATGTTTTTTGTTTTCCATAAAGTTTTCTCCTTTTTCTTTTATATATATAACAACTAAAAGTAGAAAACTCTTTACAAAAATTTGTATAAATTTTTAGAAAATGATAAATAATTTACCGAATAAAACAATTGTTCCATATGTGTCAATTTCTTCCATCCAAAAAACCGATAGGCGCTCAAAACGGGAATATTTCCGTCTATAACTTTCGAGCCGCCCCTCGCGGCAAGGATAGTATTTTAAATTCAAAACTAATAAGTCTTGAATTTTTTAGAAATATTTTATATAATGTCTCTTCAACAGGCCCGGTAGCTCAGCGGATAGAGTAGAAGTTTCCTAAACTTTTGGTCGGACGTTCGATTCGTCTCCGGGTCAAAAAACGTCGGTCGATTATGTCGGCGGACGTTTTTCTTTATATAGCTATCCCTCAAATAAATCTCAGATAACTGTTTTTATTCTATCTGCAAAACTACGTTTGACAACTCGTTTTTAAGGTTTAATATGGGGGCGCAAGTTACGTCGATCTTATATTCGGCGTCGTCCAATTTCATAACAACTCTTTTATAAATTATCGGTTGTTTACTTTTATCAATGTCAAAAACGGCTTCTTTAAAATTCAGGATTTTAAAATCATTAATATTTCTGTATAATACTTCGGAAGCTTCCGTTTTAAACTTCTTATAAAAACTAAGACTGCAATTAACGATCATCCCTTCCACGTCGCAAACAACAAGATTTAAGTCGATATTCTCAAATAAAAAGTTGTTTAAATTTGCCATCGAACTTATCTTAAACGACTTTTTTTCGCTCATAAAGGTCGTCTGCTTAAATAGCGTCTGTATCCTTTCTCCGAGGGCTCCGAGTTTACTAAGTTCTTTCTTAAACTCATAATTACCGTATTTAGATAACTCGATTAATTTATCCAGTTTTTTTAAAACCTTTATATTTTTATAAACGGCTATAATATAAATCGCGCTAATAACTATCGCAAATAATATTCCTGCAAAAACCAGCCTTTCGCTATATAGTTTTATCTGAATCTCGCTGTTAAAATCGACGTAATTTAGAATAACATAGAATAAAGCGACAATAACAAGCAATATTAGCGTAAAAAATGTGAAAATAAAATTCAAATATCGTTTTTTGATAAGATACACTCTTAAAACTCCTTTATCGCTTCAATATCTGCGTCCGATCCCACTATGTATAAAATATCGTTATCTTCCAGAACGTCTTGAGGTTTTGGAAAAATTACCAAATCGTCTTTTTGAGGATTTCCGTAATCGTCTATCGTCATATTAAATTTCCTGATCGAAACTACGTTGACGTTAAACTTATTGCGCAATTCTAATTTTAATAAAGATTTTCCGACAAAAGATTTTGGAACCATAATTTCGGCAAATGTTTGATTCTTTGATATAGGAATACGCTCTAAGATATTTGGGGAAATTAATT
Organism: Spirochaetes bacterium ADurb.Bin133; assembly: GCA_002070605.1. Lineage (GTDB taxonomy): Bacteria > Spirochaetota > GWE2-31-10 > GWE2-31-10 > MWDO01 > MWDO01. The sequence continues at coordinate 5,588 of MWDO01000026.1, forward strand.
TATTGGCAAGCCGTTTGCCCTCTTCAATCTCGATATTGATAACTTCGTTAGCTCCAATCTGAGTTAATAATTGAGAATGAATATCGCTTATAGCTCGAGCTATTATGTAAGGGACGTTATATTTTTTTAAAAGAGCCGTCGTGATAATGCTGGACTGCATATTAGTCCCAATCGCAACCACGGCGACGTCTATATTATCGATTGGGGAATTTTTTAACGCATCTTCGTCCGTAGTATCGATTATAATCGCCTGAGTTACGGAATTTTTAATTTTATCAATCAGTTTTTTTTCTTTTTCAAATACTATAACTTTTGCGCCTTTTTTCGACATCTCTTCGCAAATCTCGTTGCCAAACGCCCCCAGTCCGAATATTCCAAAGATTTTTTCTTTAATCACTTGTCGCTCCTTATTTAGGTTATATTTATATTTGTTTCAGGATATTCAACGTTATTCTCCTCCGTTTTATGAGACGTTGCAGCAAGAAGAGTAAGAGGACCTACTTTACCGGCGATCATTAAAAAAATTATCGTTAGTTTACCGAAAAAAGATAAATCCGGGGTTATACCGGTCGATACCCCCGCCGTTCCAAACGCGGACGCCGCTTCAAACAGAATTTGGATAAATTTAAAGTTTTCAGTTACGCTTAATATCAAAGTTGAGATAAATACGGCAAATAAAGATAGCAAAACTATCATAAAACTTTTTAAAACGACCTCTTTAGAAATCATTTTATTAAAAATAACTACCTTATCAGATTCTTTAAAAAAGGATACTAAATACGAAAAAATAACCCCTACGGTATTTACTTTTATTCCGCCTGCGGTGGACCCGGAAGCTCCTCCGATAAGCATAAAAACTATTATTACCAAATAAGTCGGAACGGTAAACGATGAAAAATCCAGCGTATTAAAACCGGCGGTTCTTATGGATATTGATTGAAAAAAACACGACAAATATTGAGTTTTGATATCGAGTTTTAGTAAAGTAGATTTATGTTCAAAAAAATATATGAGAAGAGTCCCGGATACTATTAAAATAACGGTTATTAAGAGGACGACAACGGTATTTGTAGACAAACTGACATACGGCGAATTCTTTTTTAAAATATTTACCTTAAATTTATATATCAAAAATTCCCGACTATTAACTATTACTCTAAAACTTAACCCGCCGAGAACAATTAATGAAGCGATTGTAAAATTGAAATAAAACGAACCTACATATCTTACCAAGCTGTCCGGAAACAGAGCGAATCCGGCGTTGCAAAAAGCCGATACCGAGTGAAATATAGAAAAAAATACAGTATTTAACGAAAACCCCATCTTTGCGATAAAAAATACCAGAAGCAGTAAAGCGCCAACGCCCTCGATTAATAGAGAGATATATATAATTTTTCTGACCTTCTTCGACAACGAGGACGCCTCCGCGTCGTTTAAAAGATACGATATAGTAATCTTATCCTCCAAAGATAATTTCTTTTTCCCAACCAAAAATGCGGAGAAATACGACAATATCATTACTCCAAGTCCTCCGATCTGAATCAAAAGCAATACGACGATCTGACCGAATCTCGAAAAGCGCGAGGAGATATCTACTACGGTCAATCCCGTAACGCAAATCGCCGAAGTCGACGTAAATAAAGCGTCTATAAAGCTTATTACATATCCGTCTGCGGTAGCCGCGGATATTGATAATAAAAAGGAACCAAAAAAAATGGCGACTACATAGCTTAATAATATTGTTTTAGCGGGATTGTTGAGAGCGTTCGCCGATATGGAACGAACGCTTTTTCCGTCTTCGGCGCTAAAAAAGACTAAAAAACAGCGAACCGCTATGATTAACGCGACAAGAGTCCGAAAAATACCGCTTGATAAAAAGTCCGGAGTTAGAAATTTTGCAAATATAATAGACAATAATACTGTTAAAAAGAAGATATCGAGCAAATTATGACCTATTTTCCGACTTCGGTCTGAATATCTTAGAAACGTCGCTATAATATATAAGAAAACTACTATTTTAAAAGCAAAATCGGCTATAGAGCCGATCAAACTGTACGACGATAAAACATTTCCGGCAACAAGATACAGAACGGATAGTATCAAAGTTATCAGCGAAATCTTGTCGATCCTATTAATTAACTTCATCGACGTATAATACCAATTAAAAGACGTTTTGTCAAAAAAATATAAGGGCTATTTTGTAATCCGTCAGTTTTTTGGGGTAAAGAAATAGATAACGCGAGTCTGTCTCAAAAAAATTGACACATATGGAACAAATATTTTATTCCCCAAAAAACTGACAGGTTACGGCTATTTTTTCTTAACGCGCGGAATAGTTTGCATAAGATACCTATAAGCTCTGTTAACGTCGTTAAATTTTTTATGAGTAGATTCGCCAAGATCCGGGTGATATTTTTTTGCAAGAATTCTGAACTGTTTTTTTATTATTTCAAGATCGTAGGACTCCGGGATTTCTAGCGTTTGAAACGACTCCTCGATCTTTTTGTAGTTTATCAGTATCTCCCAAGCGCCGTTTATAAATTGTTCGGCCGTATCTCTATCGAGTTTAGAGTAATTTTCTATGTCGTAGTAAAAATATTTGGCAGATAACTGCTCGATTTCATATTCGCCGACCTTATTGTTGTGAAAAGCGCAATAACCGGACGTATCTAAAACTTCCGCCCTACAAAAAAGCCCCGTATGTTCGTCGTAAAATCTGCACTTAGAATATTCCGGGTAGTCCGATAAGAACGTTCTCATAAAATGGACGTTTAGATATTTATCTTCCTTATAATACTCTTCTTGAAGTTTATATAGTACGTAAAAAAGAACAAAATGGTTTTGATACAGCTCGAGAGAGTCGCATTTAAGAACGTCTTTATCTTGAAAAGACGCCCTCATCAATTCCGTTTCATAACAGGGGGTTTTGAGTCCCGACAAAAATTCTTTAAGCTTTTCGACATTAATTCTTTTTAAATTTTCTTCAAAATTCATTTCGACAATCTAATACAATTACCTCCGTAACGCAACTATTTTTATTAAGAATAAACGTATCTTGTCGGTTTTTTGTGGAGGGAAAATTCGGCGCATATGCGACTCGATACGACGCTCCCTGATAAAAATTGACACATATGGAGCTACATGCGCCGGCGCGCCCTTTAGGGCAAATTGACACATATGGGACGCCGGCAAATCCCCAAAAACCGGCGGGGCGCTATTGAATTTTAAATAGAGGTTGATAAATATTAAAATTTATATTACTCTCTTTTGTAAATTTAACGGCGCGGATTGTTTGCCGATACCGCCGTATGAAGTTTGCCGTTTTTTTACGAGGTAAGATATTGTTAAAAATAAGCTCCGCAGATTTTTATAGAAGTTACTCAAAATTTTCAGATATTTCTAACAGTTCTGTGGACGAATACGTTTTTCTGGGGAGAAGCAACGTAGGCAAATCCAGTTTGATAAACGATCTGTGCGGAAGAAAGATTGCTTTTGCATCAAACGTCCCGGGCAAAACCAGACTTATTAATTATTTTACAATTAATAACTCTTTTTACTTTGTCGATCTCCCCGGCTACGGCTACGCTAAAGTATCAAAAAACGAGAAAAAAAATTGGGCGGGGCTTATCGAGGAGTACCTCTCAAAACAGAGGAGTATAAAAGCGATTTTTTTTCTTTTGGACATAAGGAGAGAGCCGAACCGGGACGATCATATTATCAACGACTGGATAAAAAAAGTTCCCGACATTGAGACTTTTTACGTTCTCACAAAATACGACAAACTTTCCAAAGCGCAAGCGGATAGGCAGAAAAATAATATCGCGCTTTCTCTGTTAGTCGACCGGAGTAAATTTCAGTTTTATTCGGTCCTCAAAAAGGTCGGCAAAACGGATCTCTTAAAAAAGTTGTCGGCTACGGTCGGAGAAAAATAGTTTCATCTTTAACCGTCTTTAACGCGGCGTTGAAGTCGTAATAAATGTCAAAATATGTGTAATAAATATTAAAAATAATTGAATATTTTGTATAATAAATCTAGATTATAGTATAAATTTGTTATAAAAGGCGGTTTTTGTGAAAAAGATAGCTTTGGTTATATGCATATTTTTTAGTTTATCTAATGTAAATTCTTTATCGGAGGTCAGTTCGTTGCTCGACGCCGGAATCGGCGATTATAAAAAAGGGCAGTATACCTTCGCCATAAATAATTTGAAGAAATTTATACAAACTGCGAACGAGAACGCCGATAAACCGAAAGCGTATTATTACCTCAGTCTTTCCTACTACTATACGGAAAACTACAAAATGGCGTTAAACAATTTTAACGCGCTTATCTCTAAATTCCGAATTTCTTCATACGCTCCCGTCGCCTGTTTTTGGATAGGCTTGATTTATCAAAATCTTAAAGAGTGGGAAGACGCGGAAGAGGCGTTTTTGAAATACGTCTCTCTCTACCCCCGAACCGATCTTACGGAAAGAGCCTATTTTGCCGCGGCAAACTCGCAGATAGAGCTGGAAAAATACGCGGAAGCAGAAAAAGGGCTTAAAACGATAATAGAAAAATATAAAAAATCGGATAAATTTGAAGAAGCGTCGGTTCTTTACGCTTACGTTCTCATGAAAAACGGAAAAATTGACGAAGCCGATAAGTTGTTAAACGAATGGATCGTAAAACTCGGCAAAACCGGGGAGAATTTCAAATATAGAGACAGATTTTGGCTTTATGCCGCCGAAAATAAGTTAAACGCTAAAGACTACGACTCCGCTAAAATATTGTTAAAAAAAATCGATTCCTACTCAAAAGGGAGTTTGTCGTCCGATATAGCTCTCCTACGCCTTTCGCAAATAGAGGAGAAACTGGGAAACTCCAAAGAATCCAAAGAGTATCTCATACGTTTAAGCTCCGAATATCCTCTCTCTAAATATAATATCGACTCGACTTTGTCGATGGGTATATCCGAATACAATAAAGATAATTTCGCCGATAGCATAGTTTTTTTTAGACAAACGATCGACTCTATTGATAAAAATATAGCGCTTCAAAAAAATAATAAACCGGAAGTTAAAAGATTGAATGATTTGAAAATATCTTCTTATTACTATTTGGCGGAGAGTTATAATAAAATAAATGAAACGGACAAGGCGATCTCGACGCATTTTGAAATTATTAATAACGGCGGAAATTTTTTTAACGAATCCTTTCTCAAACTGCTCGAGATATACTTATCGGAAAACAAAATTATCGAAGCCAAAAAACTTATAGATAAATATGAAGATAAAATATTGAATAGCGCGGACGCAGATAAATATCTTATATATAGAGCAAAAATTGAGTTTTTAGAAGGAAAACACTCAGAATCTCTTAAATCAATCGAAAAAATAAAAAATAAAAACGCTTTTTTTCAGATTATAGCTAAAATCAAATCAAACAACTATATCAAACAGGGAAAATACAACGAAGCTCTATCTACTTTGACGGATGTTTTTACGCAAACGCCCTATACGGACAAACCTCAAACGGCTTATGAGATAGCGGCTCTTTATTTTAATAATCGCGATTATGAAAACGCCGTCAAATATTACGACATTATCAAGACCTATTCGAAAGATTCAAAGAGCGCCGAAGATAAGGCTCTTTCGGTCAAATCCGATTATATTGCGGGACTTTCCTATATGCAGTTGAAAGATTACAAAAAGGGAATAGAAACGCTAAAAAAAATACAAAACGCGGTCGGTTTTGATACGGCGGATACCGAAATTCAAAAAATCTTGAATAAATCGTTTTACTACGTCGGCTGGTTATACTATAAAACGTCTAATTTTCTCGACTCGGCAAAGAATTTTGGGACGGCGAGTCTGCTTGATATAGAGCCGGCTTTAAAAAAAGATTCGTTTTTGATGGAGGCGTGGAGTTATTTTTCAAATAAAGACTTCCAAGCCGCCGCCCAAAAGTTCGAGAATATATACAAATCGTTTTATCCGGACGAGATCGGCGTCAAAGCTTATTTTCAGATGGGGAAATGTTATGAAAATCTGAAGAAAACCGATAAATCTCTCGAAGTTTACAATAAAATCTACAAGGAGTTTCCCGATTCGCCGTATAAGGAGAGCGCGGCGTTTGAATTGATAAAATACAACCTATCGGTTAAAAATATTAACGAAACCAACGCGCTCATCAACGCCCTTTACAGTATGAATCCCGACTCGACTTTCTATTACAAATCCCTGTTGATACAAGCCGAGACCTTTATGTCTCTAAACAGATATTCGGAAGCGTTCTCAAATTATAGTTTTTATCTAAAAAAAACTAAAGATAGGGAAAATTTGGATATTATTTATTACTGGGCGGGTTATTCGGCGTATCAGATAAAAGACGATATATCTTCGCTTGAGTATCTGAATATTCTCATCGATGGATATAAAAATTCAAATTTCTTTTTAGACGCTCTTCTGCTTCAGCAAACAATCTATAACAGAACCGGCGATCTTGTAAAAGAGAAAGAGACTATCAATAGAATTTTGGTCGCGGAAAAATCTCCCGACAAGATTCAGAAATATATAAACCGTCTCGACGAAATAAAACTGATCGAGAGCGGCTTATCCAAAGAGGAGGCGGAGCTTGTATTAAAATCAAAATCCGGTAAAATAGAAGATCTGTACGCTCTCGCTCTTTTCTACTACAACAGAGGCGAAAAAGAGCGCGCCGCGGCTATTTTTAAGGATATAACCGACAAGGATAAAGAGCGGCTTGGCGCCAGAGCGAACAATATTCTCGGAAATATAGAGCTTGATAAGAACGCCTACGAAGAGGCGGCGCGTATTTATCTCAAAACCGCGACCGCTTTTGTTCCCGACGCGGACGCCGCCGGAGAGGCGCTTTACAAAGCCGCTTACTGTTATTTTAAACTCGACAAACCCAAACTGACTCAAACTTTAGTCGATAAACTGAAGAAAGATTTTGCCGGTAGCGAATGGGCGTTAAAAGGAATAGAAATTGAAAAGAGGATACTGAAATGAAAAAGAATTTTATTATAATATTTTTGATTTTATTTGTATATTTCGTTAATGCTCAGAATAACGACTCGCCCGATATACTTTTACCCAAAATCGATATTGAGATAGAAGACAAAAGGCAGTTGACTCTCGATATTCTTATAAAAGATACAAAACTGCCCGAAATCAAATTTGAGGCGATAACCAAACCGGAATTTAGCGATATTATAAAGATAGATCTGGAAGCGACTCTTCCCGAACGCGTCGAGGCGCCCGATAAAATCAAACCGATAGACGCGATTATTCTTTTCGGCTACGGACTTAACAACAATCTTCTCGCCGACTTCTCAATTTTTATAAAAGAGATCAACCCTATCGTATCGATTCACTATCTGAGAGAGGCGAAAGAGAATTTCTGGATAGAAAGAAACGATATCAAAAACTCTATGTCTATGGACGACTTCAGAGCGGAGCTTCTATATAACTACAAAAAGTTTAATTTAGGAACGGAGTTGGGATATTTTGAAAAATCTTACGATCTTCAAGATCAAAGTATATATAAAAATCTAAAAAAACGGCTTTTAAATATCGACTTGGGTCCCTCTTTAAAATTTGATTACCAAAACGATCTGACTTTCAGGGTATTCAACTCGTTGATGTTTCTAAACGCCTTCGGAAAAACGAATTCTTCGATATCCAGATCGGATATAGGATATTTATTGCAGACGGATCTTGCTTATTCTCAAGTATTTTCTAACAATCATTATATAACGGCGCGTATCGGTTACGACTTCAACTACCTCGAATCAAAAACTAACGGGACAAGCGGCGGATTTACCGGCGCGTATTCAAACTATTTTTTCAATAATATAAAAACGGGCATCAGTTATTCGACTATGTTGAAAGAATCTTTTCTGATCAAGGCGTCGGCGGAATTCTTAGGAAGTTTTCGCGGCTACGAATTCTTTTGGTATATACTTCCTTACGCTAAATTCGGATACAGTTTTTACGATTATTTTCACTGCTATATCGAGGGGGGCGCGTCGCTTATCGGCAAGCCGGATCAGTACTGGTTTAAAAACAACGATTATACGGTATTTCCCAACTCGGCGACGCCCGGATATAAGTGGTTCGGCAAAACCGGCTTAAAAGGATCGCTAACCGGCTGGTTTAGCGGATATACCGATCTCGAAATCGCGTATAATATGTACGGTCTGGATTGGGCGTTGGCGTCGCCCGAAGAAGCTCTTTATACTATGCAAAAAAGAGAGATATTGGATCTTAATCTTGCCGTGGGAATAACTTTTAACGTCAAGCAGTATCTGGAAATTACGACGGAGTGGAAACATAGTTTTCTCGAACGAAACTATTTTGTCCCTGCGGATTTGATAAAAGCGCATATCAAATGGGGCGCGCCGAAAATAGGGCTAACTTTCTTTTTGGACTTTATCGGCCAGTTTATAAGAGTTGATACCGCCGGCGCGGATATGGAAAACGTTTACCTGTTAAACGGCGGAATAGATTGGAACTGGCGGGAAAGATTCGGTCTTGGAGTATTGTTTAACAATATTATCTATTTTCAACATTACCAGTTGATGAAGTATTACGACGAGTCCGGATTTGAATTTATTATTTATATGAAAATAGGATTTTAAAAAAAGCGCTTAGATTGGTATATATTTTAAAAATGCGCTATTATTTACGTTATAATAATTAAAAATATTTGTAGTAGCGCGTCGATAATAAAATGATAATTTTGTTGTTTTAAAAGAGATTTATCGTTATGAAACTGAAAATTTTTTTATTGCTGATTATGGCGACGATTCAAATAAATTCTTCTCAAAACGATTTTTTTAGAGAGTTGTCGGCAAAAAAAATCGCGACTTTCAACGACGCCATAACGCTGGTCAGACTCCTCTATAACGAGATGGACGATAACGATAAATTCCTCGACAACGTCGTCTGGGCGGCGTCGAAAAAGTTGTTTAAGGTAACGATTCCGATAAAAGATAACGAAGTCAATCCGGTCGTTACAAGAAAAGAGTTCGCTTACTGGATATGCGGCGTCTATAATCTGAACGGCGTCAAGAGTATGAAAGGACGACCTTCAAGAAAATACTCTTACAACCTCTGCGTGGGATTGGGATTGATAGAAAAAGGGAGAGGTCCCGACGACTCGTTTACCGGACTCGAACTGCTCGACTCCTTCTCCTACGTCGATTACTATGTTAGAGCCAAAAATATCAAGCCGAGAGACGAAGCTTTTATTTATATCAAAGACGAATACGACATATATCCCAAATGGAGGAAAACCATTTATAAAGAACTTGACGAACAGAGAAAAGCCGAAAAAGATAAAAAAATCAAGAAAAAACCGGAAAAAAAGAAGAAAGTCAGAGAGTTAAAAGAGGAAAAGAGAAAAAAAGAGCCCGAAATCAAAGAGATTAAAGTAGATTAGGATAAGTAATGCGGATTTATTTTTTAGCGTTTGCAACTATAATTTTAGCGGTATTTTCATACGGTATCGACAATAGCGGCGATTACAACGCTATGAAAGTTAAAAATATATTCGACGAAGATTATAAAATTGTAGAAAATTTAAGGAAACATACCGTTATCTTCGACGCGGGCGGAGAGCTGACCTCCCGTTCAAGAGTAGCTTTCGGTAAAAACTTAAGTTTTTTTGAAATCGTTCCAAATAACGGCGGCTTCAAACCGGTTCCGGATAATATGTGGATAGCCAATTTTGAAGGGGAATTTTGGGGAAGAATAACTTTTTTCAAAGAATCGTATCTGCATTTTAGACTACGAGGGCTGTTTAAATTTGAAAAAGAGAGCATAGTTCCGATGTTTAACGTAGAGGAGCTCTATATAAAATGGCGTTACCCAATAGGAAGCGTCGTTATCGGAAGAACTTATTTTAGTCTGAAGTCGGCTCTTATCTTTAGCGGACCGCTGGACGCCTTAGAGCTGAATATTGAAGTTCCTTTTCTTAATTTTAAAACTTTTATCGGCTATACCGGATTATTGGGGCTGTTTCATCCATGGTTTAATCCTTACGGAATATCGGAATTCGACAGAACTTTTGTCGAAAATACCAATCTGCTTACGCCGAAATTCAATATGGCGGTTAACGAAATTCAGGCGAGAAGGGTATTTATAGCGACGGACTTTGATATAAACGTCGCCGCTCAACATATTAATCCATATTTACTGGGACAAATAGACATATCGAGCGCGCCGATCGATAAATATAACAACAATAAAAACGCTATCAGTACGTTCCACATGGGGCTCAACCTCGAAGGAAGAATAATAGAAAATTTCTATTACGCGGCGCATATTTCCGGAATGTTCGGCGCTAGTCAGGATATAGCGCATTCTACCGTCGATACCTTAATGAGTTTTGCGTTTACTTCGCAGTTGAGATATACGTTCGTTAACGGTAAATATTCCACCTTTATTCTGAGCTACTCTTTCGGATACGGCGATAAAGACTCCTCTATAGCTTTTTGGAGCGACGACTACAATCAAACCTCCAATAAATTTTACTATTACGGTAAATTCGACGGAGGATTTGTTTTATCGCCTATATTGTCAAATATTCATTCGGTTTCTCTAAAATATCTCGTAACCCCCGTAGATAATTTGATTGCTAAATTTACCATATATCTTGCCGGTTATCAAACTTTTAAATTTTTCCCGTCGGGAGAGGTCAGCGATCCGGATTTTAAAGGCGCTTCGTATCTTGTCGGAGCAGAAGCGGATTTTGGTTTTATCGTCAACGTCGCGCCTTCTTTTACGCTTTCGGTAGATTCGGGGATATTCTTCCCTGAAAATACCTCCGAGTTTAATCCGCGGATTAAACTCGGAGCAAGTATTGTAATTAATATATAAATTTTTAAACATTTTACTTGCCTTTTTCTGATTTTATGTCTATATTCATATATATTTATTTAGGAGGATGACAGTGTCAAAGGAAATAATTTTAACGGACGATAATTTTGAAAACGAGGTGTTGAAATCGACTAAACCCGTATTGGTAGATTTTTGGGCGGCATGGTGCGGTCCTTGCAGGATGTTAGGACCGATAATCGAGGAGATAGCTAACGAATATTCGGATAAAGCCAAAATATGTAAACTTAACGTCGACGACAATAGAAGTATTTCGGCGAAATACAACATTATGAGTATTCCTACGGTTATAATATTTAAAAACGGGCAGATTGTCGAGCAAACCGTCGGGGCGGCTCCAAAAGAGAGACTTGTCGGATTACTCCAGAAGCATTTTTAATCAAAAGTTATTCGCGGGTCGACGACTACGAGAGCAAAGTCCGATAATATTCTCCCTAACAGGTTGAACAAAGACTGTATTATAATCAGTCCGAGAACTACCGGATAGTTGCGTTGAACTACCGATTCAAAACCGAGCAGTCCCATTCCGGGTATAGTAAAGACTTTCTCGATTAGTATCGATCCCGCGAAGAACGCTCCAAACAACCCCCCTATCCCGGTCGCAATAGGGATAAGAGCGTTGCGAAGAGCGTGACGGAATATGACTTTTTTGTAAGGAACCCCTTTGGCGAGCGCCGCCCTGACGTAGTCCTTGTTTAGCTCGTCCATCAGCGAGTTTTTCATCAGACTCGTTAAGACGGCAAAACCGCCGATTGTATAACAAAATACCGGCAAGACCATGTGATGAATAACGTCGAATATTTTTCCTAAAAACGATAAATTTTCAAAATTGTTTGAAACGACTCCCGTCAGCGGAAAAAGATTGAGAAACGATCCGCCGCCAAGCAAAACCAACAGTAATACCCCCAGAGCAAAACCGGGTATGGAGTAACCGGCGTAAACGGCTATGCTGGAAGCGGTATCAAACGCCGTATTATGAGATAGGGCTTTCTTTACGCCGAGAGGAATACAGACGATATACGATAGAAAAAAGCCGGTTAGCCCAAAAATAAGCGAAATTGGAATCTTTTCGCCAATTTCGGTCAAAACGGGCTTGTGAGTTCTGAAAGACTCTCCAAAATCTCCTCTTAAAATATTTTTCATCCAGACGAAATATTGAATATAAGCCGGCTTGTCAAATCCGTATATTTTTTTTAACCGCTCGATCTCTTTTTCATTTATTCTTTTAGTCAAGCCGGCGTCCCCTTTGGTAGTCATCTGCGCTATCGCCTGCTCGATCGGACCTCCCGGCAATATGCGGGTAATAAAAAAACAAACGATACTTATACCTATCAAAGTGGGTATCATCAAAAGAAGTCGTTTTAGAATATATTTAAGCATTAGGAGCTCCCGTCGCAACTTAAAAATAATATTGCATATTATCAAATATTTGCTTTAAATATTTTTTAAATTTGTTATAATATTTGCTAGCGCTTATAGCGGCTAATTTATAATTATTATATTATACGGGATTAATCAAGGATTATTATTGAAAAACTTATAATTTCGGTTCGGTTATTGCGTCGAGCCGAGAGTTGCGACTATTTTATTAATGGAGTTAAATATGGACAAAAGAATATTTCCGATAGGCGAAAAGCGGTATATAATATACGCGGGACAATCTTCGGCGGATAACGTCTCTTTTTTAAGAATAGGAAATGTTGAAAATTTGCCGGATAATATTCAGAAGCATATCAAGTATATAGTAGTCGGAGATATAAAAAACGTCGATATCAATCTTGAGAAACAAAATATTTCTTTGATGGAAAAAGGAAAAATCAGATACATCTGTTCCGGCGCAACTCGAAAAGAACTTTTTTCCAAATTAAGAGAGGCCGGCGTCGATACGAACGCTCTTTATATCAAAGAATTATCTCAAGATATAGATAATATCAGTAAAATAGAAAATAAAAAGCACTTTTTTACGATATTTTACGACAACAAAAACGTGAAGCTCGTCTCAAATAACGAGATATTCTTTGATCTTTTTGAGTCCCGCTCCGACGGTAAAGATTTTGATAGAGAGATGAAACGCCTCAATAATTTTATTAAAACTCTCGACGATATGCGTTCCGATTGTCTGAAAAAAGTTAATTATAACTTTGAATCCGACGTTAAATCAGACGCTAAAATCTCCGATATAACGTTGTTCATAGTGCAGGACGATATATACATTCCGTTATCAAAAGGGATGTTTAAAACGCTCGGCGTCTCAAAAAAATCTATAGACCTTAACCTTAACAATTCGCAAAGATTTTCGATCGGTAAAGAAGCCAATCTCGTTATACTTGAAAACGGGAATAAAAAATTTGTAATAAACGGTATTTTTACCGAAGGTAGGGTCGTCGAAAGCATGACGCTTTACGATTATTTTTGCAGTTTCGCTACCGACAATGAAGAGGCTCTATATTTGATTGACGAATACTATAAAAATTTATTTAAAGAGGTAGAATAGTGAAATGGTTTTTTAGCGCTCTTTTACTGACGACGGCAATTTTTGTAAGCTCCGAGTCTTTAAAATTAGACGACGTTACGATAGATACGGCGACCAATATTTGTACTATAAGATTTCACAACTACCCCGACGACATTATAGAAAAAATCGGGTTTATCCTAAATAATTCAAAACGGGTAAAATTCGAGATTGAGAATATCCCGAACGACTCCATTTACGGAGCGCTGATAGACAACAGCGGTTCTATAAAGGACGACAATTTTGATATTATAAAAAACAGAGTTAAATTTGTATTGAACAATATCAAGAAGTCCGACGTTCTTGGCGTATGGAAGGTAAACGATTTTACGACAAAAGTAAGCGAGCTTTCCGAGAATACTACAAACAGGCTCGATCTTATCGATTCGATACAAAAAGAGGGTAATTATAGCCGGCTTTACGATTCGATATTAACGGTAAACGAAGAATTAATAAAAGCCAAAGAGAAATATCCGGATAAAAAAAATATTTATTTGCTCTTTTTTTCGGACGGCGAAGATATATTAAGCAAAACTACGCAGGCGCAGTTGATTTCTCAATACAGAGATATCCCTTTCTTCTATTTTAACTATTCGATAAATTTCAACGAACTAACCAATAAGCCGCTTTTAGATATTGCCGAAAATTTTGGCAAATACTTTGAATATCCCGACGAAAATACCATCAGGACGCTATTTTTCAACAGCGAAGTAAGATATAAGATAAGTTTTTTGATAAATCCCAAAAAAATAGCGAAAAGTAAAAAGTTTATCGCGACTATTTTTCAAAAAGATAATTTAGATAACAAAATTAGCCTCGATCTGCGGACTTTATTTCCCGGAGCGCCGAACAAGAGCGCGTTGATTGTCGAAGACAAAGACCCGGACGGTAATAAGAATAAAGATAAAGACAGAGATAACGGCGATGCGAGAGATATTAATAGAGATAGTAGTATAGATACAAGAGACGCGAACGAGCGCGCTTTAACTAAAGACGCTACTTCCGACGACGATACTATAAAAGGGTTTGCTTTTACAAATCTAGCGGATTTTTTTAAAAATAATAAACTTCTCTTTTTTATTATTCTTGGATTAATATTATTATTACTGCTTATTTTACTACTGTTTTTACTCCGAAGAAAAATCGCTTCCCTTATAAGTTCTATTTTTTCCGGCGGAACGAGTAAAAATAAGGGGGGCGGTTTTGGAGACGGCAGACGTTTTTCTTCCGGAGCCGCGGCGACGCTCGGAGACTCGACCGTCTCTTCAAAAAACTCAACCGCCTTATCGACGGGGACGGGGAAAAAATCGGGTAGCCGCGCCGCCGTAAAAACCGACAAAACTCCCGATAATCTATCCGGGAAAAATCAGAAAACGAACAAAAACGTCGCCGGCTCGTTATCAAAAGATAATAAAGCTGTCAAAGAGGATAAGAAAATCAACCTTGAAGTAAAAAGCTCGACGGTTCAAAACGACGAAAAATTGTCTAATCTGCAAATTAAGTCCAAACCGAAATGGAAGGACGTTGTTTACCGAACAAGTTCAGATATGCTGGAGAGAAAGAAATTTCAACAAAGCGAAATTCTTCAAAATCAGAAGACAAATTTTATCGACGAGCCGGATAAATCCGGAGAGATAGTCGTTACCAAATCAAGATTAAGGATTGTTTCCGTTAAGACAAATACGGTCGTATGCGAAGGAACGGAGTTTTATAATCTCGACGACGTTTTAGTAATACAAAACGTCTCTTTTAGAATAATGAGAATAGTATACAAAGGCGGCGCGTTTCAATATTCGATGGTCGGCGTATCCGTCGCCGATTTATCGTCGTTTTCGGTTAGCGCTAAAGACTCCGTCGACGCGACGCGCGAAAAAGCTCTATTTGGCGATCGGGATTCGGTAATAAGCAAAATGCTAATTGAAAAGCCGAATAAAATAGTAAGTTTTCGCTGGAAAAAAGGGAGAGCGTTATACGACTATACAAATAAATCGACGAAAATAGTAACAAACGAACCGCTTGAACTTGACGTATGCGTCGAAATAAAAGAGAAAGAGAGCGATATAAAAACAAAAAAATATTATACTTACAAAATAGAAAAAACGGGGGAAAGTTACAGTACGGAGTTAAAAGAGGGGAGTCTGTAAATAATGTGGAGTCGAGATTTGTACGCGAAAACTTTAATGTTTGCGGCGGAGCGCCATAAAGATCAAAAAATGAAGGATAAAAACGTTTCATACATAGTTCATCTCTCGCTTGTCGCAATGGAACTTATCAATCTGTTTGCGACCGTCAAAGGTTTCGACGAGGATTACGCTATACAAACGGCGCTATTGCACGACGTTATAGAAGATACCGACGCGCAGTATTCGGAAGTTGAAAAACATTTCGGGGGAAAAATAGCCGACGGAGTACTGGCGTTAACTAAAGACTACTCTTTGCCAAAAGAAGCTCAGATGAAAGACAGCGTCGCAAGAATATTGAAGCAACCGCGCGAGATAAGTCTGGTAAAAATGTCCGATAGGATATCCAACCTCAATCCGCCGCCGGTTTCGTGGGATAAAGAGAAAATTAAAAATTATTACGAAGAAACAATATTCATATACGACAGTTTACATAGGGCGGACGAGACTATGGCTCAAAGACTCCGGGAAAAAACGGAGAGTTATAAAAGATTTTTATGATAAATTTGACGAAATTGAGTCGTTAAAATATATTAACTATAACAATAAAAAAACGGGGGATATTATGAACGAGCGTTTTAAAGTCGACGAGAACGAAAAAATCGATCTTAACAAAATCGATCCGGATTACGACGGAAAATTAAGCAAAGACGAATTGGAGGATTTGCTGAAAGATAATATTAAAGAAATTATCAAGTATCAGGAAAAATTATACGCCGAAAATAAACAGTCGTTATTGATCGTACTGCAAGCGTTGGATACCGGCGGTAAAGACGGGACGATCAGAAACGTATTCGGTCCCATCAACCCTCAAGGGTGTCTCGTTACCTCTTTTAAAGCTCCGACGTCGGTCGAACTTGCTCACGATATTTTGTGGAGAGTTCATAAAAATACTCCGGCGAAAGGGATGATCGGTATTTTTAACAGATCGCATTACGAAGACGTATTGGTCGTTAAAGTTCGCGATTGGATAGACGATGAAGAGTGCGAAAAAAGATATAAACATATTAATAATTTTGAGAAACTTTTGCGGGACAATAATACTCGTATTCTGAAGTTTTTCTTATATATATCGAAAGACGAGCAGAAAAAACGTCTTGAAGAGCGTTTGTCTGTTCCGGAGAAAAATTGGAAATTTGCCAAAGGAGACCTGGCTGAAAGGAAGCTGTGGGATAAGTATATGCGCCAGTTTGAAGAGGTTTTGCAAAAGACTTCTACCGACTACGCGCCATGGTATATCATTCCGGCAAATAATAAAAAATACAGAAATTATCTTATAAGTTCCATAGTTTTGGAGGAGTTCAAAAATATGGATCCCAAATATCCCGAGCCGGAAGAGGGATTGGATGAAATAGTAATAGATTAAGATTAATTTGGAGAGTTTGATGTCTAAGTTGAGATTAGTTAAAGAATTTTTTCAATATGTAGCCGAGAACAAAAAATTATGGTTAGTTCCTATAATTATATTTTTGGGTCTTATCGGATTGGTAGTCGTTGTGTCGCAATCTCAAGCGATAGCGCCGTTTATTTATTCATTATTTTGATTCTATGAAAGACGGTTATATACTTGGCATTTCGGCTTTATATCACGATTCGGCGAGCGTTTTGCTAAAAAACGGCGAGATTATAGCCGCTTCGCAAGAGGAGAGATTTACAAGAAAAAAGGGCGATGAAAGTTTGCCTATAAACTCCGTTCTTTACGCTCTTAAAGTCGCCGGCATTACCATTAATGAAGTAGATCATATTGTATTTTACGATAAGCCGATCCTTAAATTCGATAGAATATTGGCGTCGTATATACATACCGCCCCGAAGGGGCTCGCTTCCTTTCTAAAAGCTCTGCCGCTATGGTTAAAATCTAAACTCTGGACGGAAGATCAGATTAAAAAAGAGCTTGGTTATAAAAAAGAGGTCTATTTTACCGAACACCATCAATCGCACGCGGCGAGCGCTTTTTTTCCTTCGCCCTACGACAAAGCCGCTATTGTAACAATCGACGGCGCCGGAGAGTGGCAGACGACTACCATAGGGATAGGCGACGGAAACAAAATTAAAATTCTGAAAGAGATAAATTTCCCAAATTCGTTGGGTCTTCTCTACTCGGCGTTTACTTACTACTGCGGATTTCGGGTAAATTCCGGAGAATACAAACTTATGGGGCTCGCCCCTTACGGAAAACCTGTTTATCTCGATTTGATAAAAGAAAAATTGATCAAAATAAACGAAGACGGCTCGTACGCTATCAATGAAAAATATTTTGATTATATCGGCGGTCTTAAAATGATAAATAGGAGATTCGGCGCGCTTTTTGGCCGTCCGCCGCTTAGCGCCGACGCAAAACCGGATCAGTTTTATATGGATATAGCCGCCTCAATTCAAGAGCTTTTTAACGAAATACTTGTAAAAATAGCGATTGAAGCCAAAAACATCTCAGACATGGACAATCTCGTTCTCGCCGGCGGCGTGGCTCTCAATTGCGTCGCAAACGGCAGAATACTATCTGAATCAGGATTTAAAAATGTCTGGATACAACCCGCCGCCGGAGACGCCGGAGGGGCGCTTGGGGCGGCTCTCTACTTTTATTACAACTATCAAGGTAATACCAGGACCGCGGACAACGTAAACGATTTCCAAAAAGGCTCGTATCTTGGACCGGAATTTACAGACGAAGAGATCGAAATATTCTTAAAAAAAAGCGGGGCGGTATATAGAAAACTATCTGAAGAGGAATTAGTCGATACGATCTCAGACGCCATTATAGATCAAAAAGTTATCGGCTGGTTTCAGGGCAGAATGGAATTTGGTCCGCGGGCGCTCGGTTCAAGATCGATAATCGGCGACGCCGGATCGTCTGAAATGCAGAGCGTTATGAACCTCAAAATAAAATTTAGAGAGTCGTTTAGACCGTTTGCGCCGTCGGTATTAGAAGACAAAGCGGGCGAATATTTTGAAATCAAAACCGCGTCGCCGTATATGCTTTTGACTTCGCAAGTCAAAAAAGATAAGTTGATCCAATCCGACTGCGAAGGTAAGAGCGGTTTGGATCTTCTCAATGTAAAAAGATCCGTAATTCCGGCGGTTACTCACGTCGACAACTCGGCTCGTCTGCAAACGGTTAGCGAAAAAGACAACAAATTGTATTACAAACTGATAAAGAGATATTATGAAAAGAGCGGCTGTCCGGTAATTATCAACACTTCGTTCAACGTAAGAGGCGAACCGATAGTTTGCAAACCTGTAGACGCTTATTACTGCTTTATGGGGACTAATATAGACGTTTTAGCCCTCGGTTCTTTTATACTTTATAAAGAAGAACAAACTCCAATAAAGGATCTGAGTAGATGGAAGAAAACCTTAATAAAAGATTAGACCTAAAGAGGAAAAAGGAATTAATTAAATTCGGAATATCGTTTTCTATCGGAATGATTATTTTATCTTTGGTCGCGCGTTTAAATAAATTTAATATAATCGTTCAAATAACTCCTCTAATTCTGGCTTGTTTTCATATATCGGCGGCGATAGTTTACTATAAAGCGCTTATTCCTACGCATTTTATTTTATCCAAGATCGGACGTTTCCTTGGGATAGCGTTTACCGCGACGGTAATGACTATCTTTTTCTACGTTCTTTTTACCCCTTTTTCGATCGTTGCAAGATTGTTTAAAAAAGATCATATTAAAAAAGAGCTGTTTTCGCCGGGGTGGAAAGAGGTTGCCGATATAAAAAACAATCCCGAAAGAATTAAAAAACTTTTTTGATAAAAAAGAGGATCAATATGAATTATAAATACCTTTCAAATACCGAACTTACTGCGGCGGTCGCCGAATATATGGAAATTTTAATCGAAAACGGTATAGCCCCTAAAGAAGAGCTAATCCCTGTCGAAAAGTCTTTAAACAGAATTTTATCAAAAGCCGTTTACGCTAAAATTTCCAATCCTAATTATAACTCCGGCGCTATGGACGGATTAGCGGTTAAAGCGCAATCTACTTTCAACGCCGACGAAACTAATCCCCTAATTTTAGAAAAAACGGATTATTTGCGCGTCGATACCGGCGACATTCTTCCAAAAGAGTACGACGCGGTTATAATGGTAGAAGACGTCGTAGATATGGAAGACGGTAAAATAAAAATATTAAACGCCGTTTCTCCATGGCAAAACGTCAGGCAGATTGGCGAAGATATATGCGAAGGGGAGATGATACTTCCTTCTTTTAGCAGAGTAACCTCCGCATTTATAGGGGCGGCTCTCTCTTGCGGCGTAACTCAGATTTGGGCGTTAAAACGTCCGGTTATAGCCCTGATACCGACGGGAGACGAAATTGTATCTCCGTTTGCGGAAAAAAAAGAGGGGGAAATATTTGAAACCAACGGCTATACCTTTTCCGCTCTAGCGCTTGAATACGGATGCGTTCCGATAAGATACGATATAGTCAAAGATAATCTTGACGACATTAAACAAGCCGTAATGAAAGCGGTCGACGTTTCCGATATAGTTTGCCTTATCGGAGGATCGTCCGCGGGGAGAGACGATCTATCGGCGTCGGTCGTTTCTCAATTAGGAAAAGTCGTTATTCACGGTTTGGCGATCAAACCGGGCAAGCCGTGCGTCTTGGGAGTCGTCGCAAACAAACCGGTTATAGGCATACCCGGTTATCCGGTCTCGGGGATATTAATTTTTAGGTTGATTGTAAAAAAAATAGTCGAGGTTCTGAATGGAGTGAAATTTGACGCCCCCGAAATAATCCAAGCCGAATTAACTAAAAAAATCGTCTCTTCTCTAAAGTACGAAGAGTTTGTTAGAGTGAAGGTGGGGCTTATAGACGGCAAATACAAAGCGTTCCCGTTTAATAAAGGCGCCGGCGCGGTAACGTCTCTGGTAAAAACCGACGGAATAGTTCGCATTCCTCAAAATTTTGAAGGATACAACAAGGGAAAGGTAACTGACGTCGAACTTTTACGAAAAAAAGAAGAAATCGACAACGCGTTGATTATCGGCGGAAGCCACGACCCTTTGATAGATGAAATTATAGATATATGTAGAATAAATAATAGAGAAATGTACGTATCCTCCTCAAATATCGGGAGTATGGCGGGGTTGATGGCGATAAAAAGAAAAGAGGCGCATCTCGCCGGAATTCACCTTTTAGACGAGGAGTCGGGTAGTTATAACATTAATTATATAAAAGAACATTTTTCGGAAGGGGAAACGGCGCTAATTAAATGCGTAAAAAGAATTCAGGGAATTATAGTTGAAAGAGGTAATCCCAAGAATATAAAATCGATAAGAGACCTTACAAATCCCGATATACGATACGTCAATAGGCAGATGGGATCGGGAACCAGAATACTATTTGATTTTGAGCTTAAAAAGAGCGATATAAATCCCCGCTCAATCAACGGTTACGATCGGGTTGAAAACACTCACATAGCGGTTTCTTTGGCGGTTAAAAGCCGGACGGCGGACGCGGGGCTCGGCGTTTATTCGGCGTCAAAAATATACGGACTGGATTTTATCCCTATAACTGAGGAAGAATACGATTTCTTAACATTGGAGAGATTTGTTTCCGACAAAAAACTAGATATATTCGTCAAATCTCTCAAAAATCCCGATTTTATCAAAAGAATCTACCGTTTAGGCGGATATTCTTACGACAAAATCGGGGATTTAACTATTATCTAGCAGTATTTTGCGGTTATTGCTTTTCAAACTCGTAAGGCCATCTGGTATTGCCTCCCCAGTTCATCATTTTTGTATAACCCTCTTTTTCAAGCATTTTTATTACCGCCTGAGCTCTCCCTCCGGTTTCGCAATAAACTATCAAAGATTTATCTTTCGGCAATTCGTTCAATCTTTTAAGAACTTCCGAAGACGGAAACGACTTTGCCGTCGGAATATGGCTTTTTTCATAAACGGCCGTTGGACGAACGTCTATTATCCAGATATTTTCGTCGGGAGCGTCCGTAAGCTCTTTTAATTTTGACGGTTCGAGATATTGGGCAAGATCGCCGCCGTCTTTTGACAGATAGCCCTCGTAACAACCGGATAACAAGATAATTAAAAATATTAGCGCGACAAATTTTTTTATCATTTTTTCTCCTCCTATTAGTAGAAACAAATAATATAATATTTATTTAATATTTTCAATAAAAACATTATAGTTTGAGTAATCCGTCTGTTTTTTAATTTACTAATTAAAAATATTTGTTCCATATGTGTCATTTTCCCATCTCAAAAAATCGACGAGCGCTCGCTTGAAAAAATGAATATAAATTTTTTTAATTTATTTAATTAATTATTTTTTTTCCTTAAAAAAGTATTATACTAACAATAGTATTATTATAGGAGGCTTTGATGAGAAAAGTATGTATTATTTTTTTAGCGTTAATAACGACGTCTGCGCTGTTTGCCCAGAAAAATTTTTTACCAAGCAGGTACTCTTTTCGGGTTGACGACGTCTACGATGCATACTCCCCGGATGATTGGATTATTTCCCCCAAAGAAGAGCCCGTTGGCGATAATAAATCTTCTATAGTAGCGGAATGCGATATCAGAGGAGTAATCTCTTGCTACGACGCAAACTCTCTTAGAGTGGATATACTATTGGAAAATCCCATTTCTTATAAATACAGAGTTTTCTATGCGGTTGAATTTGAATACGATAAAAATGATAAAGAGTACTATACATACTATCCGGACAACGGAGACTTTATTTACGAACTGGAAGAAAACGGAGTAATTACGGAAAAAAGGGAACTAAGCAGAGAGGACGGAGATTACGCGGCGGTAACTAACAGCGGAGACGAAGACAATACGGACGTGTTGATTGTTATAGATAAGGATTCTCATATCAGCGGCGAAGTAGGGGCTACTTATTACTTGACTACTAAGTTTTACGCCGGTTATATCGACAAAAAAGACAAGATGTTTATCGCCGATCAGACGATACCCGTCAAACTGTTTTTTGTAAAATAATTCCGGACTACCGTCGTCTAAACAAAACTCCGCGATTTTTCTTTTCAAAAACGCAGAGAAGATAAAAAAACAGAAAGGAAGACTTATGAAGAATATTGTCTACTTATACGATATTTTCTATTAGACGACGGTTAAAACAGAGTTAAATAATTCTAATACGAGCGAATCGTTATTGACTTGATTAGATAAATAGTTAATAAATAATATTATTTTTTTAATATTAGGGAGACGGGATATGCGTATATTAGTTGTTGAAGACGAAGAGAAAATAGCGAATTTTATTAAAAGGGGATTAAAAGAAGAGGGATATGTCGTCGATATAGCGGGAGACGGGGAAGAGGGGTTGTATCTCGCTTTAAATCACTCCTTTGACTTGATTGTTTTGGATTTGATGCTTCCGATAAAAGACGGACTGACCGTCTGCGCCGAATTAAGAGAAAAGGGCAAAAATATACCGATACTTATACTTACGGCAAAAAATTCAACTCAGGATAAGGTCTCCGGATTAGATCTCGGGGCTAACGACTACATAACCAAACCGTTTGCTTTTGAGGAATTTCTAGCTAGAATTCGAGCGCTTCTACGAAATAAGAACAACTCCGAATCGACGCGATTAAAAATTCACGATCTTGATATGGATTTGCTCGCTCATAAAGTCTATAGGGGCGGAAAGGAAATAGCTCTAACTTCGAAAGAGTTTAGTTTACTGGAATATCTTATGAGAAATAAAGGATCTATCGTTACCAGAACTATGATAACGGAACACGTTTGGGAAATAAATTTTGATTCGTTTACAAACGTTATCGACGTATACATCAACTATCTAAGAAATAAAATAGATAAAGGTTACGATAAGAAATTAATTCATACCGTCAGAAGCAGAGGATATTCCATTAAAGAATGAGGTTGTTATACAAATCTATACGATTCAAAAATATGACGGTCTTTACGGTTCTGTCGACGACTTTGTTCTCCTTATTTGCCGTAGTCCTTTATATTAATCTGGAGAAAAAATTATATGACGATATAGACGGTTTTTTAAGAACTACCGCCGTAAGTTTATCGGATAGTATAGAAACTGTCTGGGAAAATGAAAAATCCAAGGCCGACAAGATCATTAACTCAAAATCTTTGGACGATACCATCAATCAATATTTTTACAAACTTATAAAAAGCCGGACGTCCGTAGAGTTTGGAGATCCAAAATATTTCAATATCATAGCGCATATTTTTGACTCAAACCTTGAGTTGATAGCCGCTTCCCATAAAGGATATAAAGAGATCATGCCTCTTTCCGTTAAAGAAAAAGAGAGCATGAAGTCGGGCGAAAATATTTTTAACTTTAACTTTGAGACTCAAAAAGGCAAATATTTATCTTTAAGATTTTTATCGACTCCCGTTACGATAGACCGGAATTTTACTTACATTATAAGAATCGGCGCTTCTTTAAGAACGCTTCATTATGCGACGACTAATTTAAAAATTATTTTCTTTTTTCTACTACCGATTATAATTTTTATCAACGGACTATTTGGCATATTTTTAACAAATATTACTTTATCCCCAATTAATAAAATGATCGACGCTATGAATAAAATAAACGCAAAAGATCTTAAAATGAAAATTAATTTGCCGGATTCTAAGGACGAAGTATCGAAATTAGCCAACACTTTTAACGATATGACCGATAGATTGGAGAATTCATTTACCGCTCAAAAACGTCTGATCGAAGATCTGTCGCACGATTTAAAAACGCCGCTCGCTATAATGAAAGGGGAGATAGAAGTGGCGTTAAAAAGAAAACGTAAAGTAACAGAGTACGTAGAAATTTTTAACAGCGCGCTCGTCGAAATAAATAAGTTGACTAAAATGATAGAGGGGCTGCTATTAATATCGAGGTTTGAAAGCGGAATATCTCAATCAGAGTTAAACCCTATTAACGTTACTGAAATCATCTCCGATTTGATCGATAACATTACTATTTTGGCGGAACCGAGAGGGATTAATGTCGCTTTTGAGAAAACCGGAGACAAATATATTTATGGAGAACAAACTCAAATAAGAAACTTATTTCTCAATCTTCTCGACAACGCCGTTAAATATAACGTCGACAACGGGAGTCTGTCTGTTTCAATAGGCGACGAAGACGGCTTTGTAAAAATTGTCGTAGCCGACGGCGGCATAGGCGTCAAAGAGGAAGATTTGCCGTATATTTTTAGCAGATATTACAGAATAATGAAGTCTCAGGATAAAAAATTTTCAGGATTTGGCATAGGACTAAATATCGTCAAATCGATTGTAGATTATCATAAAGGAACTATCGAGGTCAAAAGTAAAGTCGGCTTAGGTACGACTTTTATTGTAAAACTTCCGGAATATAGTAAATCTTAATAATCCGGATATATTTTCATAATCTTTCTAAAAACTCTTATAGTTTCATCGCTAAAAATCATCTCTCTTTCGACAATTCTGTAATATTTGTCCGACATTTTTCTATCCCCTTTGTAATAATATAGCAAAGAGATATTGATATACAACCTCGCAACGACGTCCCCTTTGTAATTTGGGGATATTAATAAGATATAATTAAGCGCTTTATCAATATCCGAGTAGTTCTTTAAAGAGTCGTTTATAACCGCGTCTACGCCTTTAACGCTTCGAAAAAGCGTCGCGCTTTTTTGCCGTTTGCCTGAGTCGCAAGTTATCAAGATTGTATAGACATTTTTTTTGAACTCTTCGTCGTTCATAATTTTTTCTTTATAAGACGAAGATGCGCACGAATAAAAAAATAGCGTTAGAAAAATAAATTTTTTCATAATAATTGTAGTAATATAGAATAGTAAAGTATTTGTCAAGATTAAAAAACGTTGAATAGCGGCAAAAAAAAAATATTTTTTTAGTTAAATTTAAAAAAATCCTGTATTATACCGAATATTAATTTATAATATATCTTTGGGGAAAACAATGGGAAAAATAACGGATCAGCAACGACAGGATTTTCAAGATAAAATTACTTTCTACAAGGCCAAGATAGACGAAATAAGCGGAACTATTAAAAATTTTTCTCTTGAAATAGTCAAAAATAAAGAGAAAGAACCGGTTATGAGGTTTCAAATAGCGAATGCGATCTTAAATCAAATATCTATCTTCTGTTCAATGAACGAACTAAGCCTTTATATGCTTGGGGTAAAAAATACGGCATATTTAGAAAAGGCGAGACAATTAATATACGAAGTTCTTATGAATTTTGAAAAGGTCGTAACCAACTATTTAGACGTTCCTTTTAACGATTATGCCGATAATTTGGCTAGAATTTCAGATTTTTCCGATAAAGAGAGATTAAACTTTATAAAAAAAATTGGGGTTTCCATCGATAGAATAAAGGACGATTTTGGCGAAAATTCTAAATGGAAGTGGTCGTTTGTAGAAGTTGCGGCTCGTTTCGCAACGATCGCAAAAAACTTATTCGATATGAGAAGGTTTCAAAAGCTCGACGATCCGAGAGAATTGGGATTTCAAGATAGAAGAGCTCATCTGGCTACCGTTCAAAAATTGTTAATCGACGCTTCAAACGCTTACAGGGAAAAATTTGAGCTAAGCACAAAAGATATAGAAGATCTGAAAAAAGCGATAGATTGCCAAAAAGCTCTATTAAGGATAAACCAACTTTTGGGCGACGTCGATAAGATCGATAATTGCAGGAAACAGATCGACGTTTGGGGATCGCTCCTTGAAAAGCATATCGCTCAAATCGACGAAGCAAAGAAAAAGAGAACAAGTTAGAATTCTTAAGATATTTACATTTTTTGCGTTTGATAATTATGAATACCCAAAACGTGAAGTTTAACCCTGTATTTTTGAAGTTCGGAATAGTTTAAATTTTCCATAACTATCCTATAATACGTTCGATCGCCGGTAACCTTTTTAAGTTTAGCGTTAACGTTATTTTCAATTAGTTTCGCCAACATTTTATTTGCGTTGCTAGGATTGGCAAACGAAGCCGCTTGAATCGTATATTTTTGCGAAGAATAGCGGTGGTATTTTGCGTCCCCCTTTTCAAGCAGTATTATTTTTACTTTTGCGGTTCCTTTTTTGATCAAATCCAAGCTCTCCGCCGCGCATTTTGACAAATCTATGATTCTTCCTTTAGCAAAAGGACCTCTATCATTAATTCTTACTATTACCTCTTTACTATTTTCTAAAGATACTACCTTGACTATGCTGTTGAAAGGAAGCGTTTTATGCGCGGCTGTAAAGTCGTTAGAGTTAAACCTTTCGCCGTTGGCGGTCAATTTCCCGTGGAAATTCGGACCGTACCAGCTTGCTACCCCTACCTCCTCAAAAGAAAAAGCGTTAAAATTTGAGAGGCATAATATAATAATCGCTACAAAACGTTTTTTTATCATAATAAAATTTATCGGCCTATTGATTGTAATATTTTAGGATTCAAAGATAAAAACCTAAATTAAATTGAAAATATTTGTCGTCAATATCGGTTTTATCAAAAATAAAAACTTTATTTAAGACGTCGCCTGAAAATATTTTATTTAAGTCTTCTTTAAGATTTTCCGACTCCTCCAAAAGTATTTCGTAAAAATCAAAATTCTCTTTTATATTATCAAACTCGTTAATTTTAGTAAAAAAACCGACTTTTCCTTTATACGTTTTTTTTATATATTCCAAAGGCAGATAAGAAGAGTCCGCCGTCATAGCGCTATTATTTAAGGTAAGGCTTATATCGAGAGAATTTCTTAATATCAACGTTATATTGCGACTTACGGCGTATCGTTGTAAATATTCCGCCATTTTCAGTAAATGAAGTTTGCTTATATCAATTGGTTCAATTTCTATCGCGTTATATTGATCCTGCTCCAAATTATTTATAATTTTATCGAAATCGCTGGAAATTTCGGCTTTAATTAGCGCTACTTTTTTTAATGAGATTTTTGAAGACTCTAAAGATAACAGCAGATTTTTTTCTAAAGAATATATATCAAATCTAAACTTTTTAATCTCCGATATATATTTTCTCAAAAAATCGTCGACTTTTGAAGTCTCCTCAAGAACTCTGAGTCCCTCTTCCACTCTCAAGAAATTTGCCTTTAGTAAGTCGGCTACGTTGCTTCTACTCCCTTCGATTTCCTGATATTTCCTACCGCCGTCGTTTATAGAGTCCCTGACGGATAGATACAAATTATTTATCGAAAGTTTTTTACGGATAAAATGCCTTATCGCTTTTAATTCTTTAGCGTATTCGTTTCGAGACAGTTCAAATCTGCAAATATCCTCAATTACCCGAAGTCCTTCGCAGACTCTGTTTATGTTCGCGTCTATTATTCTTTTCATATTGTTAGATCCCGATGAAAATTATATAAAAAAATAAATTATTTGTCTTATTTTGTCGATAAATATATGCGGCTAAATTTTATTTTTTTTAATTATTATAATATTTATAGTTAAAAAAGTAAAAAGAATAAAATAAATTTGAAAAATAAAAAAAAAGAGTTATATTTCAATTAGAGTTAGCTTGCTAATTTTTTTGGAGGGCGTATGATAAAATCAAATAAAATAAAAGCTGTAGCGTTATTGGCGGTTTTTTTACTGTCGACCGCTACTTTGTCGTTCGGAAAGAGTAGTAAAACGGACGAATCTAGACCTCAAGTAGGGCTTGGGATTAATATGTCTACGGCAAATATTTTTGGATTTGTTCAGTCTATAAGTATGATTGCTAATAAAGACTACTCGTCGTTAGGTTTAAGTCCGGAGGTCGCCGACGAGGTCCCCGAGAACGTAAAGCAAACCTTGGCGGTAGCAAATATTTTTGCGGCGATGGAGTATTCTATTCAACTCAGATTCCTTGCCAGCGTATTTATGTTGGAGACGGATTTGACGATATTGCCGATGGATAACGCTTCAAGCGGTAGGATAGATATGCTCGTCGGTCTAAACTTAGGGCTTAGAGCTCCGTTTTGGCTGATGCCCTATATTACTGTCGGAGCAAATTTCACTTTTAGCTGGTATCCCGATAAGATTGCCAAAGTCGAGACGTGGAGATCTTTATACGGAGTGAAAAGCGCGGGGAATTTTGCGTGGAGCCCCGGTATTAATGCCAAAATCGGTTTAGACATAAAATTTAGGAGATTCTCGGCGGGGCTTTATTATACTTACGTTATCAAAGATTTTAACGAATTTACAACAAGATTTCGCGCCGTTTTTATGGATATTTCAAACGGCAATACCGCAAACGCCGTCGGATTGTTAATAGGCTCTCAGTCTAGATTTGGTATCAGCGTTTGCTGGTATTTGATGTAATAATACTTTTTTATCTCCATAAATCTCCATAGATAAAATTGAACGGACGGTAAAATTTGCCGCCCGTTTTTTT
This sequence comes from Spirochaetes bacterium ADurb.Bin133, assembly GCA_002070605.1. Taxonomy (GTDB): domain Bacteria; phylum Spirochaetota; class GWE2-31-10; order GWE2-31-10; family MWDO01; genus MWDO01. The sequence continues at coordinate 34,546 of MWDO01000026.1, forward strand.
TACGGGTAAAATTTGCGAGGGTTATCCGGTAATCCGGAATAGCCTTGAAGAGCGTTTCGGCATTTTTTTAAAAACGTGTTCTCCGTCGGTTACGTCTACGACTTCCGAACTCCATACGTCCGTTAATTTAGTTATTCTTTTGTTATTATGAGTTATTTTGGAGAAATTAACATGTTTATCTCGATCTATCGATAAAAAGTTAAATATTCCTATATATCCCGCCGTATTATAGTATATTTCAGGCAGTTCTCTCTCCATAATATCGATTGGAATAGAATCGCCGGCAAAGCATTCGTCGCTAATACTGCCGATTAGTTTTATCAGATGAAAGTCCTTCTCGGATAACTCGGCAAAGTTATCGCTGTAAATTAAAGTTCCGCCGGAGAGAATTATGGCATTAATTTGCGTCGTTTTTTCGTTTTGAGTCAATTTGGTTTTTTGTTCTCTTACCATAATACAGTCCGGATCGTTAAGCCACAAATTATTATGCATAAAACTTCTAACGATAAAATTCCGCATTGAATTTCTAGCTCCAATCATCGCTCCCGTTTGTAAAAATGTTCCGACTAATTTTTTCCAGTAAGCGGCGGTATCCGGACCGACTCTCATAGCATCTACCAATCCTATACAGGAGGATAAAGGCGCTCCGCAACCGGATAGTATAGTATCCGGTCCGGCCGTCTCCTTAATAATTTTAACGCCGCGTTTTAGCGCTTCGGCTCTCGAATAAGCGATGTCGTTGTGATTGCCGCCTCTCATACATCCGCCGTATAAAAAGTCAAGTTTGAGATATTTGAATCCCCACTCGCGGGTAAACGTCCAGACAACCTCTCTTATGTACTCTTCAAAACGCGGATTTGTAATGTCCAGGGCGTAGTAAAATTTTCCCGGCCAAACGGGATTGTAGCCCCCCAAAATCGGCTTGCCCCAATCTGTCCGCAATATATAGTTGGGAAAATTTTTCGCAAGATATGAGTTTTTGTCGGCAATAAACGGAGCAAGCCATATACCGGGAGTATAACCTTCGTCTCTGATTCTGCCGGCAATCTCTTTCATTTTACCCGAAAATTGAGAAGTCAGATCCAACCAATCGCCGACAAATTTCTGATATCCATCGTCGATCTGAATTAGATTTATATCAAGCGAATGATCTTTAATCGCCTTCATGTTTTGGTAAATATCTTTAGGAGAAATTTTGTTGTAATAATAATACCAAGAAGACCACCCCTTAATATTTTCTTTTAAAGTTTTTATACTCATCTTCTCTTTGATATATTTGAAATAATGAGATTGAATATCCAGCGTATCCCCTTTAGCCATTAAGATGCCGTCTAAGTTAATGGTTTGATTGGGTTTCATCATCTTTCTGCCAAAATCAAAAACCAATTCAAAATAGTTAGTTTTAGACTCTCTTTTATGAAGAATCAACCTTATATAGAAGAATTGGTTAAAAGGCGCGCTTTGACCTATCAGGAACGAATCGCTTTTTTTTAAATCTGTGATAACGGAGAACATTTCGGAAGACAGATTGCCCGACGTGTTTGAAGGCAGGTTGGAAAGATTGCTGGACGCCAACGATACTAACTGCAACCAAGGTCTCAAGGGTTTGTCCTTTACTCTGTAACTTCGGCTTGTAGACCACGATTGATAGCCGTTTCTTAAGAAAGATATATCTTTTGAATTAAAATTATTTAGATAGTTATCCAATCCGTTTTCCGCCGGAAAAACCAATCTGGCGATACGGATTGACTTTTTATATATGTTTTTTAACTTTAACGATAATAAAGAGCCGAATCCCGGCGAATTATCCCATTTACCGGATAGTTCGACAAATTCGTTAACGTAGTATAAAGTGGATCTGCTATTTGTAAACTGCCTCGATAAAGGCAACAGTCTTCTTTTAATACCAAATTTAAGTTGAACGGAAGGATTGATATTTATATCGTCCCAGAGAATGTCGTATTTAGGCAAATCGGTTTTATTCATAACAACTTTATAATACAGAAAAAAAAAGAAGTCAACATTATTGGCGTTAAAAATTATCCGGCGATTTTTTGGAAATTGACACATATGGAGCTATATGCGCCGCGTCGCGCTCCGATAAAAAATAAATTGACACATATGAGATAAATATTTTTTCCGACTTTAACAGTTGTTTTTCTATTTTATAAATCTTCTTTACGTAATTATATTAAATACCTTAACTCTTTTTCAAAAGTATTTGTAAAAGGAATTATTTCATTTTCTTTCTGCATTAAAGAATAGGCTTCTAAAATATTTTTTTCAAGTTCTTCATAAGTCTCGCCCTGACTGAAAACTCCCGGAATTTCTTTTAATCTACCAACATACCACCCGTCGTCTATCCAATATTCTAAAGAAAATTTTCTTTCCATATTTTTCCCTTTCTTTTATTATTTGTATATAATATATTACTTTTGCTTTAAAAATTCAATTTCTTTCTTCAATTGTTTTATTCTCTCTCGAAAAGTCTGCTCCGGCTGTAGTATTTTTTTGAACATAAAATCCATCATCAGAACCTACAAGGACGCTTGGCGCTTTTGCATTGTTCGCGCAGGACGCCTCTTGACTTTTATCAAGTTTTTGAGTATTATACAACATAATAATTTTGGATAAAGTTATGGAAAAAATAAAATATGTTTATTGGAATGATAAGGATATGTGGTTAGGATACCTCGAAGAATATCCTGATTACCAAACCCAGGGATTGTCTTTTGAAGAGTTGGTTGAAAATTTAAAAGATATTTATCATGATATTAATTCAGGGGAAATTCCTTGTATAAGGAAAATCGGCGAATTATTAGTATCATGAAAAGAGAACTATTAATAAAAAAAATCAGCGATTTTGGATGCGTCCTTATTAGGCATGGAGGAAAACATGACTGGTTTCAGAATCCAAAAACAAATATATCTCAACCGGTTCCACGACATAAAGAAATAAATGAGAATTTAGCAAAACATATTATAAAGATGCTAAAAGATAATTAAATTGGGTCAAGGACGCGCCGCTCCCCGATAATAAAATGGCACATATGGCGTTGTATACGCCGCGGCGCTCCCCGATATAAATTGACACATATGCGCCGCGCTGCTCCTCAATGAAAAAAATGACACATATGCGCCGCGTCGCTCCCTGACGAAAAATTTGACACATATGGAGCTATACTCGCCGCGTCGATCCCCGATATAAATTGACACATATGGAGCTATATGCGTCGCGTCGCTTCCTGATGATAAATTGACACATATGTGTCAAAATAAATTTGACACATATGGAGCTATACCCGCCGCGCTGCTCCTCGATATAAATTGACACATATGGAGCTATATGCGTCGCGCCGCTCCCCGATGAAAAAATTGACGCATATGGAGCTATATGCGGCGGCGCTTCCCGACGAAAAAATTGACACATATGGAGCTACATGCGCCGCGGCTACTCCCCGACAAAATTTGACACATATGTGTCAAACTGCCCTGCGGTATAAAAATGACACATATGGAGCTAAGAACCAAAATGACACATATGCGTCAAAATAAATTTTTTTCACGGTATATAACAAATTCCTCTTGACGACGATGAAAATTTGAATTAAATTATATAGATATAGTTAGAATTATCGCGGAGGTAAAATATGCAAATAATGCAAAAACTGCAAAATCGGGGGGGGGAACTCTA